>NZ_JBHRTR010000020.1:125321-234504 GCF_042646425.1 Marinibaculum pumilum
CTGGTCGCCCGGCTTGCTTTCGCCCGGCTTGCTTTCGCCTTGCTTACTTTCGGGCGCCTTGGGATCGGCCGCCGGCCTGGTGCCTGCCGGCCCGGACTCCGCCGTCTTCCTGTCGGCCTGGCCTGACGAATCCCGCAGGTCGACCCGTGGCGGATCGTCGGGCCGTCCCGGCTTGGCAGCATCCTCCGGCGAGACCGGCTCGATCTCGGCGTCGATAATCCTGCCCGGCTTCTTGTCTTCCGGCTTGCTTTGCTTGCCGTCGCTCACTGCTCCACCCCCTGCAGGCGTTCGCCCGGCGCCGCCTGACCGGCGACAAGATCCAGCAGCGCCTCCGATCGCGGCACCGCAGCTGTTCTTCTGTCCCGCCAGGGAAGCTCCCCCGCGGCGTCCGCCACTGCCGCGCTGAGGCAGAAGGCGGTCAGGTCGCGCGCCCGGTCTGCCAGCCCGGCCGCCACCAGGAGACTAGCAAATGCCCTGGCGGTGCGCGGCGAGAATAATGTCACGCCGTCCAGCGTGCCGGCTCGCAGGTCGGCCTGCAACCGGGGCGAAAGGGCTGTCGCCCCCTCCGTGCGGTACAGCACGGCAGGCCGTACCTCGAAGCCCGAAGCGGCCAGGGCCCCGGACAGGTCGCCGGCAACGTGATGCGCCCGCACATGCAGCAGCGGGCCATCGGCCGGCGCCAAAGCGCGCCGGATGGCCGCCGCCAAAGCCGCGGCATCGCCATCGGCGTCGTGCACCGCGGCGAAACCGGCATCCCGGGCCGCCGCTGCCGTCGCCGCCCCGACCGCCCAGGCGGGCAGAGCCGCCAGCCCTGCCGTCAGCGCGCCGCCGCAGGCCCGGGCCAGCGCCCGCGCCCCGTTGGCGGAGGTCAGCAGGACGGCCTGCGCACCGCTCCCGTCGGGCGGGCCGTCCGCGACGATCCGCACCGTCAGCAGCGGTTCGACCACCGGCGTGACGCCCCGCGCGGCCAGCAGCGCGGCGAACGCATCCGCATCGGGCTGCGGTCGGGTCACCAGGATGCGCACCCGCCCCTCCGTTCAGCCGGCCAGAAAGCCGGGACCGGCCTGCGCCAGCAGCCGCCGCGCCATCGCCACCGCCATCGCCGCCGCGTCGGCAGCGGCAGCGCTCTCCTCGGCGAAGAATGCCTGCGCGCCGTCGGGGCTGGCGATGCCGCCGCGGAAGCGGATCCGGAAGGCCGACCCGTCCTTGGCCCCCGCTTCGCTAACGCCTCCGGCGCCGGCCGGTTCCCCGATCAGTTCGGCATGGCCGGCGATCGGCGTCCGGCAGGACCCGTCCAGCTCCGCCAGGAAGGCGCGTTCCACGGCGACGCAGAGCGCGCAGTGCGGGTCGGACAGCGGCGCCAGCAGGGCCGCCACCGCATCGTCGTCCTGCCGGCGCTCGATGCCGATGGCACCCTGGGCGACCGCCGGCAGCATCTCCTCCGGCGGCAGCGGCTGCTCGCCGATGCCGTGGCGCTGCAGGCGGTTCAGCCCCGCCATCGCCAGGAAGGTCGCCTGCGCGACGCCGTCGCGCAGCTTCGCCAGGCGGGTGTCCACATTGCCGCGGAAGTCGACCACCTTCAGGTCCGGCCGCCGGTGCAGCAGCAGCGCCCGGCGCCGCAGGGAGGAGGTGCCGACCACCGCCCCCTGCGGCACCCCGTCCAGGACGACGCCGCCGCCCGGACCTGCCGGCGGCGGCAGGATCAGGGCGTCGCGCGGATCCTCGCGCGGCAGCAGGCAGTCGATCACCAGCCCGTCGGGCAGCACCGTCGGCATGTCCTTCATGGAATGCACCGCCATGTCGACCCGGCCGTCGAGCAGCGCCTCCTCGATCTCCTTGGTGAACAGGCCTTTGCCGCCGACCTCCGCCAGGGGGCGGTCGGTGATCCGGTCGCCGGTGGTGCGTATCGCCACCACCTCGGGCGGCCGCTCGGCCAGCGCAGGATGTGCGGCGAGCAGTCGCGCCGCGACCTCCCGCGCCTGGGCCAGGGCGAGCGGCGAGCCACGCGTCCCGATGCGCAGGGCGGGGGCAGGCCGGGATCTTTCGGACGGGGACATGATGCTCCGGGACAGGGGTGTCGGGGATCGCCGGCGGATCGGGAAGGGCCGCCCGCGGCAGCACGGCACCTTGCAAAGCTCCGCCGCCGGGCGCAAGACGCCATGCGGCGGACCCCGGCCGGGGCGGCCGGGCCGGCAGCAGAAACGGGACCGCGATGATCGTGCTTGGACTGGAAACGAGCTGCGACGAAACCGCCGCCGCCCTGGTGGCGGCGGAGGATGGCGGTCGCCCGCATGTCCTGGCCGAGCGGGTCTACAGCCAGATCGCCGAACATGCGCCCTATGCCGGGGTGGTGCCGGAAATTGCCGCGCGCGCCCATGTCGCCCATCTGGACCGGCTGGTGGCGGAGGTGATGGCCGAGGCCGGGCTGGACTATGGCGACGTGGATGCCGTCGCCGCGACGGCCGGGCCGGGGCTGATCGGCGGGCTGCTGGTGGGGCTGACCACGGCGAAGGCGATCGCGCTGGCCGCCGAGCGCCCGCTGGTTGCCGTGAACCACCTGGAGGCGCATGCCCTGAGCCCGCGCCTGGAGGCGGAACTGGACTTCCCCTACCTGCTGCTGCTGGTGTCCGGCGGCCATTGCCAGCTCCTCACCGTGCACGATGTCGGCCGGTTCACCCGTCTGGGCTCCACCATCGATGATGCGGTTGGCGAGGCTTTCGACAAGGTCGCCAAGATGCTGGGCCTGGGCTATCCCGGCGGGCCGGCGGTGGAGCGGGCCGCCGCGGCGGGCGATCCTGGCGCGATCCCCCTGCCACGGCCGCTGAAGGGCCGCGCGGGCTGCGACTTCTCCTTCTCCGGCCTGAAGAACGCGGTACGGCTGGCCGTGGCCGCGGCGGAGCCGCCCCTGCCGGTGGCGGACATCTGCGCCAGCTTCCAGGCCGCCGTCACGGAGGTGATGGTGGACCGGGTCGGCCATGCCATGTCCCTGCACGAAGAACGGACTGCAGGGCGCGGCAGGGCGCTGGTCGTCGCCGGCGGGGTGGCGGCGAACCAGGCGCTGCGACAGGCCCTGGCCAGCCTGGCCGCCGGTCGCGACTGGCGGCTTGTGGTGCCGCCGCTGCGGCTGTGCACCGATAACGGCGTGATGGTGGCGCTTGCCGGTATCGAGCGGCTGCGGCGCGGCCTCACCGATCCGCTGGACGTGGCGCCGCGGCCGCGCTGGCCGCTGGATCCCGGGGCGGCGCCGCTGCCCTTCGCCGGGGTGAAGGCATGACGGCTTGCCGCCGTTCCGCCGCCTCTGCATGATCTGGCGCCGCGCGCGCCCGAACCGGACACCCTCCGACCGACGACCATCTGGATGCGAAGCGAGACCATGGCTCAGCCGATCACGATCAAGGAATTCCAGCCGCGGGCCTATTTCCCGACCCCGGTCGCACTGGTCAGCCTGGCCAATGCGGAGCGGCTGAACGCCGACCTGAAGCGCATCGTGCTGGAGCGCGAGGCGCAGGACAGCGGCGGCACCGAGCATTCCAACCTGGGCGGCTGGCAGTCCGACTGGGAACTGGCCGACTGGGGCGGGCCGCCGGCACAGGTGCTGCTGCAGGCGGCACGGGCGGCAGCCGACCGGCTGACCGGCAACCGCATGGGCCAGCCGGTGAAGGTGGAGTGGAAGATGAACGCCTGGGCGAACATCAACCGCACCGGCCATGCCAACGAGTTCCACACCCATCCGGGCGCCTACTGGTCGGGCGCCTATTATGTCGAAGATGGCGGCATCGGCGAGGATCCCAGCCTGGGCGGCGAGTTCGAGCTGCAGGACCCGCGCGGCATCGGCCCGGCGATGTACGCCCCCAACCTGGCCTTCACCCTGCCGGGGATGCAGTCGGTCGGCGCCAGCGAGCTGATCTCGCCGCGGGCCGGCAACATGCTGATCTTCCCGGCCTGGCTGAGCCATGCGGTGCGCCCCTATCGCGGCAAGGGCATGCGGATCTCCATCGCCTTCAACATGAGCGTCTGACCGTGGCGGCGCAGCCCTTCACCCGGGTCGACGTGAAGGCGACCTTCGCGACGCCGTTCGCCGTCTGCCGCCTGGCGGCGGCAGAGGCGCTGAACGCGGCGCTGCGTCCGCGGATCCTGGAGCGGGAGAAGCAGGCGTCCGGCAACGTGATCTCCAATGTCGGCGGCTGGCAGTCGGAGGACGATTTCCTGGACTGGAGCGGCGCGGAGGGCGCCCAGGTGATCGAGGCCGGCAAGGCCCTGGCGAGCCGGCTGACGGCGGCGCGCGACGGCCGCTCGCCCAAGCCCGCCTGGCGGGTGCATGCCTGGGCCAATATCAACCGGGCGGGGCAGTGGAACGACGGCCATGCCCATCCCGGCAATTTCTGGTCCGCCTGCTACTATGTCGACGATGCCGGCGCCGGCGACGATCCCGCCCTGGGCGGCGAGTTCGAGATCCAGGACCCGCGCGGGCTGGCGCCCGCCATGTACGCCCCCGGCCTGGTCTTCGACATGCCCGACGGCGGCGCGGCGGGGGCGGCGATGCTGTTCCGGCCGCGCGCCGGCGAGATGTTCCTGTTCCCGTCCTGGCTGAACCATTCCGTGCGGCCCTATCGCGGCAGCGGCACCCGGATCTCCATCGCCTTCAACATGGCGATCTGAGGCATGGCCGGCGGTTCCGCAGGCAGGATCCCGCATTTTGCGCGGGTGACGGTGCTGGGCGGCGGCGCCTGGGGCACGGCGCTGGCACAGATCCTGGCCGATACCGGTGCCGACGCGGATGCCCCCGACGTCACCCCCCTAAACGTCACCCCCCCAAACGTCACCCTCTGGGCGCGCGATCCGGCTGTGGCCGCCGCGATCGGCGACCGCCATCTCCATCCGGCCGCGCTGCCGGACATCCCCCTGTCGCCACGCATCGCTGCGACCGCCGACCTGGACAGGGCACTGGCGGACGCCGACCTCCTGGTGGCCGCCGTGCCGGCCCAGGCCCTGCGCGAGCTGCTGCGCCGGCTGCGGCCGCTGCTGGCGGCGCGCGGATCGGCGGCCGTCCCGGTGCTGCTCTGCGCCAAGGGACTGGAGATCGCCACCGGCATGCTGCTGACCGACGTGGTGGCGGAGGAACTGCCCGGGCATCCGGCAGCGGTGCTTTCCGGCCCCAACTTCGCCGGCGAGGTCGCCCGCCGCCTGCCCGCGGCGGCGTCGGTCGGGGCGGCGGAGCGGCACCTGGGCGAGGCGCTGGTCGCCACCTTCGGCCGCCCCTGGTTCCGCCCCTATCGCAGCGACGACCCGATCGGCGTGCAGGTGGGCGGCGCCTACAAGAACGTCCTGGCGATCGCCTGCGGCGCGGTGATCGGGCGCGCGCTGGGGGAGAATGCGCGGGCCGCCCTGCTGACCCGCGGTATCGCGGAGATGGCGCGGCTCACCGTTGCCCTGGGCGGCAGGGCGGAGACCTGCATGGGCCTGAGCGGCATCGGCGATGCGCTGCTGACCTGCCTGAGCGAAACCTCGCGCAATACCAGGCTGGGCGTCGCGATCGGCCGCGGGGCGACCCTGGACACGGCGCTTGCCGGGGGTGCACGCGTGGTCGAAGGTGTGCACACGGCGCGGGCGGTCCATGCCATCGCGCAGTCGCGCAGCCTGGACCTGCCGGTGGCCGCGGCGGTGCATGCCGTGCTGCACCAGGGTGCCGACCTGGAATCGGCGATGGCAGCATTGCTGGCCCGGCCGTTCCGGGCGGAGGACCCGGCCACGTGACGTGCCGGCAGGGCAGCTGATTCGGAGAGGGGACGACGCATGCAGTACTGGCTGGTGAAGACGGAGCCGGGGACCTGGTCCTGGGACGACCAGGTGAAGGCTGGCAGCACCCACTGGGACGGGGTGCGCAATCACCAGGCGGCCAACAACATGCGGGCGATGAAGAAGGGCGATCGCTGCTTCTTCTATCACTCGGTGTCGGAGAAGCAGGTGGTCGGCATCGTGAAGGTGAGCCGCACCTTCTATCCCGACCCCGCCGATGACAGCGGCAAGTTCGGCATGGTGGACGTGACCGCCGTGCGGCCGATGAAGACCCCGGTCACCCTGGCGCAGATCAAGGCTGAGCCCGGGCTGTCTGAAATGGTCCTGGTGAAGAATTCCCGCCTTTCCGTGCAGCCCGTGACGGCAGAGGAATGGACGCAGGTCTGCGCCATGGGCGGGGTGCCGAAGGGCTGAGCGGCCGCCGCCGGAGGCGGCTTCAAGGCATCCCGATACCGTCGTCACACGGTCGCGAGCGATTCTCACGCCGAATCAATGACAATCACTTGCATTTTCAGTTCGGCACGACAAGATGGGCAGCGTATCGAGTGCGTACCGACCGCGAGGGCGGCCCATGATTGTTTGCCTCTGCAACGGCCACAATGATCGCGACATCCGGGCAAAGGCCGAGGAAATCGGCTCCACCTGCCCGGTCACCGTCTATTCCGCCCTGCAGGGTCCGCCGCGCTGCGGCAGATGCCTCGACTATGCCGGCCAGATGCTCTGCCCGATGGACCGGGAGCGGTCCGCAGAGGCTGCCGCCAGCGACAGCCGGACCGCCGTCGCTTCCGTCCAGCCGATGCCGGTCGCGGACGCCCGCCGTGCTGCTCTGGCGTAGCCTGACCCTTCTGCGGGTGAGTGCCAGCCTCGGCGGCCTCCGGGGCGGGCTCCGGACGGCAGCCTCGGCCCCGCACGAAGGTGGACAGAGAAATCCTGTCACCGCCGCCCGGGATCACCAGGGCGGCAGTGTGCCGACACCGACCAAGATCGTACCGCTCGCCCTATCGGCGGGCGGGCATTCGGACTAGCACGGCCGGCAGCATTCCGACGGCCCCTCGTTCCGGTGCCTAGATCGTGCCCAGAAGAGGTGGAAGCTGTGCCAAATCTACAATCGTCATCCCGGCCCTGAGCCGGGATCCATTCCGCAAGCTTCCCGGCTGCTGATCGGATTGCGGAACGGGTTCTCGGGTCAAGCCCGAGAACGACAAGGTTTCCACCAAAGATGGGACGCTCTAGCTGCCGGAATCCTCCAGCTCCCCCATCGCCGACTGCATGTAGTTCTGCAGGCCCAGCTTGCCGATCAGGTCCTTCTGGGTCTCCAGGAAGTCCACATGCTCTTCCTCGGATTCCAGGATGTCCTCCAGGATCTCGCGGCTGATATAGTCCTGCGCCGTCTCGCAGACTGCAATCGCCGCCCGCAGGTCCGGCATCGCCTTCATCTCGAGGGCGAGGTCGTTGTCGAGCAGCTCCTCGACATTCTCGCCGATCAGCAGCTTGCCCAGGTCCTGCAGGTTCGGCAGCCCTTCCAGGAACAGGATCCGCTCCACCAGCTTGTCGGCATGCTTCATCTCGTCGATCGATTCCTCGTACTCGATCTTGGCGAGGGCATGCAGGCCCCAGTTGCGCAGCATCCTGGCATGCAGGAAGTACTGATTGATCGCCGTGAGCTCGTTGAACAGGATCTTGTTCAGCTGCTCCAGCACTTCCGGTTTGCCCTTCATGGCACAACCTCCTCGGTCGGGTACGGGGCGGGCATGATAGGGGGCCGCGCCGCCGAGGTCGATTGCCCGAAGGACGCAGGGACGGCCTGCGGACTCGCCGGGCAAGGGCGGCCTCCGTTATGATCCGCCGGCCGGGCGCGGAACAGCCGGCGCAATTGCCAATGGGAGGAAGAAGATGGCCGAGGACAGGTTCCCCGTCAGCGCGGACTGGGCAAAGCGCGCCTGGGTGGATGCCGCCAAATACCGGGAGATGTACCAGGCCTCGATCGCCGATCCGGAGGCCTTCTGGGCGGAGCAGGGCAAGCGCCTGGACTGGATTGCGCCCTACAGCAAGGTGCGCGACGTCTCCTATGACGCCAAGGACCTGCATATCCGCTGGTTCTACGACGGCAGCCTGAACGTCTGCGCCAATTGCGTCGACCGGCACCTGCCGGAGCGCGCGGACCAGACCGCCATCATCTGGGAGGGCGACGAGCCCGACCAGTCGCGCAACATCAGCTATGCCGAGCTGCACGAGCAGGTCTGCCGCTTCGCCAACGTGCTGAAGGCACAGGGCGTGAAGAAGGGCGACCGGGTGACGATCTACCTGCCGATGATCCCGGAGGCGGCCTATGCGATGCTGGCCTGCGCCCGCATCGGCGCGGTCCATTCGGTGATCTTCGCCGGCTTCTCCCCCCATTCCATCGCCGACCGGATCCAGGACTGCCAGTCTGAATTCGTCATCACCTCCGACGAAGGGGTCCGGGGTGGCCGCAAGATCCCGCTGAAGGGCAATGTGGACAAGGCGCTGGAAAGCTGTCCCGAGGTGAAGAAGGTGGTCGTCGTCCACCGCACCGGCGCCGATATCGGCTGGGCCGAGGGCCGCGACGTCTGGCTGCACGAGGCGATGAAGGCCGTCTCCGCCGACTGCCCGCCGGAGGAGATGAACGCCGAGGACCCGCTGTTCATCCTCTATACCTCCGGCTCGACCGGCAAGCCGAAGGGCGTGCTGCACACTTCCGGCGGCTACCTGCTCTATGCCGGCATGACGCACCAGTATGTCTTCGACTATCACGACGGCGACATCCACTGGTGCACCGCCGATGTCGGCTGGGTGACGGGCCACAGCTATATCGTCTACGGCCCGCTGGCGAACGGCGCGACCACCCTGATGTTCGAAGGGGTGCCGAACTATCCGGACAGCTCGCGCTTCTGGCAGGTCTGCGACAAGCACAAGGTGACGATCTTCTACACCGCGCCGACCGCCATCCGCGCCCTGATGCGCGAGGGCGAAGGCCCGGTGAAGAAGGCCAGCCGGTCGACCCTGCGGCTGCTCGGCTCGGTGGGCGAACCGATCAACCCGGAGGCGTGGCGCTGGTATCACGACGTGGTCGGCGACAGCCGCTGCCCGGTGGTCGACACCTGGTGGCAGACCGAGACCGGCGGCATCCTGATCACCCCGCTACCCGGCGCGATCGACCAGAAGCCGGGCTCCGCCACCCTGCCCTTCTTCGGCGTGGAGCCGGTGATCGTCGACGGCGAGGGCAAGGTGCTGGAGGGCGCCACCAGCGGCAACCTGTGCATCGCGCAGTCCTGGCCCGGGCAGATGCGGACCGTCTATGGCGATCATGCGCGGTTCGTGGAGACCTATTTCTCGACCTTCCCCGGCCGCTATTTCACCGGCGACGGCTGCCGCCGGGACGAGGACGGCTATTACTGGATCACCGGCCGGGTCGACGATGTCCTGAACGTGTCCGGCCATCGCCTGGGCACGGCGGAGATCGAGAGCGCGCTGGTCGCCCATGCCAAGGTCGCGGAGGCCGCGGTGGTCGGCTATCCGCACGACATCAAGGGGCAGGGCATCTACGCCTATGTCACCCTGGTGGAAGGCGCGGAACCCAGCGAGGAGCTGCGCAAGGACCTGGTGAAGCATGTCCGCAGCGAGCTGAGCCCGATCGCGGCGCCCGACCTGCTGCAATGGGCGCCGGGCCTGCCGAAGACCCGCTCCGGCAAGATCATGCGTCGCATCCTGCGCAAGATCGCGGAGAATGACCCCTCGAACCTGGGCGACACCACCACCCTGGCCGATCCCGGCGTGGTCGACTCCCTGGTCGACAACCGGATGAACCGCTAGCGCCGGAGCGCAAAGACCGACGGGCCGGGAGCGGCAGCGGCGGACCCCCTCGGTCGCTGAAGGCGAACAATTCGCGCGACCTGCACTTGACGCCCGGCTGCCTCAGGCGGCCGGGCCGGTTGCCCGCAGGGCCTCAGAAATCGCTGGCGATGCCCTTGAACGACCAGTCGCCGTAGCGCGTCGGTTCCGGCCCGTCGGGCCCGCCGATCTCCCCCGGCGCCTGTTCCAGGACATGGGCCGGCTTCGGCTTCTTCGCGCCCGCGGCAGCCGCGGGGCTCTCGACGCCGGCATCGGTGCCACCGGCTGCCGGTCGCTTCGCGTCCTCGCTCATCGCTCCTCCTCTCCGTTCCGGTCACCATGCGGGGGCCGGAATGCATCTCGCCTTGGCAGCGTCCTGTCCCTACATATAGGCCGGTCCCCCGGCGGCGCCCAACCGGACCGGCAGCCCTGCCGGAAGCCTCTGGCCGGGGGACGCCTGACACTGGGAAGTGAACCGCAATGAACATGTTCCGTACCGGCATCCTGCTCGCGGCCATGACCGCGCTGTTCATGGGTATCGGCTACCTGATCGGCGGCGAGGCCGGCATGCTGATCGCGCTGGCGGTGGCGGCGGCGATGAACCTGTTCGCCTACTGGAACAGCGACAAGATGGTGCTGCGCATGTACCGCGCGCGCCAGGTCGATGCCCGCACGGCGCCGGAATTCTATGCCATCGTGGAACGGCTGGCCGGCAATGCCGGGCTGCCGATGCCGAAGGTCTATGTCATCGACACGCCACAGCCCAACGCCTTCGCCACCGGCCGCAATCCGCAGAACGCGGCGGTGGCGGCGACCACCGGCCTGCTGAACAGCCTCAGCCGGGACGAGATCGCCGGCGTGATGGCGCACGAACTGGCACATGTGAAGAACCGCGACACCCTGATCATGACGATCACGGCGACCCTGGCCGGCGCGATCTCCATGCTGGCCAATTTCGCGCTGTTCTTCGGCGGCAGCCGCAACAACCCGCTGGGCATCGTCGGCTCCATCGCGCTGATGATCCTGGCGCCCCTGGCGGCGGCCCTGGTGCAGATGGCGATCAGCCGGACCCGGGAATATGGCGCCGACCGCGGCGGCGCGGAGATTTCCGGCCAGCCGATGGCGTTGGCCAGCGCGCTGGGCAAGATCGAGCGCATCGCGCGCGGCGGCCCGGTCAACCAGACGGCGGAGGAGAACCCGGCCTCCGCCCAGCTGTTCATCATCAACCCGCTGAGCGGGCGCGGCGCCGACAACCTGTTCGCCACCCATCCCAGCACCGCCAACCGGATCGCCCGCCTGCAGGAACTCGCCTCGAGCATGGGCGGCATGCCGGCAGCTGGCCGGTCCGCCCCCGCGGCCCGCCGCACGGCCGGCCGGCCGGCACCGGAACCGACCCGCTCCGGTGGTGCCGTCCCGCAGGCGGGACGCCGCCGGCCCGGGCCCTGGTCGTGACCGGTCGCGGCAGGCCCGATCGCGGCGCCTCCGGGGCGACGCAGCGGCGCGCCCCGTCCGGGGCTGCGGGGGCGCGGAAGCCGCGCGGGCCGAGAAACGGCCCCCGGAGCGCGCCGGAGCGGACCGCAGGCCGCGATCCCGATGCGCTCGGGGATGCCGCACGCCAGGCCGCTGCAGGGCTTCTGACCGAGGTGCTGGAGGAAGGGCGCAGCTTCGATCGTGCCTTTGCCGCAGCCTGCAGCGGCGACGGCCGCCTTGCCGCGCGCGACGATCGCGACCGCGCCTTCGTGCGGGCGTTGTGCATGGCGGTGCTGCGCCACCTGCGGCCGATCGATGCCACGGTCGCAGACCGCCTTGCCCGGCCGCTGCGCCCGGGCAAGGCCTCCAGCCCGGCCATCGCCGCGCTGCGCCTGGGCGCGGCACAGATCCTGTACCTGGACGTTCCCGATCATGCCGCCGTGCATTCCAGTGTCGCGATGCTGCCGCCGCACTCCCCCTTTCGTGGCCTGGTCAATGCCGTGCTGCGACGGATCGCCGGCGAAAAGGCCGCGATCCTGGCCGCGGAGCGGCCGCTGGCGGCGCTGCCGGACTGGCTCCGCGACAGCTGGCTGGCCGCCTATGGCGCGGATCGCGCCGCGGCGATAGCTACGGCCAGCCTGGCGGAAGCCCCCCTCGACATCACCGTACGGTCAGATGCCGGTGGCTGGGCGGAGCGCCTGGAAGCGGAGCGCCTGTCCGGCAACAGCCTGCGCCGGGCGGCCGGCGGCCGCATCGAGGGCCTGCCGGGTTTCCGCGACGGCGCCTGGTGGGTGCAGGATGCGGCGGCCGCGCTGCCGGCACGGGCCCTGGCGACCACCCTGCGCGACGGCGGCGGCCTGGAGGGGCTGCAGCTGCTGGACATGTGCGCAGCGCCCGGCGGCAAAACGGCGCAGCTGGCGGCCATGGGCGCGTCGGTGACGGCGCTGGACCAGGATCCCGCACGGCTTGCCCGGCTGACGGAGAACCTGGCCCGCCTGGGACTGTCGGCGGAAACCGCGGCGGCGGACGCCGCGGCATGGCCGGATCCGCGCCGTTTCGACGGCGTCCTGCTGGACGCGCCCTGTTCCGCGACCGGCACCCTGCGCCGGCATCCGGATATTCTGCACCTGCGGCGTGCCGGCGACATCGCCGCAATCACCGCGATGCAGGACCGGCTTCTGGATGCCGCCATTGCGCGGCTGTCGCCCGGCGCGCCGCTGCTCTACTGCGTCTGCAGCCTGCAGCCGGAGGAAGGGCCGCAGCGGATCGCCGCGGCGCTGTCGCGCCATCCGGACCTGTGCCAGGTGCCGCTGGCCCCGGCGGCACTCGGCCTGCCCGCCGGGGCGGCCTGCGGCGACGGACTGCTGACCGCACCGGATCTCTGGCCGGAGCGTGGTGGCCTGGACGGGTTCTACCTGGCCCTGCTGCGGACGGCGGACTGAGACGTTAAACGGGGCGCTCAGGCGCCCGCCTGGATCCGCAGTTCTCCCGCCACCGTGGCGATCCGGTTGCCGAGGATGGCGGCGATCCGGCGCCGGCTTTCGGTCTGCGCCAGCAGGCGCTCGTCCTGGGGATTCGACAGGAAGCCGGTCTCCAGCAGGACGGCCGGCACCTGCGCCGACTTCAGCACCGCGAAGCTGGCGGAGCGCATCGGGTTGTAGAGCAGGTCGATCTGGCCCACGAGGCCGGAGACCAGCTTCTGCTTGGCGGTGCGGGAGGCATGGTGGCTGTAGCGATGGGCGAGATCCTGCAGGATCATCGCCACCGCGGCGTCGGTATGGCTGAGATCGACGCCGTACAGCCGGTCGACCCGGTTTTCCGTGGAGGCGAGGGCGTCGGCCAGGCCATCGGAGGCGCGCTCCGACAGGGTATAGGCGGACAGGCCGCGCGCGGCCGGGGTCGGAGCGGCATCGGCATGGATCGAGATGAACAGGTCGGCATCCATCTCCTCGGCAAAGGCGATGCGGTCGTTCAGCGGCAGGAAGACGTCGCCGTCGCGGGTCAGCAGGATCTCCGGCCCGCCGGAGCGGCCGATGCGGTCGCGGATCGTACGGCAGATGTCGAGGGTGACGTCCTTCTCCCGCACCCCCGTGACGCCGAGCGCGCCCGGATCGCGCCCGCCATGGCCGGGGTCCAGCACCACCTTCGCCCGCGGCAGGCCCTGCCGCAGGTGGAAGGGCCGCGGGCGCGGCAGCGGGGTCGCGGCCAGCGCCGGGCCGGCGGCCCCCAGCAGGGCGGCACCCGCCGCCAGCGAGAACAGTGTCCGGTTGAAGTCTCGTCGGTTCATGCGATTGGGATCCACGCTTCCGGCCGGTTCGGACTACGAAGGGGTCCGGTTCCGGTGCACAATGGCCTCTGGCAGCCTTGGCGGCCCGGTCCGAATCGGATGGACGCTACGGTGCCGGGCCCCCCGCCTTCCGTCAATCAGTGAAATCAGTATGCCAGGAAATTCTCGAAAGTCATTGATTTTCATGTCTTTTGACCCGACAACCGAAGCCATTGCCGTTGCCATGGGAAGCTGATACCACCCGACGATGACCCGACCGATTCGCATCGCGCCCTCCATCCTGTCCGCCGATTTCGCCCGCCTGGGCGCGGAGGTGACGGCGATCGATCGTGCCGGCGCCGACTATATCCATGTCGACGTGATGGACGGCCATTTCGTGCCGAACCTGACGATCGGGCCGATCGTCGTCTCCGCGCTGCGGCCGCACAGCACAAAGCCCTTCGACGTGCATCTGATGATTGCTCCGGTCGATCCCTATATCCCGGCCTTTGCCGAGGCCGGCGCCGACATCATCACCGTGCATGCCGAGGCGGGTCCCCACCTGCACCGGTCGCTGCAGCTGATCCGGTCGCTGGGCAGGAAGGCCGGCGTGTCGCTCAACCCCGGCACCCCGGCCGAGGCGGCGATCGCCGTCCTGGACATGGTCGACCTGGTCCTGGTGATGAGCGTCAATCCCGGCTTCGGCGGACAGGGCTTCATCGCCAGCCAGCTGGAGAAGATCGCACGGCTGCGGGCGGCGATCGACGCGACCGGCCGGCAGATCGACCTGGAGGTGGATGGCGGCATCAATGTCGAGACCGCGCGCCGGGTCGTCGCGGCCGGCGCCGACGTGCTGGTTGCCGGCACCGCCAGCTTCGCCGGCGGCGAATCCGCCTATGCGGAGAATATCCGCCGGCTGCGCGAGGCGGCATGATGCGCGCGGACCCGCTGGACCGGCCGGCCGCCCCCAGCGAAGGGCGGGGCAAGTCAGGCAGCGGGCAGAAGGCGCAGCGCAGCGCCGGCAGCCTGGTGGTGACGGCGCCGCCGCGCGGCCCGGGCGGCGGCCTGCCGGCGCTGCCGGAGAATGTGGCGGCGCAGCGCCGCGGCCCCTGGCAGCGGCTGCGCGACAGACTGGCGCCGAAGATCTTCGAGACCGGCCTGTACAACTATTTCCTGAGCGACTCGCCGCCGAAGGACCTCGTGTTTCGCCCGCGGGCGCGCCTGCCCGGCGATGCCGAGCATGGCCTGTCGCTGCTGGACGGGGTGATCCGGGTGCAGGGGCTGGAAAGCGACCTGCCGAAGGAGGATCCCTGGGGACGGGAGCCCGCCGATCCCGGCCTGGCGGCCTGGCTGCATGGCTTTGAGTTCCTGCGCGACCTGCATGCCATCACCGGCGACCGCCAGGCGGAGGCGGCGGAGCGTGCGCGCCGCCTGGTCGGCGCCTGGTTGAGCCGGCATCCGCGCTGGCACCGGATCTGCTGGCGGACCGACATCCTTTCGGTGCGACTGCTGAACTGGCTGACCTTCGCCGACCCGCTGCTGCGCGGCAGCGATGCCGCGTTCCGCAAGGCCTTCCTGGAGGGGCTGTCGCGCCAGGCCCGCCACCTGTCGGACGCGCTGCGCCTGCGGCAGGCCGGCGTGGAACCCGTGCTGGCCTGGACCGCGCTTTGCACGGCGGCGCTCTGCCTGCCGGACCTGGAGCGTCGCCGGGAAGCCGCCTTTGCCGGCCTGGCGCGGATCCTCAATGCCGAGATCCTGCCCGATGGCATGCACCGGTCCCGCAACCCGTCCCGCCAGTACCGGCTGCTGGCGATCCTGGCAGGCTTGCGCCGCACCTGCCTGGACGCCAACTGGGAGGCGCCGGAAGCCCTGGCCAATGCGGTGGACCGGATGGCGCCGATGCTGCGCACCCTGCGCCATGGCGATGGCGGGCTGGCGGTCTTCCACGGGGCGGTAGAGGAGCGGGCCAGCCGCATCGACGCCGCGCTGAAGCTGGCCGACAGCAAGGCGAAGCCGCTGGAGAGCGCCCCCTACGGCCAGTACGAGCGGGCCGAGGCGAAGCGGGCGGTGCTGCTGATGGATGTCGGCTGGCCGGTGCCCGACACCACCGACGCGCCGCACCTGTCGCCGCTGGCGATGGAGTTCAGCCATGGCCGCGACCGGATCATCGTGAATTGCGGTACCGCGGCCGATCCGCACTGGCGCAGCGCCCTGGCCGGGACCGCCGCTCATTCCACCCTGACGGTGGCGGAGGAGGATGCCCTGCCGGCCGGCTGGCTGGCGGCGCCGCTGCCGCCGGCGCCCACCGTCACCCGGCAGATCCAGGACGGCAATTTCTGGATCGAGGGGGAGCATGCCGGCTATGAGGCGCGCTTCGGTCTGCGCCATCGCCGGCGGCTCTACCTGCATGCCGATGGCGACGACCTGCGGGGCGAGGACATGCTGCGCAAGCTGCGGCGGGCCGACGGCAGCCGGCCGGAGGATTGCCCGCTGACGATCCGCTTCCACCTGCATCCGGAGATCCGCGCCTCCCTGCTGCATGACGGTGCGCAGGCAATCCTGAAGACGACCTCCGGCAAGGGCTGGCGGATGCGGGTCGCCGGCGGCGGCATGGCGCTGGAGGAAAGCGTCTATCTGGGTGCCGACGGGATCCGCCGACGCAGCCAGCAGATCGTGCTGAACGGCATCACCGCCGGCGACACCACCATCGTCAAATGGGCGCTGGCGAAACTGACGGGATGACCGACCGGCAGGCCGGCCAGGCCAATCCCAGGGGGCGCATCCTCTATCTCAGCCACGAGGCGCTGTTCTTCACCACCCATCGCATGCCGGTCGGCGTGGCGATGCGCGAGGCAGGCTTCGACGTGCATGTCGCCGCGCCGCCGGATCCGCGCGGCATCGAACGGATCGAGCGGGCGGGGCTGACCTTCCATCCGATCCCGCTGGCCCGCGGCGGCCGCAACCCGCTGGCGGAACTGAAGCTTCTGGCCAGCATCTCCTACATCGTCGGCCAGGTTGAACCGGACCTGGTGCACCATGTCTCGATGAAGCCGGTGATCTGGGGCGGCATCGCCACCCGGCTGCTGGGCGTGCCCGCCGTGGTCCATGCGATCACCGGGCTGGGCTATCTGTTCATCCGCAGCGGGCCGGTGGCCTGGGCGCAGCGGCAGGCGGTGAAGGCGCTGTTCCGCTTTGCCATCGGGCATGGCAACGGCCGGGTCATCTTCCAGAATGGCGACGACCGCGACCTGTTCCTGCGCCACCGCCTGGCGCGGCCCGAGCGGATCGTCATGATCCGCGGCTGCGGCGTCGACATGACCGAGTTCAGCCCCGCGCCGGAACCGGAGGGGCCGCCGGTGGTGATGTTCCCGGCACGGCTGATCGGCGACAAGGGGCTGAACGAGTTCATCGCCGCCGCCCGCATCCTGAAGGACCGCGGGTCCCCGGCCCGCTTCGTCCTGGTCGGCCGGCACGATCCGCAGAACCCGACCGATGTCGGCGCCGAGCAGGTGGCCGCCTGGCAGGCGGAGGGGCTGGTGGAGGTGCGCGGCTATTCCGATGCCATGCAGGCGACCCTGAACGAGGCGCATATCGTCTGCCTGCCTTCCTACCGCGAGGGGCTGCCCCGCACCCTGATCGAAGCGGCGGCCTGCGGCCGTGCCATCGTCACGACCGACGTGCCCGGCTGCCGCGAGGTGGTGCGCCATGGCGAGAATGGCCTGCTGGTGCCGGTCCGTGACGGCGCGGCGCTGGCGGAGGCCCTTGCCGCGCTGGTCGACGACCCGGCGCGCCGCCGGCAGATGGCCGCCCGCGGCCGGGAGATCGCGATGGCGGAATTCTCCGTCGAGCGGTTCGTGGCGGAAAGCATGGATTGCTACCGCGCCGTGCTGCCGGCCGGGCGGCTGCCGTGACGCCGGACACGCCATCGGTCCCCACCCATCCACTTGCCCATGGGGCATTTGCCTATGGGCCGGCGCGGGGCTAAGGACTGCGCGATGTTCTGGACCCTGTTCGTCATCCTGGCCCTTGGCGCCGCGCTGCTGACGGCGGCCGCGATCGCGCCGCTGCGCGCCTGGCTGCTGCGGCGGGCGATCCTGGACCTGCCGAACGACCGCTCCAGCCACACGGTGCCGACCCCGCGCGGCGGCGGCCTGGCAGTGGTCGCCAGCATCCTTGCCGGCGGCATCGTCGCCATCGCGGCCACCGGGCATGGCTATGCCCGCGACCTGGACGGGCTGCTGATGAACGGGCCGCTGATCCTGCTGCTGATGGCGGCCCTGACCCTGCTGTCCTGGATCGACGATCGTGGCAGCCTGCCGGCGGGCCTGCGCCTGCTGGCGCAGGGACTGGCCTGCGCCGCGGGCCTGCTGGCGCTGCCGTCGGGCGGCATCTTCCAGGGCCTGCTGCCCGGCTGGGCCGATCTGGCCCTGGCCTGGTTCGCCTGGCTCTGGTTCGTCAACCTGTACAATTTCATGGACGGTATCGACGGCATCACTGCGGTGGAGACCGTGACCATCGCCGGCGGCGCCGTTCTGATGGCCGCCCTGGGCGCCACCCTGCTGGGCCCGGTGATCCTGGCCGGGCCGTTCCTCACCGAAGGGCCGCGCCTGCTTCTGATCCTGGCCGTGGTGGCCGGCGCGGCCTGCGGCTTCCTGTGGTGGAACCGGCCGCCGGCGCGCATCTTCCTGGGCGATGCCGGCAGCGTGCCGCTGGGCTTCCTGCTCGGCTGGGTGCTGCTGCTGCTGGCCGCCAACGGCCATTGGGCCGCGGCCCTGATCCTGCCGCTCTACCACCTGGCCGATGCCTCGCTGACCCTGGGCCTGCGGCTGCTGCGCGGCGAGCGCATCTGGCAGGCGCACCGGCAGCACTTCTACCAGCAGGCGGCGCGGCAGTTCGGCGGCCATGGCCGGGTGCTCGCCCGGCTGGTGCCGCTGAACCTGGCCCTGGTGCTGCTCGCCGGCCTGACCGTCGCCTGGCCCGCGCTGAGCCTGCCCGCGCTGGCCGGCGCCGCCGCGATGGTGGCGGCAACCTTCTGGCATTTCCAGGAACGCCGTCCCGGTGCCGCGATCAGCGGCGGGAGCGAGTCGTGAGCCGGCCGCAGCTGTCATTCAACCCGCGCATCGCGGTGGTCGTTATGCACGACATCTTCATGGCCGCCGCCGCCATGGAGCTGGCGATCTGGGTCCGCTACTGGCTGGCCGGCGCCCCGCAGGGCCTGTTCTTCCTGTGGGAAGGCACCCTGCTCTTCACCCTGGTGGCGACCGTCGTGTTCACCGCCACCGGGCTCTACCGCGGCATCTGGCACTACGCCTCCTTCCGCGATCTGGTGGCGATCGTCCGCGCGGTGGCGCTGACCGTGCTGATCTTCATCCCCATCCTGTTCCTGATCACCCGGCTGGACGATGTCCCGCGTTCCGTCCTGGTCTTCGTCGGGCCGCTGCTGATCGTGATGCTGGCGGGGCCGCGGCTGCTGTACCGGGCCTGGAAGGACGGCAACCTGCGGCGCAGCTTCGAACGCCGCACCGACCCGCGGGTGCCGGTTCTGCTGGTGGGCGCCGGCGCCCCGGCGGAGACCTTCATCCGCGCCATGTCCGGGCAGAAGCATGCCAGCTACCGGGTCGTGGGCATGGTCGACGACAATCCGAAACGGCGCGGCCGCGACATCCACGGCGTGCGGGTGCTGGGCGAACTGTCGATGATCCCGGAGCTGGTGGATCGCCTGGGCCGCAGCGGCAACCGGCCGCAGCGGCTGATCATCGCCGCCCGCAACCTGGACGGCGCGAAGGTCGAGGCGCTGCTGGAGACCGCCGACCAGCTGGGCCTGGTGCTGTCGCGGATGCCGGAGATCACCGACTTCCAGCGCAGCGGCGGCGACGGCATGCCGCCGCTGCGGCCGATCGACGTGGAGGACCTGCTGGGCCGGCCGCAGCGGGTGCTCGACCGGACCCCGCTGGCGCGCCTGGTGCAGGGCCGCTGCGTCCTGGTGACCGGCGCCGGCGGCACCATCGGCGGCGAGCTGGTGCGCCAGATAGCGGCCCTGGGGCCACGCCGGCTGGTCCTGTTCGAGGCCAGCGAGCACAACCTCTACCAGATCGACCTGGAGCTGGCGGAGCGGCCGGAGATCCTGTCGCGCCGGGCGGTGCTGGGCGATGTCCGCGACCGCCGCCGGCTGGAACGGATCTTCGCGGCAGAGCGGCCGGACATCGTCTTCCACGCCGCAGCGTTCAAGCATGTGCCGCTGGTGGAGACCAACCCGAACGAGGCGGTTCTGACCAATGTCGTCGGCACGCGCACGGTGGCGGAGACCTGCCTGGCGCACGGCACCGGCACCATGGTGCTGATCTCCACCGACAAGGCGGTAAACCCGACCAACGTCATGGGCGCCAGCAAGCGGATCGCCGAGATGGTGATCCAGACCATTGGCGGCGGGGCCGCAGCGAGCGGCTCCGACGACGGCACGCGCTTCGTCGCCGTGCGCTTCGGCAATGTCCTGGGCTCCACCGGCTCGGTGGTGCCACTGTTCCAGCGTCAGCTGGCCCGCGGCGGGCCGCTGACCGTGACCCATCCCGACGTCACCCGCTTCTTCATGACCGTGCGGGAGGCGGTGGAGCTGATCCTGCAGGCGGCCGCCCGGCCGGACCTGGCGCCCAGCCGCTCCGGCTCCGTCTTCGTGCTGGACATGGGCAAGCCGGTGCGGATCGCCGACCTGGCGCGGCAGATGATCCGCCTGTCCGGCCGGCAGCCGGACAAGGACGTGCAGATCGCCTATACCGGCCTGCGCCCGGGCGAGAAGCTGCATGAGGAGATCCTGCACCCTGAGGAGCAGGGCCGGCCGACCGCGGTGGACGGCGTCCTGCTGGGCGGGCCGCGCAGCCCCGACCGCGCCACCCTGTGGCCGCTGCTCGATGCACTGGGGGAAGCGGCGGCGGAACGCGACACCGCCGGCATGCTGGAGATCCTGCGGCAGCTGGTGCCCGAGTTCGCCGGCGATCCCGCAGTCCTCGGTGCCGAGCAGGCGCCGCGGCGGCCCGACTGCGATCCGGCTGCCGCAGGAACAAGGCTGGCCGGGGAATAGGACCGGCGCCCACCGGCCGCTGCGGTCACTCGGCGGCGACCCGGGTGGCCAGGTCGTAGAAATGCCGCGTGAAACGCTCGGGCTGGCCCAGCGGCAGGCTGCGGATCTGTGCCCTCAGGCCGTGCCGCAGCTGCTGCCGCCGCGTCCGGTCCGCGGCCAGCCCGACCGCCTGTGCGACATAGTCGTCGACCGTGCGGACGGCGAGATCGCCGAGTCCCGCATTCGACAGGTTCGAATAGGACAGCCGCTCGGGGAAGCCCGGCCCGACCAGGGAAACCACGGGCACGCCCATCCACAATGTCTCGCAGGTCGTGGTGCCGCCGGTATGGGGCAAGGTATCCAGGGCGATGTCGATCTCGTTGTAGTGCTTCAGATGGGCACCGCGCACGCCGATATAGTCCAGCCGGTCGGGATCCACGTCCCGGCGCGCAAAAGCGGCGCGGCTGTTGGCGACGAAGCTGGCGGCCGCGGCCTCCGGCCGCAGGAACAGGAAGCGGGAACCGGGAACTGCGCGCAGCACGGCCGCCCAGGCGTCCAGGCATGACGGCGTGTACTTGTAGGGGTTGTTCGCCGTGCCGAAGGTCAGCTGGCCCTTCCGCGCTTCCGGCAGGTCCTCCGCGATCTCGACCTCGCCGAACATCCGCGACAGGGTGACCCAGGTCTCCGGCATCTCGAACGGCCGCTCGATCAGCAGGCGGGGATCTTCCGGGGTGATGTACGGGTCGGTCAGGATGTAGTCGATCTGCTCCAGCCCGGCGGAATGCGGATAACCCACCCAGCTGGCGCCCAGACGGGCGGGGCGATAGGCCATCACCTCCAGCTTGTTCATCGCCGTGGAAGCGCCCAGCTCGAACAGGATGTCCAGCCCGTCGGCGGCGATGCCCTCCGCCACTGCGGCATCGGCCATCTTCGGCCAATGCCGGAAGGCGGTCACCTTGCCGGCGATCTGCCGGTGCAGGCTGTCCGGTCTCCTCTCGCTGAAGGAATAGCAGAAGACCTCCACCTTTTCGGGGTCGTAGCCTTCGAACAACGGCAGGGCGAAATAAGTCACCGGATGGTTGCGCAGGTCGGAGGACATGAAGCCGATCCGCAGCTTCCTGCCCGTTGCCAGCGCCGGCATGGCGACGGGAGTGACCGGTCGCACAACCGCCGCGACCCGGCGGCCCCAGGCCCGGTGCCAGTCGACCAGGGCGAGGCGGTCGTCCATGCCGCTGATCTGTCCGAGTTCGTGCAGCGCCGCGGTATGGCGCATTTCGCCCAGCCAGATCGGCAGCAGCCGGTGAAAGCTGCCGGTCGCCGCCATCCGCTCCTCGTCCATCACCCGCATGAAGACCATGCGCAGGCTGCGGGCCGCGTCCGGGATCCGCGACGGGAACCTCTCCACCAGCCGGCGGGAAAGGACGTAGGCGCGCTCCAGATGCGCGGTCTCGCTGTCGTAGCGGCTGCGGACCAGGGAATCGATCAGGCGGTCCAGCGCATCGAAGCTTTGCGGATGGGCGGCCACCGCGCGCTCCAACGCCTCGTTTGCCCGGCGCCGGTCTGAATCGGCGAAGATGGTGGCGATCTGCAGGTTCGCGCTCAGGTTCCCGGGCTCCCGGGCCAGCACCTCGTCCAGCTGCCGCACCGCGGTATCGGTATTGCCCGTCCGGAAGGCCAGCCTGGCCGCCAGGACGGCGAACTCGCTGTCGTCGGGATGCGCCGCGCACAGACCGCCGATGAAGCTTCGCGCCTCGTCCCACTGCCGGGTCTGCAGCAGCGCCTGCAGCAGTAGGGCGGCGAGGGTCTGGTTGGCCGGCGCCAGCGCCAGACCCTTGCGATAGCTTGCGATCGCCTCCTCGGTCCTGCCGGCCGCCAGGCAGCTGCGCCCGAGGAGGCGCCAGAGGTCCGGCGATTTCGGGCTCAGCCGCAGCGCGCCGCGATAGCAGCGCACAGCCTCTTCATGATTGCCGAGCTGTGCATGGACATTGCCGAGGTTCTGCCACGGCGAGAGGCCCTTCGGCTGCAGCTGGCGGGCGCGTTCGAAGACCTCCACCGCCTTTTGCAGGCGGCCCGCCCGCTTCAGCAGGACGCCCATAAGATTCTGGGTGTCGCCGTCCTTCTTCCGCTTTGCGAACCAGTCCCGGAAGGCATCCACCGCCTCGGCATGGCGGCCGAGCTCCGACAGGGCGAGCGCATGGTCGCGGGCGACCAGCTTCGGCGCGGCACCCGCCGCGCGCGCCCTCTCGAACGCGGCGACGGCGGCCTCCAGGTCCTTGCGGTCCAGCGCAGCACGCGCCTCGGCGAGCGCCGTTTCCAGTTCTTCCTGTCGCCGCTTCCGCAGTTCCGCCGTCATCTCAGTCGACCTCCTCCCGGCCCGGGTCGATGAGAAACCCGGCATCGCATTCAAGTGCTTCCAGATCGGGCATGCCGTTCACACGTTTCCTGTCCTTGGCCGGTATAGGGAATAGGGCCTGTTCCGCATCCCGTCTGCCTGAATCTTTCCTGCAGACCCCGGTGGCATCGGGCACCGCCCAGTCCGCCCGCATGTGGCGGCTTTCTCCGCCGCGCCGTCGCATGCTATAGCCCGGCTTCCCGCCAGCATCCCCGCCATGAAGCAGCCGGAGCGCCCCCCGCCATGACCGTCCGCCGCGCCCTGATCTCGGTATCCGACAAGACCGGCCTGGAGGCGTTCGGCCGCTTCCTGGCGGATCGCGGCGTGGAGATCCTGTCCACCGGCGGCACCTTCGCGGCGCTTCGCAAGGCCGGCATCGCGGTGCGCGAGGTGTCCGAGGCGACCGGCTTTCCGGAGATCATGGACGGTCGGGTGAAGACCCTGCATCCCACGGTGCATGGCGGCATCCTGGGCCGGCGCGACCTGCCCGCCCATCGGGAGGCGATGGAGACCCATGCCATCGCACCGATCGACCTGGTGGTGGTGAATCTCTACCCGTTCGAGGCGACGGTCGCCCGCGGCGCTGATTTCGCGGAGACGATCGAGAATATCGATATCGGCGGCCCGGCGATGATCCGGTCGGCCGCGAAGAACCATGCCGATGTCGCCGTGGTGGTGGATGTCGAGGACTACGAGCCGGTTATGGCGGCGATGACCGCCAATGACGGCGCCGTGCCCGACACGCTGCGCCAGGCGCTGGCGGCGAAAGCCTATGCCCGGACCGCCGCCTACGATGCGGCGATCTCTACCTGGTTCGCGAAGGTGCTGGAGGTGCCGTTCCCGGAGCGGATGACCCTCTCCGGCACCCGGACGGAGGTGCTGCGCTATGGCGAGAACCCGCACCAGGAGGCGGCTTTCTATCGTACCGCCGAGATGCGGCCCGGCGTCGCCAGCGCCCGCCAGCTGCAGGGCAAGGCGCTGTCCTACAACAACCTGAACGACACCGACGCCGCCTTCGAACTGGTGGCCGAGTTCGATTCCCGCCCGGCGATCGCCATTATCAAGCATGCCAATCCCTGCGGCGTCGCCCAGGCGGAAAGCCTGTCGGCGGCCTGGGACGCCGCGCTCGCCTGCGACCCCGTCTCCGCCTTCGGCGGCATCGTCGCGCTGAACCGCAGCCTGGATGCGGCCACGGCGGAAAAGATCGCCACGATCTTCACAGAGGTGATCGTCGCCCCCGACGCCGACGCCGCCGCGCAGGAGATCCTGGCGAGGAAGAAGAACCTGCGCCTGCTGCTGACCGGCGGCATGCCGGACCCGTTGGCCCCGGGCCTGACCTGGAAGGCATTGGCGGGCGGCTTCCTGGTGCAGTCCAGGGACAATGGCCGCATCGAGGCCGCCGGCCTGCAGGCGGTGACGAAGCGCGCGCCGACGGCCGCCGAGATCGAGGACCTGTTGTTCGCCTTCCGCGTCGCCAAGCATGTGAAGTCGAACACCATCGTCTATGCGAAGGGCGGCGCCACCGTCGGCATCGGTGCCGGCCAGATGAGCCGGGTGGACGCGGCGCGGATCGCCCAGCGCAAGGCCGCGGATGCGGCAGCCGCCGCCGGCCTGGCCGCGCCGATGACGCAGGGGTCGGTGGCCGCCTCGGACGCCTTCTTCCCGTTTGCCGATGGCTTGGAGGTGGTTGCGGAAGCCGGCGTCACCGCGGTGATCCAGCCGGGCGGCTCGGTGCGCGACCAGGAAGTGATCGACGCCGCCGATGCGGCGGGGATCGCCATGGTCTTTACCGGCATGCGGCACTTCCGCCACTGAGGCGCCGCCACAGGACGACAGGGAAAGGGGCGCGATGATCGGCACCGTGGGCCTGAAGGGCCTGGAAATCATCTGCGTCATCGGCGCCTTCGACGAGGAGCGGGTGCGCCGCCAGCCGCTGCGCCTGAACATCGCGATGACCTGCGACTTCGCCCCCGCCGTTGCCGATGACCGGCTGTCGGCGGCGGTGAACTATGCCGAGGTCGTCGGCCTGCTGACCGACCTGGCGGAGAGCGGCCGCTTCCACCTGATCGAGAGTTTCGCCGAACGCGCCGCGGCCGCCCTGCTGGCGCATTTCGCGACCGTGCAGGAGGTGGAACTGGAGGTGGAGAAGCCGCAGGCGGTCCCCGCTGCCGACTGCGCCTTCGTGCGGATCCGCCGCAGCCGGTGATGGGCGAGCCCGCTGTCCGGGCCTACATCGCCCTGGGTGCGAACCTGGGCGATCCGCGCGCGGCAATGGCCGCCGCCGTGCGTCGGCTTGCCGCCGATCCGGCCATCGACCTGGCGGCCGTCGCGCCGCTCTACCGCACCGCGCCGGTGGGCGGCCCGGACCAGCCCGCCTTCCTGAACAGCGTCGTCGCCATCGACACGACATTGCCGCCCGACGCGCTTCTGACCCGCCTGCAGGCCCTGGAAGCGGAGGCTGGACGGGTGCGGCGGGAGCATTGGGGACCGCGGGTGCTGGACCTGGACCTGCTGCTGCATGGCGAGCGGATCATGGACACACCGCGCCTGACCCTGCCGCATCCGCAGCTGCACGAACGGCGCTTCGTTCTGGTGCCGCTAGCCGACATCGCAGCCGATGTCCGGCACCCTGTGCGCGGCCGCAGCATGACGGATCTGCTGGCCGCGCTGCCCGCCGCCCCAGGCGATGTGGTGCCGGAGGCGGTGGACTGGCTGGACGGGAACTGACTGGACGGGGCCTGACTCAGCCGCCGATCGGCTTGCCGTCGTCGCGGCGGATCATCACCACCGACGGCCGCGGCGGCATGCCCTCGGCGAAGTCGGGCCAGCGGGTGGCGGGATCCTCGAAGGTCGAGGAGCGGCCGAACGGCGCATACTCCTTCGCGCCGTCGGCGGCCGGGTGCTGCACCGCCACGAACAGGGTGCCGCCATCGGTGCTGAACCAGGGGCCGCACATCTCCGCGCCGACCGGCACGCGGAAGAACATCTTGCCCTTGCCACGCTCCGGCCCTTCGGCCTGCAGCGCCCAGACGCCGTCCGCGGTGCCGGAAGCCTTGGCCCAGCCGCCGCCCTGGTCGGTGGAAACCCACAGCCGGCCCTTCGGGTCGACCGCCAGGTTGTCCGGGCAGGCGAACCAGCCGTTCTCGGAGGTGGCGGGATGATACTGCGCGCCGGTGGCGGGATCCTTCGGATTGCCGGCCAGGACCAGCATCTCCCAGCGCCAGTCGTCGCCGGCGAAGTCGCCGCCGGCCGGGATCATTTCCAGGATCTGGCCCCAGATGTTCTTCGCCCGCGGATTGGCCGGATCGGTCTCCGTGCGCTTGCTGTTGTTGGTCAGCGCGACATAAGCCTTCTGCGTGACCGGATTGATCTCGACATCCTCGGGCCGGTCCATCTTCGTCGCGCCCAGCGCATCGGCCGCCAGCCGCGCGCGGATCAGCACGTCGGCCTGGTCCGCGAACCCGTTCGCCACGGTCAGAGGCCCCTGGCCATGCACCAGCGGCAGCCAGGAAATGCGGCCGTCCGGCTCGAAGCGCGCGACCGACAGGGTGGCGGCATCCAGCAGGTCCATGTTGGCGGCGCGATCGGCGGGATCGTAGCGGCCGTCGGTGACGAAGCGGTAGACATAGTCGAACCGCTCGTCATCGCCGGACAGGCCGACCACCCGGCCGTCGCCGTTGACGATGACGTTGGCGCCCTCGTGCTTGAAACGGCCCAGCGCGGTCCGCTTCTTCGGCACCGACTGCGGGTCGTAGGGATCGACCTCCACCAGCCAGCCGAAACGGTTGGCCTCGTTCGGCTCCCTGCCGATGTCGAAGCGGGCATCGTACTGGCCCCAGTTGTACCAGCCGCCCGGAATGCCGTAGCGCTTCAGGGTGGCGGTATCGGCATCGGCCGCCGGTTCGCCCATGAAATAGCCGTGGAAATTCTCTTCCGCGGTCAGGAAGGTGCCCCAGGGCGTGGTGCCGCCGGCGCAATTGTTGACCATCCCGGTCACCCTGGTTCCCGCCGGGTCGGCTGAGGTCTTCATCGCCGCGTTTCCGGCGCAGGGACCGGTCAGGTCCATCGCGGTGTCCAGGGTGGTGATGCGGCGGTTGTACCTGCTGTCCGGCACCACTGCCCACCTGCCGTCGGGCCCGCGGCGGATCTCGATGATGGAGGCGCCATGGGCGGCCATTTCGACCTCGGCCTTCTCCTTCGTCATGCCGGCGAAGGGATTGTCCTTGTCGCGGGCCATGCCGGGGAACATCAGTTCCGGGATCGTGTATTCGTGGTTCACGAACAAGAGGCCCCGGTTCGGGTCGGAGCCGTCGGCCGGCAGCGGCTGGAAGCCGATGAAGTCGTTGTTGTAGCCGAACTGCCGCTTCTGGCTCTCCGCCGTCTGCGCCTGCGGGTCGAAGGCCGGTGCATCGGCCAGCACCGGATCGCCCCAGCGGATCAGGATTTCCGCCTGATGCCCCGGGGCGACATGATGGGTCTCGTCCACGCCGTGGGCGATCTCCTCGAAGTCATAGTCGGGCACGGCCGTGGTGGCGGCGCTTGCCGGCGACACCAGCGCGCCGGCCAGCGGCGGCAGGCTGCTGGCCAGCCCGGCCACCACGGTGGTGCCCAGGAGGCCCTTCAGCAGGTCGCGCCGACCGAACCGCAGCGCCAGCACGTCGCCGATCGTCGGGTTGGACGTCGGGTTGCCGGGCACGTCGTCGGAACGCTGAAAGGCCTCTGTTCGCGACAGCTCCGTCTCGTTCGCCATGGCAGGTTCCTGCCCTCCTGGGATCCGTTCTTTTCTGGGGTGCGCGGCGGCCCTGCGCAGCACGGCCGGCATCGCGCATCCGGACCCTAGCGCCGCAGCGTGACAGGCTCTTGGCGGCAGTGTTTCGCTTTCATGACGGGCAGCCGGGCCGGACGGCTCAGGTGGCGGGACCCGGCCCCCGCCGCTCGCGCACGCCCAACAGCAGGCCGATGCCGACGAACAGGAAGACCAGGACCACGGCGATGCCCAGCCGGCGGCTGTCGCTGATCTGGGTCACCAGGCCGATCAGCAGCGGCGCCAGGATCGCCGACGCCCGCCCCGACAGGGCGAACAGGCCGTAGAACTCGCCGAACATCTGCGGCGGCGCCAGGCGGCCGATCATGCTGCGGCTGGCGGACTGCGCCGGCCCCAGGCAGATGCCGATCAGGATCGCGAACAGCAGCCCGATCTGCTCCTGCAGGCTGCCGAACAGCGGCCCGCCGGCGGTCACCGGCGGGGTGTCGACGAAGAACAGGACCGCCGTGGCGGTCAGCGACAGGATGCCGACGGTGGCCGCCGCCATGCCGAGCAGCGCGATGGCGACGGTGCCCTTGGAGCCGATGCGATCGTCCAGCCAGCCGCCGGCGAAGCAGCCGATCGCGGCGAAGATCGTGACGATGATGCCGAAGATGCCGAGCTGCGTGGTGCCCCAGCCGAAGGTCGCCGCGAAATAGACGCCGCCGAAGGCGATCACCGCCGAAACGCCGTTGTTGTAGATGAAGAAGGCCGCCAGGAAGAGCGCCTCGTTGCGATAGCCGCGCAGCTTCTCCAGGGTGCGGCGCAGCTGGCCCAGCCCCTCTGCCGCCGCCCGCAGGCCGCCGCGGCCGGCCCGCGGCACGTCGGGGGTGAACAGGAACATCGGCAGCACGAACAGCACCAGCCACAGTGCCGAAGCCGGCCCGGTCAGCCGCTCCACCGCGTGGCTGGCCTGCGAGAGGCCGAACAGCGCCTCGCCCTCCGGCACCGAGATCCCCGCCATCTCCGGCCGGCTGACGATCAGCACCGCGAACAGGGCGATCAGGCCGCCAACATATCCCAGGCCCCAGCCCAGGCCGCTGAGCCGGCCCAGCCGCTCCGGCGGCACCAGGGTCGGCAGCAGCGCATTGTTGAAGACGATGGAAAGCTCCGCGCCGATGGTCAGCACGGTCAGCGCCACGATCGTCAGCCACAGCGCGCCCGGCGAGCCCGGCACCGCCCACCACAGGGCCACCAGGCCGACGATCGTCAGCGCCTGGAAGACCAGGATGTAGGGCTTGCGGGGGCCGGAGCGGTCGGCCATGGCGCCAAGGACCGGGCTGGCCAGGGCCACGACCAGGCCGGCAAAGGCCTGCACATAGCCCCAGAGCGCCTGCCCTTCGGTGGCATCGGCCGCCATCACGCCGGTGAAGTAGGGGGCGAAGATGAAGGTGGTGATGACGGTGAAGACCGGCTGGTTGGCCCAGTCGAACAATCCCCAGGACAGCTGCGCCCTGCGGCTCGCCATGCCTTGCGGCAGGCGGCCCGGCCCTGCGGCCACGGCCTCGGCGATCATGCGTGCATCATTCCCCCTGTTGCGGCCGGCCGTCGGACCCGGGATTGGGCCCGGGGGCGGCCCGGCGGATCATCCGGCGCCGCCGCCGACCAGCAGTTCGTCGAGGGCGCGGTTCACGATCGCCACCCGCGCCAGGTCGACCCCGCCGCCGGCACGGTACTCGGCCATCAGCCGCTCCAGCCGGGCAAAGCCCTGCCCGCGGCGGGCCGCCCAGTTGCGGATCGCCTCGCCATCGCCCCCCAGCATCTCGGGGCCGCATTCCGCCAGCGCGGCGGCGGCCAGGCGGCTCTGCTGGTCCGACATGTCGTCGACCAGGCCATGCAGGGCGATTCGGTCCCAATAGTCGTCCGTGCCGGCCGCCAGCGCCGTGTCGCGCAGCCAGTCCAGGCCGATCATCGCGCCGAAGGCGAAATAGAAGCGGCCGACATCCTCCACCCGGTGCTCGTGGCGGTTGGCCGCGGCGACAATGGTCGGAGCCGCCGCCAGTTCCTGCAGCACGGCGACCCGGTCCGCCAGCGCCTGCGGGGCACCGTCGGCGACGAAGCCGTCACGGCGCTGCTCGAAGGCCTGCCGCGCCTCGCCCAACAGGTATTGGTGGGCGCATTCGCCCAGCTTTCGGATGCCGGGGCCGAACTCCGCCACCGTGTCGGCGACGCTGATCGGGGCCGGGCGGTTCTGCATGAACCACAGCGCGGCGTTGCGGACCAGTTCGCGGGCGGCGAGGTTCATGCGGATCTGGCACTGCGCCGGCACCTGGTTGTCCAGCGCATCGATCGCCGCCCACAGGCTGTGCAGGTCGAACACCTCCCGCACCACGGCGAAGGCACGCGCGATGTCCGGGGCGCTGGCGCCGGTTTCCTCCTTCACCGCGCTTACGAAGGTCACGCCGGCATGGTTCACCACCGAGTTGGCGGTGACCGTCGCGATGATCTCCCGCCGCAGCTTGTGCTCGCGCATCTCCGGCAGGAAGCGGTCCTGCAGCAGCTTCGGGAAATAGCGCACCAGGTCCGCCTCGAAATAGGGCTCGTCCGGCAGGTTGGAGGCCAGCAGCTCGGAATAGAGCGTGGTCTTGGCATAGGCCAGCAGCACCGCGATCTCAGGCCGGCAGAGGCCCTTCCCCGCAGCCTGGCGCTCCGCCAGCGTCTCGTCGTCGGGCAGGCCCTCCAGGCGGGGATTGAGCAGACCCGCGCGCTCCAGCTCGCGGACGAACCGCATGTGCGAATCCAGCGCCACCGGCCCATGCGCCTCGGTCAGGCTGATCGCCTCGCCCTGCAGGTAGTTGTTCTGCAGCACCAGCCGCGCGACCTCGTCGGTCATCTCGACCATAATCTGGTCGCGCTGCTTGCGGGTCAGGTCCCCGCTGGTGACCGCGGCGTTCAGCAGGATCTTGATGTTGACCTCGTGGTCAGAGCAGTCGACGCCGGCGGAATTGTCCACCGCGTCGGTGTTCAGCCGGCCGCCGTTCAGCGCGAACTCGATCCGGCCGGCCTGGGTGAAGCCCAGATTGCCACCCTCGCCCACCACCTGCACCCGCAGGTCGGAGCCGTTTACCCGCAAGCTGTCGTTCGCCTTGTCGCCGACCTGAGCGTCGGTCTCGTGCGCCGCCTTCACGTAGGTGCCGATGCCACCGATCCACAGCAGCTCCGCCTGCGCCTTCAGGATGGTGCGGATCAGCTCCGTCGGGGTCATGGTGTCCCGTGCAGCCCCCAGCCAGGCCTTGATCTCCGGCGTCAGGGTGACGGACTTGGCGCGGCGGTCGTAGATCCGCCCGCCGGGCGACAGCAGGCCCTGGTCGTAGTCCATCCAGCTGGACCGCGGCAGGTCGAACAGGCGCTTGCGCTCCACCCAGCTGGTCGCCGGATCCGGGGCGGGGTCGACGAAGATGTTGCGATGGTCGAACGCCGCCAGCAGCCGGATGTGCCGCGACAGCAGCATGCCGTTGCCGAACACGTCGCCCGACATGTCGCCGACGCCGACGACGGAGAAATCCTCTTCCTGGATGTTCTTGCCCAGCTCCCGGAAGTGGCGCTTCACCAGTTCCCAGGCGCCGCGGGCGGTGATCCCCATCTTCTTGTGGTCGTAGCCGGCGGCGCCGCCGGAGGCGAAGGCATCGCCCAGCCAGAAGCCGCGTTCCTCGGCGATGCCGTTGGCGATGTCGGAGAAGGTGGCCGTGCCCTTGTCCGCGGCGACCACCAGGTAGGGATCGTCGCCGTCATGGCGCACCACCTCCGCCGGCGGCAGCAGGTCCGCGCCGTCCAGGTTGTCGGTTACGTCCAGCAGGCCGCGGATGAAGGTCTTGTAGCAGGCGATGCCGTTGGCGATCACGGCATCGCGGTCGGCGCCCACAGGCGCGCGCTTGGGCACGAAGCCGCCCTTCGAGCCGACCGGCACGATCACCGCGTTCTTCACCATCTGCGCCTTCATCAGGCCCAGCACCTCGGTGCGGAAATCCTCCCGCCGGTCGGACCAGCGCAGGCCGCCGCGCGCCACCGGGCCGCCGCGCAGGTGGATGCCCTCGACCTCCGGCGCGTAGACGAAGATCTCCCGGTAGGGCACCGGTGCCGGCATGTCCTCGACCAGCTGGCTGTTCACCTTGAAGGACAGGTACGGCTTGTACGGCCCGTCCGCTCCCGGCTGGTAGAAGTTGGTGCGCAGCCCCGCCTCCACCACGTTCAGGAAGCGGCGCAGGATGCGGTCCTCGTCCAGGCTCTGCACCGCGTCCAACGCCTCCGCCAGGGACCGCGCGACGGCCTCCGCCTGCGCCTCGCGCTCCTCGCGGTCGCGGGCCGCCTGCGGATCGAAGCGGATGTGGAACAGTTTCACCAGATCGGTCGCCACCACAGGATTGGAGGCCAGCGCCTCCTCCATATAATCCTGGCTGAAGGCGATGCCGGTCTGCCGGAGGTACTTGCAGATCGCCCGCAGGATCACGACCTCGCGCCAGTTCAGCCCGGCGGCAAGGACCAGCCTGTTGAAGCCGTCGCTCTCCGCCTCGCCGCGCCAGACGGCGGCGAAGGCCTCCTCGAAATCCTGCTTCACGGCGCCGATGTTGATGATCCCCTGCCCGTCCACCTGCAGCAGGAAGTCGTGGATCATGTAGGTGCGCGCACCCTCGCCCAGGTCCCGCGTGATGCGGAACTGGCGTTCCTCCAGCACCCGCAGGCCCATGCGCTCGATCATCGGCAGGACGTCGGACAGGACCACAGCCGTGTCGCGGTTGAACAGCTTGAAGCGGCACTGGGTGTCGGGCAGCTCGATCGGGCGGTACAGGTTCAGCGCCAGCCGGCGGCCGCCCTTCACCTCCTTCATGGTGGCGACGTCGAAGGTCGCATGGGCGGGATCGACGAATTCCTGGTAGCCGCGGGGAATGCCCTCGCGGAACTCCCGCCAGAGCTTCAGGCCGCGCTCCTCGCCATATCGGTCGGTCAGCTCGTCCCGCAGCAGGTCGGTCCAGCTGCGGGTGGCACGCACCAGCTCCTGCTCCAGCTTCGCCAGGTCGACCTCCGGCACGGCGCCGGGATTGGTGGAGATGATCGCCAGGGTGCGGGCCAGGGGATCGTCGCCGATCTGGGTATAGAAGTTGGCGACATGGCCGTCGAAGGCCGTGCAGAGGATCCCCTCGAAGCGCCGGCGCAGCTCGCTCGACCAGACGTCGCGCGGCACGAAGATCATGCAGGAGGCGAAGCGCTGGAACGGATCGTAGCGCACGAACAGCCGCAGCCGCGGCCGATCCTGCAGCGCCAGGATCGCCAGCGCGAAGCGGAAAAGGGTGTCCTCGTCGATCTGGAACAGCTCGTCGCGGGGGAAGGTGTCCAGGATGTTGTGCAGCGCCTTGGCGTCGTGGCTGCGCGGCGGCAGGTCCGCGCGCTCCAGGATGCGGGCCACCTTGCCGCGGAGGTAGGGAATCTCCCCCGGCAGCCGATTGTAGGCGGCGGAGGTGAAAAGCCCGATGAAGCGGCGCTCGCCGACAGCATGGCCGTCCGCGTCGAAGCGCTTCACCGCGATATAGTCCAGGTGCACGGGCCGGTGCACGGTCGAGCGGACATTGGCCTTGAGGATCAGCATTGGCCGTGGCTCGCGCAGAAACTGCCGCACCTCGGGCGCCATGTCCGCGGCCGACTGGTCGCTGCCCGCCTGGCGCATCACCCGGCGCGACGGGTCCCGCAGCAGCCCCAGGCCGCTTTCCGCGACCATCGCCAGGGCCTCGCCTTCTTCCCGGTAGTCGTACTCGCGATAGCCGAGGAAGGTGAAATGATTGTCCCGCATCCATTGCAGCAGGGCCTGCGCCTCGCTGCGGTCGGCATCGCTGACCGGCGCCGGCGCCTGCGCCAGCTCCGCCAGGCAGGAATCGACCTGCGCCAGCATCGCCGGCCAGTCGTCCACCGCCGCCCGCACATCCGACAGCACGACCTGCAGCTCGGCCTCGATCTCGTCGAGCACGGCCTGGTCAGTCTGCTCGTCGATCTCGATATGCATCATCGATTCGGCGATCACGGTGCCGCCGGCGCGCGGCTGCCCGTCGGCGCGCAGGCCGAGGCGCTGGCCGTTCGCATCGCGCTCCACGAACAGGATCGGATGCACCAGAGAATGCACCCGCAGGCCGCGCCGGCCGAGTGCGGCCGCCAGGGAATCGACCAGGAAGGGCATGTCGTCGTTGACGATCTCGACCACGGTATGGCCGGATACCCAGCCCACCGCCTCGACCCGCGGGTTGAAGACCCGCAGCGCGCTGCTGCCCGGCTTCCGCCGCTCGCCGAACTTCCACAGGCTCAGCAGCAGGCCATAGACCTTGTCGGCCCGCTCCGGCTCCAGATCCTCGTCCGGGATATAGCGGAAGGACGCCTCGCCCATCGCGCGGAGTTCTTCCGCCTGGCGCGGATCCAGGCGCGCATGGGCCGCCTGCATGACGCGCTCCAGCTGCTCGTGATGGACCTCGTCGACACGCGCGTCCATGACACCTCCTCCCCCCTGAGGCTCTCCTGTGGAGGCTCTCCTGTTGAGGCTCTCCTGCGAGTGCAGGGACTCTAAACCAGCACCGGCCCCGCCACCATCGGCACCCGGCACAGCCTGCGCGGCGGCGTCACGCCGGCCGCCCGGCAGGTCCGACGCCCGTCAGGTCCGACGCCGGCGGCGGTCGCGGCGCAGGTCGTCGCGCAGCACCAGCAGGCCGCTGCCGACCACCACCGCCGCCCCGACGATTGTCAGCAGGTCTGGCAGGTCGCCGAACACCAGATATCCCAGCAGGGTGACCCAGAGCAGCAGGGTATAGGTATAGGGTTGCAGCAATGCGGCAGGGGCGCTGTCCAGCGCGAGGATCAGGGTGACATGAGCCGCCGCGCCCAGCAGGGCCAGGATGCCGAGCAGCAGCCAGCCCTGGGCGTCGGGGGGCACCCAGAGGAGGGGCGCCACCAGGCAGGCGGCCGCCAGGCCGGTGGCCGCGGTGTAGAAGGTGGTGACCGCCGGCGGATCAAATCGGGCGACATAGCGCAGGAAGACCTGGTAGCCGCCCCACAAGAAGGCCGCGACGATCGGCACCGCCTGCAGCCAGCCGAAATCGGCGAATCCGGGGCGCAGGATCAGCAGCACGCCGGCGAAGCCGCAGGCCACCGCCAGCCAGCGGCGCGCAGGCACCTCCTCCCGCAGCAGCAGCGCCGCCAGCGCCACGGCGACCAGCGGCGAGGCAGCGGCAACGGCATGGACGTCGGCCAGCGGCAGGTGGCGGAAGCCCAGCATGAAGACCGACATCTCCGCCACCAGCACCAGGGAGCGCAGGACCTGAAGCAGCGGCCGGCGGGAGCGCCAGGGGGAGCCGGTGGGTGACCCGACGGCACGATCCGGGGCGGCGGGTTCCGGGGCGGCGCGGTCGGGCGCAGCGCCCCGCCACAGCCGGGCTAGCAGCAGGGCCGCGACCAGGAACACCGCGAAACGGAGCCAGAGGATCTGGGCGATCGGATAGACGGTGGTCAGGTACTTGGCCATCGTGTCCATGCTGGCCAGCAGCAGCATCGCCCCCAGCATCAGCAGGATGCCGCGCAGCACCGGGTTCATGGCCTGCCTTCCGTCATTGCGTGATCCGGGCCGTCATTGCGCGATCCGGGCCGTCATGGCAATGCGACCTTGCCGGCCGGCATCGCCCCCAGCAGTATGCGCCGAGCATCCAGATCACCGGCCTGCACCCGGAGCACAGCGTCCCGCCATGTCACCACCGGTCCGCCAGGCCGCCAGCCGGCCGAATCGCGCCCGCCCTGCCCAGGGCCGCCGATGAAGGACCTGCGCCCGGTCTTTGCCGCGGTCGGCGCCCTGCTCTGCATCCTGGCCGCGGCCATGCTGCTGCCGGCCATCGTCGATGCCGACGACGGGAACGACAATTGGGTGGTCTTCCTCATTTCCGCCCTGCTGACCCTGTTCTTCGCCGTCTCCGTGATGCTGGCCGCCTCCCAGAGCACGGGATCGCGCATCACGGTCCGGCAGACCTTCATCCTCACCACCCTGGCCTGGGTGCTGATGACCGCCTTCGCCGCGATCCCCTTCGCCATCGCCGATATCGGGCTCAGCCCGGTGGATGCCCTGTTCGAGGCGATGAGCGGGATCACCACCACCGGCGCCACGGTGATGACCGACCTGTCGTCGAAGCCGCCCGGCATCCTGCTGTGGCGCGCCATCCTGCAATGGATCGGCGGCGTCGGCATCATCGTGATGAGCCTGGCGGTGCTGCCGATGCTGCAGATCGGCGGCATGCAGCTGTTCCGCACCGAAAGCTCCGACAAGCTGGAGAAGATCCTGCCGCGGGCGACCCAGTTCGCCTCCAATATCGGCGGCATCTATGTCGGGCTGACGGTACTGTGCATCATCGCCTACTACATCGCCGGCATGGGGCTGTTCGACGCGGTCTGTCATGCCCTGACGACCCTGTCGACCGGCGGCTTCTCCACCTACGACGCCTCCATCGGGCAGTTCGCCAGCCCGGCGATCGAATGGACCGCCGTGGTGTTCATGCTGATCGGCGGGGTCAGCTTCGGCACCCTGGTCCTGGCGGTGAACGGCCGGCCGCGCGCCTTCCTGCAGGACAGCCAGCTGCACTGGTTCCTGGGGGCCTGCCTGGTGGCGACGGTCATCATCACCGTCTGGCTGCTGTCCAACGTCCATACCGAGGTGCACCGCGCGGTGCGGGAGACCGCCTTCTCCGTCGTCGCCATCATCACCGGCACCGGCTATGCCGCCGTCGACTACGGCCTGTGGGGGCATTTCTCCTTCGCGGCCTTCTTTGCCCTGATGTTCCTGGGCGGCTGCACCGGGTCGACGACCGGCGGCATCAAGGTGTTCCGCTTCCAGATCCTGTTCATCACCATGCGCCGGCAGTTCTTCAGCCTGGTGCATCCGCACGGCGTCCGGAACCCGACCTACAACGGCCAGGTGGTGCCACCGGAAGTCGCGGTCGCGGTGACCAGCTTCTTCTTCCTGTACGGCCTGTCGGTGATGGTGGTGGCGATCCTGCTGGGGATGTACGACCTGGACTTCCTCACCGCGATCTCCGCCGCCGCATCCGCGGTCGGCAATGTCGGGCCCGGCCTGGGCGATGTGATCGGCCCTTCGGGCAACTATGCCACCCTGCCCGACGGCGCGAAGCTGATCCTGGCCTTCGCCATGCTGCTGGGCCGGCTGGAGCTGTTCACCGTGCTGGTCCTGTTCAACCCGGAGTTCTGGCGCGGCTGAGCTCCGCCGCGCCGCTGCGCGCTTGACGCAGGCGCCCCCGGCATGGCTCAAAGCGCCGGCCGGCCGCGCAACTCGAGGGGAGAGGGCCGCCGGACGAGAGGGAGGGGGCCGTGGCGGCGCAGGAACTGGCAGAGGCGGTGGCGGAACATCGGACGGTGCTTGACGGGCTAATGGCCGCCGTAGGCGGTGCGTTCGAGGAACTGGCAGCCGCCTGTACCGCCAGCCTGCAGGCAGGCGGCAAGATCCTGTTCTTCGGCAATGGCGGCAGTGCCGCCGATGCCCAGCATCTGGCCGCGGAACTGACGGTGCGCTTCGTCACCGACCGGCCGGCCATCGCCGCGATCGCCCTGACCACGGACAGCTCCGCCCTGACGGCGATCGGCAACGACCTGGGTTTCGAGCAGCTGTTCGCCCGCCAGGTGGAGGCGCTGGGCCGCGCCGGCGATGTCGCGATCGGCATCTCCACCTCAGGACGCAGCCCCAATGTCCTGGCGGCCCTGGCAACGGCGAAGGGGATGGGCCTGACCGCCGCCGGCTTCACCGGCCGGCAGGGCCGCGGCATGGCCGGCCTGGCTGCGCCGCTGGTGCAGGTGCCCAGCGACACCACCGCCCGCATCCAGGAAATGCACATCCTGGTCGGCCAGGCGTTGTGCGGCGCCATCGAACGCCGGCTCGGCCTGGTGGCATGAGCGGCGCGACCGTGGCGCGTAAGGGCATCGTGCTTGCCGGCGGCGCCGGCACCCGCCTGCACCCTGCCACCCGCGTGGTGTCGAAGCAGCTGCTGCCGGTCTACGACAAGCCGCTGGTCTACTATCCCCTGTCGGTGCTGATGCTGGCCGGGATCCGCGACATCCTGCTGATCACCGCGCCGGAGGAGGCGGAGCGGTTCCGCGCCCTGCTGGGCGATGGGACCGATTTCGGCCTGCGGCTGGACTATGCCGTGCAGCCGCGGCCGGAGGGCATCGCCCAGGCGCTGCTGATCGCCGAGCCGTTCGCCGCTGGCGCACCCGTGGCGCTGATCCTGGGCGACAACATCTTCTATGGCCATGGCCTGCCGGAACAGCTGCGCGCCGCGGCGGCGGCGGCGGAGGCCACGATCTTCGCCTACGAGGTGAACGACCCGGAGCGCTACGGCGTGCTGGAGCGCGCACCCGACGGGCGTCCCCTGCGGATCGTCGAGAAGCCGGCGCATCCGCCCAGCAACCAGGCGATCACCGGGCTGTACTTCTATACCGGCGATGCGGCGGAGAAGGCGCGGTCGCTGAAACCGTCCGCCCGCGGCGAACTGGAGATCACAGACCTCAACAATCTCTACCTGGCGGAAGGCCGGCTGTCGGTGGAGGTGCTGGGCCGCGGCCATGCCTGGCTGGACACCGGGACAACCGATTCCCTGCTGGCCGCCGCCAACTATGTCGCAGTGATCGAGAACCGGCAGGGCCAGAAGATCTGCTGCCCGGAGGAGATCGCCTGGCGCAACGGATGGCTCGACGATGCCGACCTGCGCCGCATCGCCGGACCGCTGTCGAAGAGCGGCTACGGCGCCTACCTGCTCGGCCTGCTGGGCCGCGATGTCGGTCGCTGACCGCGCCTACAGCCCGGCCGCCGCCATGCCGCGCACCCAGGCCTGCCACATCCGCCGATAGGCCTGCTCGTAATCCGCGGCGATCCGCCTGTGGTCGCCGACCGCATCCAGGAAGCGGCGCCGCAGCTCCCCGCGCAGCTGCCGCAGGCGGTCGCTGTCCAGCGCCAGCGCGACGGCCGTCTGGACATAATCGTCCATCGTCTCCGTGATCAGCTCCTGCAGGCCGGCCGGGCCGAGCCAGGCGGCGCCGACCCGGCGGATCGGCGTCTCCCCCGCCAGCATGACCACCGGCACCCCCATGCACAGAGCCTCGCAGGTGGTGGTGCCGCCGACATTGGGGAAGGTGTCCAGGTAGACGTCCAGGGAATGATAGTAGGCCAGGGTGTGCGGGTGCTGCAGGGTGTAGGTGAAGTCCACCCGCTCCGGTGCCACATGGAAGCGCTCCAGCGCTGCCAGGATGCGGCGCCGGGCGCTGCCGTCGGCGGCGAAGTCGCGGTAGTTCAGCGCCAGGACGGAGCCGGGCAGCGCGCGCAGGATGCGGCCCCAGGCCTCCAGCGTGGCGTCGGTGATCTTCACCGCGCGGCTGAGGCAGCCGAAGCGGATATGGCCGTTCCGCAAGTGCGGCGACGGCTGCACCTCCGGCATGTAGGCGGCCGGGGTGAAGCTGGCGATCGGCCCGTCCAGATGGAACAGGTGCTCGGCATACATCGCCTCGGTCCCCGGCGGGCTGAGCCAGGCATTGGTCAGCATATAGTCCATCGCCGGCAGGCCGGTGGTATGGGCATAGCCGATCGGATGCTCGACCTGGATCGGCGCGGGATGCTCCGCGAAGGCACCCAGCCGGGTGTTCGCGGTATGCCCGGCCAGGTCGACCAGGATGTCGATTCCGTCCTGGCGCACCCGCTCCGCCAGGGCCGTGTCGTCCAGGCTGCAGACGAACAGGAAGCGGTCGGCGAGCTTCTGCCAGCGCGCCGTCGCCTCGTCGGGCACCGCCACCTCGGCATAGCAGACCACTTCCACCGCGCGCCGATCGTGGGCGCCGATCACCCCTTCCATGAAGCTGCTGACGCTGTGGCGGCGGAAGTCCGGCGAGACATAGCCGACCCGCAGGCGCCGGTCCGGATCGCGGTCGTTGAGGGGCATGCGCCGCCGCGGCGCGGCGGCCGCTGCCGCCCGCCGGCCCCAGTCGCAATGGGCGGCGACCACGGCCTCGGCGCGGGCACCCGACAGCTGGCAGAGGCTGAACAGGTGGACGGAATTGATCCGCCGGTCCTGCGGCGCCAGGCGCGCCGCCTCCGCCAGCAGCGGCTGCGCGTCCGCCGGCCGGCCGGCGCCCATCAGCGCGGACCCCAGGTTGCACAGGATCACCGGCTGCTGCGGCTGGATCTGCCGCGCCGCCTCGAAAATCTCGATCGCCGGGTCCAGTTCGCCGAGTTCGCGAAGCGCCAGGCCGAGCGAATTCAGGATGGAGATGTCCTTCGGCGCCGCCTGCAGCGCCCGGCGGTACAGCTCCACGGCTTCCCGCATCGCCGCCACGCCGCGGGTCAGCAGGGCGTCGCGCAGCAGGTCGGCAAGGCCGGTCAGCAGCGGGCGGCTGTCCGGCGCGACGGCCAGGCCTGCACGGTACGCCGCCTCGGCCGCATCGCGGTCGCCGCGCGACAGCGCGGCGCTGGCCGCATCCAGCGCCTGCCGGGGAGCAGCTGCCGCCACCGGGTCGGCCATTGCGCCGCTCAACGGTCCTGCAGCGCCCCGCCATCGCCCAGAGAAGCGGCGAGGGCGGCAGCCACGCGCTCGACCTCCGCCGGGCCGAGGCCGGGATAGAAGGGCAGGGACAGGGTGCGGGCGTAGTAGGCGGCGGCGCCCGGCAGCTCCGGCACCGGCCAACGGTCGCGGTACCAGGGCTGCCAGGGAACCGGGATGTAGTGGACCTGGGCGCCGATCCCCGCCGCCTGGAGGCGCCGCATGACGGTGCCGCGATCGGTGCCGGCTGCCGCGAAATCGATCAGCGCCGGATAGAGATGCCAGGCCGGCTCGCAATCGGGCACCCGGGCGATGCAATGCGCCAGGTTGTCGAACCGCGACAAAGCGGTGTCGTAGAGGTCCGCCAGCTCGCGACGCGCCGCCACCAGGGCCGGCAGCCGGTCCAGCTGGCTGGTGCCCAGCGCAGCCTGGATGTCGCTCAGCCGGTAGTTCCAGCCCAGCGCCTGCATCTCGTGGTACCAGGGGTTGGGCTGCCCGTCGGGGGCCAGGGCCAGCTCCGGCTGGCGGTGGCGCTCCGGCAGCCGCTCGATGCCATGGGCGCGCAGCCGCCGCATCCGGTCCGCCAGCCCGGCATCGTCGGTCAGCACCGCGCCGCCCTCGCCGCAGGCCACCGTCTTCGCCGGATGGAAGGAGAAGGTCGCCGCCAGGCTGTCGCGGCAGGCGCCGACCGGGACCGTCCTGCCGTCGCTGCGCCGGTAGGCGGCACCCAGGGCATGACAGGCATCCTCGATCACGACGGCGCCGCGGGCCGCGGCGAAGGCCTGCATCGCCTCCGGCGCCAGGCACTGCCCGGCCAGATGCACCGGCATCACCGCCGCCACCCGCAGCCCTGCCGCCGCCGCCCGGTCGGCCGCGGCCGCGGCGGCGGCCGGGGTCATCAGTCCGGTCTCGGGATCGACATCGGCGAAGACCGGCACCGCGCCGGTCATGCAGACCGCATTGGCGGTGGCCATGAAGGTGATCGCCGGGACGATCGCCGCGTCGCCGGGTCCCAGGCCGGCGGCCAGCGCCGCCAGGTGCAGCGCCGCGGTGCCTGTCGCGCAGGACACGGCATGGGCGGCGCCGCAGGCATCCGCCAGGGCTGCCTCGAACCGGTCGACGGCAGGGCCGGTGGTCAGCCAGTCGGAACGCAGCACCGCGGCGACCGCATCGACATCGGCGTCGGTGACCGTCTGCCGGGCATAGGGCAGGAAGGGCAGCGACGACGGGTCCGCCGCCATGGCGGCTCAGTCCCCGCTGCCGGCAGCGGCCGGCAGTCCGGCGCGGCGCAGCTTGAAGAGGTCGGGATCCTCCGCCAGGGTCGCCCGCAGGTCCGCACCGCCGCCGCGCCAGGGGTCGTGGACGGTGGAGAAGTTCCGCCCCCCGGCCAGCCGCCGCCCGGCGGCCATGCACCAGGCGATATGGGCGTGGATGTCGTCGAAGGAGGTGCCTTCCGTCTGCAGGAAGGCCTCCGTCTTGCCCAGCCCCTCGCCCGCCCGGTCGCCGGCGGCCAGGGTCTCGCGGTGGATCTTCGTCTGAACGAAGCCGGGGCCGATGATGAAGGCGTTGATGTCCGCCACCTCGTCGTCCAGCAGCTCGCACATCTTGATCAGCAGGATCTTCGACAGGCAGTAGGCGGAGTAGTTGGTGAAGGGATTGTTGGTGCCGCCGCCGGCGGAGAACATGACATGGGCGGTGCCGCCCGGCCGGCGCTGCGGATAGACCGCCTGCAGGAAGCGCAGCTGGCCGAAGCAGTTGATCCGCAGGTTGCGTTCCCAGGCGTCCATGTCCGCCTCCAGGAACGGGCCGATCGGCTCCATCGTGCCGGCGATGCCGATGAGCAGGTCCCAGGCCGGCGCCAACTTCGCGACGTCCGCCGCCGCGGCGCGGACCGAGTCCGGGTCGCCCAGGTCGCAGGGCAGCAGTGTGACCCCGGGCATCGCCGCCAGGTCCTCGACATGCGCAGGGTTGCGGTAGGTGCCGATCACCCGCGCACCGTCGCGCAGGTAGCGCAGCGCCAGCTCCCGGCCGATATCGGCGGAGATGCCGAGGATCAGGACGCTGCGGGGGGCAGCCTCCGTCATGCCGCGGACCGGCCCGAGCAGATCAGCCCCATGGCACGCCGTCGCCGGTGGTCATGAACAGGCTGCCGTCGTGATGGCTCTTCGGCATTTCGGCGGCGACGGTCACCTGGCCCCATCCCAGATGCTGGCTGAACAACCGCACCGGGCTGCCGTGGAAATGGGCGAACACCCGCTCCGCATTCTCCGCCGTGCCGATCTCCACGATGGCATCGGTCTTCGCCCAGACCGCCGGGTCGATGCCGGTGATCAGCTCGCCCTCATGCCCCTCGATATCCAGCTTCACCAGGTCCGCCCAGGCGATCTCCGCCGTCACGTCGCGCAGGGGCACGGTGAAGCGGTCCAGCTCGCCATAGGGGTTCTTCTTGGCGCCGGCCAGATGGCTGCCCGTGGTATTGCCCTTCACCCGCACGAACTCCGCCTCGCCGTCCTGCACGGAGGCGGCGGCGCGGACCGGGGTGACATTGCCGCAGCCGTTGCGGTCGAGATTCGCCGACAGCAGCTCGAAATGCACCGGATCGGGCTCGAAGCTGCGCACCTCGCCGAAGCAGCGCGACAGCATGATGCTGTGCAGCCCCAGATTGGCGCCGAGGTCGAGCGCCTTCGCATAGCGCCCGCGGTTGCGATGGTAGAAGGCGAAGATCATCAGTTCGTTGATGTCGAACAGGTTCAGCGAGTCGATGCTGCCCATCGCGTGATACGGAAAACGCAGGCTGCCGAACGGGCCGAAGGGCCGTGGATCGTCGCCGGGATCGGCGAAGCGGCGCTCGATCTCCGCTCGGGCCACCCGCTTCAGCAGGCGGTGCAGCGGCGTGTAGGGGCTGTGCTGCGCCTTCCAATCGGCGAAGCTGGCGAAGATCAGGTCGAGCTGGTCGTCGCTGGCGGCGGGGGGCTGGCCGGGAACGGGCTGTGCGGCTGCGGTCTCAGTCATCGAGGGAGGCCTTCATCGGGGGCACGATCATGTTGGCCAGGAACTCCTCGCGGCTGAGCAGCGGCTCCGAATCCTCGATCGGGCGGCCATACTTGCACTGCGGCGCGACCCGGGCGGCCTGCGGCACATGGACGTCGCAGACCACCGGCCCGGGACGCTTCAGCACGTCGGCGATCACCGCCTCCACATCGGCATTGCGGTCCAGGGTGACGGCGGGAATGCCGAAGCTCTCCGACAGGGCGGTGAAGTCGGGGAAGCCCAGGCCGCCCTCCACCGAGCTCGCATAGTACTTGCCCTGCAGCCACTGCTCCTGGGTCTGCTGCACCATGCTGAAGCCGTTATTGTTGATCAGGAACATCTTCACCGGCAGGTCGTGGCGCCGCACCGTCGCCAGCTCCTGGATGTTGAGCATGGCGCTGCCGTCGCCGGCCAGGCAGATGTTCTGGCGGCCGGATTCGGCAAAGGCGCCGCCGATCGCCGCCGGCAGGGCATAGCCCATCGGCGTATTGTTGAAGGCGTGGAAAAAGCGCTGCGTGCCGTGGAATTCGAAGGCCTGCATCATCCAGGCGAGCGCGCAGCCGGTGTCGGAGAAGATCAGCGCGTCGTGGCTGGCCAGCTGCGACAGCCGCTTCACGAAGACATAGGGGTTGACCGTCTCCTCGGCGAAGAATTCCGGCAGGCAGATCGGGTAGCGGGTCTTCCAGTCGCGGATCCGGGCCATCCAGGCATCGCGGGCGGGGAAGCGGATCTCATCCAGGTGGGGCATCAGCTTCTCGACGAACAGCCGGGCATCGGCCGGGATCGGCAGGTCGATCGGCTTGCCGAAATGCGGGAACTTCGCCAGCTCCGTCGGGTCGATATCGACGATCACCGTCGCCGCGCCGCGCGCCCATGAGGTGGTCGGGCTGCCGGTCTCCCGGGTCGACAGGCGGGCGCCGATCGACAGGATGAAGTCGGCGTTCTGCACCGCGAAATTGCCGTAGCGGGTGCCGTGGGTGCCAAAGCAGCCGACCAGCAGCGGGTCGTCGTCGTCGAAGGCGTCGCGCATCGCCCAGCTGGGGCAGATCGGGATCTGCAGGGTGCGGGCGATGGTCTTCACCTCGTCGATCACGCCGGACAGCCGCACCCCCCAGCCGGGCACCAGGACCGGGCGCTCCGCCTTCTCCAGCATCGCGACCAGCTGCTGCACCTGCTTTTCCAGCCCGGATTCGTCGGGCTTCGACATGTCCTTCGGCGGGGTGAAGCCCTTCAGCTTGTCGGGATCGATCTCCGCCCGCTGCAGGTCGTCGGGGATGTCGACCACGACCGGGCCGGGGCGGCCGCTATAGGCGTGCCAGACGGCCTTCTCCAGTTCGTAGCGGATCTGCTCCGGATCGGTGACCTGGACCGCGTACTTTGTGATCGGGGTCACCATCTCGACGATCTGGGTTTCCTGGAAGCCCATCTGGCGCACGCCGGTTGTGTCGCGGAAGCGGAAGGTCGCCACCTGCCCGGTCAGGTACAGGACCGGCACGGAATCGAACCAGGAGCAGCAGATGCCGGTGATCAGGTTGGTGGCGCCGGGACCGGAGGTCGCCGCCGCCGCGCCGATCCTGCCCGTCACCCGAGCATAGGCGTCGGCCGCCATCGCCGCGCCCTGTTCGTGGTGCGGGCAGATATAGGTGACCGTGTTGCTCTCGCCGGCGGAATGGATCATGTGGATGGAGGCGCCGCCGGTGATCGCGAACAGGTGCCGTACGCCCTGCTGGTGCAGGAATTCCACGATATAGTCGGACAGCTTCATGGGCTGTTGGCTCCAGGATCGTCAGGTCCGCGGTCCCGCCGGCCGGCGGCCCGGCCCTCCAGGCACGGGTCCTGCCCGGCGGAATCCGGACGGCTGGGCGGGTCTGCCGGAAGGCCGGACCGGCCGCCGGCGCCGCCATCGGGGCGCGGCTGCGGCCGGGGAAGGACGGTGGACCGAAAGTGATGGCGGCCCGGCCCCTGACCGGTCGCGCCGAGCAGGCACTGCTACCATCATTGCGGTGCCGGAATCCAGTCGCCAGATGCCGCGGTTGCAATCGAGGTTGGGAGGCGGGAAAAGGTGCCTCTGACCTGTACCTGCGCGGGCGGCGGCTGATCCCACCGCCCCGATCCGATTGACCAGACGCCCGCATGTCCGAACCTCCATTCACGATCAGTCGCGCGGATCTGCAATCGAAGGTCCTCGCTGCGGCGCGTGCCGCCGCCCGGGGCGATCCGGAAGGGCAGGCATTGCTGGACCGGCTGTCCGATATGGGACTCACCGACGAGGTTCTGGTGCCGTCCAGCGGCATCCATAAGGATGGCGAGATCGAGACCGCCGTCGTGCTCTATCGGAGCTTCCTGGCGCAACGCAGCCGGCGCGATGGCCCGCGCGGCAATCCGACCGCGGTTCCCACGGTGCTGCGCAACATGTCGATCGCCCTGCTGCAACTGGGCGAACTCGAGGAGGCGCGACAGTTCCACATCCGGGCCCTGACCGCCGGATTCCAGGACGTTTCCGGTATTTCGAGCTGGGCGGACTATCTGATGCAGCAGGGCTATCTGGAGGAGGCGCGCCAGGAGATCGAAACCCGGCTGCTGACCGCGCCGGACTCCGCGCCGCTGCGATCGCTGCACTTCACCCTCTCGGAGTTCGGCTTCGTCCGGCCGGGGTCCCACCTGGCGGAGCATATGCAATGGTGGGCGGGACAGGCTCCGGTTCCGCCGATGAGCGGCGCGCCCCGTCCGCCTGAGGGACGGCCTTTGCGGCTTGGCGTCATCGTGCGCGACCTGCGGTCGCATTCCTCGTTCAATCGCACCTTCGATGCCTTTCCTCACCTGCAGGGCGACGAGTTCGACATCTCGCTGATCTCGGTCCGGTCGGGGCCCGCGCTGCGCGGCCCCCTGGCCGCTCTGCAGGTGCACGACATGGAGGTGGACGAGCCGGAGCGGTTCGCGCGGGACCTGGCCGATCTGGGTCTCGACATGCTTCTGGACCTGGTCAGTCACGGCAACAGCAAGGTGTTCGCGGCCCTGCGCCACCGGCCGGCCCCGGTCCAAATGGGCTGGATCTCCAGCGGCATTTCGGCGGGTGTGCCATGGATCGACTATATGCTGACCGACGGCATGATCTCTCCAGTCGGCAGCGAACATCACTACTCGGAGACCTTGGTACGCTTGCCGGCACCGGCCTTCGCCGTTCCCAGCCTGCCGGAAGCCCCCGACCTTGTTGAACCGCCGTTCTTCCGGAACGGGCACATCACATTCGGGGTGTTCAACCGCGTGTCCAAGATGACGCCAGAGAGCATGGACGCCTGGGCCGAGATCCTGCGCCGGGTTCCGACAGCGCGGCTGCGGATTCAGAACAGCAACGTGATCCTGCCGGGTGTAACCAGTCGGTTGACCCGTTTCTTCGCGGAACGGGGCGTCGCGGTCGATCGCCTGGATTTTTTCGGCTCTGTTCCGGAGGCCGCCTATCTGCGGGATGTGGGCGAGACGGATATCGCGCTCGAGCCGTTCCCGCAGACGGGGGGCGTGACTGCCTTCGATGCCATGTGGATGGGCGTGCCCACGGTGATCCGGATTGTGGACGACAGGCCCTGCTGCCGTGCCGCACTGTTGCCGGCCACAGGGGCGGGAATCGGTGCGTTGGTCGCCCGCGGCCAGGCGGAGTATGTCGAGAATGCCGTGATGCTGGCCGATCAGCCCGATCTGCTGCGGCAGTTGCGGTTCTCGATGCGCCAAAAGCTGGCGGATGCCGTTTTTACCCGGCCGGAGGCGTTGGCCGGGTCTCTTCGCCGCGCCCTGCGGGCGATCTGGGACCAGGCCTGTACCGGCCAGAGGGCACCGATTTGGATCGACTGAGGTCCGGTCCACATGCCCGCCTGGCAGGCCGGCTTTCCAGGGTCCGGCATGGTTACTAATCTGCCGTTGATCCTGCCACCCTTATTTCGCGAGCGCCGCATGCCCCCTTCGATCGTCGACCTTGTCCGTTCCGCACGCGCCGAACAGGCGGCCGGGAGGCTGGCGGAGGCGGCACGCATGCTTGAGCGTTGCCGGAAGATCGATGCGGAGGACTTCAACTATCTGATCGCACAGGCGGACCTGCTGCGCGAACTCGGGCGGATCGACGAGGCGCTTGACCTCTATCGACGGCTGCTGGGGAGGGCGCCCAGGGTCGCTGCGCTGTTCGACAATTGCGCGCTCATGCTGGTCCAGGCGGGTCGGTACGGTCAGGCCGAGGCGGTGCTCCAGGAAGGCATCCGCCAGAACCCGGACGCGGCATCCCTGCTGCGCAATCTGGGGATCCTCTATGCCGATCTGGGGCGACCTGACCAGGGGGTCGGCCTGGTCCGGGATGCCACCGCGCTGGCGCCACGCGACGCCACCCTGCGCCTGGACCTGGGCAATGTCCTGGTTCGGATGCGGCAGTATGCGGAGGCTGAGAAGGAGTTCCGGATCGCAGATGAACTGCGTCCCAATGATCCGGGAATTCTTAATAATATCGGCGGCGCCCTGCGTCACCAGCGGAAGATTGCCGCCGCCGAAGAGGTTTTCAGGTCCGCCTTGCAACGCCATCCGGAGGACCCGGACCTGAACAACAATCTGGCCGGTCTGCTGCGGGTGCAGGGCCGGATTGGTGAGGCGAAGGAACTGTACAGGCGCGCCTTGGCGCTGCGGACTCCCTGGCCGCAGGTGCATTCCAACTACATCTTCTGCCTGGACTTCGACGAGGAAGCCGGGCTTGAGGAACAGGCGGCGGCGCGGCGTGAGTGGCATGAGCTTAACGAGGCGCCCCATCTGGCCCTGGCGCCGCCGTTGCAGCGTGTCCGCGATCCCGACAAGAAGGTCCTGCGCATCGGCTACATGTCGGGCGATTTCAACTTCCACTCCGCGTCTGACGGGTTCGGTTCGGTGCTCCTGCACCATGACCGGAGCCGTTTCCATGTCACTCTCTACTCGAACTCCGATCATGAGGACTCGCGGACCGAGGAGTTCATCAAGGTTGCGGACCGCTATGTGCGTGCCCGGATGATGTCCGACGACAGGCTGGCGGCCCTGATCCGCCAGGACGAGATCGACGTGCTGGTCGATCTTTCGGGGCATTCGGCGGGCAATCGTCTGCCGGTCTTTGCCCGGAGGCCGGCGCCGGTTCAGGCGACGGGCTGGGGCTATGCCACCAGCACCGGGCTTCAGGCGATGGACTACCTGTTGGCGGATCGATGGCTGGTGCCCTGGGAAAGCGACCGCTTCTACACAGAGGAGATTGCCGTCCTTCCCTGTGTCCTGAGCTTTCGGGTCCCGGAGCGGCTGCCGGCGCTGAGCCCACCGCCCTGCGTGGATAAGGGATTCGTGACCTTTGGCAATTTCAATCGGATCGTGAAGGCGTCCCCGTCTTGCCTGGAGGCCTGGGCCCGGATTCTCCAGCGGGTGCCCGGGAGCAGGCTGCTGTTGAAATGCATGACCTTCGACGATGCCGAGGTGCGCCGGTCGGTGCTGGATCGTCTCGTCGGGTTCGGCGCGGCTGAGGACCAGGTGGTTCTGCGGGGGTCGAGTTCCAGGGCCGAGCAGTTGCAGATGCATGCGGAGGTGGATATTGCGCTCGACTCGTTCCGCAACAATGGCGGTGTGACCACCTGCGAGGCGCTGGCGATGGGGGTCCCTGTGGTGACCCTTTGCGGCGATGTACCGGTTTCGCGGAATGGCGCATCGATCATGGCGGGTCTGGGCTGCCCGGAATGGATTGCCCATGACATCGCGGACTATGTCGAGAAGGTCTGCGGCCTGGCTGCCGATCCGTCGCGGCTCGTGGACATCCGGAAAGGTCTTCGGCAGCTGCTGTTGTCGTCGCCGCTTGGAAACAATCGCCGCTATACACGTGAAGTCGAGGCGGCGTACCGCCGGATGTGGATCCGGTACTGCATGGGGATGCGCGGAGCGGGGACGGCGCGAAAGGCGGTCTGAGGGGCAGAGCCGCCCTCTGCGTCAGTCGGCTGCGGTACGGAGTTCCTGCCAGAGGCTGCGAATTGCGTCTGCCATCGCCCGGGCGGTGCGCATGTGGTCTGTCAGGCCCGCATCGATGAGGTTCTGGCGATAGCAGTGCCTTGCGGTGCGGAGGTAGGCCGGGTCAGCGGCCAGGTCCTTTGCTGTCTGGATGTAAGCCGCAGGGCTCTTGGCGACGAGGAACGGCGCCCCGGCGGCACGGGCCAATGTCGCGGCCAGGCGGGCGCAGGGTCGCTGGTCGACCTCATATGCGACGAAAGGCACGCCCATCCAGAGATGGTCGAAGTCGGTGACGAATCCCTGTTCCGGGAATGGCGTCAGGGTGATGTCTGTGTCCGAAACGACTTGGCAATGTTCTGCCGGGCCGGTCATGTTCATCAGCCTGAGCCGCGTCTCCGGGATGCCATGGGCGGCAAAGGCGGCCAGCAGACGGGTCGCATGCGGCGGTTCGGTCACGAAAGCTGTCTTGATGACCAGGCGGCTGTCGGGAACGGCGCGGAGCAGGTCGGACCAGAGGGCAATCACCGGTTCCGAAACCTTGGAGATCCGATGGTACATGCCGAAGGTGACATGCCCGTTGCGTTCCATCGGCAGCCGCCGGTCGCCGGCTTCCGGGTAGCTCGGATAGGGTTCGATCGTCAGGCTTGAAGCGGGCAGGCGGATCAGGCGTTCCGTGTAGTGTATCTCTGCCCCCGGCGGGCTGATCACGGGATCGGTCAGGAAGGCGTCATAGACCTTGGTGCCCGAAGAGACCCCGTTGCCGGCCCATCCGAGGATCAGCGGCGCTGGGCGTCCGGCGAATACGGCAAAGGCTTCCGGTTGGCCATGGCTGACGAGATCGATGATCACGTCCGGGCCGATGCGTCGGATGGCCGCTGCCAGTTCGGGGATGTTTCGTTCCGGTGTGCTGTGGTGGGTGAACTCCGGGAGATGGGTTCGGTTCGGATCGAAGTCATCTCGGACCGACAGGCACTCGACCTGGAAATCGCAGTCGGGAAGCCGACGGAATGTCCCGAACATCCGGTTGAACGATGCGGTATTGCTGAAATCCCGGCCGACCAGAAGAAGTTTCCTGGGGCTGTCTGAGGCAGGGCGTGACGGGCGTGGCGCGCGCGGGGGCAGCGGGGGCGGGCCATATCCCATCTGCCGGTCCGCGTTGTCCGGCATGCGCCGGAAATTGTCTTCGACATAGAGGGCCGACCAGTAGCGGATGTTGCTTGGCTCCAGGTCGTCCGCGGCCCGGGCGGCGGCCCAGTAGATGTCGTGGCGGGCGCTGAAGATCGCTGTCCGCGCCAGGTCGTAGGCCATGCGTGCCCCGTCGCGCGGGTTGATTGCCAGGGCATGGCGGGTCCAGGTCCACGCCTGGTCGAAATCGTAGGCCTTTAGGGCAATGACACTGAGATTATTGTACAGCGCGGTGCCGTGTTGTCTTTGCCAATGGGGTTGGGCCGCGAGATAGAGCTGATAGGCGGCTGCGTTCTCGCCATGTCGCTGGTAGCGGGATCCAAGGGCGGCCGCCATCAGCGGGTTGGTGCTGGCGGCCGTGGTGAGGCGGCACAAGGTGGCGGAGGTGGGGTCGGATAGATAGGCCGCGACCGCCTGGCTCAGTTCAAGCAGGATCTCGTCGGTCGTCAGGGCCTGGTCGTTCGGGGTCATGTCTCGTCTAAAGACTTCGGCAGGGTCGCTGCGGGATCCGGGGCGGATTTCGAGAGCACGGCAAAAAGAATGGGCGGCGCCGTGGCCGGCGCCGCCCGTGTCTGAGGTCGTTCCGACTGCGTGTTACGGCAGGGTCACGTCGCCGGTCTGCAGGACCACGCTGTTGAACAGGCCCAGCATCCGGACGTTGGAGGCCGAGACCGAGCCCGAACCGAAGTCGTTCAGGTAGTACAGGCCGGAATTCGTACCGTCGTTGGCGACGACCAGGGCCGGACCGGTGCCGGACACGCTGCCCAGTGCGGTCAGGAAGTCGCTGAAGTTCGACGATGCGAGATTGCCACTCGAGACTGCGGTGGTGAGGTAGACGACCTCGTCGGAGCTGAGGTTCACCGCACCCGACGCCCGGCTGGTGAGGGCCAGACTGTTGTCGCCGTTCTTGTCGACGGCCGTCACCAGGGTGCTGTTGGCCACCACCTGCATCTTGTCGGTGCCGGACTGGAAGTTGTTCACCGAGTCGTAGCCGCTGTTGGTACCGAAGGCGCCGCCTTCCAGCTGCGAGGTATAGCCCACCGAGTCGGTGCCGGCGCCGGACTGCAGGTTGATCGTGTCGGCACCTGTGGAGCCGATGACCAGGTTGTTGCCAGAGGTCATCGTCAGGGTGTCGGCATTCGCACTGCCGGTCAGGGTCTCGATCCCGCCGGCGGAGACGGTCTGTCCGGCCGCGCCGCCCAGGGTGACGTTGTCGCTGCCCGTGCCGCCGGTCAGGGTCTCCACGTTGAAGGCGGAGAGCGTGTTGGTGCCGTTGGCCAGGGTCAGGGTGTCGTTGCCGCCCAGCAGATTGATGATGGCCGAGGTTGTCGATGCCCCAAGGGTGACCCCGTCATTGCCGGCACTGCCGACCAGGGTGTCGATGTTGCTGAGGGTCGCGGTCTGTCCGCCGCTGCCGAGGGTGACGAAATCGGCAGATGCGGTGCCGGTCAGCGTATCGATCCCGCTGACGGTGATCGTCGTGGCATCGCTGAGGGTGATGGCGTCGGCGTTTGCCGAGCCGGTCAGCGTATCGATGCCGGACACGGTCATCGTCGAGGCGCCGGAGATTGTGACCACCCGATCGGCGTTGGTAGCACCGAGCAGGGTCTCGATGCCGGACACTGTCGTGCTGGTCGTCGAATTGCCGCCCAGTGTGACGGAGTCCGCGGATGCGCCGCCGAGTACCGTTTCCACGTTGTAGGTGGAGAGGGTGTTCACGCCGCCGCCGGACAGGGTGAGCTGGTCGTTGCCGCCCAGCAGGTTGACGATCGCTCCGGTGATGGTGGCGCCCAGGGTGACGAGATCGGCATTGGCAGTACCGACAAGGGTCTCAGCGTTGCTCACCGTCACCGTCTGGCCGGTATTTCCGCCCAGCGTGATGCTGTCACTGCCCGTGCCGGCGGTGATCGTCTCGATGTTGTAGCTCGAGATCGAGTTTGCGCCATTGGCCAGGACCAGGATGTCGTTGCCCCCGAGGAGGTTCATGACAGCGCCGCTCTGGGCCGCGGTCAGGGTGACCCCGTCCGAGCCGCTGGTGCCGACGATCGTGTCGAGTGACGAGCCGCTGATCGTGCCGGCACCGCTGAGGTTCACCCAGTCCGAAGATGCCGATCCGTTCAGGGTCTCGATCAGGGCCGCGGTGACCGTTCCGCCGCCGGACATCGTGACCACGTCGTTGGTCGCGCTGCCGGTGATCGTCTCGATCGAGCCGGTGGTGATGGTGGACGGGCCGGACAGGGTGATCGCCTCCGAGCCGGCCGTGCTGCCCAGCACGGTTTCCACGGCGCCGACCTGGGTGGTCACTCCGGAACCGCCACCGATCCTGATGTTGTCGCTGCCGGTGCCGCCAGTGATCGTCTCGATATTGAAGGCGGAGAGCGTGTTGGTCCCGTTGGCCAGGGTCAACGCGTCGTTGCCGCTGAGCAGGTTGATGATCGCCCCGGTCTGCGCCGCAGTGAGCACCACGTTGTCGACCGCCGAGCTGCCGACGATGGTGTCGAGCAGGGAGCTCGACAGCGTACCGCCGCCGGAGATCGTGACATATTCGGTCGAAGCCGTACCGGTCAGGGTTTCCACCGCGGCGACGGTCATGGTGTTGGCGGCCGACAGGGTGATGTTGTCGTTGGTCGCCGAGCCCACCAGGGTGTCGACGCCGGAGACCCGCATCGTGCTGCTGCCGCTGAGCGAGACCTGATCGGAGGCGGTGCCGCCGATCAGCGTTTCGATCCCGCCCATGGTGACCGTGTTGCCGGTGGCACCGCCCAGGGTGATCGTGTCGGTGGTCGAGGCACCGCCGACGATGGACTCGATGTTGAAGACCGACAGGTTGTTGGTTCCGGTCGCCAGGACCAGGGTGTCGCTGCCGCCCAGCAGGTTGTAGACGGCGGAGGACTGTGCCGCCGCCAGCGTGATGCTGTCGGCGGAGGCCGAGCCGATCAGGGTGTCGATGGCGGAGGTGGTCATCGAGCCGCCACCACTGACCGTAACGCTCTCCGTCAGGAGGGAGCCGGTCAGGGTGTTAATCGCACCCACCGTCATCGTGGAGGCGGCGCTGATCGTGACGTTCTCGGCGGCGGACGTGCCGAGCAGCGTGTCGATGTTGGACACCCGCATCGTCGATGCACCGGTGATGTTCACCAGGTCGGACGAGGCGGAGCCGATCAGCGTATCGACCGCAGACACGGTCAGGGAGTTTGCCCCGGACATCGTGATGACGTCGGCGGAGACGCTGCCGAGCAAGGTGTCGAGCTGTGCCACCGTCATGGTGGTGTTGCCCGACATGGTGACCTGCAGGCTGTCGGCGGAGGCGGCACCAACCAGGGTGTTGATGGCGCCGACGGTGACGCTGGTATTGCCGGTCAGCGAGACCACCTCGGTCGACGCGGTGCCGATCAGGGTGTCGATCGCGGAAACCGTGATCGTGTTCAGGCCGGTCAGGTTGATCTGGTCGGCCGATACGCTGCCAAGCAGGGTCTCGACCCCGGTGACGGTGGTGGTGTTGGCGCCGCTCAGCGTGACCTGGTCAACCGACGCACCGCCGATCAGGGTGTTCAGGCCGGCCGCGGTGACTGTGCTGGGGCCGGAGAGGGTGATCGCTTCCGCGGAGACGGAGCCGATGAGGGTCTCCAGGCCGCTGACCGTCGTGGTCGCACCGCCACTGAAGGTCACCTGCTCGTTGGCCGATGTGCCGGTCAGGGTCTCCAGCAGGGCCGCCGTCAGGCTGCCGCCACTGGCACCGCCGAGGGTGACATTGTCGTTGCCGCCGCCGCCGATGATCGTCTCGGTGTTGAACACCGAGAGATTGTTGCCGCCGGCCGCCAGGGTCAGGCTGTCGCTGCCGCCCAGCAGGTTGATGATGGCACTGGTCTGCGATGCGCCCAGGGTGACCGTCTGGGCGGCGTCATTGCCGATCAGGGTGTCGATCAACGACGCCGTCAGGGTGGATGCACCGGAGGCGATGGTGATCGATTCGGTGTTCGTGGTGCCGGTGATCGTCTCGAGCGAGGTGACCGAGATCGTAGCCGCCGACGAGATCGTGATGTTGTCGGTGGAGTCAGAGCCGATCAGGGTGTCGATGTTCGAGACGCGCAGGACGCTCGCCGCGGTCAGGTTGACCATGTCGCCAGAGGCGGAACCGATCAGGGTGTCGAGGGCCGACGCGGTGATCGTGCCGCCACCGGAGATCGTGACCACATCGGCGCTGACGGAGCCGATCAGGCTGTTCAGGTTGGCGGTGGTGACGGTGTTCGCACCGCTGAACGTCACCTGCTCGCTCGCACTGCTGCCGAGCAGGGTGTCAAGGGCGGAGGCCCGCAAGGTCGACGCGCCGGAGAGGGTGACCGACTCCGATGCAGTAGTGCCGATGACGGTCTCGACACCCGACATGACCAGGGTGTTGGCCGCGCTGAACGTCACCTGGTCGTTGAGCTGTCCGCCGGCGACGGATTCCAGCCCGGACACGGTGATCGTGTTGTTGGTGACGTTGCCCAGATTGACGGCATCCGTCCCGGAACTGCCGATCAGGCTGTCGATGGCAGTGGCACTGACCGTGGAGGCACTGCCGAGAGTGATGACGTCGGTGCTGACGGAACCGATCAGCACGTCGATCGCATTGACCGTCGTGCTGCCGGTGCCGGAGAAAGTGACCTGGTCGCTGGCGGTGGTGCCGGTCAGGGTCTCGACGCCGGACACACGCACCGTCTGGCCGGAGCTGCCGCCCAGTGTGATGTTGTCGGAACCGGCATTGCCGAAGATCGATTCGACGTTGAAAGCCGAAAGCGTATTCGTGCCGTTGGCGAGGGTCAGCGAGTCGCTACCGGCGAGCAGGTTGTAGAGCGCACCCGTCTGCGCCGCAGCGACCGTGATCGCGTCGCCACCCGTCGTGCCGACCAGGGTTTCCACCAGCGAGGTCGTCAGCGCCGACGACGTGCCGGAGACGGTGACATAATCCGTCGTCGCGCCGCCGGTCAGGGTCTCAAGATTGGCGACGGTGACGGTGTTGGTGCCGCTCAGCGTAACGTTGTCGTTGCTGGCGGAGCCGAAGATCGAGTCGATGCCGGCCACCGTCACGGCGCTGGCCTGGGTCAGGTTGACCAGTTCGGTGGAGGCCGTGCCGAGGATCGTGTTGATCTGCGCGGCCGTGATCGTGCCGCCGCCGGTGATGCTGACGACCTCGTTGGAAGCGCTGCCCAGGACCGTGTCGATGTTGCTCAGCGTGATCGTGCTGGCAGCAGACAGGGTCAGGAAGTCCGACGACGCGCTGCCGATGACGGTATCCAGATGGGCGGCGGTCATGCTGCCGCCGCCGCTCACCGTCACCAGTTCGGATGAAGCCGAGCCGATCAGGCTGTCCAGGGCCGCCACGGTGATGGTGTTGGCACCAGAGATGGTGATCACGTCGCTGCTGGCGGAGCCGATGAGGGTGTCGATGTTGGACACCCGCATGTTGCTGGCAGCGCTGATCGAAATCTGCTCCGCGCTGGAGGAGCCGATCAGGGTGTCGACGCCGGAGACCAGCGTCGTGGCGGCGCCGCTCATCGTTACGACATCGGCGGAGACGCTGCCGATGATCGTGTCGAGCGCCACCACCTGGACGGTGTTGAGGCCGGAGAAGGTGATCGATTCGTTGTTCGTCGCGGAGCCGACCAGGGTCTCGACCGCGCTGACGGTCACGCTCTGGCCGCCAGAGCCACCCAGCGTGACGTTGTCGGCGGTGTTGCCGCCGATCAGAGTGTCGACATTGAACGCGGAGATCGTATTGGCGGAGTTGTTCAGCACCAGGGTGTCGCCGGTGCCGCTGATCAGGTTGTAGATGCCCGCCGTCTGCTGCGCCGTCAGGGTGACATTGTCAGTTGCGGAAGTGCCGACCAGGGTATCGACCGAGGCGATCGAGATGGTGGTGGCGCCCCCCGACAGGCTGACATAGTCGGAAGACGCGCTGCCGATGATGGTGTCGATCAGGCTGGCGGTGACGGTGCTGGCACCGGACAGGGTGACCTGGTCGTTGCTCGCCGAGCCAACCAGGGTCTCAACGCCGGATACCGTGGAGGAGTTGGTGCCGGAGAAGGTGACCCGGTCATTTCCGGTCGAACCGATGATCGAGTCGATGGCGCCAGCGGTGACGCTGGATGCGCCTGAAAGGGTGACCTGCTCGGTGCTGGCCGAACCGATCAGCGAGTCGATCGCGGAAACCACGGAGGAGGTGGCGCCCGAGAAGGTGATCTGGTCGGTGCTGACCGAGCCGATCAGGCTGTCGATGTTGGAGACGGTCGCCGAGGTGGCCCCGGACAGGGTCACCCGCTCAGCGGAGGCGCTGCCGATCAGGGAGTCGATCAGGCCGGCAGTGACGGTGCTGGCGCCGGAGAAGGTCACCTGGTCGGTGCTGGCCGAGCCGATCACCGTCTCGACGGCGGCAACGGTCGAGGAGTTGGCCCCTGAGAAGGTAACCCGGTCATTGCCAGTCGAGCCGATGATCGAGTCGATCAGCGCGGTAGTGGCCGTGGTGGCCGTCGAGAAGGTCACCTGTTCGGTGCTTGCCGAACCGATCAGCGAGTCGATCGCCGAAACCGTCGCCGACGTCGCGCCGGAGAAGGTCACCTGCTCGGTGCTGGCCGAGCCGATCAACGTGTCGATGGCCGAAACGGTCGCCGACGTGGCGCCGGAGAAGGTCACCTGTTCGGCACTGGCCGAACCGATCAGCGAGTCGATTCCCGATACCGTCGCCGTATTGGCGCCGGAGAAGGTCACCTGGTCGACACTGGCGGAGCCGATCAGGGAGTCGATCGCGGCAGCCGTCGCCGACGTGGCGCCGGAGAAGGTCACCTGCTCGGCGCTGGCCGAACCGATCAGCGAGTCGATTCCCGATACCGTCGCCGTATTGGCGCCGGTGAAAGTCACCTGGTCGACACTGGCGGAGCCGATCAGGGAGTCGATCGCGGCAGCCGTCGCCGACGTGGCGCCGGAGAAGGTTACCTGCTCGGTGCTGGCGGAACCGATCAGAGTATCGATTGCCGAGGCCGTCGCCGAGGTGGCGCCGGAGAAGGTCACCAGATCGGCGCTGGCCGAACCGATCAGCGAGTCGATCGCCGAGACCGTCACCGTGGTGGCGCCGGAGAAGGTCACCTGCTCGGTGCTGGCCGAACCGATGAGGGTGTCGATTGCCGCGACTGTCTGGCTGGTGGCACCCGAGAAGGTCAGCTGGTCGGCGCTGGCCGAACCGATCAGCGAATCAATCGCCGAAACCGTCGCCGTGGTGGCGCCGGTGAAGGTCACCTGTTCGGCACTGGCCGAGCCGATCAGGGAGTCGATCGCGGAGACGGTCTGCGTTGTGGCCCCGGAGAAGGTCACCTGCTCGACGCTGACGGACCCGATCAGCGTGTCGATCAGCGCGGCGGTGGCGGAGGTGCTGCCCGAAAAGGTGATCTGCTCCGCACTGGCCGAGCCGATCAGCGAGTCGATCGCGGAGACCGTCGACGTGTTGGCACCGGAGAAGGTCACCTGGTCGACACTGACCGATCCAAGCAGGGTCTCGATCGAATTGACGACGGTACTGGAGGCGCCGGAGAAGGTAATCTGCTGATTGTCGGTCGAGGACCCGATCAACGTCTCAATCGCCGAGACCCGCATGCTGCTGGCGGTCGAGATGTTGACCAGGTCGTTGCCGCCACCGCCGATGATGCTGTGTGCGCCCGCGGTGCCGGTGACGGAGAACTCCGTCGAGTTGGCGGAGAAGGAGATCTGATCGGCGCCGCCGGAAGAATTGTAGATGACCAGCGTTGCTTCAGCCGAGAGAGATAGCGTGTCGTTTCCGGCGGTACCAGTGATGGTGACTGTGGTCATCTTTGTAGATCCCCTGACCTGAAATTTTTCGAGTGCCGGGCAAAGCAGAGCGATGCCCCGGCCCCGGCTGCGGCAAAGATGGGGCATAGTAGCCACAAACGGAATTCAGCCGCAAGCGGCCTAAGCGGCTGTAAGGGCCTGATTTTTCGCCGGTTCGGCACAGCCCGTTGCGGGGCGCCTGAATGGCCGTCCGCCGGCCGGGCCGGCGGGCGTTCTTGAGTCCGGAAATTCAAGCGGCGGGGCGATGGCGGCCAGACCCCCTGCGAATCGTAGGATTTCCGCGACCTCCACGGGCGAGGGTCGCGACATTGAATGAACCTTCAGGAAGCGGATGGATGCCGGCGCGGCCGAGCTTCTCCGGGACCGGGGCAGGCTCTGCTCCTGGTGCATAAATGCCACGATCTTCGAAGATTTCAGGCATCCTCGTTCTTTCGGTCAAGGCCGTGCGCGCGACCGCCTGCGTGTCGTCGGGATTGCACCGCCTGTCCCGGCTGGGCAAATAGGGAAGCGGTTCCCAATCGCTGCCTGTCGCTCCGGCATCGTTCGCCAGCGCTGCCGCCAGGCCTCACCCGTTTCTCACCCGTTCGGACCGCCCATCATGCCCCACTCGACAGATCGACCGGACCCGGCCCGGCCGCCGGCGGCCGGCAGCCGATCCGATGTCGGCGTCGCGCGCCAGCCCGCAGAGACGGCGGTGCAGCCCGCCGACCTTCAGGGACTGGCGGTGGCGGGCGCGGCTGCCTATGGCCAGGCGCGATACGACGAGGCGATCACCCGGTTCGCCCGGATGACGGAACTGGCCCCGGGCGAGATGGCGGGCCATCTGAACCTTGGCCATGCGCTGATGGCCGCGCAGCGGTTCGATGAGGCGCTTGCCAGCTATCGGAATGCTGCCGCGCTGCGTGCCGACCGTGCCGATGCCCAGTACGGTATCGGCAACGCCTTGAATGCTCTTGGCCGACTGTCCGAGGCGGTGCCTTTCTTCGGAAAGGCCGCAGCCCTTATGCCGGACAACGCCGATGTGCTGTGTCACCACGGCAATGCGCTGTTGTCGGACCGGCAGTACGGGGCCGCGGCCGAGGCCTATCGCCGGGCCATTGCGGCGCGGCCGGGCGATGCCGGGCTGATGAACAACCTGGCAAGTGCGCTGCGCTACAGCCGCAGCCTGGAGGAAGCCGAAGCCGCCTATCGCGATGCGATTGCCGCAGACCCGGACTACGCCGACGCCTACGGCAACCTTGGGGTTCTGCTGCGCGACATGGGACGGCTGTCGGAAGGCATCGCCCAGCTGCGCGAAGCGCTGCGGATCAATCCCGCGGCCAATGCCACCCATTCGAACCTGATCTTCTGCCTGGATTTCCTGCCGGACATCGATGTGGCCGCGCACCAGGCCGAGCGCCGGAGCTGGCACCTGCGGCACGAGGTGCCGCGACGTCATCTGCGGCCCGCGCTGCAGAACCGGCCAGAGCCGGAGCGGGTGCTGCGGGTCGGCTATGTCTCCGCCGATTTCAAGGTGCACTCGGCCTCTGCCCTGTTCGGCCCGGTCATCCTGAACCATGACCGCAGTCGATTCGACGTGACCTGCTATTCGAGCACGGTGGGGGAGGATTTCCGCACCGCCCAGTTTGCGGCTGCGACCCGCTTCCGACGGGTGAACCATCTGGATGACACGGCGCTGGCCGCACAGATCCAGGCGGACGGGATCGACATCCTGGTGGACCTGTCCGGGCATACCGCGGGCAACCGCCTGCTGACCTTCGCGCAGAAGCCGGCACCGGTGCAGGTGACCGCCTGGGGCCATGCCACCAGCACCGGGCTGGAGGCGATGGACTATTTCTTCGCCGACCCCTACCTGGTGCCGGCAGCCGAACGGCATCTCTACGCCGAGCAGATCGCCGACCTGCCCTGCCTGCTCTGCTTCGAGGCGCCGCACTATGCCCCCGATGTCGCCGCGCTTCCCGCCGACACGAACGGCTGCATCACCTTCGGCTGCCTGAACCGCCTGGCGAAGGTGTCCCCGGAGGTGCTGACGGTCTGGGCGGAGATCCTGCGCGGCACGCCGGGAAGCAGGCTGTTGCTGAAGGGGAACGGCATGGCGAAGGCTGCCAACCAGGCGCGCTTCCGTTCGGTGATGGAATCGGCCGGCGTCTCCGGCGAGCGGCTGATCTTCCGCGACGAGACGCCCCACATCCGCCACCTCGCCACCTATGGCGAGGTCGACATCGCGCTGGACCCCTTTCCCTATTGCGGCGGCACCACGACCTGCGAGGCATTGTGGATGGGGGTCCCGGTGGTGGCGATGGCCGGCCGGGTTCCGGCCAGCCGGCTGGGCGTCGCAATCCTGTCGGCGCTCGGCTTTCCGGGGCTGGTCGCCGCGGACCGCGACGGCTATGTCGCCCTGGCCTGCGGCCTGGCGGCCAACACCGACCTGCTGCGGCGGCTGCGCGCCGAATTACGGCCGCGCTTCGCCGCCGCACCGGTCGGCAATGTCCCGCTCTATACCCGGGCGGTCGAAGACTCCTACCGGGCGATGTGGCGGCGCTGGTGCCAGGAGGCGAGCCGCCACTGACAGCGCCGCCGCAGGGTCAGCCCTGGCGGTAGAAGCTCCCGATCGCCTCTGCGACCCGCGCCACCGCCTCCGCCCCCAGCGATTGATGCACCGGCAGGGACAGGGTGTGCGCCGCCTGGCGCTCGGTCTCCGGGAAATCGCCCGCCTTGTAGCCCAGACCCGCGGCGGCCGGCTGCAGGTGGATCGGCACCGGATAGTGCATCGCGGTCTGGATGCCGGCCTGGCGCAGATGGGCGGCAAGCCGGTCGCGGTCCGGCGCTTCCACCCGGAAGGTCGACCAGGTGTTGTATTCGTGCTGCCGCTCCGGCACCGCCCGCACCGGGCTGTCCTGCAGCAGCCGCAGGTAGAGATCGGCGTTGCGCCGCCGCCGCGCCTCCACCGACGGCAGGCGTTGCAGCCGCATCAGCAGCACCGCCGCCTGCACATTGTCGAGGCGGGAGACGAAGCCGAATTCCACCACCCCGCTGGGGGTCGTGCCATGGCTGCGCAGCCGGCGGATCCGGTCGGCGATCGCCGCATCCGCGGTGGCGACGAAGCCGCCGTCGCCGACCCCGTTCAGGTTCTTCGCCGGATGGGTGGAAAAGCAGCCCACCGTGCCGAACGTGCCGGCCGCGCGGTCCTGGAATTTCGAGCCGAAGGCCTGCGCCGCATCCTCGATCACCAGCAGGCCGTGCGCCTGCGCGATCTCGCCGATGCGGTCCATGTCGCAGACCCGGCCGCCCAGATGCACCGGCATGATCGCCCGGGTCCGCGGGCCGATGGCGCGTGCCACCGCATCCGGGTCGATGTTGATGTCGTCGGCCACGTCGGCAAAAACCGGCACCGCGCCGATATGCCGGATCGCGGCGGTGGAGGCGACGAAGGAATTCGGCGGGGTGATGACCTCGTCGCCCGGCGCGATGCCGGCGGCGACCATGCCCAGCATCAGCGCATCGGTGCCGGAGGAGACCGCCACAACATGCGGCGTGCCCAGGGCGGCGGCCAGCGCCGCTTCCAGTTCCGCCACCAGGGGACCGCCGACCCAGCCGCCGTCCATCACGCCCCGCGCCAGGGCGGCCTGCAGCGCCTCGCCCTCCTCCGCCGCCTGCGCGGCAAGGTCGAGGAACGGAATCTCCGGCACGGTCCCGCTCATTGCGCCGCCTCCGCTTCGCCCAGGGCGAAGCCGCGGATGGTGGCGATCACATGTTCGACCTGGTCGTCGTCCAGATACTGGTGCACCGGCAGGGTCAGGGTCTCCGCCGCCTGGCGGTCGGTTTCCGGGAAGCGGGCGCCGGCCGGCAGGACCTCGGCCAGCGCCGGCTGGCGATAGATCGGCACCGGATAGTGGATCTTGTATTCGATGCCCTGCGCGCCGCAATGCACCGCCAGCGCGTCGCGCCGGTCGCAGAACAGCTGGTAGGTGACGAAGGAATGCCGCACGTCGGGATGCCGGCGCGGGATGCGCAGCCCGGGCAGGCCGGCGAAGGCGGCATCGTAGCGGGCGGCGATGGCGTTGCGGCGGGCGACGATGGCGTCGGCCTGCGGCAGCATCTTCAACGCTACCGCGGCCTGCAGGCTGTCCAGCCGCGAATTGGTCCCCATCAGCACGACCGTGTCGCGGTCCGCCAGGCCGTGGTTGCGCAACAGCCGCAGCTGCGCCGCCAGGGCATCGTCGTCGGTGACGATCACGCCGCCATCGCCCCAGATGTTGAGGAACTTCAGCGGGTGCATGGAATAGATGCCGGCAGCGCCCCAGGTGCCGGCCATGCGGCCGTCCTGCAGGGTCATGAAGGCCTGGCAGGCATCCTCCACCACCGGCACGCCGTGCCGTGCGGCCAGCGCGTTCAGCGCCGCCATGTCGGCCATCGTGCCGCTCAGATGCACCGGCACGATCGCCTTCGTCGCCGGGCCGATGGCGGCCGGCAGGGCATCCAGGTCGAGGCAGAGGCTGTCGTCGACATCGACGAAGACAGGCTTCGCGCCCAGCTCCGCGATCGCGCCGACGGTGGCGACGAAGGTGTTGGCGGCGGTGATCACCTCGTCGCCCGGCCCGACACCCACCGCGCGCAGCGACAGCTTGATGCCGTCGGTGCCGGAATTGACGCCGATGGCATGCGCCGCGCCGGTCTTCGCGGCGAAGGCCGCCTCGAACGCGGTGACCACGGCGCCGAGGGTGAAGTCGCCGCTGGCGACCACCTCCGCGATCGCCGCCATGATCGGCGCCGGGTCGGCGAACTGCTGCGGCAGGTAGTTGAAGGGGACCCTGACCCCGCGATCGGCACCCATCTCAGCCGTCCTTCCGCCCGACCGCGATGCGGGCGGCGGCCTCGATCTCCGCCGCGCCGGGATAGAAGGCGCCTTCCAGGTGGGCGCTGGTCGGCGAATGGCTCTGCGGCCAGGTCACCCGCACCGGCCGCGCCTTCAGCTCCGGCCCCAGCGCCTCCGCCACCGCGGCGACGATCTCCGCCGCGGCGCCGAAGCGCTGCCAGCCGGGATCGGCCACCACCAGCCGGCCGGTATGGCGGACCGAGGCGATGACCGTGTCCAGGTCCAGCGGCGCCAGGCAGCGCAGGTCCACCACCTCCGCGGCGATGCCGGCCTCGGCCAGGCGCTCCGCCGCGGCCAGCGCCTCCGGCACCATGGCGCCGATGGCGACCAGGGTGACGTCGTCGCCGGCACGGCGCACCGCCGCCTTGCCCAGGCGCAGGCGGTAGGGTTCCACCGGCACCTCCTCGGTCATCGAATAGAGCTGACGCCCCTCGATCACCAGGGTGGGATCGTCGCTGAAGATGCTGGCCAGCAGCAGCCCCTTGGCGTCGGCCGGGGTGGCGGGCATCACCACCTGCAGCCCCGGCACATGCGCGAACCAGGCGTGCAGGCTCTTGGAATGCTGCGGGCCCTGGCCCCAGCCCTTGCCGACGATGGCGCGGATCGTCAGCGGCAGTTTCGCCTGGCCGCCGGAAATGAAACGCCACATGCTGAGCCAGTTCACCAGCATGTCGACACCGTACAGCATGAAGTCCAGGCGCTGGTGCACCAGCACCGGCCGCAGCCCGGCATTCGCCGCACCGCCGGCAAGCCCGGTCAACGCCTGTTCGGCGATCGGCACGTCGAACACCCGGTGGCCGCCATGGCGCTCCGCCAGGCCCTTCGTGGTGCCGAAGATGCCGCTGGCGCCATCGGCGCCGATGCCATAGAGCACGACGCCGGGATCGGCCTGCAGGGCCTGGTCCATGGCATCGCGCAGGGCGCCGGCATAGGTGGTCGGCGCGGTCTTCATCCCGTGGGGTCGGTCGCCGCCCCCGGCGGCTGCGGAATCGCTCATCAAAGCCTCAGTACGGTTCCAGCCGGGCTTCCGCCTGGCCGCCACGGAAGGCGGTCTCCACCACCTCGGTGAACGGGATCGCCACCTGGGCATCGCCGGCGGGCTGCACGAAACGGTCCAGGTCGGCCGGCGCCGGGGCCGGGGCGGCCTGGGCCGCGGCATAGGCGGCCTGGATGCCGGCATCCAGTTCGTCGCGCAGGGCGGCGAGTTCCGCCGCCGTGGCGCCCTGGTCCTGCAGCACGGATTCCAGCATCAGCAGCGGGTCGCGCAGGCGCCACTTCGCCACCTCCTCCGGCGGCCGGTAGCCCAGCGCATCGTCGCTCTCCGGGCCGACATGGCTGCAGGTGCGGTAGGTCAGCACCTCGCAGAACACCGGCCCGCCGCCGCCGCGGATGCCGTCGCAGAGCGGTCCCAGTCGCGCCAGCAGCTGCAGCGGATCGTTGCCGTCCATGACATGGACCGGCACGCCGAAGGCGCGGGCCCGGGTGGAGATCAGGTCCGGCGCGCCGCGATCGGCCAGGCCGGTATGGGCGGCATAGCCGTTGTTCTCGCACAGCACGAGCAGCGGCAGGCGATGCAGCGCGGCGAAGGACAGCACCTCGAAGCCGATGCCTTCGTCGAAGGCGCCGTCGCCGACGACGGACACCGTCAGCGCCGGCTCCTTGCGATAGGCCTGGGCGAAGGCATGGCCCAGCGCCAGGCCCACCGGGCCGCCGACGATCGCGCCGCTGTAGAACAGGCTGTCGTGATGGGCCAGTTCCATCGAGCCGCCCATGCCGCCATTGGCGCCGCTGGCCTTGCCGTGGAATTCCGCGATCATCGCCGCCAGCGGCGCGCCCTTGGCCAGGTAATAGCCATGGCTGCGATAGTGGGTATAGACCGCATCCTCGGGCCGCAGCAGCTCCGCCAGGGCAGCCGGCGCCGCCTCCTGGCCGATGCAGAAATGCATCGGGCAGCGCATCTCGTTCGCCTCGTGGTAGCGCGCCAGCAGGATCTCCTCCACCCGCCGGATCAGCAGCGCGGTGCGGTACAGCCGGCGGGCGGCGTCGGGTGCGTTGCCGCCGCTCTCCGCTGCCTCAGCCATGGGCGCGTCCCGGCCTGCGGCCGGGGGCCTCCGCCGCCTTTTCCATGCCGTCCTCTCCCTCTGGATGCTTCGCCGCGCCGGCAGTCGCCGCCGCCTGGCGCCGTGCGACGTATGTCCGGGACTGCGCCGATGTCAATGCTTCCCGCAGCGGATCGCCGGGCGGCAGGTGACGCAGGTTCACCCGCTCGCCACGATACAACTCCGAGCCCTCCAGCAACGGCAGGCTGTCCAGGAATTCCGGTTCCGCCCAGGGGTCGAAGCTGGCGCTGATCGTGCGGCCCGACAGGGCATGCGCCGCGTCGCCCAGCAGGAAGCGCGCACAGTCGACGACCAGCGACATCGGCACGCTGCCCTCCTTCAGCCGCGACAGGGTGAACTCGTAATAGTCGCGGCCCGCCTTTTCCGGCCCGGCCTTGATCGTCTCGCGGTGGATGTCGGTGGCGACGAAGCCCGGCGCCAGCGCCAGCGCGGCGATGCCCAGTGGCGCCAGTTCGCCGGCCGCCGTCTCCACCAGCCGGACGATGCCGGCCTTGGCGCTGCCATAGGCGGAGCAGCGCGGCAGCGGGGTGAAGGCGCCGCCGCCGGCCACTGCCAGGATCCGCGGCAGGTGGCCGTGCTGCAGCTGGGGCACCGCCGCCCGCGCCACCAGGTAGAAGCCGAACAGGTTGTTGGTGATCGCCCCCAGCCATTCCTGGGGGTCGGTCTCGTGGAACAGGCCGATCGGGCCGTAGACCCCGGCGCAATGGACCACTGCGTCCAGCCGTGGCCAGCGCTTCGCCAGCAGCGCGAACAGCGCCTCCACAGCCGCGGGGTCCGCCATGTCGCATGCATGAGCGATACAGCCCGACGCTGCATCGGGCGGAATCAGTTCATGCAGTAGCGCTTCCCGCCGGCCGGTCGCCGCCACAACCTGACCATCGGCGATCAGGGCCTGGGTGATTGCCCGACCGATGCCGGAACCGGCCCCTGTGACCAGGATGTAGCGTGGCGTCATACAAATACTCTTACGACCGGGTGCGGTCCGGCGCACACGCCTCGCCGGCTTCGCCCCGGACCGCGAAGGACCGGCAGGCCGGGCGGTCGACGGCGACACCGCGATTTATGGGGTGCAAGGCCGTCGAACCCGGCGCTCATGGCGGCCTGGCTCGGAATGGCCCAGACCGGACGGGTCCGGTCGGCGGACTGATGTTTTCTGGAGTACTACAACATCCTGGAGGCGCAAGTCAGCAGCGATTCTACTCATAGAGACCTGTCGCTGTCCCCTGGTCAGCCTCCTGTCCCCTGTTCCTTCACCTGCACCTTTGACAGAATATAGTGCCGGCCGTTCACACTGACTTCCGGCGGCCCGCCATGCTCCAAAGCATACATCATGCGCAGCATATGGGTGCCCAGGGTGACCCGGTCCCCCACCGCAGTATCGCCGCTCAGGGCCAGTGCGGCACCCTGCTCCTCCATCGACCGATTGCGGACAGGCGTCGAAGTCGACTGTCCGGGATAGACGAACCAGGACGGACAGAGTTCGTTCGGCCCGGCATGAACGCATTCCGGATCGGTCAGGTTGAGCTCGACCCCCAACTGGCCGACAAAGTAGTCGACGGCTTCGATCACCAGCGGCCATTTCGGATCGTAGTCGTCGCCGGCAAGGATTCCCTCCGGCTTCACCTTGGGCATCCAGTCGAAGAACAGACGCCCGCCCAATTCGCCGGTATGCGCAAAACCGTCGATGTATACGAAGTCGAACATGCCGTCAGGGAATAGGTCGAGCGCCTGATCGAAGGTCATGCGCAGGAGCTTGAAATTGCTTTCCAGCCCGATTGCCTTCAACGCCGCTCGGTATTCGTCCACATCGTGATGATCGCCGTATCGGTCCACCCCGTACAGCTGGCTGAACTTCCCGCTCGCCACCAGTCTTGCCGAGTAGACGCCGGCCGCTACGCCAAGCTCGATCCCGATATTGTCGGTGCCTGGCAGAAGCTGACAAATGCCGTATCGGTCCAAACCTTTGTGAATTCTCATGATGCCGCATCGCAGGAGTGGCGCCGCACGCCGATGCAAGTTCATATGGCCGCGCGCTTGAAGGATCAACCTCCAGGGTTCAAGCCCGTGGATCCGCTCATCTGCTTCCTGGCCCCGGCGCCAGGTGCGAACCCTGGATCAAAGGCGCTGGCGGCGCGACTGCGCAGCTTTTCGCTTGAGCCGCGACCGCACAGAGGTCAGAACCACCGCAGGCGCCGATCGTCAGGCCAGTACCAAGCAACAGGATCCAGGTCTTGCAGCAATCCCTCGACCTCCCCTTGCCCGCAGCGCTCGTCGACCGGCTGGCCGCCGACCCGAACGACGGACAGGCCCTGCAGGCCCTGGCGGAACATCATGCGCGCACCGGCAGCGCGGGCCTGGCTCATGCCTGCCGGATCCGAGCGGCCGCCCTGGCGGACATGCCCGCGCGGCAGCAGGTGCAGCCGCCAGCCCCCGCATCGAACGCAGCCGCGCCGGAAGTCGGCCAGACACTGCTTGCGCTTCGCGCAAGGGCGATCGGCCTGATCCAGGCAGGGGAAGGGAACCAGGCGCTCGAAATCCTGGATCAGGTGCTGGCGATGGCGCCCGACGATTCCATCGCACTGAATGCCAGCGGCGCAGCGCTTCTTGGCAAGAAGGATTTCGCTGCGGCCGAGATGCGGCTGCTGAAGGCGGTCGAGGTCTGGCCCGCCAACGGCGAGGCCTGGACGAATATCGGTTACTTGCGCCAGCGGCAGCGGCGACCGCGAGAGGCGATCGCTGCGTATCGCGAGGCACTCAAACACCTGCCGGGCGAGGGACGGCTGCACAACAATATCGGGTCGGCACTGGAAGAACTCGACGAGATGGAGGAGGCGGCCGGGCATTTCGCGAAGGCCGTCGAGCTGCTGCCCGACAATGCCAATTCCTATAACAATCTGGGCCGCGCCAAACTGCGGCGCGGGGAGCTGGCGGAGGCCCGTCGGCTGCTGGCCAAGGCCATCGAGCTCCGCCCGGACGACGATGCCGGCGCCATGAACTGGGCGACCCTTCTGCTTGCGGAAATGCGGTACGAGGAGGCGGAGGCAGCGTTCCGCCGGGCGCTGAGCCTGAACCCCGAGCGTGCGGAGACATGGTCGAACCTCGGCAACCTGCTGAAGGACCAGGGCAACTACCAGGGTGCGTTCGAATGCCTGGAGCGGGCGCTGGAACTCGACCCCGACATGGACCTGGCCATGTCGAACCTGATCTTCACCCGCGACTTCGACCCGACGGCAACGGTTGAGTCCCAGCAGGCGGAGCGTGCCGAATGGGACCGGCGTTTCGGTGCGCGGCATCGCGATGCCATCCTGCCGCACCGGAACGACCCCGATCCCGACCGTCCGCTGGTCCTGGGCTACGTGTCCGCCGACTTCAAGCGCCACTCCGCCGAGATCGCGTTCGGCCCGGTGCTGCGCAGCCACGACCGGTCGCAGTTCCGGCTGATCCTCTATTCGAACGTCGACCGGCCGGACCGGGTAACGGCGCAGTACCAGGAGATGGCGGAGGTCTATCACAATTGCCTGCGGATGACCGACGACGAGATGGCGGAGCAGATCCGTCGCGACGGGGTCGACGTGCTGATCGACCTGTCCGGCCATACCGCCGGCCACCGGCTGTCCGTCTTCGCGCGCAAGCCGGCGCCGGTGCAGGTCCATGCCTGGGGTCATGTCGGCACCGGCCTGCGCACGATCGACTACTACATGTCCGATCCGGTCCTGGTGCGGCCGGACGAGCGCCACTTCTATGCCGAAGAGGTCTTCGACCTGCCGGCGCCGATCTGCTACCTGGCGCCGGAGGAGTCACCGCCGGTGTCGCCGCCGCCGATCCAGTCCAACGGATTCGCCACCTTCGGCTGTTTCAACCGGATTTCCAAACTGTCCGCCCGGACGGCGGACTGCTGGGCGGACCTGCTGCGGCAACTGCCGGACAGCCGCCTGGTGCTGAAGGACCGGACCCTGGATGACGAGACCCAGCGCGCGCGCGTCGCCGGCTGGTTCACCGGCCGCGGGATCGATGCCGGCCGGCTGACCCTGCTGCCTGGCAGCGGGCATCTGGAACATATGGCCGCCTATGCGCAGATCGACATCGCGCTGGATCCTTTCCCGCAGGGCGGCGGCATCACCACCTGCGAGGCCCTGTGGATGGGCGTGCCGGTGGTCGCGCTGATGGGACAGGTGCCGTCCAGCCGCATCGCCTCCGCGATCGTCGCAAATGTCGGCCTGCCGGAACTGGTCGCGGAGAGTCGCGACAGCTATGTCGCAAAGGCGATCGGCCTGGCACGGGATCCGGCCCGGCTGCTCACCCTGCGACACCAGCTTCGCGACGTGATCGCCCGGGCACCGATCGGCAACACGGTGGCCTATACCCGCGCCGTAGAAGCGGCCTACCGGACCTTCTGGCAGCGGTGGTGCGCCGGCCAGGGGCGGCCGCGCGGCTGAACGGAGGGCTGCCATGGCGGATCTGCGGCTCTTCGATGCCGGTGCCAGTTCGGCGATGCCGCTGCCGGCACCGATGGATCCCGGCCAGGCCCTGCACCGGGCCACCCGGATGATCCTGGCCGGTCGGGTGGCCGAGGGCCGGGCCCTGCTGGAAGACCTGGTGACGCGACAACCGGCGATACCCGATGCTTGGAACAACCTGGCCAGCGCCCGCCGCACCCTGGGTGATGTCGAAGGCGCGCTGGCGGCGATCGCCAGGGCCGTCGCCCTGGCTCCGGAGCGGGCGGAGTTCCGCTACAACCACGGCAACGCCCTGCGCGCCGCCAACCGCGACAGCGAAGCTACAGAGGCGTACCGCGCCGCCATCGCCCGGCAGCCCGATCACAGCATGGCGTGGAACGGCCTCGGGCTCTGCCTGGCCGCCGATCGCGGCCTTGCCGCGGCGCAGCGCCTCAGCGGCGCCGGTCGCGCCTATCGCCGGGCCCTTGTCGCCGATACCGGCAACGGCAAGGCCTGGAACAATCTGGGGGCCATCTACTACGAGGAAAACCTGCCCTATCGCGCGCTGGCCTGTCTGCGCCAGGCGGCGGCAGCCGATCCCGCCTTCGCGATGCCGTACAACAATATGGCGAACATCTACCGCGATATCGGCCGGATGGAGGACGCCTTTGGCTGCTTCCGGACCGCCCTGCGGCTGGACCCGGACTATCGCGACGCACATACCAATCTGATCTTTTCGCTGGACTTCGATTCCAGCCAGACGACGGAACTGCAGCAGGCGGAACGGCGCCGCTGGGCGGAGCGGCACGCGGCCCTGCCCGCGCTGCCGGCGCGCCCCGGCCCGGACGACCCGCAGCGTCCGTTGCAGGTGGGATACATATCCGGGGACTTCAGGGTGCATTCGGCTGCCGCCACGTTCGCAGCACCGATCCTGCACCATGATCGCGACCGTTTCCGCATCACCTGCTACTACACCGACACGGTGGAAGACCCGTCCACCGCGCGGTTCCGCGAGGCGGCGGATCGCTGGCGCGCGATCGGCAGCCTGTCCGACGAAGCGCTGGCGCAGCAGGTCCGCGCGGATGAGATCGACATCCTGGTCGACCTGTCCGGCCATACCAACGGCCACCGCCTCGGCGCATTCGCGCGGCGTCCGGCGCCGGTCCAGGTCACCGGCTGGGGTCACTGCACGGGCACAGGCATGGCCCAGATGGACGCCCTGCTTGTCGATTCCGTTCTGGTGCCGCAGGACGAGCGTACGCTGTTCGCCGAACGGATCGTTGACCTGCCCTGCGCGCTGAGCTTCGAACCCTTCCAGACGCCTCCGGCACCGGCGCCGGCGCAGGGCCACTGGCACGGCACCCTTCGGAGCGGGCCGGACGATGTCGTCTTCGGCGCACTTGGGCGGGGCGGCAAGGCAGGCCCGGACAGCATCCGGCTCTGGGCGCAGGTCCTGCAGGCGGTCCCCGGGAGCCGACTGTTCCTGAAGGACCGCCAGTACGAAGACCGGCTGCGGCGACGGGATATTCTGCACGGTTTCGCCGAGATGGGGATCGGCGCCGACCGTATCGCCTTTGGCGGCCGCACCGACTGGCGCGGGCACCTGTCCAGTTACTGGAACGTCGACATCGCCCTGGACACCACCCCGCAGGGTGGCGGCGTGACGACCCTGGAAGCGCTGTGGATGGGCGTGCCCATGATCACCCTCTACGGTCGCTTCCCCTCCAGCAGGATTGCGGCCTCGATCCTGTCCGCCTGCGGCAGGTCGGAATGGATCGCCCGGGACGAGGCCGGCTTTGCCGCCATCGCCCGCGACCTGGCGGCCAATGTGGCCAAGCTGCGGTCCGGCAGGGTCGCCCAGCGCGAGGCGCTGACCGGCATGCCGCCCTACGATCCGCCCGCCTATGCCCGTGCCGTTGAGGCGGCGTACCGGACCCTGTGGAAGGAACACTGCACCCGCACGGCGGCGTCGCGCTGAGCCCGCCCCGGCCGTCAGCGGCCGAGGCCGAGCACCAGGTCGCCCATGGCGTGCCGCATCAGCAGCCGCTTCAGCGGCGGGACGCGATCGACCGCGGACAGGCCGAGGCTGCGGACCAGGCGCAGGCCCGGATCGTCATTGGAGAACAGCCGGTTCAGCCCGTCGGTGACAACTCCCATCAGCACCGTGTCGAAGCGCCGGCCGCCGGCATAGCGGCGCAGCACGTCCGGCGCGCCGGGGTCGAGGCCGAGGCCGAGCGGGCCGGCGAGTTCGTCCGCCAGCCGCGCCACGTCGCGCAGCCCGAGGTTGAGCCCCTGGCCGGCGATCGGATGGATGCCGTGGGCGGCGTCGCCGATCAGCGCCAGGCGCGGCGCCACCAGGTCACGGGCGATCTGGAAGGCGAGCGGATAGCTCCAGCGCGGCCCTTCCAGGCGCAGCGGGCCGAGATAGTCGCCGAAGCGGCGCGCCACCTCGCCCGCAAAGGCGGCGTCGTCCAGCGCCATGTAGGCCTCCACCGCCTCCTGCCGTTCCGTCCAGACGATGGAGGCCCGGTGCATCGGGGCCATGCCATCGTCGGCGTCGGTCAGCGGCAGGATGGCGAACGGGCCGCTGGGCAGGAAGCGTTCCTGGGCGATCCCGTCATGCGGCAGGCTGTGGCGCACCGTGCAGACGATGCCCGATTGCGGATAGTCCCAGCCCTGCACCTCGATCCCCGCCAGCGCGCGCATCGCGGAGGCACGGCCATCGGCGGCAATGCACAGGCGCGCGCGCAGCACCCGGCCATCCGCCATGTCCAGGTCGACATGGCTGCCGCCGGCCGCGCCGGGCCGGTAGCCGGCGACCGCCGCCGGCGCCACCAGGCGGATGCCGGGCAGATCGGCGGCGGTCCTGGCCAGCGCCATCCGCAGATGCCGGTTCTCGACCATCCGGCCGAGCGGTTCGCCTCCGCCGCCGGCGGCACCTTTGCGCTCCAGGTCACGGCAATCGTAGTGCAGGAAGAAGGGCGAGCCGCCGTCGGAGACCCGGATCTGCCGGATCTCCGCCGTCGGAGGCAGATGCTGCCAGACCCCCAGGGCCGTCAGGTAGCGGACATTGGCCTGCGCGATCGCCGAGGCGCGGCCGTCGAATTCCGGCTGCAGCTGGACCGAAGGCGCCATCCGGTCGACCACGGCCACGGACGCCCCGACCCGCGCCAGGGCCACCGCCATGGCAAGGCCGACCAGCCCGCCACCGACCACGGCGATATCGGCCCGCAATGCCGGCGCCGTCTGCGGCCCTGCCGGCCGCGGTCTGCCATCAACCTGCTCAGGCATCTCCGCCTCCCTGCTTCGCGGGCCCGCCGGCTCCGGCAGGTCCCGCTGCCGGTTGGGCCGCATCTGCGCGCCATACCGGCAGTCTATGCCCAAACCTGCTCAGGCATCTCCGCCTCCCTGCTTCGCGGGCCCGCCGGCTCCGGCAGGTCCCGCTGCCGGTTGGGCGGCATCTGCGCGCCATACCGGCAGTCTATGCCCAAAAATTGAGCAGATCATGACGTGGACAACCGGCGGACAGGCGCGGCGGGGCAGGACCTCCCGCAAAGTACGGCCGCGCGGGCCGGCTTTTCGACGCCGCGATGATCCGGCATGATATTTGAACCTTCCTGGACAGGAAAACCGTTCGCGCCCAATTCGTTCGTGTCCGAGTGGTCGGTCCGGGCGCCCGTCGACGGGGAAAGGGGAAGATCTCACATGAAGATGGTGATGGCCGTCATCAAGCCGTTCAAGCTGGACGAGGTGCGCGAGGCGCTGACCAGCCTCGGGGTCGAAGGTCTGACGGTGACCGAGGTGAAAGGCTACGGCCGGCAGAAGGGCCATACCGAGATCTACCGCGGTGCCGAATATGCCGTCAGCTTCCTGCCGAAGCTGAAGATCGAGGTGGCCGTCGGCACGGACCTGGTCGACCGGGTGGTCGAGGCGATCGCCGCGGCGGCACGCACCGGCCAGATCGGCGACGGCAAGATCTTCGTCTACGACATGCAGAGCGCCATGCGCATCCGCACCGGGGAGAGCGGCGCCGACGCTCTCTGACCCGCCGGATCCGGCCGCAGCGGCCGGAAGCCGGCCAGCTTCGGAAGGGCCGGGGAAACCCGGCCCTTTTTCGTGCCCGGTTCGCTGCTGTGCAGCCCGGGGCAAGACCGCATACTCTTTCCCCGGCGAATCAGTCATTCTTGATCGGTTCCGCCATGAAGGCTCCGGAACCGCGCTGCGGCGGCCTGCCGCGCAGGCACGGACCGGACCCCTGCCGGAACCGGGATCAGACATGACGAATCTAGACCTCAATCCGCGCTTCGCCACACTGGGCGGCTATCCCTTCGCGCGCCTGCGCAGCCTGCTCGACGGGCTGGCGCCGCCGGATGGCGTGCGGCCGATCGACATGACCATCGGCGAGCCGCGGCGCCCGCTGCCGCCGATGGTGGCCGAGACGGTGGCCGGCCAGGCCGCCGGGTTCGGCCGCTATCCGCCGACGCGCGGCAGCCTGGCGCTGCGCCAGGCCTTCGCGGCCTGGCTGGACCGGCGCTATGCCCTGCCGGCCGGCCTGATCGATCCGGAACGGCATGTCATGGCACTGAACGGCACCCGCGAGGGGCTGTTCCAGATCGCCCTGGTCTGCGTGCCGCCGCAGCGCAACGGGCAGCAGCCGGCCGTGCTGGTGCCGAACCCCTTCTACCAGTGCTATGCCGGCGCCGCCGCCGCGGCCGGAGCGGAGACGGTGTTCCTGCCTGCAACCCCGTCGACCGGCCACCTGCCCGACCTGGATGCGCTGCCCGCGACGCTGCTGGACCGGACCGCCCTGTTCTACATCTGCTCCCCCGCCAACCCGCAGGGCGCCGCGGCGACGGCGGACTACTGGCGGCGCCTGCTGGCGTTGGCACGGCGCCACGGTTTCGTCGTCGCCGCCGATGAGTGCTACGCCGAGATCTATCGCGACACCGCACCGCCGGGCGCGCTGCAGGCGGCCGCCGAATCCGGCGCCCTGGACAACCTGGTGGTCTTCCACTCGCTGTCGAAGCGGTCCGGCGTGCCGGGCCTGCGGGGCGGGATCTGCGCCGGCGATCCCGCCGTCATCGAGCATTTCACCACCCTGCGCAGCTATGGCGGGGCGCCGATGCCCTTGCCGCTGGACGCGGCGGCCACGGCCCTGTGGGGCGACGAGGATCACGTGGTCGCAACACGGGCGCATTATAATGCCGCCTACGACGCGGCGGAGCGGATCCTGGGCAGCCGTGTCGGCGGCAACCGTTTCGCGGCCGGGGAACTGCGGCCCGCCGGCGGGTTTTTCCTGTGGCTGGATGTCGGCGATGGCGAGGGTTTCGCCCATCGCCTCTGGACCAGGGCCGGCCTGCGCGTCCTGCCCGGCGGCTATCTGACACGGGCCGATGCGGGCGGACGGAATGTCGGCGCACCGTTCATCCGGGTCGCCCTGGTGGACGACCTGGAAACCATCGGCGAAGGACTGACCCGGCTTGCCGCGGAACTGGCCGCGGCCGAAGCCGGCCCGGACCGGGGCGGTCCGGGCCATGCGCGATCGCAGGAGGCGCCATCAGCATGAAGGCCCGCAGCAGGAACGCCCGCGGCAGAATTGCCCGCAGCAGGATCCGCTGGCAGATCGAAGGGCGGCCATGAGCGTCCGGTCGGGCGACGGCGCCCCTGCCCAGATTCTGCCCGACGGCGTCCGGCCGTTCCTGGTGCGTCGGAGCGTGGAGCTGGCGGGCGGCCTGCTGCTCGCCCTGGGCATCGCCCTGGCCCTGGCCCTGATCAGCTTCCATGCGGCGGATCCGAGCTGGAACCTGTCGGCGGTACGGGAACCGCGGAACTGGCTCGGCCTGCCAGGCGCGACCCTGGCCGACGCGCTGTACCAGGCGCTGGGCATCGCCGCCTTCCTTCTGCCGGTCGCCGCCCTCGCCTGGGGCTGGCGCCTGGTGTCGCACCGGGGGCTGCCCCTGTGGTGGCTGAACCTGCTGGTCCTGCCGCTGCTGCTGGCCACCGCGGCGGCGGCGGCAGCCGTGGTGCCGCGCTTCGAGGACTGGCCGATGCGCAGCGGCCTGGGCGGCGTGCTGGGCGACCTGGTCTATGCGGACCTGGTGTTGCCGCTGGTCGCCCCGCTGCAGCTGAACCAGGCACCGCTGATCTGCGGCCTGGGCTTCTTTCTTGCTTCCATCGCCCTGCTGGTCGTCGCCCTGGGCCTGTCCGGCGGCGAATGGCGCGGCATGGCGCGGGGCGTCGGCCACGGTGCCGGCTGGACCGCCCGCGGCATGGTCGTCGGCGGCCGCGCGGTGGGCCGTGGCGGGGAACGGATCGCGGATCTGCGGGACAGGCTGCGCCGGGCGGCCAATGACGACGGGTCGGACGGCAGGGAGACGCCGTTGCTGCCGCGGCCCGACGCGGCGGAGGCGGAGCGTCCGGCGCGCAGCCGGCGCATCGAGACACGGCGCGCCGCGGCAGAGGATGCCGGCGACGAGGAAGAGGACGAGGCGGTGCCGCAGCGGACGGCGCGGGTCGAGGTCCGGCCCGCCGCCGTCCGGCAGGGTCGCCGCGCGGCGAAGGAGAAGCAGCCGGAACTGGCGCTGGCCCGGCCGGATGCCGGCGACGGCTTCGCGCTGCCGCCGCTCGGCCTGCTGACCGCGGCGCCGGCCTCCACCGGCCAGAAGCTGAACCAGGACGCCCTGGAGCAGAACGCCCGCCTGCTGGAATCGGTGCTTGGCGAATTCGGGGTCAGCGGCGAGATCGTGCGGGTCCGCCCCGGTCCCGTCGTCACCCTCTACGAACTGGAACCGGCACCGGGCACCAAGTCCAGCCGGGTGATCGGACTGGCCGACGACATCGCGCGGTCGATGGCCGCCCTGTCGGCCCGCATCGCGGTGATCCCCGGCCGCAACGCGATCGGCATCGAGCTGCCGAACGCGGACCGGGAGACGGTCTACCTGCGGGAACTGCTGGCCAGCCGCACCTTCGAGGAGGCGAGCGCCAAGCTGCCGCTGGCCCTGGGCAAGGATATCGGCGGCGACCCGGTGATCGGCGACCTGGCCCGGATGCCGCACCTCCTGGTCGCCGGCACCACCGGCTCCGGCAAGTCGGTGGCGATCAACACCATGATCCTGAGCCTGCTGTACCGGCACGGACCCGACGATTGCCGCTTCATCATGGTCGATCCGAAGATGCTGGAACTGTCGGTCTACGACGATATCCCGCACCTTCTGGCGCCGGTGGTGACCGACCCGTCGAAGGCCGTGGTCGCCCTGAAATGGGCGGTGCGCGAGATGGAGGAGCGCTATCGCCGGATGTCGGACATGGGGGTGCGCAACATCTCCGGCTTCAACGCCCGCCTGGCCGAGGCGGCGGAGCGCAAGGAGGGCCTGTCCCGCACCGTGCAGACCGGCTTCGACCCGGAAAGCGGCGACCCGATCTTCGAGGAGATCGAGCTGGACCTGACCCCGATGCCCTACATCGTGGTGGTGATCGACGAGCTGGCCGACCTGATGCTGGTGGCCGGCAAGGATATCGAGGCGGCGATCCAGCGCCTGGCGCAGATGGCGCGGGCCGCCGGCATCCACCTGATCGTGGCGACCCAGCGGCCGTCGGTGGACGTCATCACCGGCACCATCAAGTCGAACTTCCCGACCCGCATCAGCTTCCAGGTCAGCTCCAAGATCGACAGCCGCACGATCCTGGGCGAGCAGGGGGGCGAGCAGCTGCTGGGCATGGGCGACATGCTGTTCATGGCCGGGGCGGGCCGCCTGCAGCGCGTGCATGGCCCGTTCGTCAGCGACCGCGAGGTGGAGGAGATCGTGGCCTATCTGCGCGACCAGGGCGCACCGGCCTATGACGATGCCGTCACCGCGGACCCGGACGAGTTCGACGACGGCGACGATGGCGGCGCCTTCGGTGCCGGCGGCGGCGGCAAGGGCGGCAGCAGCGAGGACCAGCTCTACGACCAGGCCGTCGCGATCGTCTGCCGGGAGCGCAAGGCATCGACCAGCTTCGTGCAGCGCCAGCTGCAGATCGGCTACAACCGCGCCGCACGGATCGTCGAGCGGATGGAGGCCGAAGGTGTGGTCAGCAAGGCCAACCATGTCGGCAAGCGGCAGGTCCTGGCGCGCGACATCGACGAGATGGCGGCGAACTGAGCCGCAGCATCGCGGGGGGCCTGGACGCGGCATGCCTGGATTGAGGGAGCGGGGCAGCAGGGAGCGGGAAAGGGCGGGTCCGTGAGCGACAAGGACAGGCAGGCGGAACCGGCCCGCAGCCGGCACCGGGCCGGCTTCGGCCAGCGCCCCCCGGTGGGCGCGATGCCCGGCACCCTGATGCGCGATCCCGATGCCCAGCAGACCCAGGTCAGGATCGTCTGCTACGGCCCGGACCGGATCGAGGAGATCCCCTTCCAGGGCCCGCAATCGCTGCCGCAGCTGCTCGACAGCTGGGCGGTCACCTGGATCGCCGTCAGCGGCCTGCGCGACGTGGAGCTGATCGCGGAGCTGGGCAACGTCCTTGGCCTGCACGAACTGGCGCTGGAGGATGCCGTTTCCAGCCAGCAGCGCCCGAAGGTCGAGAACTACGACGACTACACCTTCGTGGTCACCCAGGCGCCGCGCTGGAACCCGGTGCATGACGGCGATGCGGCCGACCTGGAGCATGTCTCGGAGCAGATCGCGATCTTCTTCTCCCGCGCCTTCGTGCTGACGGTGAAGGCCGGCGAGGGCGGCCGCTTCGACGCCATCCGGGAGCGGCTGTACAAGCAGCGCGGCCGGGTGCGGAAGGCCGGGCCCGGCCATCTGGTCTATGCCATGCTCGACATCGTGATCGACGAGTATTTCCCGGTGGTCGAGCATCTGGGCGAGAAGCTGGAGGCGCTGGAAGCCGACATCATGCGCAATCCCGACCGCGAGGTCGTGGTCCGCATCCAGCAGATGCGCCGCAGCCTGCTGGCAATGCGGCGGGCCATCTGGCCGCAGCGTGAGGTTGTCTATGCCCTGGCGCGGGAGGGGATGCCGCATGTCGGCAGGAAGACCAGGATCTACCTGCGGGACTGCGCCGACCATCTGACCCAGCTGATCGAGATGACGGAGATGTACCGGGAACTGACCACCGGCCTGCTGGACATCTATCTGTCGAGCGCCAGCGCGCGCACCAACGAGGTGATGCGCGTGCTGACCATCATCGCGACGATCTTCATCCCGCTGGGCACCGTGGCGGGGATTTACGGAATGAACTTCGATCCCCAAGTATCGCCGTGGAACATGCCGGAGCTGAGCTGGTACTACGGCTATCCCTATGCCATCGGCCTGATGGCCACGATGGCCGGCGCGATGCTGTTCTATTTCTGGCGCAAGGGCTGGCTTGGCGGACGCGACCCGGCGAGACTGCTGCAGGACGACTAGCCCGTCGGCACCGCCGGCGCCGATACTGCCGCCGCCGACCGCCGACCGGCGGCGCGGCCGAAACGGAGTGACCATGACCTTTTCGAGTGCCGGAGCCTGTTCGACCGACGCCCCCGGACGCCGGCATCGCGACGTGCCGGCAGCCATCCTGACCCGCATCTGGGCCCTGGCCCTGGCCATGGTGGCGGTGCTGGCGCTGGGAACCGGCGCGCAGGCGCGCGTCGCCGACGGCGACCCGGCCACGGAAGCCGCCCTCCAGCAGGTCGAGGACTGGTTTTCCCGGACCCGGTCCCTGAAGGCCGATTTCGTCCAGGTCGACGATGCCGGCTATACCGCCTCCGGCAAGCTGTGGCTGCGCCGGCCGGGACGCGTGCGCTTCGAATACGACCCGCCGGTGCCGCTGATGATCGTGTCGGACGGGATCTTCGTGATGTTCGTCGACAAGGAACTGGAGCAGGTGGACCGGCTGCCCCTGGTCCGTTCGCCCCTGTCGATCCTGACCGCCGACGAGGTGGACCTGCGCAAGGATGCGGAGGTTCGCGACGTGTCGATCCAGGGCGGCCTGATCCATGTCACCCTGGCCGATCCGGATTCGCCGGAGGAGGGCGAGGTCACCCTGGTCTTCCGCGGCGAGCCGATGACCCTGCGCCAGTGGATCGTCCGCGACGCCACCGGCAAGGAGGTGGCGGTGACCCTGCAGGATACCGAGGTCAATCCGGACCTGCCGCAGCGGCTGTTCGTCTACACGGATCCGGCGCCGGGGCGCAGCCGAAACCTGCCATGACAGCAACCGACCGCGCGCCCGACGGCGGTACCCGCCCGCTGGTCCTGGTCACCGCCTGCATCCGCCGGATCGATGCCACCACAGGCCATGCGGTCTACGAGCAGTATATCGATGCGGCGCGCGACCCGCTGGACGCCGACCCGGTGATCCTGCCGGCCCTGGGAGCGGAGGCGTTCCGCCAGCTGCTGCCGGTGGTCGACGGGGTCCTGCTGCCCGGCAGCCTGTCCAACGTGGCGCCGGAGCATTACGGCGGCCCGCCGCCGCGGGACGGCAACCAGGCCGACCCTGCACGCGACGGCACCACCCTGCCGCTGATCCGGGCCTGCCTCGACCAGGGCATTCCCCTGCTGGCGATCTGCCGCGGCTTCCAGGAGATGAACGTGGCCCTGGGCGGCAGCCTGCACCAGCACCTGGCGGAGGTTCCCGGCCGGATCGACCACGAGGCGGCGGCGGACAGGCCGCGTGCGACGCGCTATGGTTTCCGTCATGTCGTCCGGTTCGCGGCGGACAGCTGGATCGGCGCGCGCTACGGCGCGGCGGAGGCAGCGGTGAATTCGCTGCACGGCCAGGGTGTCGACCGGCTGGCGGCCGGCCTGGCGGTCGAGGCACTGGCGCCGGACGGCACGGTCGAGGCCTTTCGCGCCACCGGGGTTCCCGGCTTCGCGCTGGGCGTGCAATGGCACCCGGAATGGCAGGCCGCCGGGAATGCGCTGTCGCGGGCCGTGTTCGGCCTGTTCGGCGACGCCTGCCGGGCGCGGCATGCCCGGCGCCTGGCGGCAGCAGGCCTGGAGGGACCGGCACGGTCCGGCAACAGCGAGGAGAGGCCCGCTTGGGCGATGTCCTGATGGAGGAATGGCTGCGCGAGCGCTCGGTCTCGGAGGTCGAGTGCCTGATCCCGGACCTGGCGGGAATCGCCCGGGGCAAGATCCTGCCGGCGCACAAGCTGGTGCGGGCGGTGGCGGAAGACGGGCTGCGGCTGCCGGAGAGCATCTTCCAGCAGACGGTCACCGGCGAGTGGGTCGAGACGCGGACCTTCGATGCGACCGAGCCCGACATGCTGCTGATCCCGGACCAGGCCACCCTGCGCCTGGTCCCCTGGTACAGCGATCCGACCGCGCAGGTGATCTGCGACTGCCAGCGCCGCGACGGCAATCCGGTGGAGACGGCCCCCCGCCAGGTGCTGCGCCGGGTGCTGGACCTGTACGAGGCCAAGGGCTGGCGCCCCGTGGTGGCGCCGGAGCTGGAGTTCTTCCTGGTGGCGAAGAACACCGATCCCGACTATCCCCTGCAGCCGCCGCCGGGCCGGTCCGGCCGGGCGGAAAGCGGGCGGCAGAGCTATGGCGTCGATGCGGTCAACGAGTACGACGCCATCTTCGAGGACATGTACGACTATTGCGACGCCCAGGGCCTGGACGTCGACACCCTGATCCACGAGGCCGGCGCCGCCCAGGTGGAGATCAACTTCAACCACGGCGACGCGATGGACATGGCCGACCAGGCCTTCCTGTTCAAGCGGACGGTGCGGGAAACCGCCCTGCGCCATGGCGTCTATGCCACCTTCATGGCGAAGCCGATCGAGCGCGAGCCGGGCAGCGCGATGCACATTCACCAGAGCGTGGTGGATGCCAGCAGCGGCGAGAACCTGTTCGCGGACAAGGAAGGGCAGGACACGCCGCTGTTCCTGAGCCATATCGCCGGCCTGCAGCGCTACCTGCCGAGCGCGATGCCGCTGCTCGCCCCGAACGTCAATTCCTACCGCCGCCTGACCCGCTACTGGGCGGCGCCGATCAATACCCTCTGGGGGCACGAGAACCGGACCACCGGCCTGCGGGTTCCCTATTCGAACGGGCCGTCGCGCCGGATCGAGAACCGGGTCCCGGGCGCCGATGCCAATCCCTATCTGGCGATCGCCGCGTCCCTGGCCTGCGGCTATCTGGGCATGGTCGAGGGGCGGAAGCCGAGCAAGCCGCACGAAGGCAATGCCTACGCCAAGGACTACAACCTGCCGCGCTACCTGCCGGAGGCGGTGCGGCTGATGGAAGCCTCCGAGCCCCTGCGCGAGCTGTTCGGCGTGGATTTCGTCGACAATCTCTGCGCCATCCGCCAGGCCGAGCATGACGCCTATCAGCAGGTGATCAGCGCCTGGGAGCGCGAGCATCTGCTGCTGAACGTGTAGCGGCGCCTCAGCCCGCGCCGGCGCAGCCGCCTTCTTCCTCAGGAATCGCGCCATCGGCCGCAGCGGTATCCGCCGGCTGGCCGCCGGCGCCGACGAACTGCAGGTTCTGCTGCCGGATGTCGGCGGCCTCGTCGTCGTAGAAGAACGGCAGGAAGGCATAGCGCTGCCCGGCCGTGACCGGCCGCGCCTCGTGCAGCATGGAGCAGGAGAACACCAGCGCCGCGCCGGTGGGCGGCCGGTACAGGCTGCGGCCATATTCCGGGAAGCAGAGTTCGCCGCCGTCGAAGCCGTCGCTGTTCAGGTTCACCGTCATGGCGAAGCGGCGATGCGCCGTGCCGCGCGACGTGTTGTCCCGATGCGCCCGGAAGAAGCCGCCTTCGCCACCGTCGTAGCGGGCGACGATATAGCGTTCCACGCGGGTGGCGCGGAAGCAGAACGCCTTGCGGATCTCCGGCACGACACGGCGCAGCAGCATGCGCCGGATCACCGCCAGAAGCTGCGGATCCTCGATCGGGCAGTCGGTCCGGCGCTTCATGCCCGGGTCGTGCAACCCAACCGTCCGGCCGCCCAGATCGCGCATGAAGCCGCTGGGGGTCCCGCCGCGGCGTTCGTAATAGGCGATCAGGTCCCGGCACAGTGCGGGCGGCAGAGCGCCCGGCACCAGAAGAATCGGCGCATGATGATCCTGCCGGCGGTAAGGCTCGGGCGCCGGCACCTGGCGCAGCAGCGGGTCGAGCGCCCGCGCCAGGCCGGCCGGTGCGCCGGCATCCAGCCGTGCCAGAAGCTGCAGGTTCTCCCGCAGCAGGAACGCCGTCGGTCGGATGCCGCCGGTTTCCAGGTCGTCCCGCGGCACGCCATAGCTGGTTGCGATGCCGTCGTCCGGATCCCAGATCCAGGTGCAGTCCGCGGGCCGGATGGCCGCATCCGCCACCTCGGTGCCGGGCCGGCAGATCGCGAGCAGACGGATCTGCCGCTGCATCAGGAGGTCGCCCAGCCGCCGCAGCACCGCATGGATCTCCGCCCTGAGGTCGGGGCCGGCATCGCCGAGAAACAGGACCAGGAGCCGCATACCGGCAACCGCATGCAGGTGGAACTGCGGGTTGTGGGGTGCGGCAGCGACGAAGGGCGGCAGGAAATCGCCAGGCAGGAAGGGCGGCACGAAGGGCGGCAGTACCGCGGCCGTCCGCCCCGGGTCCGCAGGCGCGACGGACACCGGTCCGATCGCGCCGGGGCTGTCGCCTTCTGCCGCAGCCTGTGCATCCATGTCGTCGCGCCTTCCATCATCGCCGGCTGTTGCCCCGGATATCCTCCTCTCCGGGCGCCGGCCCCGCCTTGCCATCATACGACGTTTCCGGGGCTATTGCGCCGGTCTTGCAACCGGCACTTTCGGCGGGTCAGCGGCCGGGCTGGCCGATCAGCTGCTCCAGCCCCCTGGCGATGTCGCGGGCCAGGTCGCTGGAGGCTTCCGGCCTGGCGTGGATGACGGCACGCAGCGAATCGACATTCACCTTCAGCAGCTGGGCCGCCCGTCCGCCGCCCGCTCCCCGCTCCAGCAGGGTGATCAGCTGCCCGGCGATGTCGGCGGCCGTGTCGTAGCCATGTTCGTCCATGGTGCGCACCGCCGATTCCAGGCGATCCAGGAGGAGCGGCTTGTATTCGTCGATCGTGCCGCTGTCGGACACCTCGCCCAGCAGCCGGGAGAGCCGGTCCAGGTCGCCGTCGATCCAGGTCATGCGCAGGTTGCGCAGCACGCGGCGCGCTTCCGTCACCAGCTGCTCGGCCTCCCGACGCTCGCCGCGGTGCTTCATCTGCAGGAGCGGCATCGGCGCCGCCTCGAAGGCATCGCGGCGCCGCGGATTGCGCCGGTTGCCGCCGGGCGGCGGCGCCTTGCCGGCATGTCGCCGGTCCGGGCCGATGAAGGTCGGGGCCAGGATCATGCTGCGCGGCCGGTCGATCACCGCCGACAGCTTCTGCAGCACCCCCTTCACCGTCACCGGCCGGATCACCACCTCGTCCGCCCCGGCATCGCGGGCGGCCATGATCTTTTCCAGGGTCGGGTCGCCGATCGTCATGATGATCGCGACGAAGGGGCTGGGGCTCTCCGGCGAGCGCCGGATCCGCCGCACCAGGTCGGTGCCGCGGCCGTCGGGCAGGATCGCGTCGATGAACAGGATGTCGGGATTGGCGTCCGCCATCGACCGCAGCGCCTCGCCGCCGGAGGGGAGGCCGCGCAGGCGCCGCAGCCCCACTTCCCACATGATCTGCTTCAGGATCTGCTGCAGGGCGCGGGAGGGATTCACCACCATGACGTCGAGGCGTGTCAGGTCCAGGGGCATGGCCCTTGCTCAGCTCTCCCTTCCGCGGACTGCCCGCATCGCCGCGGCCGACTGCTACTGCGGTCGGCCGGCGGCCAGCTCGGCGGCCAGGTCCCTGATGGCGGCGGCCGCCACCTCGATATCCGCCGCGCCGACGTCCAGATGCGTGACGGCACGCAGGCGGCTGGGTCCCACCGGCACGATCTCGACACCACGCGCCGCGAGCAGTTCCGCGAAGCGGGCCGCGCGGACGCCCAGCGCGGAAATGTCGAAGAACACCATGTTGGTCGCCACCTCCGCGTCGTCCTGGCGCAGACCGGTGGCCCCGGCCAGCAGGTCGGAGAGCCGGCGGGCATTGGCATGGTCGTCCGCCAGGCGTGCGACATGATGATCCAGCGCATAGAGCCCGGCGGCGGCCAGGATGCCGGCCTGGCGCATCGCCCCGCCGAGCCGCTGCTTCCAAGTCCAGGCCTGCGCGATGAAGTCGGCACTGCCGGCGAGCACCGCGCCGACCGGACAGCCCAGCCCCTTGCTGAGGTCGATCCAGCAGCTGTCGCAGGCGGCAGCGAAATCGGTGGCCGGGATGCCGCTCTCCACCACCGCGTTGAGCAGCCGCGCGCCGTCCATATGCACCGCCAGGCCGTGCTGGCGCGCCAGGGCGGCGACGCCTTCCACCACCGGCAGGGGCCAGATCGTGCCGCCGGCCATGTTCGCCGTCTGCTCGATCACCACCATGCGGCTGCGCGGGCTGTAGCGGTTTGCCGGCCGCAGCGCCGCGGCCAGGTCATCGGCCGTGAAGATGCCGCGATCGCCCTGGATCGTCCGCACCGCCGCACCGGCCAGGGCGGCGGCGCCGGCCGCCTCGAAACTGACGATATGGGCGCCGGCATCGGCCACGATCTCGTCACCGGGGCGGCAATGCACCAGGGTCGCGATGATGTTGCACATCGCGCCGGACGGCAGGAAGACGGCCGCCTCCTTGCCCAGCAGCTGCGCGACACGGTGACACAGCGCGGTCACCGCCGGGTCCAGGCCGCGCTGCTCGTCGCCAACCTCCGCCCGGGCCATCGCTTCGCGCATGGCGGCCGTCGGCCGCGTCTGGGTGTCGCTGAACAGATTGATCACGTTGGCTTTTCCCCGACAGGACCGGATTCCCAATGCCGCCGGACAGTAGCAGCAGGAACCGGACCGGGTGTTCTCGATCTTGTGAGCGGATTGCCCTGGCCTGCGAAACTGGAACGGTGGCGGATCGACACCATATGTGACTCATGTCGGTCGGTCGTTACCAGCCGTACCCCCCTGATGCGGTGACCGACTGCATAGCGCCGGGCTTCCCCTCCCGGCGCGCGCGTCTACATGACGCGGAGACGCCCGGTGTCCCCCTCGCCGGGCGTCTTCTTGTTTGCGCCCCCGAATCCTGTCCGCAAATCCTATGTGCGATGCCGGCGACCGGCCTTGCCGTCCGGCGTCCCGGCGGTCATCCTGCGGCTCCCGCCCGTCGGCCTCCCCGGCCGCGCTTCCCCGACGCCATGCCGTACCGCGACGGAAGACGATAGATGCTGAAAATCGCCACCTGGAACGTCAACTCCATCCGTCTGCGCGCCGAGGGGGTCCGGCAGCTGGTCGAAGAGCAGGCGCCGGACGTCATCTGCCTGCAGGAGACGAAGGTCGCGAACGGCAGCTTCCCGCTGTCGATCCTGCACGATGCCGGCTATCCGCATGTCTCCCTGAACGGACAGAAGATGTACAACGGCGTCGCGATCGCCGCCCGCCGGCCGTTCCAGGCCAGCACGCCGCGGCAATGGTGCGAACGGGACGATTGCCGGCACATGGTCGCCACCTTCGAGGACGGGCTGGAGGTCCACAACTTCTACATCCCCGCCGGCGGGGATGTGCCGGATCCCGAGGCCAATCCGAAGTTCGCCCACAAGCTTCAGTTCGTCGACGAGATCACCGACTGGTTCGGCCGCCGCCGGGGGAAGAAGGGCAACCGGCTGGTGCTGGTCGGCGACCTGAACATCGCGCCGCTGGAGACCGACGTCTGGTCGCACAAGCAGCTGCTGAAGGTCGTCTCCCACACGCCGGTGGAGGTGGAGGCGATGGAACGGATGTACCGCAGCCATGGCTGGATCGACGCCGTGCGGACGATCGTCCCGCCGTCGGAGAAGCTCTACAGCTGGTGGAGCTACCGGTCGCCGGACTGGAGCGCGGCCGACAAGGGCCGGCGGCTCGACCATATCTGGGTGACGCCGGCGCTTCAGGACAGCATCCGCTCCGCGCAGGTGCTGCGGCACATGCGCGGTATTGCCGCGCCATCCGATCACGCACCCGTGCTGGCGGAACTCGACGTCTAGCGCGAGCCGCAGAGTACGATCCGGCCGGTCCGGCAGGGATCAGACGGCCAGCCGGGTGAGGTCGATGCTGAGTGCCTCGGCGATCCCGCGCAGGGTCTTCACCGACCCGGTCTTCTTGCCGTTTTCGATCTCGGACAGGAAGGACTTGCTGAGCCCGACCCGTCGCGCGAGGTCGTCCTGGGTCATGCCGCGCTTCTCCCGCCAGACGCGGACCGATGCCTGGCTGGGCCCGTCCGTCGGCGCCTTCGCCGCGGCACCGCGCCTGGCAGGCGCCTTCGCCGCGGGCGCCGGAGCGGGCTTCGCCGCAGCGGCCTTGGTCAGCGCCTCGTAGGTGGCATGGCTCATGGCGATCAGGTCGTCGCTCGACAACTTCTTCGCCTTGACCACCTTCACCGTGGGTTCGAGCTGGTCCAGGAGGGCGCGAACCTCCCGCTTGTCGTCGCCGACGGCCGCGATGCGCAGTTTCGCCGCGCTGCCGCCCTTGGCTGATTTCGCTCCCATGACGTCCCTGTATTTGTCGATTATTGATTGCTTAGAGCGATGATTAACAATCTGCTTTCCGGGGCTGTCAAGCAGCGCACCCGTCAACTGGCCGGCGGGCGCAGGCGAACCAGCGCCATTCCCCTGTTGCTGCCATAGCGGTTCACCGGCGCCAGGTCGGGCAGGTGCCGGTGCGCTGCCACCAGGTCGCGCACCGCGAGATCCTCCGCCGACAGGATCAGCTGCTTGCGCCTGCCGTTGCGCCGCCAGGCCACCTCCTGGCCGGGCACGAGATCCGGGTCGAACAGCATCGACAGGCTGGGCGCCGGCGGCCAGCCGGTGGCATAGAGCGCGTCGGCCGGCACGTCGTCGTCGAGCAGCGCCAGGGGATAGCCCCGCGCCACGGCTTCCCGCAGCCGTCGCGCATGGCTGACATGATCGTCGAAGAAAAGAAGGGTGTCCGCCGGGGCCGCCGAGGGCGGCGCGGCATCGTCGGCCGACCAGTCGCCGTGGCGATAGTCGATATCCGGCAGGCGCAGCTGCAGGTTCTCCGGCACGGTGTCGTAGGTCACGATCTCCGCATCCGGCAGCGCCTGGCGAAGCAGCCAGGCGCTGTGCCCCTGGAAGGTGCCCGATTCGATCACTGCCCGGGGCTGCGCCAGCCGCGCGGTCAGCCAGAGGCAGAGGGAGGAATTGAAGCCGGCGCCGCCCTTGTTGTCGCGGATCGGCCTGCGGGCGTGGACCTCCCGGAATTCCGCCACCCAGGCTGCCATCCCCGCTTCATCCGGTGCGCCCGCAAAGCCGGCGGCCGCCGCCCAGTGCGACAGCAGCCCGGCCAGCGCCGCGTCCTGCCGCGCCAGCAGTTCCGGGCTGTCGGCGGCGTCGTCGCCGTCGGTCGCATATTTCCGCAGGATCAGCCCGTGGTGGGGCAGGACATGCCGGTTCAGGAACCGGTAGAGGACCCATTTCATGGCCGCCCGCCGGCCTCAGACGGCCCGGTACATGAAATAGCGGTTGGGCCGGATGCCGTCCGGCAGCGGCAATGGCTCCAGCCCAGGCGCCTCGAGAGCCTGGTCGCAGGTCAGCACCCCGCCTTCCGCCAGCAAGCTGCGCAGGCGGCGGGCCATCGCCGCCGCCAGTTCCGCCGTGGCGATCGTGTCGCCGGAGCCGATATCGGCATGGATCAGTGCCGCCTTTTCCGTGATCCGCGCCTCGATGCCCGGCAATGTGTCGGAGAAGTCGCCGAGCACCATGTGCGCATCGTCCGGAATGCAGTCCGGATGCGCGTTGATCACGCGGTCGAAGACGAAGATCTCGCGGCCGGGCATGCGCTCCCGGATATGGTCGTAGGTCCGTCCGTTGCCCAGGCCCAGTTCCAGCACCGGGCCGGGCAGGCCGTCGATCAAACGGGCAGCCGCGTCGATGCAGGCGACCTGGGCCTGCAGGCGGCGGATGGCACTCTCCAAGCGACTCACAACGCAACTCCTCGTTCCGCGCCGGAGTTCGGCGCATTCTCATGTCGGTACGGATGTTTCAGTCGGACTGCGCGTTGAGTTTCGCCGTCGCTTCGCGCAGGTCTGTGGTGGTCTTTTCCAGGCGCTGCGCCAGGACGCGCATGATCTCCACCGCCATCTGGGGGAACTCGGTAACCAGGCGGAAGAACAGGTCCTTGGAGATCTTCAGGGTGACGAGTTCCGATGCCGCGGCGATCGTCGCGGTGCGCGGCACGTCGCACAGGATGGCGATCTCGCCGACGAAGTCGTTCTTCTTCAGTTCGGCGACCCGCAGCGGCCCGTTCGGGGTGTCGACGATCACGTCGGCGCGGCCGTTGACGATGATATAGGCGGCATCGCCGGGATCGCCCTGGCGGAACAGCACCTCGCCGTCGCGGAAGGTCAGCCGTTCGCTGGTGAAGGCGAGCAGCTTGAGCTTCGACGGCTCGATCTTCGCGAACATCGGGATGTTGCGCAGCAGCTCCACCTCTTCGTGCAGGCTCACTTCTGCCTCCTCCCTTTCGTGGCGGACGATACCGGCCGGCCGGACCTAGCGGTCCGCCAGATAGCGCTGGAACGCGCTGTCCTCGGCCTGCATCTCCTCGGTGCTGCCCTGGGCAACGATCCGACCGCTCTGAATCAACAGGATGTGATCGAACTTGGCCGCCTGTTCCGGCCGCTGCAAGGCCCAGACGATGCCATGGTCGCCGAAGGTCTCGAACAGGTTGCCCATGATGCGCTCTTCCTGGCCGGCGTCCAGCGCCGACATCGGCTCCGACAGCAGCAGCAGGTCCGGCCGCTTGATGACGGCGCGGGCCACCGCCAGCCGCTGACGCTGGGAAGCGGAGAGCCGGCCGCCGCCGATGCCGACGGGCATGTTCATGCCGACACCGGTGACCTGGTCGCGCAGGTCCGCTTCCGCCACCACCTGGGTGATCAGCTCGCCGACCCGCTCCGCCGCCTGCGCCTGCCCGTAGGCGATCTTGCCGAACAGAATATTGTCCAGGATCGACGCGCCGCGGGTGAAGCCGTCGGGGTCGAAGAAGGCGATGGCGCCCCGGCGCTCCTCCGGCAGTTCCTCTGCGAAGCGCTTGCGCGCTTCCAGGATCTTCCCCTGGATCTCTTCGGTGATCTGGCCCAGGCGGTGCCGCGCCGGAATCATCTTGAACGGCAGGTTCATCAGCATCTGCCGCTCGGCGTCGCTGAGCTGGTCCAGACGCTCCACCGAGACGCGGCTGACGATCTTGCCGAAATCCGGCAGGTCCTCGGCCGAGATGAAGCTGAACTGCTGGAAGAACTCGTGGTCGGCCGGCAGGTCGGCGAACAGTTCCACCATGGTGGCCGCGATCTCGTAGCCGGCGGTGAGGAAACGGTCGCGCAGGCCGACCTCCTCGAGCACCTGCAGGACGAAGGGATCCTGGCCGATATCGTCCAGCTTGAACCCGTCGGTCACCGGCGCGCCGAACAGCAGGTTCTCCGCCACCGTGGCGTTGGTGTTGTAGCCGTCGGGGTCCCAGGCCTCGACCAGGTCGTCATAGCCGGCCGCCTGCAGCCGTTCCCGCAGCTTGGCGCGGGCCTCCAGCAGGGCGGGCTCCAGGTCCGGCATGGCGGAGGTGTCGGCGCTGCTGCGCAGCCCGAACTGGTAGACATCCTCTTCCAGTTCGACCATCCGCAGGACGCCGATGGCGATCGCCTGCAGCTCCGAGGGGTCCTTCGCGCCGGCGGCTGCGTAGTCGGTCCAGTCGGCGCCCAGATCGTCGGTGGAATTGCCGGAGGCGACGGCCTCCCGCAGCTCCCTGTGCCATTCGGATTCCGCGTCGGAATCGCGCTCCACCACATGCAGGGGGCGATGGCGCAGGCCGTAGAACATGTTGCCGGCGATGGTGTCGTTGAAGATGTAGGAGACCGGCCCGACATAGCCGATGCGGCGCCCGGTGACGGCTTCCGTCAGGTCCGACAGGTCGTGGCCGGCGATGCTGACCGAACCGCGATGCGGCACCAGCAGGTTGGCGATCACCTGCAGCATCTCGTCACGGCCGGAACCGCCGACCAGCGCCACTTTCGACGGCATCGGCAGGGTGGCGCTGACGCTCTCCAGGATCGGCTGGTCCTGCTCGTCGTTGTAGGTCAGGTTGCGCAGGACGATGTCGCCCTTCAGCTCGGGGATCGTCTCCGGCTCTTCGGTCTGGCGGCGCTCGCTGGTCAGCCCGTCCGGCTCGAACTGCGCGATGACCTGCTCGTACTTGATCCGCGCATCCTCGCTGCGCTGGTAGAAGTTCAGCAGCTCCTTCAGCGGCCCGCCCATGTCTTTCTGCGCGGCGACGGCGGCGATCACGGTGCCGACATCCATCTGGCCCTTGATCGTCAGGTAGCCGCCGATCGCATAGAAGAAGAACGGGCCCAGCTGCTGCATGAAGTTGTTGATGAACTTGATGACGAACTTGCGCTGGTAGATCTCGAAGCGGATCCAGTAGTTCTTCCCCAGGTACTGGGTGAAGTCCGCGCGCAGGCGCATCGCGCCGTCATGGGCATGGGCCTCGTTGATGCCGCCGATGGTTTCGCCCACCCGGTCGGCGATCCGGCGGACATTGCGCACCCGCTCCTTGGCCAGCCGGTTCACGTGCCGCTGCAGCTTCGGGATGATCCAGAACTGCAGCGGATAGAGCGCCACCCCGGCCAGGCCCATGATCGGGTTCTGGACCATCAGGAAGATGAACGAGGTCAGCAGCATGCCGCCCTGGAACACCGGCAGGGCGATGGCTTCCGCAATGAAGCCGCCCAGCGGCTCCACCTCCTGGGTGACGATCGGGATGATCTCGCCCTGGCTCATCCGCCGGAAGGTCGGCAGGGGGAAGCGCAGGATCCGCGTATAGAGCTGGTAGCGCAGCCGGCGCAGCATCCGCTCGCCGGAGATCCCCTGATAGACGTTGATGACGTACTTGAAGCCCTGCTGGACGATCACCAGCCCGACGAAGGCCAGGCAGAGCATCAGCAGGTACTGCACCTGGTCCAGGGTGGCCCAGCCGAGGATGTTGACGGGGAAGTCGATCGGCTGCCCGTCGGACTGGCCCTGGATGCCCTGATTGACGATCAGCTTCGGCAGATTGAGGAAATAGTAGTAGGGAATGAACGACAGGCCCGCCAGCGCGGTCAGGATGATCTGGTCGCGCAGCGAGTAGCGCAGGATGAACCGGTAGATGCCCGGCTCCAGCCGCTCCGAACGTGCCGGCGGCGGAGTCCGGGACCCTGCCTCCCCGGTGCTGCCGGATTCCTCCGGCGCGGCCTGATCCCCGCCCTTGTCGGACACGCCCTCTTCGTACTCCCCGCTTATCCTGCCCGCCGGCGCTGTCATGACAGCGCCGGCCCCGCTGCGACATTAGAGTAAAGCGGCATGGCCGGTAAATCCGCCATCCATCTGCGACATTGCGCCATGCGCCCAGGGCATCGCAGCCGCCAAGTCCGGCCTTGGTGGTCCGCTGCGCCTATGCAATAGTCCGCCCACTGACAAGCTTCCGAGCAGGGTGCGCGCCGGTGCGGCGCGTCCCGCGGCCGCTGGCGGGCGCGCCCCGCCAGGGCTTGCCACCGTTCCCGGTGCGGGACCGGCCAGGCCCGTCGAGCGACGATGGTGACGCAGATGAAGGCAGAGCGTCTGGAACCGGCGGAACCGGGCAGGTCCTGGCGGCGGACGGGGAGTCGCGGCGGGCGGGTCCTGATCTACAGCCACGACAGTTTCGGCCTGGGCCATCTGCGACGCTGCCGCGCGATCGCCCACGACCTGGTCGAGCGGCACAAGGACCTGTCGGTGCTGATCCTTTCGGGCTCGCCCATCATCGGCAGTTTCGACTTCCGCAGCCGGGTCGACTTCGTCCGGGTGCCCGGGGTGATCAAGCTGCGCAACGGCAAGTACACCTCGCTGAGCCTGCATATCGACATTCAGGAAACCCTGCGGATCCGGTCGTCGATCATCCACCACACCGCCCTGACCTTCGACCCGGACGTCTTCATCGTCGACAAGGAGCCGCTGGGCCTGCGCGGCGAGGTGCTGCCGACCCTGACCCATCTGAAGGAGCGCGGCTGCCGCCTGGTCCTGGGCCTGCGCGACGTGATGGACGAGCCGCGGCTGCTGATCCCGGAATGGCGCCGCAAGAATGTCCGGCCGGCCCTCGACACGCTCTACGACGAGATCTGGGTCTACGGCCTGCGCGACATCTGCGATCCGCTGGACGGCATGCCGCTGTCAAAGGGGATCCGGCGCAAGATCCACTACACCGGCTATCTGCGCCGCCCGGCGCCGACCGACACCAGCCCGCCCGCCGACATCCCCGAGGAGATCGGCGAGAACTACATCCTGGTGACACCGGGCGGCGGCGGCGATGGCCAGGACCTGGTCGACTGGGTGCTGTCGGCCTACGAACATGACGACGGCATCCCGTTCCCGGCGATCATCGTGCTGGGCCCCTTCATGCCGCCGGAGGCCCGGGCGGAGTTCCACGAACGCGCCCATGCCCTGGACAATGTCCATGTCATGACCTTCAGCGCGCGGATGGAAAGCCTGCTGGTCGGCGCGGTCGGCCTGGTGGCGATGGGCGGCTACAACACGTTCTGCGAGATCCTGTCGCTGGACAAACGCGCACTGATCCTGCCGCGGACGGCGCCGCGGCGGGAGCAGGCGATCCGGGCGGAGCGCGCGGCCGATCTGGGCCTGGTCGGGATGCTGGCGCCGGAGCCGCCGCACGATCCGCGGGTCATGGCCGCCGCCCTGCGCGACCTGCCCGAACGGCCGCTGCCGTCTTCGGTGGTGATCCCGGGGCTGCTGGACGGGCTGGAGGAGGTCCATCACCGTCTGCTGCCCTGGCTCGGTCGTGCCGGCGAGGAGGAATCGCAGGTCGCCGCCGGCCGCCGATGAGCGAAGCGCGCAAGCCGCCGACCCGGGTCGCCCTGGTCCTGAAAGGCTATCCCCGGCTGTCGGAGACTTTCATCGCGCAGGAAATCCTGGCGCTCGAGCGGCTGGGCCTGGCGATCACCATCGTCTCCCTGCGCCATCCCACCGACCGCCACCGCCATCCCGTCCACCAGGAGATCCAGGCGCCGCTGGTCTACCTGCCGGAATATCTGTGGCACGAGCCGCTGCGCGTGCTGCGCGGCTGGTGGCAGGCCCGCAGGCTGCCCGGCTACCGGCGCATGCGCCGGCTCTGGCTGCGGGACCTGATCCGCGACCGCAGCCCGAACCGGGTGCGGCGCTTCGGCCAGGCCTGCGTCCTGGCAGGCGAGACGGCGGCCGCCGACCGGGCGGGCCAGGGCGCGCTTGCCGGCATCGGCCATGTCTATGCCCATTTCCTGCACACGCCGGCCTCCGTGGCGCGCTATGCCGCCTGCGCCCTTGAGCGGCCCTGGAGCGTGTCGGCCCATGCCCGCGACATCTGGACGATCCCCGACTGGGAGAAGCGGGAGAAGCTGGCGGGCATGCAAGCCGCCGGCGCCGCCTGGGCGGTGACCTGCACCGCCTATGGCGCGGCCCATCTGCAGGAGCTGTCGGGGGGCAGCCCGGTCGACCTCGTCTATCACGGCCTGGACTTCAGTCGCTTCCAGCCGAACCCGGAGGCGGCCTCGTCGCGGGACGGCAGCGACCCGGCCGACCCGCTTCTGATCCTCTCCGTCGGCCGCCTGGTCGCCAAGAAGGGTTATGACGACCTGCTGCGCGCGCTCGCCGCGCTGCCGCCGGACCTGCACTGGCGCTTCGTGCATGTCGGCGGCGGCGCCCAGGCGGCACAGACCGCCACCCTGGCCGAGGAGCTGGGCCTGTCCGACCGCATCGACTGGCGCGGCGCCCAGCCGCAGCAGGCGGTCCTGGAAGCGCTGCGGCAGGCGGACCTTTTCGTCCTGGCCAGCCGCATCGCCGAGGACGGCGACCGCGACGGCCTGCCCAACGTGCTGATGGAGGCGCAGAGCCAGCGCCTGGCCTGCATCGCCACCGGTATCAGCGCGATCCCCGAACTGATCCGCGACGGCGAGACGGGCTGCCTGGTGGCGCCGCACAGCCCGGACGGCCTGGCCGCGGCGATCGGGCGGCTGGGACGCGATCCGGCGGAGCGGGCAAGGCTCGCCGCCGCCGGCGAGGCACGGGTCCGCAGCGCCTTTGCCATGGAGCGCGGCATCGACGACCTGGCCGCCCGCTTCGTCATCGGCGCCGGGCCTGCGTCCGGCGCGCCGGACCCCGGTCACTGACCGGCCGCCGTCCGCCATGCGGATCGCCTTCTATGCACCACTGAAACCGCCGGTCTCGGAGATCCCGTCCGGCGACCGGCGGATGGCGCGACTGCTGCTGCAGGCCCTGGCCATGGCCGGTCACGAGGCGGAGCTGGCCAGCAGCCTGCGCATGCACGACCCCGCCGGCGACGGCCGGCGCCAGGCGGAGCTGGCGGCGGCGGCGGAAGAAGAGGCGGCGCGCCTGCTGGCCTCCTACGAAGCCCGGCCCGAGGCCCGGCCGCAGGCCTGGCTGACCTATCACGTCTATCACAAGGCGCCCGACATCATCGGGCCGCGGATCGCGACCGCCCTGGGCCTGCCCTACCTGATCGCCGAGCCGTCGGTGGCGGGCAAGCGGCGCAGCGGGCCCTGGGCGGACGGCTTCGCCCGGGCGGCGGCGGCGATCGCCCGTGCCGACATGCTGCTGTGCCTCACCCGGCACGACATGCAGGGCGTGGCGACCATCGCCGGGCCGGCGCGCCTGCGCCTGCTGCCGCCGTTCCTGGATCATCGGCCCTTCGCGGCCGCCCGCGCCGCCGCGACCGGCGACGAAGCGCGGTCGACCGGCCGCGCGGCGCTGGCGGCACGCTACGGCCTGGACCCGGACCGCGCCTGGCTGCTTGCCGTCGGCATGTTCCGGGCCGGCGACAAGCTGGAGAGCTATCGCCGGCTGGCCGCCGCCCTGGCCCGCCTGGAGACAGCCCCGCCCTGGCAGCTGCTGGTGGCCGGCGCCGGACCGGCGGAGGCGGAGGTGCGCGCCGCCCTTGCCCCGCTGGCGGCGCCGGTCGGCTGGCTGGGCCAGGTTGCGGAAGCCGATCTGCCGGCCCTCTATGCCGCGAGCGACCTTTATGTCTGGCCCGCCGCCAACGAGGCCTATGGCATGGCCCTGCTGGAGGCGGCCGCGGCGGGCTGCCCGGTCGTTTCCTGCGCGACACGGGGCGTGCCCGACGTCGTATGGCAGGGGGAGACCGGGCTTCTGGTGGCGGAGGACCGGCCGGCGGCGCTGGCAGCGGCGGTATCCTCGCTGCTTCAGGATGCCCCGCGCCGGCAGCGCATGGGGGCTGCGGCGGCGGCACGGGTGGCTGAGGAACGCAGCCTGCCCGCGGCCTCCCACCGGCTGGATGCGGCGCTGGCGGATGCCGCGGCGCATCGGGCGGCCGCGGATGCGGCCGGCGCCGGATGAGCCGGCGGCCCCGCGCGGTGGTGCTCGGCCTTCTGCGGCATGGCACCACCGACTGGAACCGGGAGGGCCGGCTGCAGGGCCGGGCGGAGCGCGCCCTGGACCCGGCGGAGGAGGCGCGGCTGCGCGGCGCAGCCCTGCCTGCCCTGCCGCGCTTCGATGCAGTGCGGGTTTCGCCCCTGCAGCGGACGCGCCAGACGGCGGCGGCCCTGGCCACGGGCATGCCCGGCTGGCCCGGCGCCACGGCGGAGGACAGCCTGGTGGAGATGGACTGGGGCGCATGGGAAGGGTGCCGGCCCGCCGACCTGCGGCGGGACCCGGGCTCCGGCTTCGCCGCGGCGGAGGCGCAGGGCCTCGACCTGATGCCGCCCGGCGGCGAATCGCCGCGCATGGTGCAGGACCGCCTGTCGCGGTGGCTGGCGGTGCTGGACCGGCCCACCCTGGCGGTCACCCACAAGGGGGTGATCCGCGCCCTGCTGGCGCTGGCGCATGACTGGCCGATGCTGGGCCGGGCGCCGGCGAAGCTGGATTGGCAGGCGCTGCATGCCATGCTGGTGGTGGATGGCAGGCCGCGGCCCTGGTGCTACAACCTGCCGCTGGTCGCGGCACCGGCCCGTTCGGGGAACGGGGCCGGGCCGGCATGAACAACGGGGTACGGTGATGGCGAAGGTCCTGTTCTATGTCCAGCATCTGCTGGGGATCGGGCATCTGCGGCGCACGGCGACCCTGACCCGTGCGATGCAGGAGGCCGGCCTTGCGGTTACCGTCGTGTCCGGCGGGCATGAGATCCCCGGGCTGGACCTGGGCGGCGCGGCGCTGGTGCAGCTTCCCGCCACCCGGGCGATCGACGAAAGCTTCAAGACCCTGGTGGACGAATCCGGCGAGATCGTGGACGAGGGCTGGAAGGCGGAGCGCCGCGAACGGCTGCTCGCCGTGTTCGCGGCCACCGCCCCGGACGTGGTGATGACCGAGCTGTTCCCGTTCGGCCGCCGGCAGATGCGCTTCGAGCTGCTGCCGCTCCTGGATGCCGCGCTGGCCGCCCGGCCGCGGCCGGCGATCCTGTCGTCGGTGCGCGACATCCTGGTGGCGCAGGCGAAGCCGGAGCGCAACGACGAGATGCTCGACCTGGTGGAGCGGTATTTCGACCTGGTGCTGGTGCATGGCGATCCCAGCCTGATCCCCTTCGACCGGACCTTTCCCCATGCCCGCAGGATCGCCGACCGGATCCGCTATACCGGCTACGTGGTCGACACCTCCGGCCGTCGCGGCGGGCCCGGCAGTCCCGGCCATGACGAGGTCATCGTGTCCGCCGGCGGCGGCGCCGTCGGCCGCCAGCTGCTGGAAGCGGCGATCGCCGCGAAGCCGCTGTCGCGCCATGCCGCGGCGCAGTGGCGGGTGCTGGTGGGAATCGCGGAGAGCGACGAAGCCTTCCAGGAGCTGTCGCGGATGGCCGCGGCGGCGCAGGCGGAGGACGGAAGGGGCGCCCTGGTCGTGGAGCGCGCGCGCGGCGACTTCCCGACCCTGGTCAGCAATGCGCGGCTGTCGATCTCCCAGGGCGGCTACAACACCACGATGGAGGTGATGCGCGCCCGGGTCCCGGCGGTGATCGTGCCCTATGCCGCACAGGCGGAAACGGAGCAGACCCTGCGTGCGGAACTGCTGCAGGCCCGCCGCCTGCTGCATGTGGTGCCGCAGACCGGACTGACCCCGCAGGCGCTGGCCGCAGCCTGCGACGCGGCGACCCGGCCGGCAGCCGACCCCGCCACCCCGCTGGACACCGATGGCGGGCCGGCGACGGCGCGCCTGGTGACGGAACTGGCCGCCGGACGGCAGGTCTGACGGGTGCCGGATCCGATGGCCGCCGCGGTGGCGGGAGGCACGGGATGACGGCAGGGCGGGCGGCAACCTGGTCGGCGCTGGACCAAGAACTGGCCCGCTGGGCGGCCGCGGGACAGGTCGCCACCTTCTGGTGGCGCGACGACGATGCCGGGACGGCCACGCCGGCGCTTACCCGGCTCCTGGACCTGACCACGGCCCATGGCGTTGTGCCGCTGCTGGCGACGGTGCCGGATTGGGCGGAACCGTCGCTGCCCGACCTGCTGGCCGGTCATGCGGCGGCAGCGGCGCAGCACGGTGTCGCCCATCGCGACCGTTCTGGCGGTGCGGGCAAGAAGACGGAGCTCCTCGACGGTCTGCCGGACCTGGAGAATGCGCTGCGGGACGGGCGGGTCCGGCTGGAGGCACTTCTGGGACCGCGGCTGCTGTCGGTGCTGGTGCCGCCCTGGAACCGGATCGGGCCGGTCCTGCGTGGCCGCCTCGGCCCGCTCGGCTATCGGGGCCTCTCGGCCTACAAGCCGCGGGCTGCAGCGCGAGAGGGTGCAGTCACGGTGGTGAACTGCCATTGCGACCCGGTGGCCTGGCACGAGGGGCGGGTGTTCGCCGGGGAGGCGGCGGCCCTCGGCCAGGTCGTCGCGCATCTGCGCGATCGGCGGCAGGGCCGGGTCGACGCCGACGAGCCGACCGGCATCCTGACCCATCATGCCGTGCACGATTCGGAGACCTGGCGGTTCCTGGAAGGCCTGGCGGACCGGCTGGCCCTGCACCCCGCGGCGTCCTGGCAGGATCCACGACAGCTGTTCGCGGGAACGCCCTGAATGCCGGGGCAGATCCCGGGCGCGGACCGGGGGCCGCAGGACGAGGCCGCGGCAGGCAGCCGCCATGCCTATCCGGCGGAAGGGGTCTGGGGCGAGGCGGCCCGCGCCCTTGTCGGTCTGGCCCTGGGGCTGGGCCTGATGCTGATCTCGCCGGCCGGCGGCACGGTGTTCCTTGCTGGAGCGGCGCTCGCCCTGCTGTTCGCGGCATTCGCCGCCGCAGTCTGGCGCCGCCGCGGCACTGTGGTGACCCTGGACCGCGACGGCCTGACCCTGGCGACCGGCCTGCCGGCCGGACTTCCGTTCGGCCTGTCCGGGCGGCGCCTGGACTGGTCGGACCTGCGGGGCATGTCGCTGCGCTATTTCTCGACACGCCGCGACCGCAGCGGGGGCTGGATGCAGCTGACCCTGAAGGGGCGCGCGGGCCGGCTGACCATGCTGTCGACGATCTCCGGCTTTCCCCGGATCGCCCGGCAGGCGGAGGCCGCGGCCCGGCGCAACGGGCTGGCCCTGGGCATTGCCACGGAACGCAACCTGCTGGCCCTCGGGGAGGGCCTGGAACGCCGGCCGCCGGCCTGACCGGCGATCATGTCCGCCACCCGCCTCAGCCGTTTGGCGGAAGCGGCGGCCGCACGTGTGGCGATGCCGGGCGGAATTGCGTAGGCTCCCTCCCCGAACGGGGCAATGATGCGCCGGACCGGCGCGGCAGGACGGCAAAGGGGGGCCGCCGCCGCGGGCCCGGCACGGAGAGGGAGCGCGCAAGAGTGGCGAATGTCCTCGAGGTCCGTGACCTCAAGGTCGAGTTCCACGTGAACGAGGGGGTCGTTCACGCGGTCCGCGGCGTCTCCTTCCGGATCCCGGCGGGGCGGACGGTGGCGCTGGTCGGCGAGTCCGGCTCCGGCAAGTCCGTGGTCAGCCAGGCGATCATGGGCATCCTGCCGGCGCCGGCGCGGATCACCGGCGGGCAGATCCTGTTCGACGATCCCGGCACCGAGGGACCGCCGGTCGACATCGCGCGACTGAAGCGGGGCAGCGCCGCGATGCGCCGGCTCCAGGGCGGGCGGATCTCGATCATCTTCCAGGAGCCGATGACCTCGCTGTCGCCGCTGCACACCATCGGCAACCAGATCGCCGAGGCGCTGAAGCTGCACCGCGCGGTCGACGCGAAGACGGCGCGGGAGCTGACCGAGGCGACGCTGGGCCATGTCGGCTTTCCCAACCCGTCGCGCGCCTACGAAACCTATCCGTTCGAGCTGAGCGGCGGCCTGCGCCAGCGCGCGATGATCGCCATGGCGCTGATCTGCCGCCCGGCGATCCTGGTCGCCGACGAGCCGACCACCGCGCTGGACGTCACGATCCAGGCGCAGATCCTGAAGCTGATCAAGGACCTGCAGGCGGAGCTCGGCATGGCGGTCCTGATGATCACCCATGACCTGGGTGTCGTCGCCAACATGGCCGACGAGATCGTGGTGATGTACCACGGCCAGATCATGGAAGCCGGCACCCTGGACGACATCTTCCGGGCGCCCGAGCATCCCTACCTGAAGGCGCTGCTGCGCGCCGTGCCGCGCTTCAACATGAAGCCGGGCGAGCGGCTGATTCCGATCCGCGAGATCGAGACCCAGATCGGCGGCCACCTGAAGAAGGAAAAGCAGGCCTGGCCGGAGGATGCCGATGCCGCCGGCCCGCTGCTGGAAGTCTCCCACCTGACCAAGGCCTTCACGATCCGCAAGGGCGGCTGGTTCGGCGGCGGCCAGGAAAAACCGGTGCTGGCGGTGGACGATGTCAGCTTCTTCATCCGCCGCGGCGAATGCCTGGGCCTGGTGGGCGAATCCGGCTGCGGCAAGACAACGACCTCGAAGATGGTGATGCGCGCCCTGTCGCCCGACAGCGGCACGATCCGGTTCAACGACCGCGGCACGATGGTCGACGTCCTGGACCTGAAGGACGAGGCGCTGTTCGCCTACCGGCGCAAGGTGCAGTTCATCTTCCAGGACCCGTTCTCGTCGCTGAACCCGCGGATGACGGTGGCCGACATCCTGACCGAACCGCTGGTGATCCACGGCATCGGCGACCGGCAGGAGCGGTTCGAACGGGTCCGCGAGCTGATGACCCTGGTCGGCCTGGATCCGCGCTACCTGCGGCGTTATCCGCACAGTTTTTCCGGCGGCCAGCGGCAGCGGATCGGCATCGCCCGCGCCCTGGCGCTGCAGCCGGACCTGCTGATCTGCGACGAGCCGGTCTCGGCGCTGGACGTGTCGATCCAGGCGCAGGTCCTGAACCTGCTGAAGGACCTGCAGCGCGACCTGGGCCTGACCTACCTGTTCATCTCCCACAACCTCGCGGTGGTCGACTATATCGCCGACCGCATCGCCGTGATGTGTGCCGGCCGCCTGGTGGAAACCGCGCCGCGGGAGACCCTGTTCAACAACCCGGTACATCCCTATACCCGCGCGCTGCTGTCCGCAGTGCCGAAGGCGGATCCGGACGCACGTCTGGACCTGACCGCGCTGATGGAGGGCAAGGCCTCGGATCCGGAGGCCTGGCCCGCGCCCTTCACCGTGGATGGCGAGCGCCGGCCGACCCTGGTTCACCTCGGCGAGGGCCACTATGTCCGCGCCGTCGATTCCGCCGACGCCATGGAGCTTGCTTCGTGATGTTCCACCCTGCCGCCACTTCCGGCGCCACCCCTGGCGCCCGCCGCGGATCCGTCGCGGCCCTGTTGCTGTTCGGCCTGGCTGCGACCGTGCTGCTTGCCGGAGGCCGCGACGGCGCCGCGGCCGAGCGGCAGCTGCAGGAGGCACCGGCCCTTGCCGAAATGGTCGCGAAGGGCGAACTGCCACCGGTGGCGGACCGGGTCCCGCAGCCGCCGATGGTGGTCGACCTGGAAGCCTCCGGCCAGACGGTCGGCAAGCCGGGCGGCACCCTGCACACCCTGATCGGACGGGCGCGCGACGTGCGGCTGCTGGTGGTCTACGGCTATGCGCGCCTGGTCGGCTACGATTCGCAATTCAACATCCGCCCCGACATCCTGGAAAGCCTGGAGATCAGCGACGGCGGGCGCACCTTCACGATGACCCTGCGGGCGGGCCACAAATGGTCCGACGGCGAACCCTTCACCGCCGAGGACTTCCGCTACTGGTGGGAGGATGTCGCCACCGAAGAGGAGCTGTCGCCGACCGGGCCACCGATCGAACTGGTGATCGACGGCGAACGGCCGAAGGTGACCTTCCCGGACGACCGTACCGTGGTCTACAGCTGGTCGCAGCCCAATCCCTATTTCATCCCGCGGCTGGCCGGCACCTCGCCGCTCTACATCTACCGTCCGGCCCACTACCTGAAGCAGTTCCACAAGACATATGCGGAAGCGGCCGATATCGAGCGCATGGTGGAGGAGCAGAACGTCCGCAACTGGGCGGCCCTGCACAACGCGGTCGACAATCTCTACGCCTTCGACAACCCGGCCCTGCCGACCCTGCAGCCCTGGATGAACACGACGGAACCGCCGTCGCTGCGCTTCGTCGCCGTGCGCAACCCCTATTTCCACCGGGTCGACCCGGACGGCATGCAGCTTCCGTATATCGACGAGGTGATCATGAACACCGCCGCCGCGCCGCTGATTCCGGCGAAGACGGCGGCGGGGGAATCCGACCTGCAGGCGCGCAACATCGCCTTCTCCAACTATACCTTCCTGCGGGAGAACGAGGAGCGCTCCGGCTACCACACCTATCTGTGGCGGACCGCCAAGGGCTCCCATTTCGCGCTGTTCCCGAACCTGAACGCCACCGACGACGTGTGGCGGAAATACCTGCGCGACGTCCGCTTCCGGCGCGCGCTGTCGATGGCGATCGACCGCATGGCGATCAACCAGACCCTGTTCTTCGGCCTCGCCGTGGAAAGCAACAATACGGTTCTGCCCGGCAGCCCGCTGCACCGGGACGAGTACCAGAACGCCTGGACGGAACGGGATATCGAGAAGGCCAATGCGCTGCTGGACGAGATCGGCCTGACCGAGCGCAACGGCGATGGCATCCGCCTGTTCCCCGAGAACGGCCAGCCTGTCGAGATCATCGTCGAGACCGCCGGCGAGGATACCGAGCAGACCGACATCCTGGAGCTGATCCGGGAGGACTGGCAGAAGATCGGCGTCAAGCTGTTCACCAAGCCCTCGCAGCGCTCGGTGCTGCGGAACAGGGTGTTCTCCGGCGATGCCGTGATGTCGGTCTGGACCGGGCTGGAGATGGGTGTCCCGACGTTCGAGATGTCGCCGGCGGAACTGGCGCCCACCGACCAGTACAGCCTGCAATGGCCGAAATGGGGCCAGTACCACCAGACCAAGGGCGCCGCGGGCGAGGCGCCGGACATGCCGGTCCCGAAGCAGCTGTACCAGCTTCACAAGGACTGGCTGCACGCCCAGGACCCGGCGGAGAAGAAGCGGATCTGGCACGAGATGCTGTCGCTCTACACCGACCAGGTCTTCACCATCGGGGTGGTCGCCGGGGTGCCGCAGCCGGTGGTGGTCAGCCGCAAGCTCCACAACGTGCCGGAAGAGGCGATCTACAACTGGGACCCGGGTGCCTTTTTCGGCATCTACGGCCCGGACAGTTTCTGGTTCGACCAGTGAGGGCGCCGCTTCCCGCCATCATCGTGTCGCCAGGCCATTACCCGGGCGCCGCCGCCCGGCCGGGGGAGCTGCCGTGCTGAAATACCTCGCCCATCGGGTGCTGGTGATGATCCCGACCCTTCTGGTGATCAGCCTGCTCGTCTTCGTGATCATCCAGCTTCCGCCGGGCGACTTCCTGAGCAACAAGATCCAGGAGCTCCGCGCCCAGGGCGACAATGCGGCCCTGGAACGGATCGACTTCCTGCGCACGACCTACGGCCTGGACCGCCCGCTGATCGAACAATATGCCGCCTGGATCGGCATCTGGCCGGGGCCGAACGGCTTCTCGGGCCTGCTGCAGGGGGACTGGGGCTGGTCGTTCGAACATAACCGGCCGGTGGGCGAACTGATCGGCGACCGCCTGCTGCTGACCCTGATCATCAATTTCGCCACGATCCTGTTCATCTACATCGTGTCGTTCCCGATCGGCGTCTATTCGGCCGTGCGGCAGTATTCCGCCGGCGACTACGGCTTCACCCTGCTGGGCTATCTGGGCCTGGCGACACCGAACTTCCTTCTCGCCCTGGTGCTGCTCTATTACGTCAACCTGTGGTTCGGCGTGTCGATCGGCGGCCTGATGGACCAGCAGTACATCGATCAGCCCTGGAGCTGGGCAAAGGTGGGCTCCGTCCTCAGCCACATGATCATCCCGGTGATCGTCATCGGCACCGCCGGCACCGCCGCGATGATCCGGCGGCTGCGGGCCAACCTGCTGGACGAGCTTCAGAAACAGTATGTCACCACCGCCCGGGCCAAGGGTGTCCCGCCGATGAAGCTGCTGGTGAAGTATCCGATCCGCATGGCGCTCAATCCGTTCATCGCCGATATCGGCAATCTGCTGCCCACCGTGGTGTCGGGGTCGGTGATCGTGTCGGTGGTGCTGAGCCTGCCGACCGCCGGCCCGATGCTGCTGGAAGCCCTGCAGTCGCAGGACCAGTACATGGCGGGCTCGTTCCTGATGTTCCTGGCCCTGCTGACGGTGATCGGCATGCTGGTGTCTGACATCCTGCTTGCTATCGTGGATCCGCGGATCCGGCTGACCGGAGGCGCGACCAAGTGACCGACCGCACGGCAGGAGAGGATCCGCGCCCCGCAGCGGGCGAGCCGGACACGGGCGCCCCGCAGGTCCAGCAGGGCGGCCGACTGCGGCACTGGAGCAATCCGGCGCCCTTCGATCCGCATTCGATCGAGGCAATGTCGCCGGAGCAGGAACGCTATTTCATGGCGTCCCAGTGGACCATGATGTGGTTCAAGTTCCGCCGCCACCGGCTGGCGGTCGGCTCGGGCATCTTCCTGCTGCTGGTCTACATCTCGATCCTGTTCAGCGAGATGATCGCCCCCTACGACCTGCACAGCCGCAATCCGCAGCGGATCTTCGCGCCGCCGCAGCAGATCAACTTCTTCCATGAAGGCAGCTTCGTCGGGCCCTTCGTGTACGGCTACGACTACAAGCTGAACATGAAGACCCTGAAGCGGGAGTACACGGAGAATCCGGACAAGGTCCAGCCGATCCGGTTCTTCTGCCTCGGCGATCCCTACGAGTTCTGGGGCATGGTGGAGATGCGCTTCCACCTGGCCTGTGCCGCGGAGGGCGGGACCCTGTACCTGCTGGGCACCGACCGGCTGGGCCGGGACATCTTCTCCCGCATCGTCTACGGCACCCGGATCTCGATGACCGTCGGGCTGTTCGGCATCGCGATCTCGTTCATCATCGGCATCGTCCTGGGCGGCATCTCCGGCTATTACGGCGGCTGGATCGACAACGTGATCCAGCGGCTGATCGAGCTGGTGCGCAGCCTGCCGGAACTGCCCCTGTGGATGGCCCTGTCGGCCGCCCTGCCGGTGACCTGGAACCCGATCCTGATCTATTTCGGCATCACCATCATACTCGGCCTGCTGGACTGGCCGGGGCTGGCGCGTGCCGTCCGATCGAAGTTCCTGTCGCTGCGGGAGGAGGATTTCACCACCGCGGCACAGCTGATGGGCGCCTCGCCAAGCCGGGTGATCGGCCGTCACCTGCTGCCGAGCTTCATGAGCCACCTGATCGCTTCGGCCTCGCTGTCGATCCCGACGATGATCCTGGGCGAGACGGCCTTGTCCTTCCTGGGACTGGGCCTGCGCCCGCCGATCACTTCCTGGGGGGTGCTGCTGAACGAGGCGCAGAACATCAACGTGGTGGCGCTCTATCCCTGGCTGATGGCGCCGGTGATCCCGGTGATCCTGGTGGTGCTGGCCTTCAATTTCCTTGGCGACGGGCTGCGCGACGCCGCCGATCCGTACAAGTAGGCGCGATCGCCCGACGGTATCCGGCCTTTTCGGCCTGCGCCGGCAGCTGGACGGGTTTCGCCCCGTCGGGCGGTCGTTTCCGGCCCCCGACGAACTGCAGGATTGCGAGAGCGTCTCTGGTTCGCAAGCCGCAAGGCTGGCGAAATGGATCCGGGCTCAGGGCCGGGAGGACGAGTGCGGCCGCGAAGCCGCCTGCACCTGGACTGGCAACGCTCCCGGCCAGGCCGGCGGGTGGTGTTTCAGCCATGCAAAAGGCCCGGATCCACCTGGAATCCGGGCCTTCGCTGGTTGAACGTTTGCCTGTTCGCGACGCTTCTACAGCCCCCCGGGCACCGGCAGGGCCGGTGCCGGAAGGCCGCTTACGCCGCGATATCGACCGTCGAGCCGGGCGGCTGCGCCGCCGGGCTGCCGGAGCCCGACTGCGATGCCGCAGAACCGTTCGCGATATTGAACGGATCGTCAGTGGCACCGCTGAGGTTGGTGCGGGGTTCCGACGTCTCGCGGTTCGCTTCCTCGTCGGCGGCCTGACGCGCCGCTTCCTCACGCTGGGTCGCCTGCGCCTGCTCCGCCGCCTGGGTCTCGCTGACCCCGAACTGCCCGGACACTTCCTCGCTGCCGGCCGTGTCGCCCGACTCGGCCGAAGCCGTCGTCGTGGCAGCGCCGGTCTGGCGGCTCACCGCATCGGTTGCTGCCGCGGAGAAGGTATCCTCAGGCTGAACCACTGCGTCCGGCGGGAAGTCGAGAATCGCTTCCTCGATCGGCGACAGCGGTCGCTCGGTCCCGGCAAGCTCTTCTTCCGATCCGGCCAGCTGGGCCTGGAAGATATTCTCGCCGGATGCCGGATTTTCAAAATCGCCCTGGCCGCCGGACCCGTCGCCCTCTGCATCGAGATCGCCGGGCGCTGTCACGCCGGACGCCTGGTCCGGCGCGACCCCATCTGCGGCAACCTGGGAGGTCTGGGCACCGTTCACCAGCGGATCAGGGCGCCCGTATAGCTGCGGACCCGCAGCTGCGCCTGCTATATCCACCATTGCACCACCTCGTACCAGTTACTCGTACGCACCCGTGACAGGGAATATAGGACAGGACCAAAGGAATTGCACGCCCATTCGGGAGAATCGTGCCAATTCGAGTCGATTCGGCTTATCCCACCGCCCGACGGGCCGGCCGTTCAGCCGGTCCGGACCATCCAGAGAGATGATTCCGGGCCGGCGGGCGGATCCAGCCGCCCCAGGGCTCCGGCGGCGATCCGTTCGCCGCGGGTCTGGCGCACGAAGCGGCTGGCAAAGACAGGGTCGAACCCGCCGAAGGCGAGCAGGGGTACCAGGGCGAGCTGCTCGTTATAGCCGCGCCACGCCCAGTCGGCCGGGTAGTCCCAGGGCAGGAAGATGTCGTGCACATGCACCAGGACCCCCGGCGCCAGACCGGGCAGGATATGGTTCAGCAGCAGATCGACATCGCTGCCGGGCATCAGGATGTGGCTGGAATCCAGGAACAGGATGTCGCCCGCCTGCAGCATCCGGAACAGGTTGCCCGGCGCCTTGTCGACCGTCTTCCGCAGCAGGGTCAGGTCCAGCGCCTCGATGCTGGCGCGCGGTGCCGGATCGATGGCGGTGAACACCGGCAGCCAGGACGGCGCCTCCGCCGCGCGGGCATCGGCGATGGCGCGGGCCATGAACCGCGTCGAATGGCCGGAGCCCACCTCGACGATACGTTCCGGCCGGCTGTGCCGCACGATGGTATAGGCGATGGCGGCGTCGAGCCCGCAGAACCAGTCCTGCCCCCAGCGCGGCGCCGGCGGCGGGTCGCCGCCGATCGCCAGCAGGCCGGCGGCAAAGCCGTCGAGCCGGTCGAGCCAGGCGTCGAAGGTCGGGCCGCTGGCGTCGAAGCGCGCGGCGACGGTGTCATAGGCCGCGCGGCTGCCCGGCGGCGGCATCTCCGCCGCGTAGCGATAGGGAATGAAGAAGCCCTCGGGGCGGCTGCCCATCAGGGTCCGCAGGCCCATCTTCAGGCGCCGCATGCGCTTGATGCCCTGCATCATGGCGCCGGCGGCCCCGGCCTGCGCGCGGCTTCGGGGCCGCGAGCCGGGTCAGGGGCGCAGCACCAGCCCTTCCCGGGCCACGACGGCACCGGGGCAGACCTCCGCCACCTCCCGCGCGACCCCGTCCATGAAGTCGTCGTCGTGATCCGGATCATGGTGGAAAACCACATATGTCCTGACGCCGGCCGCGGTGCAGAGCCGCGCCCCCTCCTGCCACGTGGAATGGCCCCAGCCGATCCGGCAGCCATGTTCGGCGTCAGTATACATGGCATCGTAGATCGCAATATCGGCACCTTCGATCAGTTCGAGGATATTGCGATCCGGCTTGCCGGCGACATGCTCGGTATCGGTGACATAGCAGATGGCACGGCCGCCGAATTCCACCCGGTAGCCGGTGGCCCGGTCGGGATGGTTCAGGGCTGCGGTCCGCACGGTGATGTCGGGATAGGGTGTCAGGACGTCGCCGCATGTGAAGTCGTGGAACGACAGCCGCGCGCCGAAGATCTCCAGCGGCACCGGGAACAGCGGCGCCATCATCATCTCCGACAGCACGTAGCGCAGGTCCCGTTCCGGCGCCAGGTGGCCGGCATGCAGGCGGAACCGGTTGCGCGGATCGAAGAAGGGGCCGAAGAACGGCAGGCCGCAGACATGGTCGAAATGGGTGTGGGTCAGGAAGAGGTCGACATCCAGCGGCGCCTCCTTCGCCAGGGTGCGGCCCAGATAGCGGATGCCGGTGCCGGCATCGAAAAGCAGGATCCGGCCGCCGGCGCGGATCTCCAGCGCCGAGGTATTGCCGCCGTAGCGCACCGTTTCCGGGGACGGGCAGGCGACGCTGCCGCGGACACCCCAGAAGCGGACGAAGAAGTCGGTATCGGTCGCCGCGCCCGGGCCACTCCCCGGCGCCGGGCCGGCCCCGGCGGATCCGTCCTGCGCGGCCCCGCTCATCGGCAGGCCAGCTCGCCGTCCGCTGCGGCAGCCGGGCGTCCCGCACCGACGGTGCGGCCGGGCGTCCCGCGCGCCGGGGAAGTAGTTATATCGATCCGATATAAGAAATTCGTGAATGTCATAGAATAAATATATATTGCCGGGCGACGGTGACTCAACTCGCGATCCGAATTGTGCGAAAGAATTGAGGTATCCACGTCACCGGCATGGACCACGACGCGGCCTCGAGTTCCGCGTCATCGGCCGGCCGCATAGGGGAGAGAGACGCATGGCGCGGAAGCTGTCCGGGCGGCCGGACCCCGCGGCACCGGCCTGGGTGGGGCTTGCCGCCGTGCTGGCGCTTCTCCTGGTTCATGGCCTCACCGGCCCCGCGCCGCGCCGCACCGTCCTCGATCGCGGCCCTTTCGAGCCGCCGATCGTCCTGTATCGCCTGGGCCAAGACGGCTAGGACACCGACTCATAAGCGCGCAGCCAAATTCGGACAGCAGCGAGCTTGATGAGTGCGAGGTAGTTTTCCGGCATTT
>NZ_JBHRTR010000021.1:0-1841 GCF_042646425.1 Marinibaculum pumilum
TTTCCCTAAGCAGACAAGCACTCGTCAGAGCACCGCCGCCCACAAAAATCCTTCCACACTTCCAACAATGTCCAATAACGCGGGCAATCGCGGGCCTGCCGCTTTCGCCGGACCCGCCCAACCCAACCGCGGCATCGCAGTGGATGCTGCAACCGGTCTGGTGCGGGAGCCCAGGGCGTCGGTGCCGGGCCTTTCGGCCGGGCCGCCGGTTCCGTCCTGAGCGGGCCGGCCTTGTACGATGGGGGCGGGGGGAGGTCAATCGCTTTTTTTCGGCACCTGCGATTTTTTTTGCCCGCCGGCCGCGAAGTGCCGGTTTCCTGCGGCCGGCATCTGCAAGGTCAGGGGCACATGAGGGTCAGGCTGAACGGGCCGGCATGCGCGGCGGCATGGCCGACGGCCTCCGCCACGCGGTCCAGCGGGAAAGTGGCGATCCGGTAATGGTCCAGGCCGATCAGGCCGGCGCGCAGCATCGCGACCATCTCCGGCACCGCCTCCCGCGGGTACATCCACTGGCCATGGATGCTGACGCCGTTCCGCATGATCCAGGCATAGGGCAGGTCCAGCCCGCCGCCGCCGTTCATGCCGATGCCGCCCATCAGCGCGACCCTGCCGTTGCGTCGCACCGCCATCACCGCCGCCCGCGCCCAGGCCGGCGACGCCGCCGGCGGCGGCAGGTCGAGCACGCAGTCGATCGGGCCGGGCGCCCGTGCGATCATCGCCTCGCGGTCGGCATCCTCGTCGCCGGTGAAGCGCAGGCCGCGCACCCGCGGCCCGAAGACCCGCTCCAGCGCCGCCAGTGTCTCCGCGTTGCGGCCGGTGGCGACGACGCAAGCCGCCCCCATGCCCAGCGCCACCGCGACCGCCGCCCCGCCGAAGCCGCCGGTGGCCCCGTTCACCAGGACCGTTTCGCCCGCCCGCAGGCCGGCCGCACGCAGGCCGCCATAGGGCACCAGCAGCATGCCCAGGATGCACCAGCGGGGCGCATCGTCCGGAACGATGTCGCCGATCGGCACGGCATTCTCTGTCGGCAGAAGCAGCCGTTCCGCCCAGCCGCCATTGCCGAAATGACGCTGCAGCATCTGCCCGCCGGGGCCCCGCGCGCTCAGGCCCTGCAGGGTGATGTCCGGCGCCAGCACATCGTCGCGGGCGCGGATGACGGGATCGCAATAGACCCAGTCGCCGGGCCGCAGCCGGGTGGCGTCGGGCCCCACCGCCCTGACCCGGCCGACCGCGCCGGCACCGGGGACCACCGGCAGGTGCAGCAGATAGCCCCTGGCACCGCTGAACACCTCGCTGGCATAGGCCAGCACCCGGGAGGCGGCGACGTCGACGATCACCTCGCCGGTGCCGCGTTCCGGGTCGGGATGGTCCTCGACGGCAAGCGGCGCGCCGAACGCCTTCAGAATGACGGCCTTCATGGGGCATCTCCCTGGCTGGACGGGAGACAGTATCCCGCGCTCGCGCGGCGGCAGACAGCCCTGGTATTACCCCGGGATGGAAGAGACCCAGCCTCACCTGCTTTCCGGCGACGGGGACCGCAGCCCTCTCGGCAGCTTCCTGCGCGCCCGCCGGGAACGGCTGCGGCCGGAGCAGGTCGGCCTGACCGGCGGCAGCCGGCGGCGGCGCGCCAAGGGGCTGCGCCGGGAGGAGGTGGCCGAGCTGGCCGGCATCGGGGTCGACTGGTGCATCCGCCTGGAGCAGGGCCGCGCGGTGACCCCGTCGGCAATGACGATCGACGCGCTGGCCCGCGCCCTGCAACTCTCCCGCGACGAGCATGCGCATCTGCGGGCGCTGGCGCAGACCGGCGGCCGCCGGCGTTTCACGGCGGAGCAGGTGCCGCC
>NZ_JBHRTR010000021.1:1924-10670 GCF_042646425.1 Marinibaculum pumilum
GCCTGCCCCAGCCGGCCTATGTCCTGGGGCGGCGCTGGGACGTGCTGGCATGGAACCGGGCGGCGGCCGACCTGCTGGGCTTCGGCCGCCTGGCGGAGGGGGACCGCAACGTCCTGGTGGCGATGCTGACCAACCCCAGGGTGCGCGACCTGTTCGGCGCGGCCTGGGCGGACGAGGCCCGGCGCATGGTCTCGGAGTTCCGGGCGACGCACGACCTCTGGGCCGGCGATCCGGCCTTCGTCGCACTGATCGCCCGGCTGCACGACGGCTGCCCCGAGTTCGGGGACTGGTGGCAGGCCCATGACATCCGGACGGGCACCGCCGGCCGCAAGCGCTTCCACCATCCGAAGCTGGGGCTGTGGCAGTTCGACCATACCTCGTTCCAGTCCAACGACGACCCGGCCCTGAAGCTGGTGATCTACACACCGGCCTGAGCCCCGCTTTCGCCGCATTGCGGGCCAATTCCCGCCCGCATCCGGGCGCAGAAGCTGCTGCCAGGGCAGCCCCGGCTGCCATGCACCCGAGCGGAACCGGAACGATGACCGAAGACACAATCCCGGATGACAGTTTTCCCGGCCTGCCGCACCGCCGCCGCCGGCGGCGCCTCGCGGTTTCGCCGCCATGCTTCTTCCTGCTGTGCAGCCTGGTCCTGCTGGCGATGTCCATCGCCTGGGTCGAAGGCACGCGGGCGGACAGCCACGACTGCGGCACGGCGGCCGTGGCGGCGGCGAGCCATTGCCCGGCGGCGGTGAGCCACGCGGCCCCTGTCCCCGAAGCTGCGGCGCAGCCGGCCCGGTAATGCCCGCGCCGCCGGCGACGCCCGCTCCGCGATCGCGGGAGGCGGCCGGACAGGAATGCACAATTGGGCTAGGATCACAGGCCTTGACCCGAACGTTTCGCCGAACCGCCACCGCAGGAGCCGCCATGGCCATCGCCGACCTGCAGGATGCCCAGCCGTCGACCCGGGAACTGCCGCCTCCCGACCTGTCGCACATCCCCGGGCCGGCCGCGCCGCCGCTGATCGGCCACACGGTGGCGATCGTGAAAGACGGCTACGCCTTCCATCGCACCGCGATCGCCCGCTATGGCGAGGTCTACCGATACCGCATGTTCGGCAACCAGGCGGTGGCTCTGAGCGGCCCGGACGCGCTGGAATTCGTGCTGATGGACCGGGACCGGATCTTCTCCAGCCAGCTGGGCTGGGACGTGATCCGGCGGCTGTTCTCCCGCGGGCTGATGCTGCGGGATTTCGACGACCATCGGCGGCACCGGCGCATCATGCAGGCCGCCTTCAAATCGCCGGCGATGGCGGACTACCTGGCCCGCATGAATGTGGAGCTGGACCGCCTGGTCGCCGCCTGGCCGGTCGACGCAAGCTTCCGCTTCTATCCGGCGGTGAAGGCCCTGACCCTGCGACTCGGCGGTGCGGTGTTCATGGGCTTCGACACCGGCAGCGGCTCCAACCGGGCGAGTGCGACGGCGGAGAATGCAGAGATCGACCGCATCAACACCGCCTTCATCGAAGAGGTGCGGGCGACCGTCGGCCTGGTGCGCAGCCCCCTTCCCTTCACCGCCATGCGCCGCGGGGTGCGCAGCCGCGCCTGGCTGAACGACCGGTTCGCCCGCCTGATCGCGGAGCGGCGTGCCCGCGTCGCCCAGGGCGGCGGCGGCGACGACTTCTTCACCCAGATGTGCCTGGCCACCGACGAGGATGGCAACCGCTGGAGCGACGACGAGATCGTCGACCATTTCAACTTCCTGCTGATGGCCGCCCACGACACCACCTCCACCGCGCTGGCGAAGATGGCCTGGGCGCTGGCCGCCCATCCGGAATGGCAGGCACGGCTGGCCGACGAGGTCGCCGCGCTGGACGGCGCCCCCCTGACCCTGGACAGCCTGAACCGGCTGGAACAGACGGAATGGGTGTTCAAGGAGGCCCTGCGCCTGATGCCGCCGGTCCCCTTCCTGCCGCGGCGCGCCATGCAGGCCTTCGACTGGGGCGGCTATCGCATTCCCGCAGGCACGCGGGTACAGGTCTCCCCCGGCCTGGTGATGGCCTCGCCCGAGCTCTACACCGACCCTGACCGGTTCGACCCGGAACGCTTTTCGCCCGACCGCGCCGAGGACCGCCGCCACCGCTTCGCCTGGGCGCCGTTTGGCGGCGGGGCGCATAAGTGCATCGGCATGAACTTCGCCACCATGCAGGTGAAAGCCTTCACCGTGGCATTGCTGTCGCGGCGCCGCCTGGCCCCGGCGGACGGATCGGCGACCGCCTGGCGGCGGCTGCCGATCCCGCAACCGGTCGGCGGCCTGCCGGTGACGCTGACCGTCGCCTGAGGCTGAACCGGCCCCGCCGGCGCGGGCGCTCCGTCAGGCCGCCTGTTCGACCACCAGCTTGCCGCGGACATGGTCCTGTTCGTGCCGGCGCTCGGCCTCCGGCGCATCGTCCAGCGGGAAGCGCGCCACCACTTCCGGCTGCACCCGGCCCTCGTCGATGAGCCGGCCGATCTCGGCCAGCTGGCGGCCGCTGGGTGTGGCCAGGAAGCCGATCGCGCGCACGCCGTGGAAGTCGGCCTTTTCCTCCGGCGGCAGGCCGAGGGTCGAGACCAGCCGGCCGCCGCGCCGCAGCACATGCCAGGACCGGTCCTGCACCTCGCCCGCCACCAGGTCGAAGACCAGATCCATGTCGTGGGCGACATCCTCGAACCGCTCCTTGCGATAGTCGATCGCGATATCGGCGCCGATCTTGCGCACGAAATCCATGTCGGCCGCCGACACGGTCGCCAGCACCCGGGCACCGGCATCGCGGGCGAACTGCACCGCGAAATGTCCGACCCCGCCGGCGCCGCCATGGATCAGCACCTGCTGGCCCTGGCGCAGGCCGCCGAGGTCGAACAGCCCCTGCCAGGCGGTCAGTGCGGCCAGCGGCACCGCCGCCGCCTGGGCATGATTCAGGCTGACCGGCTTCGGTGCCGCCTCCTCGGCCGCCACCAGCACATATTCCGCCAGGGCGCCCCGGTCGGTGCCGACCATCGCATAGACCTCCTGCCCTTCGCGGAAGCCGTCGACCTGCGCGCCGACAGACATCACCGTGCCGGACAGGTCGCGGCCCAGGGTGAGCGGCAGATCCGCCGCGCCGATCACGGGAAACCGGCCCGCACGGGTCTTGTAGTCCACCGGATTGACGCTGGCGGCACGCATCCGCACCAGCAGCTGGCCGGGCCCCGGTTCCGGCACCGGCAGGTCTTCCAGTGCCGCGACCTCAGGGCCGCCGAAGCGGTGGATGCGTAGGGCTTTCATGGTCTGCATGACATCCTCTCGACTGCTTACCCTCCGTCAGACCGCGCAACGCCCGCCGCCGGTTGCGGGTTCCGCCCCGCGTGACCCGCAGCCGTGATAGTCTGGCGGTATCCCAGTCTTCCCGGAGCGCGGCGCGCATGATCGAGTCCCTGATCTTCCTGGTCCTGAGCAACTTCACCCTGGTGATGCTGCTGCTGGGGCTGCTGTTCTCCCTCGTCGCGATCGCCATGCAGCCGGCGCCGCGCAGCGCCGCCATGGTCGTCGATGCGCTCGCCGCCTGGTTCTTCCTGTTCTCGATCGGCGTCAGCTACCTCTACAACTTCGTCATCCACGTCTTCTTCGGGGAAATGGCGGCGAAGTTCATCGGTTGGGCCGACAGCCCGTTCCAGCTGGAGGTCGGTTTCGCCTCGCTCGGCTTCGCGGCTTTGGGTTTCATCGCCTTCCGCGGCGCCTTCGCCTACCGGGTGGCGGCGGTGGTGGCCGTCACCTGCTTCCTGTGGGGGGCGGCCGGCGGCCATGTCTACCAGATGGTGGCGCACGACAATTACGCGCCGGGCAATGCCGGCGTGGTGTTCTTCACCGATATCGGCGTGCCGCTGATCGGCCTGGTGCTGCTGTGGCTGCTGTACCGGACCGGCCATGGGGCGCGGGTGCCGCAGGCACGCCCGGCATGAGCCGCCTGCGGGCCTGCGGCAACCGCGCAGGCCGCTAGGCCGGCCGCGCCGTGTCGTCATAGGCGGCGGCGAATTCCGCGCTCGGCGGGATCGGCGTGATGATGTCCAGCAGCACGCCGTTCGGATCCCGGGTGATGAAATGCCGCTGGCCGAACGGCTCGTCGCGCAGGGGCAGCAGGATCGGCAGCCCGGCCGCCTGCAGCCGCGCATGTTCCGCGTCGACATCCGCCACCTCGAAATTGATCAGCAGGCCCGCGGCGCGGCCCCTGCCCTCTTCCGGGATCGTCTCGTGGCTGCCGTCGAGCACCGCGATGTTGACCGACGGGTCCTCCGTCGATTGCAGATGGACGTACCAGTCGCTCTCGAAGGCCGGGCGAAAGCGGAAATGGGCCGTGTAGAAGGCGGCCGTCGCCTGTACCCGGTCGGTCATGATCACCGGGTAGAACTGCGTGCATCTCATGCCTTGTCTCCTCTGGCGGAAAAGATACAGTCTGTATGTAGGTTTATAAACATACAGGCTGCATGTATGCAAGAGGGCAAAACCGTACGCTCCAACCGGCAGCGCACCGCGGCGACCCGCGCGGCGCTGCTGACGGCGGCGCGATGGCTGTTCGCGGCAAATGGCTATGCGGAAACGGGCACGCCGGAAATCGTGGCCCAGGCGAAGGTGACCCGCGGCGCGCTCTACCATCACTTCAGGGACAAGGCCGACCTGTTCCACGCCGTGGTCGAAGCCGAAGCCGCCGCGGTGGCGGAGGCCATCGCGCAGCGCACCGCCGGGCTGGAGGATCCCCTGCAGGCGCTGCGGCATGGCGCGGATGCTTATTTCGACGCCATGGCGGTTCCCGGCCGGGCGCGCCTGCTGCTGCTGGAGGGACCGGTGGTACTGGGCATCGCACAGATGGAGCGGATCGACCGGGCGACGGGCGGCAGCACCCTGCTCGACGGACTGGCGATGGCGCGGGACCAGGGCCGGATCGGCGATCTGCCGCTGGAGGCCCTGGCCGGCCTGCTTTCAGCGGCGTTCGACCGGGCGGCGCTGGCCATCGCCCAGGGCGGCGACGCCGCTGCCTATCGCGAGGCGGTCCGGCTGCTGGTGGACGGCCTTGTCGGTCAGCGGGCCTGATCGCGGGCCTGAGTCCGCTCCGCCGCGCGCACCGATCCGCCATAGACCGACGGCGCCGCCGCCGTGCCGACGGGACCGCCGGGCCGCGGCGGGGTGGCGGTGTAGAGCGCCGGTGCCGGTTCGCCGCGCGCGTGCCGGGCCGCCGCCCCGGCCGGCGTCTCCAGCTCCGCCGCGCGCGCCATCGCCTTCTTCCGGTCGGCGGGCTGCGGGTCCAGGTCGTTGGGCACCGGCATGTCGGCGGCCGGGTAATAGGCCATCTTCTGCTTTGCCGGATCGAGGCGACGCGACGGGTCCAGGCGACGGCGGTTCACCCCCTTCACCGGCTCCACGCAGATGCCGTCGACCACCTCCAGGTCGAACCACCATTTCTTCGCCGGGTTCAGGTCGCCCTTGCCCAGCACATCGTCCAGACGCACCGCCAGCGGCACCAGCAGCGGTTTCAGGAAGGGCGCGTGGATGCCGCACCAGCTGGCGATGCGCTGCAGCAGCGGCCCGTCGGCGGTGACGATCTTGTTCAGCGGGCAGGTCTTCATGCAGCGGCCGCAGGCGGAGCCGCGGGCATTGGTCAGCCGGTAGCGGGCGCAGCGCTCGGCGTCCGGCTTCCACATCTCGTAGCCGTTGAACATCACCTTCGGCCCCCAGGGGATCGCGTCGCAGGGGCATTCGCGGGCGCATTTGTGGCAATTGCCGCAGAAATACTGCAGGCCGAAATCGATCGGCAGGTCGGGCTCCAGCGGCATGTCGGTGGTCATCACCACCGTCTTCAGCCGCGGCCCCATGAACGGGTTCAGCACCAGCTCGCCGATCCGCGACAGTTCCCCCAGCCCGGCCAGCAGCATCAGCGGGATGTGCAGCACGTCGCTGTCGACATTGGTCTGTGCGCGGGCGGGAAAACCCTCGGCCCGCAGGGTCTCCGCCATCACGCCGGCGATCTCCGCGCCGCGCAGATAGGCGCGCATCGACTGGGTGCCGGAGATCCAGTCGTCGCCGGAGGCACCCTCCATGGTGTCGAATTCCTGGTCGATCAGCATCACCACGGCATAGCGGTGCTTGACCGCCATCGGTTCGCCCTGCGCGTCGTGGGAGAACCAGGCATAGGCCGGCGCCTCGCAGATTCCCGCCACATCGGCGCCGAGGAAGTAGGCAAGGGATTTCAGGGCCCGGCTGTTCGCGGCCGGATCGCCGAAGCGCGCCGCATCGGAGCCGTCGGCCACCGGCCCGTCCTGCCGCGGCACCATCGCGCGCATCGACGGCAGCATGCCGGCGGTGTGCGGCTGCTTGAAGGCGAAGCGGTGCCGTTCCTTCTGCGCCTTCTCCCCCAGGTCGCCACGCAGTGCCCGGTCGAAGAAGGCCGCCCGCTTCGGCACCCGCGGCACCTCCTCGTCGAAAATCAGGGTGGTGGGACGCTCCACCCGCCGCACCGTCTCCATCGGATAGGCGCCCAGATGGGTCGCGCGCTTCTGCCGCCGACGGCGCTCGCGCCCCGAGGTCGCCCCGTTGATGCCCAGCCAGTAGGCCGGCCCCTTCGCCCGCAGCGCCGCCGGCGCCAGCGGTTCGTCCACCGCCAGGGCATAGTCGGTGGTCACCACCGCCAGGGAAAAGGCATCGACATAGGGATTGCGCAGGCGCCCGCTGTCCGGGTCGCGAACGGCCAGGCCAGCGAGCACAGCCAGCCGTTCCGCATCCACCGACCCGGCGCCCATGACATGCGGCTCCGCCGACCAGCCGAGCTGGGCGATATGGCCCGCCAGGCAGACGGCGATGCCGCCGATCCGGCAGTCCGCGCCTTCCTGCACCGCCGGCGCGACCCAATCGCGGGCGGGGTTCCCCGCCTCCGGCACCCGGCCATGGGCCAGCAGCAGGACCACGGCATGGTCGTGGCCCGCCGGCCGTTCGGCGCCGCTGCACCAGGCGCTGTCGGGGATCCGGCAGATGCCGACCTGCGAGGCGTTCATGAAGTAGGCATAGCCCTTCACGTCCACCATGCGGCGCTGCGGGTCGTCCGGCACCGGCGCCTTCGCCGCCGCGGGATCGCGTACCGCATTGGCCGCGAAGATCCCCAGATAGTCGCGCAGCGCCACCGCCAGCGGCCCTTCGGCCGCCCGGTCGTAGGCTGGCGCGACGACCGGCGGCCGGGCCGCCTCGACCGCCGCGAGGGCCGGATCCCGCGGCAACACCTCCAGCGGATAGGTCCCCAGGTGATAGGGGCGGCTGTCGGCCCTGGTGCTGAACCACATGCTGCGCATCCTCCCGTCTGGCGCCGCCGGCCGTCGAGCGGACGGGCGGCGCAGGCGGAAGCCTTGCACGCAACCGGCGCCGCGGACAATCGGACAGGTTAAAGCGGTCGCGGGCGCCGGGCCCGGGTAGTACCGTGCGAGACCAGGGTAGCCAGGGGCGGACGGCAACTATCATGGAGCAGGTCGAGCGGCGCCTGGCGGCAATCCTGATCGCCGACGTGGCCGGCTATACCCGCCAGATGCATGAAAACGAGGAACGCACCCTGGCCCGCCTGCAGGGCAACCGCAGCGAACCGATCGATCCGCGCATCGCCGCCCATCGCGGCCGCATCGTGAAGCCGATGGGCGACGGCGTGATGGCTCGATCGAACCGGACCTGCGCGAGGCCAGCCTCGCCCCGGGCCTGACGGAGATCACCGTACATCGACGTCACGGGTTCGGTCGGGCCGATCCTGCCCGCCGGGATCGCGGTCACCTGCGACGGCATCGGCATCCCGGGCCAGTTCGACAGCCTGGTGCTCCTGGCGGAGCGCAGCGACGGCCCGGCGCCGCGCCTGCATATCGGCTTGGTCGCGGTGATGGCGCAGACCTCCGCCCGGTCGCGGCAGGCCGACGGGCAGTCGACCCGGTCAGCCGGCCCCCTGCCCTGCGACCTGGCCGGTAAGCTGGCGCAGCATCGCCTCGTAGCGGTCGATGCCCTGCGCGCCGGTGGCCAGGTGCTGGCGGTCGAAGATCACCGCCGGCACGCCGCGCAGACCGCGGTCGGTCCAGAACGCCTCCTTCTGCCGGACCTGCTCGGCGAAGATGCCTGCCTCCAGGACCTGGCGGGCCTCCGCCGGGTCCAGACCGATGCCGTCCGCCAGCTCCGCCAGCACGTCGATGTCGGAAACGTCGCGGCGTTCGGTGAAGAAGGCGGCAAACAATGCCATCTTCATCTCGTGCGCGCGGCCCTTGGTCTCCGCCCAGTCGATCGCCTGGTGGGCCCGGAAGGTGTTCACCATCCGCATGTCGTCGGTATAGGCGAAGGTGAAGCCGAGTTCTGCGCCGATCGCGGTCAGCCGCTCCCGCGCCTTCGCGGAATCCGCATCCGAAGTGCCGTACTTCTCCGCCAGATGCTCCCGCAGGTTCTGCCCTTCCGGCGCCATGTTCGGGTTCAGCTCGAACGGGTGCCAGTGGATTTCCGCCGGGGTGCCGGTGCGCTCCAGCGCGGCGGCGAGCTGGCGCCAGCCGACGATGCACCAGGGACAGACGACATCGGAGACGATGTCGATGCGCAGCGGTGCGGCGGTCTCGGTCATGGCGGGTCTCCTTCCGGGGCTATGCGGAGCCTAGGACACCGACTCATAAGCGCGCAGCCAAATTCGGACAGCAGCGAGCTTGATGAGTGCGAGGTAGTTTTCCGGCATTTT
>NZ_JBHRTR010000022.1:0-47438 GCF_042646425.1 Marinibaculum pumilum
TGGTGCCCAGGGGCGGGCTCGCCTTCTCCAGTAGGATCAATGGGTTGCGCGCCGGTGAGACATTCTCTCAGCCCGCAGAAATCCGCCATTTCCCAGATGCGTTTGACTCACCTTTCGGGAACCGAATGGGGCGGCCGAAGCCGCCCCATGAGCGCCCGTCCAGCCATCACACCAGCGCGGCCTGCAGCCCCGTCTCGAAGACCTTCGCCAGCCGCGCCAGACCCTTCGGCGTGACGCGAACCTGCGTGGCCTCTTTCTCGGTGCCGTCCGTCCGCGTGACGGTGGTGACCTTGTGCTCAAGCCAGCCGCAGTTCAGCTTGTCCTGGTAGGCAACCTCCGTCGCCTGCCCGCCCCGGCTGTAGATCCAGGCATGCGCCCGCAGGTAGCGGAATAGCTCCCGCGGCTTCACCTGCAGGCTCTTGGCCGCGTCGGTGATGCACAGCGAGCCATCCGACACCGCCAGCCGCTCGAAGGCCCGGACGGTCGGCAGCACCGAGTCCAGGCGCTGCTGCAGATCCCGGTTCAGCTCGACCAGTTGCGCGGCCGCGGCGGCAAGCTGCACCGGGTCGCGCATGTCGACCACCGCGGCGCCGTAGCCGCCCGTCCGCCGGATCGTCGGCAGGACTTCCGCCGTCACCCACTTCTTGAACCGCTTCGCCGCCAGCTTCCGGCTCGTCAGGATCAGCGAGTAGAGGCCGGATTCGTTGATGATGAGCATCTCCTGCACACCGGAGGGGGTATCGATACTATCGACACCCCTCTCATCATCATCGAGACGCCGCGCCGCGTCGCTGGGGTTCCCGATCTCCAGCACCCGGCACACATCGGCCAGCACGAACCAGGGTTCGCCGTCCCGGATCACCACCCGGACGCCCCATCCCTCGAAACCGAAGGTCTGCATCGTCGTGTTCATGCCGCGGCCCTCCCGCCGTTCGCCTGCTTCATGTGCCGCTGCAGAACCGTGCCAAAGGCGGCCATCACGTCCGGCAGGTCGCCGTACCGGACGGCCTCGGTCAGCAGCATGCGCTCCTGCTCCCACTGGTCGCACTCGGTCTTGGGACGCAGCACCCGCGCCGCGGCGACCGCTTCGCGCCGGGTGTCGTAGAGCGCATCGCTCAGCGCCCACAGCACTTGCTCGACGCGATCGGTGCAGCGCGGCTGGTTGATGACCGAGGTCAGCGCCTCGGCACTGGCCTCCGTCGCCTCGTAGATCATCGACAGCTCGCGGGCGGTCATGTTCTTGAAGCCCGCGCTCGTCGGGCGTACCTGTTCGTCAGCCATGTCGGTCCTCTCTCGCAGGATCGTCGGTGGTTAGGCTGGCGCCGGGGCCGCAATCCCTGGCGTCAGCCGCTTACGAACATGTACATGGTCGTTTATGCGAACCTGCGCAAGAGCCGATTGCGCATTTTATGTTCGCTATCCATATTGTCCGTATGCACCCGGTACAGCTAAAGCTCGCCCGCAATGCCCTCGGCCTCAGCATGATGAAGCTGTCCGAGGAAACCGGCATTGCGACCAGCACAATCCTTCGCTTCGAGAACACCGGGAACGCCCGGCTTTCCACGGCTCAGAAGCTGCAACGCTTCTTCGAGACCTCCGGCATCGAGTTCATCGAGCGCGACGGCAAGCCCGGCATCCTGGTGGGGAAGCCCGCCAGCAGTTGACAACCCTGCCATCCCTGCTTTGATCGGCGGACACAACCAGGGGGTGGGATGATGCGGCGTACAATCTACTGGATCTGCATTATCGGCGCGGTGCTCTGGACGCTGCTCAGCCTTGCGTCGTGCATGATGATGACGGGGACCGTCGGCGAAACCGCCGGTGACCAGGACGTGAAGACGGCCGTTGCCGGTCTCGGGATGGGCATGCACTTCATCATCTGGGCTGTCGTCGTGGTGCCGCTGGGGATTTTCGGCATCCTGTTCAGGCCGAGCGACAAGGTCATCATCCAGGTGTCGGACCGGCAGAAGTAGCCCCGATGATCGCTAACCGCCCCCTACCGGAGATTCCGATCACCGAGTTGGTGGCGTTCCTCCGATCGAAGCCGGGCAACTGGCGCTACCTGAAGGCCGCCCAGGTCATCGAAGATCTGCTGGCGGAGAACAAGCGCCTGCGTGAACAGGCGATCCCTCAAGGCGACGGCGGGGCCGCCGGCACGTCCAGCAGCAGGCCTCGCACCGCAGCCAGCCGGCCGTGACACTCCCGCCAGCCGGTCAGGGCCTCTGCCAGGGCCTCGCCCACGGCGCCCTGCGTCGACAGGTCCGGCGCGGTCTCCGGCACGCCCTGGCAGTCCAGCAGGGCCGGCGGGACGTGACGTTCAATCAGTCGGGTCTGGATGACTGGCGGGGGCGCCGTACAGGCGGCGCACAGCAGCACCAACAGCGGGGCTGAAAGCGGCATTGGCGTCGGGGGCATTGCGGATCTCCGTCAGTGCACGGCCGCGGGCTTCGGCCCGGGCGGAGGCTTCGGCAGCCGCACGCGCCAGGGCGGCTTCGTTGCGCTCGCGCTCAACGGCCTGGCGGTCCAGCTCGGTGGCGAGGATGGCGTTGGCGGACTCGGCAGCCGCGGCGCGATCCTGAGCCGTGGCCAGATCCGCCTGCAGTCCGTCGATGCGCTGGCCCTGGATCCAGATCCAGCCGGCCGCCGCGGCGATGCCGAGCCCGCCCAGCACCCACGGGAGGGCCCGGCCGGTCAGCAGGGGAAGGATGGCGGCGATCATTCCAGCCCGATCCCGGCCCGGATGTCGGCGCGCCGGTACCAGCGGCCCGGCACCAGGTCGGATGGCGGTCGGCCGCCGTACAGTTCCCGCAGGCTGTCGGCGTTCGGCAGCCCGTTCTCGTGCTTCACCATCGCCTGGATCATGTCGGCCAGGGTCTCCACCTGCATCAGGTCGACCGGCTCATCCGGCCCGCGCAGGCCCATGCCGGAGGCGACCGCCCGTGCGTAGCTGCCGGTGTCGTTCTCGACCGGCGGCGCCCAGCGGTCGATCATCTCGCGGACGGTCTTGAGCCCGTGCTTTCGCTGGTAGTTGCGCAGGATCCGCGCCATCGCGCGGATGCCCCAGAGCACATCCGAGAACTGGATGAACCGGCCGTCCGTCTGCTGCGGGGCCATGCCCTGCCAGCGTTCGCCCAGCTCAATGTTGCCAGGGTTCTTATTGCGAATTCCGCGGGGAAGGGGCATCTGAGTTCTCCATGAAAAAAGCCCGGCGCGGTGGCCGGGCTGGGTTGGTCGTGGGTGGTGGTGGGCGGTCAGCGGCTGGCGGTGGCGCGCTGCGGGGGCGGGGGGCGCGGTCGACTGCGCCTCATCGGGGGCGCCTCGTCGATAGCCTGTTCCAGCTCCAGGCTCGCCGCACGGTGCTGTTCCAGGGCTGCCCGCAGCTGCTTGCAGAACCGTGGCGGCAGGACGCGCTGCCACCACTTAGGCGTCGTCGTCGTCATCGTCAGTGCCCTTGATCTTCCTGGCCAGCTTCCGCATGGCCTGCGAATTCGCCGCCATCTGTGACAACGCCTCACGCGCCAGTTTGTCCAGGCGCCACCAGAAATAGAGGGCGAGGGCGAGGCCGAAGTTTTCCTTCGTGATTGCGCCGATCAGGTGCTGGATAGGGTCGTCCATCAGGGCACCCCCTTCGTCTTCGTGTCCATGCTCGGCCCCGCAGCCGTTGTTCTTCTATGCCAGCGCCAGCGCCAGCGCGCCGCCGATCCAGGCGCCGAACAGACACTCGCCGGCCTCGGTGTTCACGCCGTTGCCGTCCTGCCGGCTGATCCAGACCGGCCCGGCCGCCGCCTGCCAGGGCACCAGCATGGCCAGCGCGTAGAGCGGTCCCGCCGCGGCGCCGGAGAGCGCCAGCAGGGCGCCCGCCTGCAGGTCTAGGCCCGCACCCACCGCCAGGCCGGCCGGCAGGGTCCACAAGACGCCCCGCAGGCTGTGCAGGGCGATGTCTCGAGCCCGGCTGCCAGTCTGGGTGCCCATGTCGAGCGTCTGCCACCAGCCGAACACGCTGCCGAGCCATAGGGCGGCCACCAGGATCGGCAGCCACCACCATGCCGCGCCGGCGATCGCCACCGCCACGGCCGCCGTGCCGCCGGCATAGAGCAGGCGCCCCTCGAGGGTGCCCCACCACGGCAGCGCCGCGCGCAACCAGGCGTCGCCGCGCAGGCGGAACAGGATCGCACCCGCCGCCGCGGCTATCAGGATGGCCAGCATCGGCGCGCCCTACTGTCGGATCTCGCGGAGGATCATGCTGATCGCGCTGTCGGCAGCCGATGTCGAGATGATGACGTTCGGATCTGTGCCGGCAGCGATCTGCAGCTGGAAGGTCCGCTCCGCGACAGAGTTCACGGTGTAGCGCCATTGGATCGCGATCGGCGAGGTCGATTGCGCCAGCTCCGACGTCCCGGCGATCAGCACCCGTCCGAAGAAATACTCCGGGCTCGCAGCGGCATTGGTGACGTTCTGGATGCGGAAGCGGCCGCGCATGTCCACGGGGGTGCCGGCATTGCGGCGGGCATCGGCGCGGGGCACGAACGCCTGCGCCTCGATCACGGAATCGGAGAATACCGGCGTGATGGCCGCCTGCAGACCGGCCGTCGCGAAGGTCAGCGAGGTGCTGGTCACGGTCGTGGCGTGCGTCGCCACCACTTCCTGCACGACCTGCCCGGGTCGGACGGAGCTTGCCGGGATCGCCGTGCCTTCCAGCAGGGCCAGCACCCAGTTGGCAGACGGTGGCTCGCTGTCAGTGCTGCCGGAGATCGCCACATAGATCGCGCCATCGTGGCTGACGACGTCGCCGGCCGCATAGGTCGTCGCGTCGTTCCACCGGGCGATGCCGTGTTGCAGGCAGTGATTGACCTTCTGCCCCAGCGCATTGTGGATCCAGTTCATGTACTCGTGCGGCGGCTGCTCGCCTTCCTGCCATCCGAGATCGATCTTGCCGCTGTCCGGCGCGATGATGGCCCCGGAGCTCGCCCAGGTCTGGATGAGCACGCTGTTGCCGACTTCCTGTGCCATGTGCTGGCCTCCCTCTAGATCGTCTTCACGAAGCCGCTGCCGTCCTGCGGCGCTTCGACACTGCCGAAGCCGGTATTCAGCCCCTGCGATCCGGCGAAACCGAACGGGTTCGGGCCCAGCGCAAAGGCCGCGTAGATCAGCCGCACGCCGGCGGCCAACGGCACCGTCGTCCGCACCAGTGCCTGCTCTGTCAGGGTCAGGGGGGCGTGGATCGACACGCTCACGAAGCCGATTCCCTCCAGGACGGTCATGTCGTGGGGAAACAGGAACAGCAGGTAGCGCGTGATTTCGTTGATGCCGGCGTTCGTCGTGTTCCGGATGATCTTCGCGCGCAGGCGACCGCGGTATATCTCGTCGGTCACCAGGTCGCCGCCGGTGAGCGCCAGGCCGCGGAAGTAACCCCCCAGGTCCGGGCGATCCAGGCTGGAAAAGCCGAGCCCGGCCGGCCCGTCGAAGGTGAACACCAGATCAGGATCGGGATCGAAGAAGGGGCGGGACAGGTCGACGATCTTCCCGATCACATCGAGCTGCGCGCCTTCCGCCGTGTCGAGCGCTCGCTTCGTCAGCAGGTCGACGGCCGTCGCGTCGACGCCGTCCAGTTCGGCCGCGAAGGCGCCGATCAGCGCCAGGGCGCGGGGCGAGCGCCGGTACTGCGTGATCAGCAGGCCAAGCGCCTGTGCGGTGCGCGGCATGTCAGGCGGCCTCGGTGATGACGATGTTCGCCACGTCTGTCCGGGCGATCTCGTCGATCGCTATGGCGATGCTCTCGGTGCCGGATGGCGCCGGCGCGGTGCCGATCCGCAGGTCCGTCACCTCGTGACCAGGGACGGAGTTGATGGGGGTGTAGAGGCGGGAATAGCGCAAGTCGTCGCCGATCCCGATGTCGCTGTCGAAATAGGCCAGGATCGCCGCCTTGATCGCGTCGTCGCCATCCAGCGGATAGTTCCCGTTCTTCTCCAGTTCGATGCTGATCCAGATGTCGACAGGGTCGGGCCGATCGAACCGCACGTCGTAGGCCTGGCCGGAAAGGCTGGTCACCGGCACAACGGTGTCGCCCTGCATCCCGATGCCGGCGGCGCGGATCGCGAAGATGGTCTCCGCGATCTCGTCGTCATCTCCGCCCAGCACGACCGCCCAGATATGCTGCGGCGGCAGGCCGTTGCTGTCTGTCGTCGTGCCGGTGTTTTCCAGCACCACGACGTCGACCACGCCAACCAGCTGCGCCAGGCGCGCGTAGATCGCATCGATCACGCCCGTCGCCGGGAAGGCAACCGACCGCCGGCGGCGCAGCCGCAGCGCCTGGTCGCTCTCGATGTCCGATCCGGTCAGGCCGGGCACCAGGTTCTCGACGCCGCCCCACCCGGCCAGCGGGGTCTGCACGGTGTCGAGAGCTCCGACCGGCAGGATCTGCTCGCCCGGCTCCTGCGCCTCCCACAGGCTGCGCGACCAGTATTCGGCGACAGTCAGGTTGGCGGAGACGGTGCCGGTGAATGCCGTCTCGCCATCTTCTGCCGTGATGATCAGGGTCTCGCCATCGAGTTCCGCAGTGACCGCCTCGGCATATTCCAGGGCGTCCCGCAGGTCGCCCAGGATTGTCGACGCCGTCGCCGCGCCGCCGCTCGTGATGTCGTAGCTGTTGCCTTCGATCACCACGTCGTAGGCGGTGCTGTTCGCCACCTCGCCGACGGTGATCACCATCCGCAAGAGGTTCTGGGTGCCGATGGCCACGCCCGTCTGCAGCAGGTAGGTGGCGCCCGTCGCGCTGTTCTGCGCCTCCGAGCCGGCCGGGATCGCGGTCGCGAAATCCCCCAGCACGGCGGCCACCACCGTGGTCGGCGTCGCCGGCAGGCGGGTCGTGCCGGTCAGCACCGCGACCGCATCCAGAGAGAAGCCCTCGGCGAAGTCGGGATCCTGGCTCAGGTAGACGTTCTCCGCCTCTTCCCAGAGCTCCGCGATCGGCAGCACCAGGGTGCCGACCAGCTGCCCGAACACGCTCTCAGGGCGGAGGTCGATATCCTGCCCGAACGCATCCCGCAGGCGCGCCTCGATGTCCGCCTTGATCTCCGGCAGGCGCTTGCGTTCGAACCCCAGCGGCGAGAGTCCAGTCATGGCGAGGTCACCTCCATAGCCAGGATGTCGCCGTCCGCCCGGACCCTGAACGAAAGGCTGAACTCGCGGGTGGCGTTGACGAACGAGATGTCGAATTCCAGCAGCGCATCCACGCCCTGGGTCTGCACGATCGTCGCCTTCAGGATCGCTTCCACCTGGTTGATGTCGACGGGCTTGCCCAGAATGCTCTGGAAGTACGGCACGCCCTGATCGACGGCGAGATACCATTCGCCCAGGAAGAACCAGAGCCGCTGCTTGAGCCGCTGGCGCAGCAGGTCGATGCCGGTGACCAGGGCAAGGTCGTAGTCCCGGACGATCAGGTCATGCGTGTCGAGATCCAGCGCCAGGTCCATCTCAGCCGCTCCAGACCTTTTCAGTGGATGCGTAGACCGGCCACTGCCCGGCGGAAGAGCCCGACCCGACATGGCAGAGGTCGCCGTCGCGCAGCACCTTCTTGCGGTCGCCAGCCGGCCCGAGCAGCACATCGCCGGCCGCGTCGATCTCGATATCGCCGTTGCCGCGCAGCCGCACGGTGCTGCCGCCGTGGATCAGCAGCACATCGTCGTTGTTCTCCGACAGCGACGGTTCGGCGAAGCTGTAGAGGCCGGGGACGCAGACCGCGTCGTTCCAGTCGTGCTGGCGCAGATCCGCCGCCGGCTGGCTGCCGCCGAACTGCAGCCAGCGCTCGATGTCGATATCGCACCAGAGGATGAGGACGCCGTCGCCGGCCTGGACGGGGAATGTCAGGCTGGCGCCGCCCGAGCGCGGCCAGATGACCGGCACGCCCTCGATGATCGGTGCATCGTCGACCAGCCCGTCGGCATAGGCGCGGCTCACCAGCGGCCGGACGGACGCCTTCTGCCTGGCGTGATCATAGGTCACCACCTCGCCGGGGATGGCGACGCGCATGCCGCCGGCCAGCCCGGCGCCGGCCCTGCGCAGGAGGTCGGACAGGGTGCTAGTCGGCATTGTCCATCAGCTCCAGTTCGGAATACCAAGGCCGCCCGCGCGTGTCTCCGACATGCCGGACGCTGTCGATCAGGAAGGCGCCGGACACGTCGGCAGATTCCAGGACGATCCGGTCACCGGGGATCGCATCGGGCTGCAGGAGCGCCGTGATGCGCAGCGCCGGCTCATCTCCGCGGCGGGTCTCGCGCCGGATCTGTCGCTTCTGAGCCTTGCTGCTGTCGTCCACGAAGGCGGCAGGCACCGCGTCGCCGTCCAGAAACCCTTCGATGTAGTTGATCCGCTCCGGTGAGCGCACGAGGCCCGTCTGCGGGCTGATAAGGAACGCCGTCCTGGCCGTGCTGCCGCGACGCGGGATCACCTGCAGTTCCTGGTTCTGGATGCTCCATTCCAGGTTGCCGCGCCGGCAGACCTGGTCGAGGGCGTCCCGGATCGGGCCCGCGTAGGCGTAACCGTTCGGATATTCACCGGTGACCGCGCCGAGAGGTCGGAAGGGGAGCGACAGCTTCGCCGCGAGCCCGGCCAGCACCTGGCGCAGAGAGGTGCCGGCGGCGTAGGACAGCGTGACCCTGATCTCCCGCAGCTCCTGCACGCCGTCCTGGCATTCGATCCTAGTGATGATCGCGGGCGAGGCGCGCTCGTGCACGATCGCCTGCGCGCGGCCGACGAACAGCACGCCCGGGCCGGTGTCGTCCTCGTAGCCGGCCGACAGGGTGCAGTAGGCGTTTCGCTCCAGGATCCGCGCGCGTGTGTCGGCGTTGAGGTTCCAGGCTTCGATGGTGGCCGTGTTCGTCGTGGTCGTGCGGGTCTTCAGGATGTCGAAGCCGATCCGCAGACCCTCGATGCGCACAGCCTCTCCGCCGCGGGTCTCGACATCGAGGATGGCAAGGCGCCGGAACTGGGTCATGCCGGGCCACCGTCGGTGATCGTCCAGCCATAGGACACCAGAGCGGCGCGCGCGGCCGCGGCGGCGCCGGCACTGTACTCCGAGCCGCCAAAGGACGGCGTGAGATCGGTGCGATAGCCGGCCTTGGCGGCCTCCCACGCGATCAGCAGCGCGGCATAGTTCGGGGTGCTGAAGCTGGTGCTCTGCGCGAAGAACGTCAGCGCTCCGGCGCTGGCCAGGCTGGACAGGTCGAAGTTCGCAACCCCGGTGCCGTCGAACGACGTCGTGCCCTGCAGCATGTAGGACATGTCGGTGATGTTCGACGTGTCCCACCCGGACAGATCGCCGCTGAAGGATGAACAGAGCCTCAGAAGGCCCGCCAGATTGGTGGCCGTCGACGGCAAGTCGGGGGGCATATACTGCAGGTTCGCCGCGCCCTTGAATGCGCCCACGAGGATGGTCAGTCCCAGGTTGCCCCACTGGCTGCAGCCGACGATCTTCGCCACGTTGGCATAGTTGGCGTCGAGCGGGCTGGCGAGGCCGAACCGGGCCAGGGTGCCTGTGATGACGATGGAATAGGTGCCCTCCGCCCCGTAGGTGTGGGTCTTGTTGCCGCTCGTCGTGTAGTCGTCGTCGGAGCCGTCGCCCCAATCGATGTTGACGTTCACGCCGGCGCCGCCCAGCGGGATGGTCACCTGCGTGCCGCTTTCCAGCAGCGTGTTGACCTCCAGGATCATGGCGGCCGGATCCGGCAAGACCGGGGCGCCAAGGTCCACGGCCCCCATCGTCAGATCGTCCGCCGTCAGCATATAGACCTGCGTCAAGGCCGGCTGTTCCAGCTCGACGGGCCCCATCGTCAGGTCGTTGGCCACCAGCGGCCAGAGGAATGGCGGGTCGGCCGGCGGCGGGATCTGCAGCGGCGCGTTCAGGCGCCCCTGCAGGGTGTCCCACCAGGTCCAGACCGTTTCGAACCAGGGCTCGCCCGGGTCGAAATAGGCCAGGATCGCGCTGTCCGGGATGTCCTCCAGTCCGATCCGCCCGGTCGGCAACGACAGGTCCACGGCGACGAGCTGCCCATCCGGCAGGCGGGGGTCCTGGTATTTGTGCAGGACCGGCACACCCGCGATCAGCTTCAGGCCCGCGATGATCAGCTCGTCGGCCGCCGTCCGCAGGTCCAGCGTCCAGTAGGTTCGCGAGGCATTCCATTTCACCTCGACGATGAACCGCCGATCGCCCAGCAGGACGGACTGCCGGAAGGCCGAGAATGCGCGCCAGGCCAGAACCTGCATCACTGGAAGATCTCGCTCAGGATGGAGCCGGTCTGCCACTGCCCGAGCGCCGTGTCTCCGGCCTCCGCCTGGGTCTCCGTGGCGGCCGTCGTCTGCTGGCGACCGATATCGCGGCCGGACTGGGCGGTGCTGCGCTGCGCTTCCTGGATGGCTTCCGGCGGCAGAGCCACGCGCTCGGTCGCCACCCGCACGATCTGCTGGAATTCAGCGGTGAACTGCAGCCGGCGGCCGGTACCGCGGTCGCGGGGCACGCTCAGCACCAGCATGACCATGTCCGGGTAGACCGCCAGCCCGGTGACGATGGTCACCACGCGCCGGTCGTCATGGATCGCGCGCAGCTGGTCGAAGGCCTCGAGCCGCCGCTCGGTCACTCCCACCACCTCCGGCCCCTGGAGCACCGGGCTATCGCTGATCTCGCCCTGCAGCAGCACGCGCGCCGGCTCGTTGTAGATGTGGTCGGCGACCGACGAGCCGGTCTCGATCGGGTGCTCGGTGACCTGGCTGGCGAACTCGTGCAGCTCCCGCACCGTCGCGTCCAGCACGATGCTGTCGATGACGGTGCGGCGCGCCCGCGGCGTGGCGAACAGGATGGAGAGGTCCGGCATCGCTCAGGCCCCCTGGTAGGCAGGGAAATCGCCCATGGCCGCATTGATCTCGCGTTGCCACTCCCGCGCGACCGCCGTCCGCACCTGCTGGTCGATCGCCCGGGCCTGCTCTTGGCTCGTGCCAGCCGGGACGTTGACGGTCACGTCTTCCTGGATCTGCACGCTGACGGCGGCGCCCGGGCGCGTGATAGGCACTGTCTGCGCCGGGCCCGCTTCCGCGCCGGCGCCGAACCAGGACGACGGGGAAGTCAGCCCGCCAAGGTCGATGCCACCAAGGCCAGAGAGGCGCCCGAGCGCGGAGACGATGCGCTCGACGGCCTGCCATATGTCTTCCGCCCAGCCGACGACGCTGTCGCGCATGCGCCGGAAGGTGTCGATGGCGCTGTTCGTCGCCGCTACCGCACCCGCCCAACCGTCGACGATCACACGCTCTATGAAGTCCCACGCGGCACCGATTGTGTCGGCCACCATGCCGGCGCCCCGGGCGATGCTAGCGAATGCGAACGCGGCCACCGCGGCCGCCTGCCGCCCCCAGGAGTCCGGATCGCTCAGCATGTCGCGGATATACGCCACGGCCGCGGCCACGCCGTCCCGGACCATGTAGGCGCCCCTCACGATGCTGTCGAAGACGAAGGTCGCGATCCGCAGTGCTTGGCTGCCCCAAGACTCGGGGTCGCTGAGGATCTCCCGGATCTCCGCCACCGCCGCCCCGATGACGGATGGAGCGCCGGAGAAGTAGGCCATCAGGTCTTCGACGGCGAGACCAAGCAGGACGAGCAGGATCGCCCCCGGAAAGGCCTTCAGGGCGGCCCGCAGGCCTTTGGCGCCGAAGGTGGCGCCCCACAGCCCCGCCGCGATAGCCCAGAGGCCGCGCGCAATCCGCATGAAGGCGAAAGCCCCCAGCAAGCTCGCCAGCAGGCGGAAGGCTCTCTCCCAGCCGACCGTGCCTTCGACCACGCCGTGGATCGCCAGCGCGATCATCCGCAACGTGTGCCAGAGCGAGCGCAGCGCGCCGACCATTCCCTGCAGCATCCGGCTCAGGTTCTGGCGCACGACCTCCCGGTTGGCGAGATACCAGTCTTTCAGCGCGTCGATCCATTCGACGGCGACCGGCAGCAGCTCCGCGCCCAGCTGCAGGCGCAGTCCATGCAGAGCCGTCCGGATGTTCGTCATGCTGTCGTCGAAGGCCTCGGCCGCCCGGGCCTGGTCTTCGGTGAGACCGCCGGACAGCAGCTCGAACTCGGCCCGCAGTTTGCGGACCTCCTCGGAGCCCTTGCCGATCAGGTTGACCATCCCGACGCCTTCGCTGTCGAACAGCTTGAAGGCCAGGCGCACGCGATCGGACTGGTTCTTCACCTTCGATAGCGCGTCGGCGATCTCGTTGAGCGCATCCTCCGGCGCCATGCGGCCGAGTGCGGCGGCGCTCAAGCCCAGTTCGGCCACCGCGTCTTTCGCCTCGCCGGAGCCCTGCGCGGCCTCCGCCAGCCGCCGGGTCATGCGCTGCAGCGCCATGTCCAGGGTGTTCTGCGCCACGCCCGAGCGCTCCGCCGCGAAGCGCAGCTGTTCCAGGGCGTCGATACCGATGCCGAGCTTGTCGGCCGTCTTCGCGACCTCGTCGCCATAGCTGGCGGTCGATGAGACGACGCCGAACAGCGCCGCGCCGGCCGCGGTCGCCGCCCCGACGACGGCCAGCAGGCCGACCTTCAGATCGTCGATCGCCCGGTCGAAGTTCTTCGCCTGGCGCTCCGCGTCATCGGAATCGAGCCCAAGGCGGGCGACCAGCTCGCGCACGATCATCTGCCAGCTGCCTCCCTCGCCTGGGCTTCGATGTCGCCCCTCATGTCGAGAAGCGCATTGGCCCGCGAAACATCATCGAGCGACCAATGCCGCTCCAGCTCTTCAAGGGTCGCGACCCGCTCCAGCACCAGCCGCCAGAGCGGCCACTCCTGCGCCAGGTCCGGGTCTAGCTCTCCCGGTAGGTCGGGGTGCCTTCCGGGCGGCCGCCGGCTGCGCCAATACCCGCCGTGACCGCGCCGAAAAAATCCCCGTAGTTCACCTCCAGGACGAACCCGAGCGCGCCGATCAGCTCGCGATAGTTGGCCGCGTAGGCGTCGTTGAAGTTGCGCTCGTCGGACAGGTCGCGGCCATCGCGCACCGTGGCGGACAGCAGCTGCCGGACGAACTCCGGCGTGGTGCCTTCGTCGAGACGGTCCACCAGGGCGCCGACCATGTCCGACACGCCGATGTCGCTGTCCAGGACGCCGGCCAGGCCCTTGCCGTCCAAGGCCTTCGCCATCCCGGGGCCGACCAGCTTCACCAGCCGGACCGCGATCCGCAGGCCCTGCATGGCCGGGAACTGCGTGACCGAATACTCGTGGCCGCCGATGGTCTTCTCGCGATGCTCGATCATGCGCCCGAATCCGCGTTGCCGCCGACGAACCGGTCGATGGTCGCCAGCGCAATGGTCCACTCGCGGTTGCCGATCTCCTTGCTGTAGCCGACGTCCGGCCACTGCTGGATCCACGCCGCCGCCGCGAACAGCAGGGTGCGACCGGAGCCGACCTCCTTGACCATCGCCGGGAACACCCCGCCATTCGCCGTCTCGTCGGCGATCGCGAAGCCGGTCAGCACGTCGTTGCTGGCGCTGGTCTGCTTCAGCGTCAGGGTCATTGTGCCGGACCGGTTGTTCGTCCGCGCCCGGCTGACCTCGCCGTCCGCACCGATCGTCTTGTTGTAGGCGGCCTCGTCGGAGGTCACGCTCACGTAGGTGCCATCGGCGTAGCCGGTCATTGAGAACCCGCCGATGATGACCTGCACATCCCGCGGGTCGTAGGTCTTGACTGCCATGGTCCGGCCCTCCTTACGGCGTCACGGTGCCGCGAATGATGACTTCGTGGATTGCGCCGGCCAGCCGGGCGCTGAAGTTCACGTCCCGCAGGATCCGCTGAGCCCGGTCGATCGGGTCGACGTCGAGCACGTCCGGAACGGTCACCGTGTAGGGCGGTTCCGGGGCGATCACGTCGCGTTCCACCGCGATATCCAGCTGCTCGCGAAGCAGCGTCTCGATGATCGCGATGCCGGCGTTCGTGAAGGGGATCTTCGGCTGGTTCACCAGGGCGGTATAGACACGCTCGGTGATGCGGGCCGTCAGCCAGTCGACGCCGCGGATCACGTCGATGTATTCGGGCTCCGCCACAGTCCCGCGCTGGGTGATGTTCACGCCGCCGACTGCGGTATAGATGTTCACGTTCTTGCCGAGCGCGAAGTTGTACTGCGTCGCCGTCAGACTGTCGGCCGGAATGCCGGCCAACGTCTTGAACATCCACGTCGTCGAGCCCGGGTCGGTCGGCAACTGCTTGCCCAGCCATGCGGCGTCCGGATACTCGGCCGCGGCCTGGCTGTGGTAAATCAGCGCCGTCCGCGCATAGGCGGAGGCGACGAGATCCGAGGCCACGTCGTCATCCGCGGCCGTCAGGATGTCGGCATCGGCCGACCGGGCGATGTAGAGCTTCGTGCGGGGCTCGACGAAGGCCGCCACCTCCAGGATGTCCGCCGCGGTTTCGCTGTCGATCGCGAGCCCGTACCACTCGTCATCTTCGTCGACTATCGCCTGCAGGGCCTCGGTCCAGGTTTCCCCGCCACCCTTCCAGCCGATCTTGACCTGCCGCGGGCTCGGCTGCTGGCTGAACGCCGCCTCGGCCATCAGGTATTCGGGGTCGGTCGCCGCGAAGTCGTCGGCCACCGCGTCGATGTTCTGGTAGGCGCGCACCCGCTCGGTGAAGGCCGCCGTCGGGCCGACGAACAGCGGCACCCCGAACCCGGCCCGGGTGACCACGGTCGTCTGGCGGTCAATGAACACGTCCACGATATCGCGCAGCGGCATGGCAGCCTCCTAAATCGTCACTTCGTAGGGCGTCGAAACGCCGTTGATCGTGCCGGTGCCGATGACGGTTTCGATCAGGCCCACGTCGTCGGTGATCTCGGTCGCGGTGCGGAACCGCAGGTCGAATTGCGCGCGGCTCTCGAACCCGGAACCGGTGACCGCGGTCGTGTCCGAAACAGGCGTCAGCAGATCGACGTAGACCAGGCCGGCGCGGCGGAAGTCCTCTTGCACCGTGGTCCGGTCGAGGCTGCGCTGCAGGGCCTGCGCCAGGTCCATGGCCTCGCCGCCGAAGACCTGCAGGCTCACGGTGAGCTCGCTGTCCTGCCCGATCCGAACGATGCCGTCGTCATCAACATCGGCGATGTGCGCATGGCCGACCGGCGCATCGGCCAGCACCTTCACCGTCGCGAAGGGCGTTGCCGGCCGCGGTGCGTTCTGGTCTGCCCGGATGACCTCTGTCACGGCGGCACCCAGCTCCGCGACGCCCCACAGGCGCACCGCGGCCCATGTCTGAGACGCCATCATGGCCGGGCCTTCGTGGCGATGGCTCGATAGTGCGACCGGATGCCGTTCTGCCAGCGACCGACCTGGGTGATCTCGTAGTCGTCGTTGAAGAGGGTCACCCGATCAGGGTTCGTCTCGTCGTCTTCCGACGATCGCAGTTCCGTCGAGGTGTAGAGCCGATAAGCGGCCATGTTGCGCCGCCCCTCCGGCAGCGACTGCATGTCCTCCGGCGTCGCCGGCTGCACGCTCGCCATGATCGACAGATCCACGTCGGACCCGTCGACCCAAACGCCGTTGGCCCAGGCGCCGGGCAGCTTGCGGCGCACCGTGAGGGGTTTCCGGAACATCAGTCGGCACCTTCGACGACATACCGGACCGATTGCCGCATGCCGCCGGTGTCGATCAGCGGATTGGAGCTGCCCTTCGCCTCGATGGTGGACTCCGCGTTCGGCGGTTCGCGGACATCGACGATGCGCTTCTGGATGTCGCCCTGCATGCCCGCGCCGATGATCGACAGGGCCCGGTGCACACTGCCGCGGCCGGCCACAACGCCGCGCAGCAGTTTCGCGAGATCCTGCAGATAGCGGTTGCGGCCGGCATCGACAGCGGACCGCAGGAACGAACGCTCGGGCACATGGCCGTCGTCGCTGCCGAACTCGTTGACGGCGGCCACCAGGGCCATGCTGGTGCCGCCCTCGGCCGGGGGGGCATCTTCCTGCACGCCGACCTTGACGGAGGCCTTCTTCATTGCCGCCAGGTCCCGCTTGATCCGGTCCCAGCCCCGATCGATGTCACGCACGGCCGTCATGCGGTCACCCGCGTGCGCGGTCCGAAGACCGTGGCCCGGCGGAGGCGCACGAACTCCTGGCCATAGGAGGTGGTGTGCAGCTCCGTCATGCCGACCACGCCACCGACAGCGCCGAAGCTGACGGCCAGATCCCCCTCGCGCTGCGAGGTCACCACGCCGCCGGCGCCGTCTCGCTTGGCGATCGTCAGCATGTGCGCCGCGAGATAGGCGATGGCTGTGTCGCGCTTCGCCCCGAACACCTGCCCGACCTGACCGCCGGCAAGCTCCACCGCACCCGCGATCCGATAGGGATCGGTGTCGGCAAGTTCCGGCGCCACGATCGGCAGGATGTTCTCCGGGGCCATAGCCATCAGCTGTCGGCGTCCGGCGCCGCTTCCTTGTCGATCTTGGCGATCTGCTTCTCAGCCGCGGCCGCCACGGTCTTGCGCGGGTGGGAGAGATATTCCCGCAGCCGCGCCATGTCGTAGGTCTCCGCGATCTCCGCCACGATCTCGCCGGCCGGGCGTTCGTCGCCCGCCCCCTCGCCGCCACCGGCGCCCGGATCATTGTCGTCGGTCTCATCGATCGGGGCCGGCGGCAGATGCCGGACGACCTGGATCTGCCCCATCGCGACCCGCGCAGCGATCAGCGGGTGTCGCAGGAACGCCTCGCCGGCGGCGTCGTCCACGACGTTGATGCCCGGCATCAGCCGGAGCCCCTTGCCGTGGATGACAGTCGGAAGCGTCAGCCGGAGGCGCATCAGATGCCCTCCCCGATCGACTGCGACAGCGGATAGTAGATGAGCACGCCGCCGATCCGGGAATGGCACGGCACGACGAATTCGAGGCCGCGCTCCTGGACCGGGAACTGCTCGAACATCACCGGCATTTCCAGCGTCAGGGCGTCCGGGCTGCGGCGATAGGCGATCATGATGTCGCTGTTCGCGGTGCCGGCGTTCTTCAGCTCGTTCGCCCATTCGACCGAGTTGATGTAGGGCGAGTTGCGCAGGAAATACTCCAGGATCGTGGTGTCGCTGTTGTCCGACCGCGGCGTGGTCGCGATCAGCGTGTACTGCTCGATGGGCAGCACCAGGGTGTCCGGGACCTCCGCGCCGTTGGTGAGCGACACGATGCCGTTGGCCAGGTCGTTCATGTCGCGGAGGATCTGCGCCGGGGTCTTGTTGATCCAGAGCGTCGAGCCGCCGCCGCCACCGGCGCCGTCATCTTCCACCGCCGCCCGCGGCACATTGGCGTTGTCCAGCCAGCCCTGCAGGCCGTGGTCGGCGTCACCGAACCAGGCGATGCGATTCCACGACTCCCGCTGCGAGCGGGCAGCCGCGGAGGCCTTGCGCTGCTCGAGCGCCTTGCCGGCCATCTGCGCCGCGCGGATCTCCTGGATCGAATAGCCGTAGCTGTTGCCGATGGAGCGGATCCGCGCGGTAAACTCCCGGGCCTTCACGTCGGCGCGCGGGAGATCGTCGGCGTAGTTGGCGATCACCTTCGCCATGCCGGTGATGTCGTACTGCTCATAGACGATGCTCTCGGCACCGGCGCCGGCGTCGGTCGACACCGGGATCAGCTCCATCGCCTTCAGCGGTGCGCGGACCACGTCATAGGTCTGCGCCTTGCGATGCTCGAGCTCGCGCTCGAAGAAGATCGTCTGCGCCTCGTCGAGGTTCACAAATGCGGGCATGTCATGTCCTCCGATCAGGCCGCCTTGTCGACTTCGAGCACCACCAGCTCGCCATCGCTGCCGGAGGTGTGGAACCGCCCGACCTTCAGGTTGTCGGTGCTGGTGACGGTGAAGCTGTCGTTGAAGGTCGTGGCCAGGTCCGCATAGGCCAGCGCGCCTGCCGTGACGTTGCCGGAGGCCTTGACCCAGACCCGCCCACGGCTCAGCACCGACACCGTCTCGGTGTCCAGGTACTGGGCCCCCGTCGATGCCGGCGTTGCTGCGCGGTTGAAGCCCTGCTCGCGGGTGTGGGTGAAGAGGGCGATGCCGCGGAACACATCGCTGGCGGTCTCCACCAGGGCAACCTGCTGGTTCGGATCGGTGCCGGCGACGACAGCCACCCCGAACGGCACGGCGCCCTCGGCCGCGAAGCTGTCGACCTGGTCGTAGCTCAGATCGTATTTCTGGCCGGCCTGCGCGACTTCCAGGTCAAAGCCGTAGGTGGTCGGATCGGTCTGCGACATCACGCGGCCTCCTTCTTGTCGCGCTTCTTCCACATGTTGGCCATCTCGTCCTGCGCCTTCTGGCGGGCTTCCTCGGCCGCGTCGGCCTTGACCTCGCCGGTGACCTTCTCGGCCGCTGCCTTGCGCTGCTCGCCGATGGCCTTGCCATCCGGCAGCCCCTCGATGACTGCGTCGAACCGGGCCTGGACATAGACATCGGTCTGCCCGTCCAGGTTGGCCTTGGGCGACTTCGCCAGGATGACGGCCTCCATCACCTCGCGGTCGGTCTTGCCGTCCAGCTTGGTATCGGCCGGCAGCACCTTCGCCGCGGCACGCTCCAGGCCGATCCGAGCCGCCACCGCCTTGGCGACCGCCTCGGAATGGTCCGCCTTCTTCAGCGTCTCCAGTTCCTCGGTGGCCGCGTCGAGCTTGGCCTTCAGCTGGTCGCGCTCGGGCTCAACCGTCTTCAGCTTCTCTTCCGCCTCGTCGGCGCGGGCCTGCGCCTTTGCGAGCGCGTTCGCTACTTCCGGCGCGGCCTCGTAGTCGATGCCGTCGAGGGTGACGGTCTTGAGCGTCTTCTCGCCCATGCTGCGGGACTCCTCTTCGTCGATCTGCGCGGCGGATTCGCCGTCCAGGTTGATACGGGCCGCTGCGCCCGCGCGCGCCCTGTCGACCAGGGCGAGGTGGTTGTAGCGAATGCGCGTCTGGCGATGGGTGTAGCGCTGGCCGCCGTACTCGCCGTCTTCGCGGACCAGCTCGACCGTGTAGCCCAGGGAAAGTTCCCGCCGGCCACCGTCGATCGCCTCGACGCCGTCGGCGCTGGTGACGACGAGCGGCGCCAGCACGTAGCGGCCGTCCACAGTGATGGTCTCGCCGGTGTGGCCGATGGCGAGATCCTTGCTGTTGGAAGCGTTCACCAGCTGCTGCGCAGGATGCCCGTTGACGATCGGGATCATCTTCATGGTGTCGAGCGAGGCGCGCTCGAAGACCTGATCGGGATGGCGCAGCTCTCGCCGCACGCTGCCGTCCGCGTTGCGATAGTCGAAGACCCCGGTCCGGGTCACGATGGCTTCGGCGCGGACATAGCCTTCGTCCGTCCGGCTCGCCGCGCCCTTCACCTCGCCTTTGTCGTAGCGGATCTGGTCAGTCACCGGCGGCCCTCAGAAACGAAAAAAGCCCGCACGGCCGGAGCCATGCGGGCTTGATTGGTTCAATACCTGCATCCCCCGGCTACTCCCGACCGGGGCAAATGTCAAGATCCCGTCTCCCGCGCATTGACCCCGGCGGCCGGCGGCTTGTAGTTCGCCGCCACCTGCGCGCGGAGGATCTTCCCCGCCTCCAGGTGGATGGTGACGGTGCCGTAGGTGCCGCTCGATTGGGCCTGCCGGATCAGACCGGCAACCCAAGCCAGCATTGCTTCCTCCGTCATCGCCTGGCTCGGCGCCGATGCAGGCTGTGCCGGCCGGCCGCTGCTGTGCCCATGCCGCGCGGCATCTCCCGGCCTGGGCTCGACGGCGGCCCCCAGTGCTGCGCGACCCAGCGATGCTTGGCCTGCACCGAGGCGTGCCATGGCTTGTCGCGGCCATTGAAATGGACGACCCGTAGCCGGCCGGGACTGAAGGTCCGTCCCTGCGGATGGCCCTTCGCCAGATGCCGGATGCTGCCGATCCCTGCACCAGCCGGCCACACCTCGGCCGAGCGCGCCAGGCAATAGCTGATCCAGGCCTGGTCCGATCCGCGATAGTCGGCCGCCCGCGCCTCGGCGATGCAGGCGGCCGGATCCCGGACGAACCTGTCGTAGACCTCCGGCCGGGTGCCGGTCCGCAGCAGCCACATGCCGCCGGCCAGACGGTTCGGGCCGCGCCCCCACTGCTCGACCGGCCGCCAGCCCACGAAGTCGGCGCCGGACTGCCAGAACGGCGACCAGTCGCCGGTGGCCACCACGTCGATATCTGTCAGGAGGATGCGCTCTCCGAGGCACCGGGCTTCGTCGGAGAACAGCCAGAGGCGACGGTAGGAGGATGGGAAGCGGTCGCCCTCGGGCGTCTTGAGGTGCGCCAGAGCCTTCGCCCCCTCGGGCATCGGCATGACCTCCAAGCCGTCGATCGGCGGCTCGTCGGAGATCGCCACGAAGCGGACAGGCTCGGCACAATGCCGCCGGATCATGTCCTGCACCGTCTTGGCATGGGCCAGCGTGTACTCCCTCTCCCCGCCCCAGCAGAAGACGACGACGGTCGGCGGCGCGCTCATCAGCCCACCTGCTGCCAGCGGAAGCGGATCGGGTTCACAGCCTTGCGGACGCCCTGCGCGGCCTTGATCGCGTCATAGCGCGACCTGTCGCGGCTGAGGGTCGTGTCGGAGGCGTCGGGGACCGAGTGCCGGGTGTGGACGTGCAGGGGCACGTCGGCCAGGACATCCACGGGCGCTGCCTTGGTCATCAGCGACAGGAACGGTGCCGATCCGCCCAGCGAGCCGGAATAGGCCTCGTCGTAGCCGCCGACCGTCCAGTAGAGCCATTGCGGGCAGATGTAGCTGTCGACATGGGGCTTGACCGGCCCGAACTCGCAGTCGTCGGGCAGATCGTCCTTCCGCCGCGTCTCGTCAGCCGCACCCACGCGATAGCGCGCGAAGCGATACCAGCGATCGGAGTCCAGGCGCTTCGCCCGCAGCCTGGCGGCGCTCTCCGCCGGCAGGACGTGGTCGATGTCGACGTGCATGATCCACTCGGTCAGCGCCATCTTCGCACCCAGGTTCCGGGCGCCGTTCCGGTTCCAGGGGATGTCGTCGAGGATCCGGTAGATGTCGACCCGCCGCCGTTCGCCGATCACGTCGGCCGCCGGCTCCGGGCTGCAGTCGTCGACCACCATGATCCGGATGCCCGGCGGGTACTTCTCCCACTCCTCGACCTGGCGGGCGAGCATCTGGGGGTTGCGGTAGTAGGGCACGATCAGCGTGAAGTCAGGCATGCCGGATGAACCCCGTCCGCTGGGAGGCCGGCCAGATCTCCGGCAGCGGCCCCGCGCGCAAGCCCGCAGAGCGCGCCGCTACATCGAAGAACGAGAACGGGTACTGGAACTGCTTCAGGCCCGACCGCCGCGCATGCGGGGCGACCTTGTAGGTGAACAGGACGGCGTTGAACTCCATCTCGGCCAGGTTGCCGATGATCCGCCGGATTGCCTCGGGCGGCAGATGGGTGAAGACGGAATGCGCCCAGGCGAGATCGAACCGCCGGCCCCGGAACTCGGCCAGCGCCCCCTCCGACAGCACGAACTCCGGCCGCGAGGCCGCCCAGCCCTCGGCTTCGGCAAGCGCTCTCGCGTGGTCCAGCGCGGCAGGGGAGATGTCGACGCCCGTGTAGCGGTCCGGGTCCAGGAAGGGCACCGCCTTGCGCGCCAGGCGCCCGGTACCGCAGCCGATGTCCAACAGGGATGAGCCCGCGGTCAGCCCGTGCGCGCGCAGGAACTGCAGCTGCAGGTCGGCGTGCGTCTCCCATTCGTCGGCCCGGCCGATCGCGCCCTTCGGGTCCAGGCCGACCCTCATGTCGGTGTGCTGCGCGTAGGCGGACAGGAAGTCGTGCCGCTCGTACAGCACCCGATATTCGGGGCGCTTGCTGTCCTTATCGGTCCAGCCTCGCATGTCCATCACAGGAACTCCCTCAGCGGTCGCTTCTCGAAACAGTCCAGGCGGCTCTGCAGCGAGGTGTTCCAGACCTTCACGCCCCGGGCGGCCAGCTCGGGCGCGAAGGCCTCGAAGTGCTTGGCGAACAGGGTCTCGTACTGCCATTCCGCCGGCGGGACGCGGTGCCGGTCGTGGTAGTCGCCACCGCCCATGTCGAAGCCGAGCAGGACGATCTCTGCCGCGCCGTCCAGGTAGGCGCGGTTGAGCGCTCCGGCACCGCTGCAGAAGCCTCCGACCCGGCGCGGGTCATGCGACAGCGGCCGGACCTTCTTCGGCCCGCGCGGTTGCGTGCGGCCGACGATCTCCACCCGATACGGCGGCCGTTCTGGCAGGTCGCCGCGGGCCACCTTCCGGCCGGTGTGACGGGCCATGCCGTCCCGGTGCTGGCGATAGAACCGATGGTCGATCCAGAACAGGACATCGGCGTCGGGCCGATCCACATAGGCCGCATTGACCGCCACGATCGGCCGCGGCAGCCGCGGCAGGTCGGCAGGATCGATGGACGCGCCGCCCCCGATCACGAACACCCGCTGCCCGGCGAACGGCCGCGGATGGAGCATCAGCCCAGCACCCGCGAGACGTTCACCAGGGTGCGCTTCTCTTCCGCCGCCTGGCCGGCGCCGACACCCTCGTAGCGCCACCAATGGGGCCCGGCCATCTCGACACTCCACCGGACCGAATAGAGCCCGGTGTTGAGCCTCTGCACTTCCACGTCCTCGCCATAGACGTAGGTCGTGAGTTCGCCGGCCGGATCTCGCATCAGGAAGCGCACCGAGTCCGGATCGACCGGCGCGCCCCCGATCGCGGCAAAGGACGCCTGCAGGTCGAGCAGGTCGCCGACGTCGTAGGCGGCCGCCGCCGGCAGAACGGACAGCGACAGCACGCCGAGATCCGCCATGAACACCAGCTGCGGCTCACCGAGGCTGATTGCCCCCATGGTCAGGGGGTCGGCGGTCAGGTAGTGGACCTGGGTGAGCGCGGGAGAACCGAGATCCACCGGCCCCATCGTCAAGTCGTCTGCCGTCAGTTCGGTCGGCGGCTCGTACTCCGTCAGCTCCGGGCTGCCGAGCGTCACGGCGCCCATCGTCAGGTCATTGGCGACGAGCATGTAGACCTGCGTCAGGGCGGGCGAGCCCAGGACGACGGCGCCGGTGTCGAGGTCGTTGGCCGTCAGGTCGACGGTGTCGTCGAGGTATTCCTCGATGATGATGACACCGGCCGCTCCATTGCCGCCGGGCTGCGGCGAGGCGGCCACGCGCGAGGCGCCGCCGCCGCCCGCCCCGTAGATCGCCCCGACAGCGGTCGCGTTGGTGTTGGTGTTGTCGTTGGCGCCTTTGCCACCGGTGCCGCCCGGGGCGACGCCCACGCCGCCGGCACCGCCGACGCCCGCGACCGCCTGGCTGCCGTTCGCACCGTCGCCATCAGGAGACGCGCCAGCCCCGCCGCCGCCGCCACCGCCAGAAGACCCGCTCAGGCCGTTGGCACCATCACCGCCTTCGGTGTTGACGTCGCCGCCGGTTGCGGTGCCCCCGGTCGTGCCGCCGGGGCCGTTGCCGCCCTGGGTGCCCCCCTCGCCGCCCAGGGCCGACAGGTCGTCGAAGGTCGATGTGCCGCCGGTGTTGCCCTTGCCGTCGGAGACACCGGTGCCGGCGGCACCCACCGAATAGCTGAACTCCTGATCCAGCACGACGGACCGTGTCGCAAAGGCGCAGCCCCCGCCCTTGCCGCCGCCGCCGGAGCCATTATTCGAGCCGCCGCCGGCGCCGCCGCCACCGATGACCGTGACGTCGATCTCGTTGACGCCTTCGGGCACGGTATAGGTGCCGCTCCCCGAGGTCAGGGTGACGGTGTTGACGAGGGTCCGGGCCATATCGGCCTCCTATCAGGCCGGGCCGGGCATGCCGATGTTGAAGGCTGCCAGATTGAACTGGTTGCCCGTAGTCACGGCCTGCGAAGACGACAGGTCGCCGACCGCCAGCAGCCGGCTGTTGGCAGTGTCGCTGATGGCGTAGAAGGCGGCGGTGCCGTCGGCATCGATCGTGCCATCGGTGATCTGCGCCACCGTGACCTGCCGGCCGGACGGGCTGCGGTCGGCCGGGCTGCCGATGCTGAGCGAGGTCTTGTTGCCCAGGCTGTAGGTGTCGGTCGCCTCGGTATAGTCGCTCGGCTCCGTGTCGCAGATATCAAGGCGGGTGGCCTCGGTGTCGAGCACCGTCAGCCCCTCATCGAGCACGCGCGGGTTGATGTAGGACATTGCTGAAAATCTCCTTGTCAGCCGGTGAATTCGTCGATGACGTCGTCGAGCACTGGCAGTGCCGTGCAGCGGCACTGGTAGTCTTCGCCGGGATGCCCCGTGTCAGCGGGTGGATCGTCCCAGCGGAACTTCTTGCCTTCCTTGGCGGCATGACTGGGTCGCACGCGCTCATCGCGCGACGTCGACCAGATGTATTCGGTCACCCCGATGTTCGTCTGACGCAGTTCCGTCAGTTGCCCGTTCAGCTTTGCCACCTGGTCGCGAGCGATCAGCCGGGCCCGGGATTCCGCCACCTGAAAGCGCTGCCCGATCTCGTGTGCGATCTCTTCCGGCCGGGTGCCGCTGCGCATGCCGCGCTGTGCGATGCCCTCGACCTGCGTCAGCTGCTGTTCCGGGATCGACCTGATCAGCGCCGCATTCTCCGCGGCGAAGCTCTGCAACTGGTCTGTCAGCCAGGGTTCGCGGGCAAGCACATCAACACCCAGGACGGAGTTGATCTGCCGGCGCCATTGGGCGCGGTTCCAATCCGCCGTGCGCTCGCCGTACTCCCTGGCCGTCGCCTCCGCTTCTGCCGTGCGCTGCTGCGCCCGCACGCGGAGGGTGGCAACGAGCTCTTGCAGCTGCTGCGGCCAGTCGTCGGCCCGGCGATCGGGCCTGGCCAAATCTGCTTCCCGTCCGATTGACGGCAGGCGATCCAGCAGGATCCGCCGCACGTCGTCGTTGAACGCCTGGACCATCGCCAGCAGGGCGCGGGCATATTCCCGCTCGACGCTGTCCGGCGGGATGGCCTTCGGCGGCCGGCGGCGCAGCCCTCGCCGCCCCTGCGTCGCCTGCCGGTGGCGGAGCGCGCGCAGGAAGGCTTCCTCACGATCGGCCCGCGTGGCGGAGGGTGCGGCAGATGGCAGAATTCGGCCTGCAGAAGGCGCGACGGGAGCCACTTCATCCTGCCTTTTTTCCCGGGGATATGGCCGGGACCTGACGCTGCCGCGCGCCTTGCTGAACACCCGTCTATTCCGTGTCTTCTTCGGCAGCGCCGGGGTTGGTGCCGGCCGGCTGCTGCGCGGCAAGAGCGGCTGCCTGTGCCTCTCGTGCCGCCTGCTCCTGCGCTTCGATTTCCTGTGCCGAGGGGGGCGCCGTCACCTTCCGGCTGGCCGCGTCGATCTCAGTCTCGGCAGACCAGGCGTCCCCGCCGAAGCGGGAGATCGCCACTTCGGACGGATCGACAACACCCGTCTCCAGGTAGATCTTGTCGGCCTGCGCCACGTTGAGCCGATAGGTCGCCTCCTGCTCCTGCGTCATCTGCCAGAGCGGCCGGAAGGTGATCGCCAGGCCGTCGGCGGGCTCCGCGCCGCGCCAGGGCCCTTCCCTGCTCGCGACGATCAGATCCTTGAGCCGGTTGAGCGCCGGCAGCAGGCGGTCTTCCTGCTCGTCGCGGATCTCGTCGTAGAAATTGCGGATGTCGGCGTCGCCCGTGGCGTTCAGGCCCGCCGGCGAGCGCCCCAGCAGCTTGGTCTGCGGAATGCCAGTCACGCCCGACAGCAAGCCTCCGAAGCGGTCCAGCAGGTCCGCCAGGCCGGCCACCGACGACGCCTGCTTCGCGTACTGCTCGTCAGCGTCCAGCAGGATGGTGTTCAGGACGGATCGGCTCATGTCGATCAGGTGCAGGCGCTTCTGCACCAGTTCGTCCTGGCCGCCTGCGATCAGCTCCGACAGGTTCTTGACCGACAGGACCGTCTGCACGAAGTCCGTCAGGATGTTGGCCGAGGCGCTATAGCCGGTGCCGAAGGTCCGCAGCGCCTCGTAGACCGGCTGCAGTTCGCTGTCGCCCCACCCCTGATTCCTGACGCGCTCTTCCTCGGGGATCGCCGCGCCCTGCATGACGATCACCCGGTCGGCGTGGACGCGGTAGGGTGTGCCGATGGTGTACGGCTGGATCGTGTAGACCTCGGGCTCGCCATAGGTCGACCGCATCGGATCGCGGCCGAGATCCTGCTCGGTCCAGGTCACACGGTGCCGATCGTAGACCCGCAGGAACTCCACCCGGCGGACCGCTGCCGTGTTGATCGGCTGATCGAACTCCATCCCGTCGTCGACGCCGATCACCATGACGGCGCCGCCGTAGAGGCGCGCCCACCGCCACAGGTCTCGGCAATGGTGCTTGGCCTTCAGCTGGTCGAGCACATAGACGAGCTCGCCCTCGGCATCGCCCTCGACCTCGATCCACTCGCGGGTGCCTTCCTGCGCCACGATGTCGATGATCCGCCGGCCGATGCCGTCGCTCCGGTAGATCGCCGACAGCTCGGTGCGATCGAGGCGCCGCACGGTGCTGCTGTGCGAGGTCCGGGTCATGCGGTCGCCGCGCGTGCCCATGCGGGTCAGCAGGTTCGCCCAGCCGTCGCCCCGGATGGCCGACAGCGCCTTGGTCACGCGGGATTCCGCCATGTCACATCCTGGTCAGGGCTTCGTAATCCAGGCCCGCGACTGCGACCTTGGCGAATGCGCCGGCCGCTGCGTCGACCTGATCCTTGTACTTGCTGGCCGGGAAGCTCTCGTGCTCGTCGAGGAATGCCCGATTCCACTCCCCGCGCTTGAGCATCACGTTGCCTCCCTGGACCTGAGCCGCGTAGGGCTCGGCCCGCGTTTCCTTGTCGCCCGTCACCCGGTCGGCGAAGGCCCGCCAGCCGGCCAGCATCCGGATCGTCGCCTCTGCGCTCTCCTTGCCGCCGGAGCCCGGCTCCTGCTCGACGAAGATCCGGATCCCCTTGCCGTCGACCTCCGCCGTCTGGCGCAGCCGCTTCTCGCGATCCAGGGCAGACCACTGGCCGCGCACCACGTCCTCGACGAAGTAGCGGCCGTCGCGCAGGCGGTGCATCAGCACGCCGGCCGTGTGGGCGCCGTCGCCGGCCGTCCCGGCCTTGTCCCAGTAGCGCGCCGACGCGGCGATATCCTTCGACGGCGGCCGCGCATCCACGATCTGGAACTGGTCGACCGGGAACAGCCCGCCGCCGCGGATGTATGGCCGCTGCTGGTACAGCGCCTCCCATGAGGCATCGATCATCAGCGCCTTGCGGGCCAGCAGGAACGACAGAGGCTTCAGCGCGGGAAACAGCGCGTCGCCCTTCTTCCGGTACTCCTCGTCTTCCGTCGCGATCGCCGGGAAGCTCACGACCCGGACCGGCCAGCCCTCCTGCTGCAGCCGCCCCGCCGGATCGTCGACATGCCAGCGCGTCATGGTCATCAGCAGGCCGGCGGCCTTGCTGAACCGCGACATGAAGTCGTCCGTCAGCCAGTCCCAGGTGCCGTTCCGCACCGTCTCGGAGTTGGCCTCCTTCCGGCCCTTGATCGGATCGTCGATGACACCGAGGTCCAGACTCTCGCCGGTGATCGACCCGAGCACCGTGGTGTTCCGGAAATAGCCGTCGGCGTCGGCGTACTCGATGATCTCCCGATTGCGCAGCGTCTGCTGGCTGACGGTCACCGCGTTCTTCGATGCGATCCGCAGGGCCGGGAACACGGCCTGGTACCGCGGGCTGTCGTAGTAGCGCTGCAGCGCCAGGTTCGCCCGGACACCCAGGCGATCGCTGAAGCTGGCGAAGATCGACCGCAGATGCGGGTGCTTGCCCGATGCCCACGCCAGGAAGTCGATCACCGTCCAGGACTTGCCGTGCTGCGGCGGCGCCTGCAGCAGCAGCGTCGGGTTCTCCCCGGCAATGAGCTGCCCGAGGAACTGCTGCAGCTCGGCCGCCACCAGGCGCGCCCACCAGCCCTTGACCAGGGTCGGGCGCATGTACTGGCGGAACGCCCAGAAGCTTTCGCGGGCCTCGTGCCGCGCCAGCTGTTCGATCAGGTCCGCGGAGGACAGTGCCTCAGCGGTCGAAGATCTCTGTCGGGAGGCCACGGCGCTCAAGCTCGGCACGCAGTTCCTCCGGTGTCAGCTCCGCGCGCTTCGTTTCGATGGGACCGCCGCCCTTGCCGGTCAGTTCGTGCCGGTTCACGAACATGCCGAGATGCTTGCCGAGCAGCCCGAGGGCATCCGTCTTCGGCCAGAAACGCACCTTCGCGACGTGCTCGACTTCGACCGGGTCGGTACCCGGGATCCGCTTCGTCACAACCTCGAAGCTCGACACCGCCCGGGCGATATCGTCGGGCCAGTCCTTCACCGGCAGAAGCCGGCCGTCGGCGTCGAACAGCGCCCGCGGGTCCGACATGCCGATCCGGCGCAGTTCCAGGACGACCTGGTCGGCGTTGATCTCGACGCGCTCGGCGCGCCTCGCTTCGGCTTCCGCGATCTCGGAAGCGATTACAGGTTTCCGGAGGTTTTCCGACCCTATGCGAGCTGCGGTCTTCTCGCTGTACCCTGCATCGATCGCTGCCTGCGTCGCGTTGCCGGTCACCAGGTAGGAGGCGACGAAGCGCTTTTGCTTCGGTGTCACTTCGGCTGCTTCTGCCCCGGCGTGCCCAGCTTCGGCGGCTGCATCGTCAGGTCGTTGGCCTTGAGGAAGTGCACCTTCGGGGCCGGCTTGGCGTCGGCCTTCGGCTGCTTCGGCTGGTCGGTCATGCTACCCCCAGAAACGCAAAAGGCCGCTCAGGTTGCCCTGGCGGCCGGTTCAGTGTCGCGCGTCTCGCGACGATGACAGCGAAAATGCCACAAGTTCCCGAATTTGGGAACTGCCCCCTTGCACTTTTTCCAGGATCGTGGTCGCGACCCGGTCGGCCCGCTTCTTCGCGCCGCGGTCGGTGATCCCCAGGCGGTCGCCGATCCACTGCCAATGCCAGCCGCGGGCCCGGGCGACGAAGATCCATGCATCGTCGCTGTCGACGCCGTGCAGCCAGGGCAGCACGAGCCACATCCGATCGATGGCAGCAGGTGCCGGCGCAGACCGCGGGGCGCGCATTGCCTCGAAGCGGCCACCTGCGTCGACAGCGTTGCTGAACACCTCCTGCGCCTCCCGCAGTGTCTCGGGCCAGCCGGTGCCCTTCTGCCGCAGGAAGCGCCGCTCCGGGTCCGGCAGCGCCGCCAGCGTCTGCAGCGCCTCGATCAGCAGCGCCTTGACCTCGGCAGGGGTGGTGGGGCGCGGGGCGGTCATCGTCCGCGCTTGAGCCTCTCAGTTTCTCGGGCCATGCGGCCGGCCGCCATCAGGGTTGCGCCGATGGCCTCCGCCTCGTCCGGCGTCAACCAGATCTCCTGCCACTGCGAACTGTCGTTCGGTTCCATGCTGTGGCCGACCACCAGGTGCACAGGCCGCGCCCTGCCATCCGTGTTCGCCTCGATGTGCACCGCCCCTTCGCGGCCGTCCTTGATCTCGAATTGCCCTTGCATGCTCGCCTCCTCAGTGAACGCTGTCGGCATCATCGCGCTTCGGCGGCGGATCTGCCCAGGCCGGCCGCTCGTCAAGCCTCCGCCACCACGGGATTTCCTCCGCTTCGGCCTTCGCCTCCGCCTGGCGCTGGGCAAGGATCTCCTGGTGCTTGCGAAGCAGCATCTGGCTCACCGAGTAGAACCACTTGCGGGATCGCTTCTCGGCCGGCTGTGCGGCGATCCAGTCGTCGATCGCCCGCAGCTCGGCCTTCAGGTCGGGGATGGCGTGGTACGACTCCGCCCAGGTGTCGAAGTCGCCGCGGTTGAGCCGGATGAACCTCCCCGAGAACACGATCGCCTTGCCGTCGTTGTCCGGCGGATCGGGGTCGCGCGCAGGCGCGGGGGGCTGAGCACATACCTCTCCAGGGGAATCTTTATCTTCTTCTTCCTCTACCTCTCTATCTGGTGCGTTACATCGCGTTACACGCTCGTTACCCGCCGTTGCATCGGCGTTTCCGTCCGTTTCATCCGACCCTTCCGACGTGTCATCGGGGACCGTACCGTTACCCTTCTGTGCGGCCTGACGCTTCCGCTCCCGGTGGGCCCGGACCCGTTCCGCGCTGTCGTCGTCGCGCTTCGTCTGCCGCTTGTCCCAGGCCGTCAGGCGCCCGTCTGCGATCAGCCCCTTGCCCTCCAGGGCGGCAAGAATCTTAGCGACCTCGTCTTCCTCGTAGCCGTAGGCGGCGGCCAGTTCCTCGGGGTCGAAGCCGTCGATGCTGCCGCGGTCTTCATGCTGGCTGGCGAAGTCCATCAGCGCCCACCAGACAGCGGCGACGTCGCCCGGGCGAACCCCGGCCCGGCGGGCAATCATTTGCCACTTCGGATCTGTCGGCGCACCGTGGTGCGAGCGGAACCAGTCGAAACGGGAGGGTCCGGTTGCCATGATCGTGCAGCCTCACAGGTCGAATTGTTCGGGTTCAGAAAACGGCAGTCCGCGATCAGTGAACCGCCCGCTCTCCTTCAGGAAGTGCAGCTTCGCCCGGTCGAGCCGGCCCATCCGCTGCTTGGCGACGTCGACGAAAGCGACGTTGCGCATGGCGGCCAGGTCGCGGGCCAGTTCTTCAGCCTTTTCGCCGGTGGCGCCGTCGAGCTGCCGCGCCAGATAGACCTCCGGCCGATAGAGCATCAGCACGACGTCGGCGTCCTGCTCGATCGAGCCTGAATCGCGCAGGTCCGCCAAGGTCGGCCGGGCATCGCCTCGCCGCTCGGTGGCGCGGGCTTCGACGCCGCGGTTCAGCTGGCACAGCACCAGCATCGCAACTTTCTCCGCCTTCGCGATCTCGCGCAGGGCCCGGCTCATCTCCGCGACCTCGTTGACGCGCTGGCCGCGGTAGCGATCGTCGGAGCGCATGAACTGCAGGTAGTCGACGACCACCAGCTTGATGTTGTGCCGGCGGCGCAGGGTGCGGACGGCGGCGCCAATGTCCCCGGCGGACATGCCGGCCTTGTCGATGATCGTCAGCGGCAGGTTGTGCAGATCCGCCCGGACGAGTTCTAGACTGCCGAAGTCGTCAGGCCGCAGTTGCCCCTGGTGAATGTCGGAGTAGGTCACCCCGGAGCCGATCCCGAGAACGCGGCTCGCCAGCTGTTCGGCGTTCATCTCGAGACTGAAAAAGGCAACCTCCGCTCCCTCCTTGCCCGCCGTCGCCCAGTGCTTCGCGGCAGCCTGGTGCGCGATCCAGCCGGCCAGGGCCGATTTCCCCATGCTCGGGCGCGCGGCGAGAATCGTCATGCCGCCGATCGGCAGCCCGCCGATGATGCCGTCGAGGCTCGGCAGGCCCGTCCGCACCGCCGGCAGCGGGGCGCCGTTCGCGCGATCCTCCGCGGCGTCCAGCACCCGGTCAGCGGCGGCGCCGATGGTCGTGATGCTCTCGCCCATGTTGTCGACCATCAGGCCGGCGATCGCCTGTTCCGCGGTCGCAAGGGCAACCTCCGGGTCGCCGTCCGTCTGCGCATCCCGCGCCGCCTCGTAGAGCCTGGCCGCCGCCTCCATCGCGCCGCGGCACAGCCGCTTGCGCCGAAGCTCCAGGGCCGCCCACTGCATTTCCCGGTCGAACAGGGAGGCGCCTTCAGACAGCGCCCGGATGTAGCCGGCAGCGCCGTGGATCTCCAGGCCCTCGACGCCCTCGACGCGCGGCGAGATCGCCTTCGGCGTCGCCGGCAGGCCGCGGCCCTTCAGGTCGCAGATCTCCCGCCATATCGTCTGGTGCGCCGGGAAGAAGAAGTCCTCGGCCGCGACGGCGGCGCGGATCTCGTCGAACACGTCGGTGCGGCCCTGCGCCTCGTAGACGAGCAGCGTGCCGAGCAATTCGTGCTCAAGGGTCAGGTCCGGCCTGAAATCCTCGGTGTCGAGGTCCGGCGCGAACAGCTGCACCTGCGGCCTGTCGATCGTCTCAGACATCACGCCGCCCCCTGGAACAACGGCCCGGTGCGCGCGGCGAGCGACGGCACGAAGAGCGAGCACCCATAGAACCAGAGGCCGCAGGCGTCGCCCTCATGGTCGTTCCGAACCTGCCAGCCGAGGCGCCGGCAATAGGCCATCGTCGCCGCCTTCGCCGCCTCGCTGCCCTTGGGCACGACGGACAGCAGGAACCGACGCCACTCCTGCACTGTCGCCTCGCAGCACGGGGTGGCGCAGGCGACGCACGCGGCTTCGACGATCGCCGCATAGCCCATCACCAGCCGGGTGGTCTGCGCCCGCTGCCGGAGTTTCAGGAACGGCGTCTCGTAGATGACCCGATCCGGCTGATGCTCGCGGATCGCGCCACAGACGTGGTCATAGAGCGCGGCGAAGCGCGGCCCGTTGTCGCCATCCTTGCCGGCGGGCAAACGCCACGACCAGAACAGCGGCGAGCCGCCGGCATCGCCGACGGCCCCACCGGTCACGTTGTTCTGATCCAGCGCCAGCAGGCGCATCACTGCACCGTCATGCCGGCGGCTTCGGTGGCGGCCTTGATCTCGGCCATCGTGGCGCCGTCGCCCTTGTGCTTCGTCGCCGGCTTCGTACCGGGCTTCGCGGCGGCGGGCTCGCGCGGCGGGTCTTCCTCGAAGTCGTCGTCGTCGTCGTCCGTTTCCTCGCCGTCCGCCAGCAACGGCGCCTCGACCAGATCGCGCATCCGGCTTTCGGCCTCGGCGAACAGGTCACCGGCCTTCGCAACGTCGTGGCGACCGACATGCCCGGCATACTCGGCAGCCAGGCGCATCGTCTCCAGATCGGACAGAAGCCGCTGCGGGTCAGCCTTCAGCATCATCGTGATCGCGCTGGTTTCCAGGCCGATGCCCTTGGCGCCCTTCAGGGCGTTCCGGTACTGCGCCTTGGCCGTCTCCAGCTTGCTGTAAGCGGTGGCGACACCCTTCAGGGTCGTGCGGATCTCGCTCAGGTCCGGCAGCACGCGAGCCGCCTCGTCTTTGGCTTTTCGGGCCATGTCAGGTCTCCGGGAAAAGAGGCCGGGCGCCCCGAGGGACGGCCCGGCCAGTTAGGGAGGAAACGCCCAAGAAGGGCTGCCCGCTTTCGGACGGCGCCGTGGCCCCGCCGTACTCATCCACTGCCCCGAGGGGCGGCGGGCTGTGGATCTCGTGGGCCGTCACTCTGCGGCCTCAGTGCTCGAGGAAGGCGATGGGGCGGCGGGTCTGCCAGCACAGCCCGCAGGTGCCGCAGCAGTCGGTCCGGCCGACCTGTGCCGGGCAGACGACAGCGCCGGGCGCTGCGTCCGCGGGCCGCTCGACGACTTCGGTTGCGCGCTCTCCCTGGCAGCCGCTGAACCGGATCGCGAACCGATCCCAGCGCGCCTGGCTCATGGTCTCCAAGAGCGCGCCGATCTCGCTGTCGCGCGGCCAAGCCGTGTACCCGTAGGCATGCAGGGCTGGGTAGTCGCAGAGCCATTCCGCCCAGCGGTGCACATAGGCGGCGCTGTAGAAATCCCCCAGGACGTGCAGCCGGACGATGAAGCCGTCCGGGTGGTCTTCCTGCAGCTCGGCCAGTTCCTCCTGCAGGCGGGCCTCGAGGAACGGCCCGTGCATCACCCGCGTCGAGAAATGCATCTTGTTGCCGTAGCAGGTCCGCCACTGCAGGCAGGTCCGCGGACAGGTCGCGCGCTCCTCGAGGGTCAGGGTGTAGATCGGCATCCCCGCCCACCGGCTCTTGATCGCCAGCCGGCCGATCTTCGCGTTGTGGTGGCCGGACTTGAGGATCCGGTCGACCAGGGACGGGTGCTGCACCATCGCCGGATAGCGCGTGCGGCCCTCCACAGCCGCCCCGTGGTCTTCGGCCAGCTCGCTGCCGGCGCACTTGCGCTCGTGCTTCTGGAATCGGCGCATGGTGCTGGCGCTGACCATCACTCCGCTGCCTCCATGGATGCCGTGACCTCGTAGTCGCCAGGGCGCTCCAAGGCTCGCCGGCAGGGCGGGATCCAGGTCAGCGTCGTCGCGCCGCCGAATCCCTTCAGCCAGACCAGCCAGCAGTAGGCGGTCGCCGTCGATGCATCGGGATCGCAGCGCCCGCGCACCATCGGCAGGCGCTCTACGAACTGCGCGACGATCGTCGGCGGGTGCGGCTGGAAAAGAGCTTCCCAGCGCCCGCAGCCCTCCAGGAACCCGGTGCGCACCAGGAGCGCGACACCTTCGCGCGGCCTTAGATCCAGGGCCCGGCGCGCGAACTGGTCGGCCAGCCGGAAAGGTGGGTTCGTGATGATCCAGTCGATGCCCTGGGCGCGGATGCAGGGCGATTCCAGACCGGGAATCAGGAAGTCGAACACGGCGTCCTGGCAGTCGACCGCCTCGTCGCCGTAGTCGTGCACATCGCTGCTGCGGACGATCCCGAAATACTCGCGCAGCGGCCGCACCATGAAGCCGCGGTTGCTCGCCGGCTCCCAAACGGAATGTCCGCGCAGGTGGGCCAGCATCTCGATATGGCCGGCCCGTCGCAGCGCGGGCCCAATGACGTATTCCACCAGCGCCCGCGTACCCCACTGCTGAGTCGGGAAGTCGTCGAGGCTGTCCCGCGCCTCCTGGCGCTGCGCCATCACCGCATGTGATCGGTTCTGCCGCACCTTCAGCGCATCCTGGCATGCGGCGCTCATCGGCGAGACCTCCGCCGGTCGAGTTCGGCCAGCAGGGTGCGCTCGAAGCGATCGGCAAGGTGGCGCATGTCGGACAGCCGTCCGATCAGCTGCTCGACCTCGGAGGTGGAGAACCGCTTGCCTTCCTCACTATCGGGGTGAATGGCTGCGTCCAGGTCGGTGCAGAGCTTGCCCCAGGCCCCAGAGGCGTTCAGGAAGGCTTGCAGAGGGCTGCAGTCACTGTCGCTGTTGCGGGCCCGCTCGCCGGTCGCAAGAAACATCTCTGCGAAGTACCCGCGCCCGCCCTGGCTGACCGCGGCGAACTCCAGGCGGATCGCCTCGTCGACCTTCAAGCGGCTGTTGCGGAGCGGGTCGGCGCAGTCGTAGAGGTAGCTGCCCGGCTTGCCGATGAACTCGCCAGCGGCGTCCGGGCCGCCCAGAGCGACGAAGCTCTGATAGATGGCATGGTGCTCCGTGCCCGGAGAACGCGGCTTCGTCATCTTCCGAAATTCCCAAGCTGATTCGACGTGACCCAGGCCGCACCGCCTGCCATGTCATTGCGTGTGGCAACGACGGGGGCGGGCATGGGAGTTACTCGGCTGCCGGCTGCATCGCCGGCGGTGCGGCCGGTTGGGTGGAGTAGAAATCCGCGGGGCCGACCTCGCCGTTGGTCACCTCGTGGATGCGCTGCATCTGCTCCGGGCGCGGAATTCGCTGCCCGTCGAGATACCGGGACACGGTCGGGTGCTTCACGCCGATCCGCCTGGCGAATTCGGCGCCCGAAATGCCTTCCCGTTTCAGAAAGTCTGCGAGCCTCATGATGACCGATATAACCGTATCGGTACGTTCTGGCAAGGTGGATGTACCGAAATCCCACCTTACCGGACTGGCACGCACGCGGCACGATGCCGGGATGGCGAACCGAATTCGCGAGATCCGGCTGGCACAGGACCGCACGCTAGACGACGTGGCGGCGAAGATGGACATGGAACCGCAGACCTTGTCGCGCCTGGAGCGCGGCAAGCTGGAGCTGCGGGAGCGCCATATCCGCGATGCCGCGCGCGTTCTGCGGGTTCCGGTCTGCGAGATCCTGGAGAAGCCGCAGGAACGGCCGGTGGAGCCGGACCAGCCGCCGATCGTCGACCTTGAGGACGGGCTGCGGATCCTCTCCGGCTACGACGTTCGGGTGTCGGCTGGCTTCGGTGCCCTGGCTGTCGAGGAAGCGGAGATCGAGCGCTGGGGCATCCCCGCCCGCTGGATGCGCCGCGCAACCGGCGCCTGTGTGGTCGTGGAGGTCTGGGGCGACAGCATGGAGCCGATGCTGTTCAGCGGCGACAAGGTCGTGATCGATGCCGGTGACACCAACCCCTCGCCGCCTGGCGTCTTCGTCCTATGGGACGGCGGCGGAACCGTCATCAAGCAGGTAGAGCGGATCATGGGTACGCGCGATCCCGTGATGCTCCGCATCCGCAGCAAGAACCACGACTATGAGCCATACGAGCTGCCGGCCGAAGAGGTTCGCATCGCCGGCCGGGTGATCGGGCTGATGAGGCGGCTGTGAGCGGGGACGAAACACCAATTACTCGCTACGTGATCCAGCGCAAGGATATCGAGGAAGCGCTAGACGACAGCCGGATGCTCGTCGATGGGTGCCCGTCCTGTCATTCAAAAGACTTGAGCCTGAGCCAAGAAGACAACGGCGACGTTTCTGTCACCTTTTTACCGTCGATTAATGCGGACACTGGGTCCCCGTATTTCGGAAAGGGCCATGTTGTCGTACCGATTTTCTGCCGCAATTGCGGATACGGGATGTTTTTCCATCTGAGAGCACTGCTCGATCGTGCCAAACGGCTCCGAATGGAGGCTTCTGGCAATGACGGTTGACCAGTTTCCTCCCGATCGCATCTTCCGCGACCAACCCTTGCGCACTGGCGGCCCTGGCGGCACATATAACGACATGGAACGCGTCGCTGCACTTGAAGCCCACATGGAGCATGTCCGCGACGACGTGCGCGACATCAAGGACGCTCTGACCCGCATCGAGGACAAGCTCGGCGACAAGGCCAGCTCGCGAGAAGTGGCCAACTGGTCTCTCGCTGGCATCGGCATCGGCCTGGCGCTGTTCGCCGCCACAATCGGGGTGATCGCGATCGCCGTGACCGTTTGGGGCCCGACGCCCTAAGCCTCCCCCAGCATCTCCGCCAGCCCGTCCAGGGCCTCCGCGAACCGCTCATCCCCGCTCGGCAGCCGCCAGAGCGCATGATGCGTCCTGCGCGCCGGGTTGTGCCAGACACCCAGCCATTCGCACACCATCACCTGCCCGTGCCGCCGCTCCCGCCACCGATAGCGCGCGCCCGGCGCCGGCGGCCTGATCCAGTCATCTTCCTGCATCGCTGCATCTTCTGACCTGGCCGGCGGCTGGGCAAGCGCCTGGCTGCCGCCGTGCCCTACCTCAGAAAGTACCGTTTTCGCACTTTCTGCCCTTGCGTATATGTACCGTTATGGTTATATCTCTCTCAACGAACCGAAACGGTACTAGCGAGACCCCCGATGCCCAGCCCCTACCAGATCGCCCCGGCCTCGAGCGGCCACCTGAGCATCCGCAGCCCGTCCGGCGCCTCCTACGAGATCGACCGGGCGACGGCGGCGGAAGACGCGGCGCGGCTGCGGTCGGCCGTCGGCATCCGGGCGATGCACATCAGGATCCGCCCGGCCCGCCGGCTGCTGCTGGACTTCGCGATGGAGCCGGCACAGCGCGCGGCGGTGGCGGATGCGATCGACGCGGCGCTTGCGGCGCCGGTGCTGGCAGAGGCGGCGGAGTGATGGGCGCCCGCGATCAGCTGGCCGACCTGAGCCGGGACGCGGAAGACCTCTACGGCGCCATGCACATGCTCGCCGAGTTCGGCCCCGACGACGTGCTGCCGGTCTACGACCCGGCGGCGCTGAAAGAGGCGGCCCGCAAGCTGATGCACGTCGCATGGGCGGCGCAGCGGGAGCGGGCGGCGGAACAGATCGACAGCACAGGGAGGGACGCGGCGTGAGCAACCGATACCGGCACCACAAGTACACCTGGACGAAACCTTTCGGCAGCGAGCGGCATCATTGGGAACTGGTTGGCCCGGACGGCGCTATCCACTTCCACGCAAGCGGGCCGTACAGCCACAACGACGGGGAATACGCCTGCGGGCTGGAGATCCACTATTGCAGCCCGCCCGACTACATGCGGGACCATGCGCCGTCGCATGTGAACTGCCCGCTGACCGGCGGTCGCTGCTGGCACGACGGCACCAGCCTCTACGCCAGCGAAACGCTGTGGCCGGTCGTTCGCAGCTACCTGCGCAGCGGCGAGCATGAGGCGATCTTCCGCATCCTGGAAGGCGAGGCCGACGAGCGGTTCGGCTACCGACCGGAAGGCGATGACGAGGCCGCCGCCCTGTCGGGTGACGCGGCATGACCTACGAACGCGAGATCGACGAAGACGAGCGCCGCGAGGCCATCGACTTCCGCCGCGCCATGTCCCGCCGTCGCAGCTGCCTTTGCGGGTATCCAGATTGGCCCGGCCAGTGCCCCGGCCCGGCGTTCTGTCCGGTCCATGGCGAAGATCTGGGGCCGGAGGACGCGGCATGAGCGAGACCAACCTGCAGGGCCTGGTGCTGGCAATCCGCAAGGAGTTCGGCCGGGACCGCCAGATCCTGCACTACAGCTTCACCGGGCGGCAGCGCCTCAACGAGATCATGGACAAGGCGTTGCTGGCAGACGCGGCGCAGCGCACCGACACCACCGCAGTGGAGCCGGCGTTGCCGACGCCGACCGAAACAGCGGCTCGGATCGAGCAGGCGCTTGCAACCCTGCAGGCGCACGACGCGCACACCCGCGGCGTCATCGTCGGCGTGCTGATCGCCGCGGGCTGGCGGCCGCCAACCGACACCGATGCCCCCGCCCCGGCCAAGCGGCCCCAGGGGTTCCCCGAGCTGCTGCCCGACTTCAAGGCGGAAGCAGATCGGCCGGATGAGGTCGTCGCCCTCCGCGCGCAGGTCGAGGGGCTGGCGGCGGCGTGCGAGGCATGGCTTGCCATCGTCGGAGACAGCCAGGGCATCTACGGCATGCACCTGAACGGCGATCCGTCGCCGTGGAGTGAGTTCGAAAGCGAGATCAGCGCCACGGAAGCCGCACTCACCGCAATAGGGAGGCGGGCCGATGCGAAAGGCTGACCAGATCCGCAGCCGCAAGCTGGCTGCAAGGCGCAAGCGGAAGGTCTGCAAAGGGCCGCAGACGTTCCCGCGGCTGATGGCGAGGCGGCGCCGGGTTGCGGCCTTGGCCGGCTCCCCGTTGTCCGCTGGGCTGGCGTTGATGCTGGCGGCGGCGAAAGAGGCCGGGCGCGGTCTGCGGGTCGAATGCCTCGATGCGCCACGGCTGGAGCTGCCGATGTTCGCCGCCCTCGACCGGGAGCCCCGCGCATGACCGGGGACTGCAAGACCCTCGGCCAGGTAGCCGCCCGCGTCGTCAACGACACCGCCGACCGGATGCACGCGACCCAGGCGAACGAACTGCTTTGCGACGCAGCGTTTGCGGTCTCTCGGCACGACGCGGCGAGCCTGGCGCTTATCGCCGACAGGCTGGCGAAGCGGGCGGCGGCATGGACTGAGGCGCAGGCCGGCGGCCCGGCGGTGGAGCGGAGGGCTGCGGAATGAAGGACGTCGACGAGTTCAAGACGTGGCTGACCGACCGCGGTGCCGAGATCCTGGCCCCGACGAACCCCTATGAGGTTCTGCGCTTCCGTTCGTCCCGGTCCGTCTCGGTGATCTACCAGAACAACAAGGGGCGGCGGTCCTTCACCGGCGAGGCGTCGGACGCCTTCGATGCCTTCAAGGCTGGCAGGAAGTGGACGGCCGGGTTCAACAGGCGTCGCTACTACGGCGGCGAGAAGGCCCGATTGATCGAAACGCTGTTGGCCCGCGACGGCAACGAATGCTGCCTGTGCGGCCGGCCGATGCCTGACGACGACATGACCGTCGAGCACATCGTGCCGATCGGCGCCGGCGGGACCAACCATCAGAACAACCTCGGCCTGGCGCACGAGCAGTGCAACCGCAAGGCCGGGCACATGAACGCCGTCGCCAAGATGCGGCTGCGCGACGAACTGCGGAGTGCGCAGCCATGAAGCTGATCCTCCGCAACGCCCTGATCGTGATCGCGCTGGTTCTGCTGGTCGCGGCGCTGTCGCTGGACCTGCGCCCCGGCGAATGGGTGATCCGGTGATCCGGCGCTTCCTTTTCAACCTCGCCGCCCTGGCGGCTTTGATCGGCGCCGCTTGGGCGCTGGTGATCCTGGTGGCCGCTGCCACCGCAACCCTGTGAGGCCGACATGACGACGACAGCAGACGATTACAGCTGGTGGCGCGACGCCCTGGCTGGCAAGGCGCCGAAGATCCACGACAGCGACCCGCAGGCCGGGTTCTATCGGCAGCGCCGGAAGGACAGCACCTATGTGCCCGTCGCCATCTGGTGGGCGACAGGCGTCGACGGCGGCCGCGAGGCGGTGTGCCTGTCCGGTGTGGGCGACGACGCCCGGCGCATCGACGCCGCGGAGGCCTGGACCTTCGTCGCGCAGAACCCCGTCACCGAGAAGGTCTACCGCCGCGCTTTCGAGGGCCACGGCTGGCCCGACATGGACAACGCCGCGGCACCGCCAACCGCCGGCCACAATCAGCCCCCGCCGGCCGACGATGCCGCAGCGATCCGCGAGCAGATCGACGCTGCCGCCGCGGGCGTGCCGAAGTACGCGACCATCGCCGACGACGAACACGCCGCCGCGGCGCAGAGCCTGCGCGCCAGGCTGAACGAACTGAGCCGCGAGGCCGACAAGCTGCGGACGGCGGAGAAGGCGCCGCACCTGGAAGCCGGGAAGGCCGTCGATGCGAAGTGGCAGCCGATCGTCAAGGATGCCAAGGCCCACGCCGACACGCTCGCCAAGAACCTGAGCGCCTACGAGACGGCGAAGGCGCGAGCCGCGGAGAAGGCCCGGCGCGAGGCCGAGGAGGCTCGCCGGAAAGCCGAGGAGGAGGCGCGCAAGGCGGCGGAGCCGAACAGCGGGCCGGCGATGGAGGTTCAGAGTGTCTACGTCCCGCCGGAGCCCGAGCCGGCCCCGGTGCAGACCACCATCAAGGGCGGCTACGGCCGGGCCGCGTCGGTGAAGGTCATCAAGGTCGCGACCGTGGTCGACCAGGACAAGGCCTACATGGCGATGCGCACCCATCCCGAACTGCGCGACCTGATCTCCAGACTGGCACAGCGCGCCGTGGCCGCCGGGCACACCATCGACGGCGTCGAGGTCAGCGAGGAAAGGAAGGTCGCATGAACGCCCCTGTCGAGAACCTGCCGGCGCGCCGCGAACTGGCCGCCGGCGGCAGCGTCCGCGCCATCGTTCCCCAGACGATGGAGGATGCCTACCGCCTCGCCTCCGCAGTCGTGAAGGCCGGGATGGCGCCGCGGGACATGAACAGCCCGGAAAAATGCCTCATCGCGATCATGCAGGGGATGGAAGTCGGATTGAAGCCGCTGCAGGCCATCCAGCGGATCGCCGTCATCAACGGCCGCCCGACCATCTGGGGCGATGCTGCCATGGGCCTGGTGCGGGCCTCCGGCGCCTGCGAGTACGTCCGGGAGTGGACCGAAGGCAAGGGCGACGACTACACCGCCTTCTGCAAGGCGAAGCGCCGCGACGAGGACGAACCGATCGTCGGGCAGTTCTCCGTCGGCGACGCGAAGCGGGCGAAGCTCTGGGGCAAGAACGGGCCCTGGACGGAGTATCCGCGGCGCATGCTGCAGATGCGCGCCCGCAGCTTTGCCCTGCGCGACGGCTTTGCGGACGTGCTCGGCGGGCTCTATGTGGCGGAGGAGCTGGGCTACGACGATTCCATGCGGGACGTGACGCCGCAGGAGCTGGAAACGAGCGAGCCGCCGCGCCCGCGGGCCGCGGTCGCCCCGCCTCCGTCGCCCCCACCGGCCGACGACGAGCCCGAACCCGCCGACGACTTCCCGGGCGATTTCCCAGAGTCGGACGGAGCCGCCGAGGTCGCGGCCGGCGATGGCGACCCGGAGCCCTGGCCGTTCCAGCCGTTGCGCGGGACGCAGAGCGTGCTGGCGACGGGCGAGGCCTGGCACGAGCGGTTCAAGGGTGTCCTGGAGGCGCAGAGCGCCGCCAAGGCTGTCTCCGAACTCTGGCGCCAGAACGCCGCAATGCTCGATCGGCTCGATCGGGCAGAGCCGGAGCTGTTCGAAGAACTGCGGGGCATCGCCTCCGAGAAGGGAGCGAGCGTCTGATGCACGGCAACCAGATCCAGGGGGACACCATGACCGATCAACCCGCCGCTGAAACTCTCGAGTCCTACCTGCTGGACTACTGGGAATCGATCGCCAGCGGCATGCTGAAGAAGCGCGGGCGCCATAGGGTCCTCCGCCGGATCGATGAGCACCAGCTACATGAAACGGTCAGCTACGCCAGGCGGCCAACCGCCCCGGTGAACACTGTCAATCTGGTCGTGGTCGACACCGAGACGACCGGACTGGACCCCGACCATGACGAGGTGGTGGAGATCGCGGCTCGGCCGGTCACGATCGTGGAGCCGCTCGACCCGAAAGACAGCTGTCCGGCGGCACTCGCAAGCCACCAGCAGCCGGCTTTTGTCGGCCGCCGCGAGCCCGGCGTTCCGATGTCCGAGGGCGCGGCCAAGGTCACCGGCATCAGCACCGAGGCCTTGGCAGGTCAGGCGATCGACGAAGCGGCGCTGCGGAAGGTCTTCGATGGCGTCGACCTGGTGGTCGCGCACAACGCGCGTTTCGACCGGGCAATGTGCATCAACCTCTGGCCCTGGATGGCGGATCTGGATTGGGCGTGCAGCGACCGCGATATCGGGTGGCGCGACTTCGGCGCCCACAGCCACAACCTGCAGGCCCTCGCCAACTGGCAGGGCTTCTATTTCGAGGGCGCGCACGGTGCCGAGGCCGACGTGCAGGCGCTCCTGCACACCCTGGCCGTGCCCGTCCTGACCGGCGAGCCCCCGGAGACGCCGTTCGATCCCCACCCCACCACAACCGGCTTCGCAGAGCTGCTGCGCTCCTGGAATGCCGGCACGGTCCGCGTCTTCGCCTGGGGCTCGCCCTTCCACACCAAAGACCGGCTGCGGCTGCGCGGGTACCGCTGGGATCCCGGATATCGCGTCTGGTTCCGCGACATGCTCGGCCCGGCCCCGTCCGATGACGCGCCGCTCGGCACCGAGATGCAGGCCGAGGCCGAATGGCTGGCCGCGGAATGCTCCGTCACGGCCCCGGAGTTCCGCGGCCTGTCGAACCAGGAGCGGTGGGCCTGATGAGCGGCGACAACCAGGAGACCGAAGCCATGAACAGCATCATCGACACCGCCGACATTTCGGAGGATGAGGACGGCTACACGCGGGAGCACATGGAGGCCACGGAACAGCCGACCCGCGAAAAGGTCGAGTTCTTCGTGCAGATGAAGTCCTGGACCCTGTCCGACATGGAAGAACTGATCGTCGAGGCCGCGGCACGGCAGATCGTCGGCCGGCGCAGCGACACCGACCTCGCGAAGCGGATCGAAGCCCGGTGCATCGACCTGGTGTCGCAGAAGATCGACGACACGCTCGCCCCGGTGACCACCGAAATCCTAGAGCAGCCGATCACCGCCCCGTCTAGCAAAGAGCCGGTCTCCATGCGGGAGTTCGTCGGCCTGTGCGGTCGGGAGTTCCTGTCGCAGCGGGTGAACCGCGAGGGCAATCCGACCACAGACGGTTGGGCGAGCGACGGCAGGCCGCGTATCGAGCGGATAGTCGAGCGGCTGCTGTTGGATCGTTTCAAGCAAGAGGTCGAGAAGGCCACCAACGAGGCTATCCGCGAGGTCCGGGCCGCACTGAAGGCGAAGCAGGATGAGATCCTGAAGGCCGAGACGGCGCGAGTGCGCGAGGCCATCGCCTCAACCCTGGCCGAGAAAGCCTGATGCGTGACGTTCCGGGCGATCTCGTCGACGGCGGGGAGAATGCGCCCAGCCACGACGCCGGCGGCAAGGCCTGCTGGCCGCTGCTGCCGGGCTATCGCGGCGCCGCCACCTTCGCAGGGCCCGGCGATTGCTATCGGCTGCGGCTGATCCGCGACAGGGAGACGGCGCCATATGCGCCATACGCGCTCTGGGTCGGCATGAACCCCTCGACGGCGGAAGCCGAGGTCGACGATCCCACCATCCGGCGCGAGCTCGCGTTCACGGAGCAATGGCCGGTCGGCGCCTACTGGAAGATCAATGTCGGCGACTATCGCGCCACTGATCCGCGCGCGTTGCGCAGCGCGCCCGTGCCGTTGGTGGCGCCCGGTTCCCTCCGTCGCAAGGTCAACACCGCCCGCGTCGCGAAGCTGGTCGTGATGGCCTTTGGCCGGCTGCCACCGGTCCTGTTGCCGCATGGCCGCAACCTGGTCGAAGCATTCGCCGAAGCGGGCATCGACATGCTCTGCCTCGGTGTCACCGCCGACGGCAGCCCGAAGCACACCCTTGCCCGCGGCCGCCACCGAATCCCGAACGATGCACCGCTGCAACCATGGGATCCAACGCCGTGGCTGAACCGCGCGGCAGAGGGGGGCGCAAGCTAATGGTGGCCTACTCGTTCCAGCGCCAGTTCGTGGATCCCATCCTGTCCGGCCGGAAGCAGCAGACCATCCGGGCGCCGCGGATCGGCCGCAGCCGGCATGCGCGGCCCGGTGAGCAGCTGCAGCTCTATGTCGGCATGCGGACTCGGCATTGCCGGCTGGTCGGCCGGGCGAAGGCCTTCCGCGTCCGAGCGATCGAGGTCGCTCTGCATGCCCTCGATCCCGCCCTGGATTTCGTGGACCTCGCCGCCACCACCGGGGCGATGGCCGTGCAGCACCGGGCCGACTGGCTCGATCTGTTCGCCGTGTCCGACGGCTTCGCGTCCTGGGCTGAGATGCGCGCCTTCTGGCTTAGGCACAACGTGCCGCCCGAGTTCGGCAAGCCGGATGGGCCCTTCCCGAACGGCGCGGTCTGGGATGGCGTGCTTATCGAGTGGCGACGCTTCGAGCCCGGGGCGACGTTCTCGACAGCAGCGGCACCGATGATGGAAGGCGCCGATGGCTGACGACACCAAGATCGAATGGACCGATGCGACGGTCAATTTCTGGTGGGGCTGCACCAAGGTCGGGCCGGGATGCGACGGCTGCTATGCCGAGGCATGGGACCGCCGTGCCGGCGGCGCGCATTGGGGCCAGGGCGTGCCCCGGCGCAAGATCAAGAGCGCTGTGCAGACCCTGCACCGCCTCGACAACGGTTACTCCTGGTGGGCAGCGGATCACGCCATCGGCAAGATCAATCCGACGCTCCGCCGCCGCGTTTTCCTGCAGTCGATGTCGGACATGTTCGACCTTGAGGTGCCGCTCGACTGGTTCCGGGAGGCATGGGAGACGATCGAGGCCTGCGACCGCCTGGCGCTCCAGATCCTTACCAAGCGGGTCAGCGCCGTCGAGAAGCGGCTCGACGCAATCGGGCGCACGGAATGGCCGCAGCATGCCGGCCTGATGATCACGGTGGTCAACCAGCCGGAGGCCGCCCGCGACGTGCCGCGCCTGCTGGCGCTGAAGGAACGGCTGCGGATCCCGTGGGTCGGCCTGTCGTGCGAGCCGCTGCTCGGGCCGATAGATCTGCGGCCATGGCTGCCGGGCTGCTACGAGTGCGCCGAAGAATGTGGCTGGCGCTCAGGGACAGCGCCGCCGGAGGACGTGTGCCACGCTTGCGGCTGGATTGGCACCAATGCCGGCGAGTTCTGCTGTCGCTGCGGCAAGCAGGATTTCGGCTCTGTGTGCCCGCGATGCGAGGCGAACGCCGTTCATCAGCACCCCGACACCCCGACCCTGGACTGGGTGATTGCCGGCGGCGAGAGCGGAGGCGGCGCCCGTCCGCCACCCGACGGCGGGTTCGACAGCCTTCGGGATCAGTGCACGGCTGCCGGCGTCGCATTCTTCCTGAAGCAGCATGGCGAGTGGATCGGCGTTCGTGACCTTCGAAACCTTCCGGGTGGCGGCGGTCCAGGCTTCGGCGCCTATGACCATTGCCCCTATGACCGAGAGGCCGAGGCCGTTCGCGTCGGCAAAAGGCGCGCCGGCCGCATGCTCGACGGACAGGTCTGGGACCAGATACCCGCCACCCACCAGGAGGGTGCGAACAGATGACGAGCGACACGTTCTTTCGCCGCCTCCACGGAACATTGGGTCTCGCCTGCATCGCCATCGCATGGGCTGGGGTCAAGTTCGCCGGCATGACGGCAGAAGATTCCTTCACGCTGCTGGCCGCCGGTGCATTCAACGTCGGCATCGCCGCACTGTGGTTCCGAGACTGACCATGCCCCGCGCCGCCAAAGCAGGATGACCGCCCGCCTGCCCATAGAGCGCCTGCCCGACTGGCCGTTCGGGCTGGACCGCACCCAGGCCGCGACCTATCTCGGTGTCGGCGTGACGACTTTCGACGAGATGGTCGGCGACGGTCGCATGCCTCCGCCACGCGAGATCGGCCGGCGCCGGCTATGGCCCCGGCCGCTGCTCGAAGCGGCATTCCTGCAGCTGCCCGGTGGTGACCTTGACGGCGGCGCCCCGAACCCCTGGGATGACCCCGACCCATGACGGAGGCGCCCGGGGTGAAGGTCAAGCTGCGCTACCTCCTGCCCGATATCGATCGCCACGGCAATCCGCGGCTCTATGTCCGCGTGCCCGGGCGCAAGCGCGTGCGGATTCGTGAGACGCCCGGCACGCCGGAGTTCCTGGCAGCCTATCAGGCGGCTATCGCCGGGACGGCCGGAACGGCTGACGCCCGACCGGCGCAGAAGCCGCCGGCGGCACCGCAAACGCTGCGCTGGCTCGTCGAGCGGTATCTGCAGTCGACGGACTTCCTGCAGCTGGGGGAGCGCACCCGATATGTCCGGCGCGGCATCCTCGACAGGATCACCGAGGCCAAGGGCGACAAGCCCTATGCCCGACTGGAGCCCCGCCACATCCGGGAGTTCTTCCGCGACCCCCATGTCGAGCACCCGGAGGCCGGCAACGCCAAGGTGAAGGCGCTGCGCCAGCTGTTCCGGTGGGCCTGCGACGACACCGTCGGCCTGGCGCGCGACAACCCGGCCGCCCGGGTGCCCTACCTGCGCCCGAACAACCCCGATGGCTTCCACACCTGGACGATCGCGGAAGTGGCGCAGTTCTATCAGCGGCACCCGCTCGGCACGAAGCCACGGCTGGCCGCCGATCTGCTGCTGTTCACTGGCGCCAGGCGCTCCGACGCGGTCCGGCTCGGCCCCCAGATGGCACGGGCCGGCCGCCTGCACTTCAGCGAGACGAAGGGCAACACCAGGATCGTGAAGCAGCGGATCCTGCCGATCCTGCCGCCCCTGCAGCGCAGCATCGACGCCTGCCCGTCCGGCCACCTGACCTACCTCGCGACCCAGCACGGCGCGCCCTACAGCAGCGCGGGATTCGGCAACTGGTTCAGGAGGCAGTGCGACGCGGCCGGCCTGCCGCAATGCTCTGCACACGGGCTGCGCAAGGCCGGCGCCACCATCCTGGCGGAGCTTGGAGCGACGACGAAGCAGCTGCAGGCCATCTACGGCTGGCGGTCGATCAAGCAGGCGGAACGGTATACCGAGGCCGCACGCCAAGCCGTCTTGGCCGACGAGGGCATGCGGCTTTTCCGTCTGCAGCTGGACCAGGACGGGAACGAAATTGTCTCACCTGTCGAGGAGTGCGCCCCGGGTGAGACAATCAGCGCGAAAAACAATGTAAAATCAACCGCCTAGAAAGGCGGTGGTGCCCAGGGGCGG
>NZ_JBHRTR010000023.1:0-7674 GCF_042646425.1 Marinibaculum pumilum
AGCTGTTGGGTGTGGGAAACCGATACGGTAACGCCTCGCCCGTCGCGCCTGCATAGGATCTTGACCCGAGAACCCATTCCGCTAGCGGATCAGAGGCCGCAAAGCTGGCGGAATGGATCCCGGATCAAGTCCGGGATGACGGCCGTGGTCACGTCACCGCTTCTACCCAAGTGGAGACAGCTCCTGATGTGAGCATCCTGCGTCTGCTGGGATGCAGACAGGATTCTAGATCTGTTTGAAATCGATCAACCTATTGCCGCTCGGATGCTTCCCTCCGAGCGCAGGTCGAACCGGCGTCCGGCGCGCCGCGCTCAGTTGGCAAAGCTCTGCACCAGGGAGCCGGCGACCAGGTTCCAGCCGTCCACCAGCACGAAGAAGACGACCTTGAAGGGCAGGGCGATGATGACCGGCGGCAGCATCATCATGCCCATCGACATCAGCACCGACGCCACCACCATGTCGATCACCAGGAACGGCACGAAAATCAGGAAGCCGATCTCGAAGGCGCGGCGCAGCTCGCTGATCATGAAGGCGGGCATCAGGACGCGCAGCGGCAGTTCGTCGGTCGAGGCGAGGTTCACGGTGCCGGCCATGTCGGCGAAAGTGCGCAGGTCCTCGGCGCGGACATGGCGCAGCATGAAGGCGCGGAACGGCCCGACGATGCGCTCGATCGCCTGCTCCTCGGTGATCTGCTCCTCGATCAGCGGGGCGATGCCCTCGTCATAGGCCTGCTGGGCCGTCGGCTCCATGATGAAGAAGGTCAGGAACAGCGCCAGACTGATCATCACGATGTTCGGCGGCGTCGACTGCACGCCCAGCGCGTTCCGCAGCAGCGACAGCACGACGATGATTCGGGTGAAGCTGGTCGCGACGATCAGGATCGAGGGCGCCAGCGACAGCACGGTGAGCAGCGCCAGCAGCTGCAGGACGCGGCCCGTCAGGGTGGCGTCCTGGCCCAGGTCGACGCTGAGGGTCTGTGCCGCCGCCGGCTGCAGGAGCAGCAGCAGGGAGAGCCCGCCGGTGAGCAGCGGCAGCGCGGCGGCCAGGATCAGCCGCTTCCGCGAACGCATGGCGCCCCGCGTCCGATCAGCACCCTCGCGCCGCATCCGCCCCGTCACCCATCGTTGGTCATGTCCCCATGTTCCGCCGGTCCCGGCCTTCGGCATCGACCATTTCGTCGCCGGCCGTTGCCGGCGGCGCGTCCGGCCCATCCTCGCGATCGGGCCCGTCTCCGACACCGGAGCCTTCCGGCGCGTCGTGCGAAGGGCGCCCGGCCGGTGGCCTTGCGCCGCGCAGGTGGCGCAGCAGGTCGAGGACCGTCGCCGGAACGGGCCTCGCTGCATCCTGCGGCGCGGCGCGGTCGGTGGCGGCGCCCCGCGGCGACACATTCAGAAGGGTTTCGCTCTGCTGGCCCAGAAGCACAAGATATTCCTGCTCGTCATGGCGCAGCAGAACCAGCCGGCGGCGGGCATCCAGCGGGATGAACTCCTCGATGCCGAGCCGCCGGTGGCGCTTCGCGCCGCCCGGCAGGCCGCGTTCGTTCAGGGAACGGTAGGCCCGGGCCGCGAGGAAAATCAGGCCGAGGACCGCCAGCAGTCCCAGGACATAGCGCAGTCCGTCCTCGAGGCCGATCACCGCCTGCCTTGCCCCGGAGGGCTGTTGGGAGGGCTGCTGGCACCGGCCTGGTCGAGGGCGCGGTCAAGCTCCGACCGGCGGCTGCGCAGCCGTTCCTCCACCGCATCCAGTTCACGCATCACGCGCTCCAGGCGCGGCAGCAGCGGCTGGGCCTCTGCCCGCGGCAGCTGCGGCAGCAGCCCGACGATGCGTTCGGCGCGACGCGCCAGGGGCTTCATGTCGGGACAATGCAGGGGATTGCCGCCATCGAGGTCCCGGCGGATGCGGCCGATCAGGAGGATCAGCTCGCCAAGATCGGCATCCAGCGCGGCGCTGCGGCCATCCGCCGGAACCGTGCCCTGCCCGGTGGCGGGATTGTCTTCCGGCCCTTCGGGATAGTCCGGGGGCGGTGAGGGAGGTGAAATCCTGTTCATGCCGGATGCGGTCCGTCAGCGGAACGAACCATGACCCGGCAAACCACCGGACCGTGGCACATCGCCCAATAGGTAGCCGGATTCGACCGCTGCGTCACCTGTGCGGGGCATTCTGCAGGAAGCAGCGTCTGGGGGTTCACCACAGGTCCTTCTCCGGCTCTCCGGCGGCGCGGTCGGGTCCCGGCTGCGGCGGTGATGCCGGCCGGGACGAGGGCCCGGCCGCGGGTGCCGCCGCAGCGGGAGGTTCCCGGTTCTCCGCGCGGTAGACATAGGCAAGTATTTCCGCCACGGCGGCAAGCGCTTCCAGCGGAATCAGGGAATCCTCTTCGAACAGGGCCAGGATTTCGACCAGGTCCGCGTCCTCGCGCACCTTGACCCCGCTTGCGAACGCGGCATGCAGGATCTGTTCCGCGACGGCGCCACTGCCTGTGGCGGTGATCCGCGGCCGCTCATCGCCTTTATCGGGGCGGTACTCCAGGGCCACGGCCTTGGCGCGTCCGGTGCGGGAGGGCTTCCCCCCGTGCCAGGACGCGTCCTGCTGACGCGCATCGACCGGCGCGCTCGGCGCCGGCAGCGCGGCAGGCGCGCCGGTCGACGGTGGCGCCGGCGATGGTCTGTTCCGGGAGGCGCCTGGGGGGCTCCCTGGGCGAAAGGCCATGATCTCGCTCGTTTCCGGTCTCTGTGCCGGCCATCGGCCGAATTGGACAAAGTCTTGCATAGCAAGCATCATGCAAGCCACGGGTGGACGAAATTGCCGGCCCCCGACGCGGCGCCGATGCGTGCGGATGCGCCCTTGCGTCGCGGGCGATTGACCGGCCCGCTGCCGGCGGCCATTTCCCCGCCGGGCGACCTGAGCATCCCGGGCGGCCCGATGGCCCCGTAACCTGACACGGACCTGAGATGGACCTCAAAGACATACCGGTATTCGGCGCGATCGGCCGCAAGCTGGGCTGGCTCAACCAGCGTCAGGCGGTGCTGGCCGAGAACGTCGCGAATGCCAACACGCCGGGCTATCGCTCCGTCGACCTGAAGAAGCTCGACTTCAAGGAACTCATGCGGGGCGAGACGACACGCATCGGCGTCGCGAAGACCGACGACCAGCATGTCACCGGGACCGTCCAGAAGGGCAATGGCGGCCTTGGCGCACGGGTCAGGGACACGGAGATCCTGCCCAGCGGCAATTCCGTGAACCTGGAAGCCGAGATGGTGAAGGTTGCCGAGACCCAGATCGCCTATCAGGCGGTGACCGGCCTGTACCGGAAGCAGATCGGCCTGCTCAAGATCGCCCTCGGCAAGGGACGCTGAGGAGGGCGCCTGCGCGGTTCGCCGCGCACCCCGTTCGCGGCGGCCATGCAACCGGTAATGGTTAACCGGTTGCGCCTGCGGAAACAAAAGCCCGGTGCCGCGACAGAAGCGACGATCCAGCGTGAACATTGGCCGCGGCGAGGGCTCTTTTTCCTGCCGTCCGGTATTTCGTGATTTGCCTTTCCGGCGACCTGCGGCTAAGTCAGAGCGAGTGTCCGACACCTGTGGGTTGTCGGCCAGATTGGGTTGAAGCGGGCCATGGATCTTACCAAAGCGATGTTCATCTCGGCCGCCGGCATGCGGGTGCAGGGCGCGCGCATGAAGGTGATTTCCGAGAACCTGGCGAACGCGGACTCGATCTCCACCGTTCCGGGCGGCGATCCCTACCGGCGGAAGGTGATCAGCTTCGCCAACGAACTCGACGCCAAGCTGGACACCAACATTGTCAGGGTGAAGCGGATCACCACCGACAATACGCCGTTCGACCTCGAGTTCGATCCGGGCAACCCGGCGGCGAACCAGCAAGGTTATGTTAAGCTTCCGAACGTAAATTCCCTTATCGAGGTCAGCGACATGCGCGAGGCGCAGAAGACCTTCGAAGCCAACCTGACCGTCATCGAATCCGTCAAGGCGATGATGGCGCGGACGATTGACCTTCTGCGATAGGGTGCCGTTGGCGGTACGGCGGCCTTCCGCAAGATGTGATGGGTTTCAGCCATGGTCGATGTGAGAGCGGCGACGCAGGCCTACAACGCACTGGGCCAGGTGACGAATGGTGCAGGTGGCGGCGGGCTGGACCGGGCCGCGCAGGATCCGGCGACCAGCTTCTCCGAACTCGTGACACGGGCGATCTCCGACACCGCCAGCGCCGTGAAGCAGAGCGAGCGGGGCACCGTCGACGTGGTGACCGGCAAGGCCGAGGTCGCTGATGTGGTCACCGCCGTGAACAACGCCGAACTGGCGCTTGATACCGTGGTTGCGGTCCGCGACAAGATCATCTCGGCCTATCAGGAAATCCTGCGGATGCCGATCTGATCCCGGCGGGCGCGGATCCGGTTCCGGGCCGCACCTGCGCGGCTTTGCTTTCCTGACCTTGCGGGATGCCTGATCCCGCGGAATCTGCCATCCTGTATTGGTGACGGTATCGGCATGTCCGCCTTGCGCGGCGAGGGGCCGGATGGCGCCGGCTGCCGCGAGGATGCGGCACGGAGGCAGGAATGGATACGGCTGACGTTCTCGACATCGCCAATGACGCGATCTGGACCCTGCTGGCGGTGGCCGGCCCCAGCATGGCCGTGGCGACTGTCGTCGGCGTCCTGATTGCCCTGTTCCAGGCCCTGACCCAGATCCAGGAGATGACGCTGACCTTCGTGCCGAAGATCGTCACGATCATGCTCAGCCTGCTGATCTTCCTGCCGTTCATGATGACGTCGATGATCGAGCTGATGCAGCGCATGATGGCGCGCGTCGTGGGGCTGTCCTAGGGGCGACGGCATGACAACCCGGCCCCGATCGACGGTGCAGCGGCGTGCCGGCATGCCGCCGGCAGGGCAAGGCTGAGCGGCGGGCCGGGCGATGCTCGACGAAATCCTTCCGGGCGGCGTCTTCGCCTTCATGCTGGTCTTCATGCGGGTCGGCGGCGCGCTGCTGCTGATGCCGGCGATCGGCGAGGTGTTCATCCCGGTCCGCATCCGCCTGTTCATCGCCTTCGGCATCTGCCTGGCCCTGACCCCGGTGGTCGGCCCGCAACTGCCGGCGCTGCCGGCGACGCCGCTGGAACTGTTCCTGCTGCTGGCGGTGGAAATCCTGGTCGGGGTGTTCCTGGGCGCGGTGGCGCGGATCCTGTTCGGCGCGATGAACACCGCGGGCACCATCATCGCCTACCAGACGGGACTCGGCTTCGCCCAGTTCTACGATCCGTCGCAGGGCACGCAGTCGGCGCTGGTGTCCAGCTTCCTGACGATGATCGGCCTGACCATCCTGTTCACCTCCGGCCTGCACTATGTCCTGCTGGAGGCGATCCGCGATTCCTACATCCTGTTCCCGGTGGGCCGGATGCCCGACCTTTCCGGCTTTGCCGAGATCGCCACCACGTTCGTCGCCGAGTCCTTTCGCATCGGCCTCCAGATCGCCGCCCCCTTCCTGGTCTATGGCCTGGTGTTCTATGCCGCGCTGGGGATCCTGACCCGGTTGATCCCGCGGATGCAGATCTTCTTCATCGCCCTGCCGATCCAGCTGGTGTCGGGCTTCGTGCTTCTGGCGGTGACGTTAACGATTGCTTTCGACTGGTTCCTCGACCATGTGCAGTCGAACATGGCGGAATTCCTGGTGACGCCGTGACGGCCGCGATGCAGCGGTGCCGCAGGCAGGGGCCGGTGGCCGGCCGCGATGGGAAACGCAAGGAAGGGTAGGGGCCGATGGCCGACGATCCCGACTCGAAAACAGAAGAACCGACTGCCAAGCGCCTGCGCGAGGCGAAGCAGAAGGGCAATGTCGCCAAGTCCGAGGAGGTCGGCCACTGGTTCGTCCTGGCCGGTGCGACGGCGATGATCGCGCTTCTGGCCACGCCGCTGGCCAACGGCATGATGGACATCTTCATCCCGTTCTTCGAACAGCCGCACCAGGTGGCGGTGACCGAGGACACGCTGATGCACCTCGCCATCGGCATCGGCGAGGATATCGCGATCATCGTGATCCCGATCTTCCTGGTGCTGATGATCGCCGGGATCGCCGGGCAGCTGTTCCAGAATTCGCCCACCTTCACGACCGAGAAGATCAAGCCGGAACTGAAGAAGATCTCGCCGCTGTCGGGGCTGAAGAAGATCTTCGCCCTTTCCAACGTGGTGGAGTTCCTGCGCAGTCTGGTGAAGCTGGCGGTCGTCGTCGTGCTGGTGCTGTTGGTGATCTGGCCGGATCGCGAGATCCTGCCGCTGATCGTCACCATGGACCCGCTGATGATCACCCGCATGATCGCCAGCGAGACCCTTCTGCTGCTGGGCGCGATCCTGGCCGTGCTCGGCGTGATCGCCGCGGCCGACCTGTTCTACCAGCGCTGGAAGCACGTCAAGGACCTCCGCATGACCAAGCAGGAGGTGAAGGACGAGCACAAGCAGGCCGAAGGCGATCCCCATGTGAAGGGCCGCCTGCGCAGCCTGCGGGCCGAACGTTCGCGCCAGCGGATGATGCAGGCGGTGCCCCGCGCGGACGTGGTGGTGACCAACCCGACCCACTATGCGGTGGCGCTGGAGTACGATTCCGAGAAGATGGGCGCGCCGGTGATGATCGCGAAGGGGGCGGACCTGGTCGCGAAGCGGATCCGCGACCTGGCGAAGGAGAACGACATTCCGGTCGTCAGCAATCCGCCGCTCGCACGGGCGCTCTACGCGATCGATATCGGGCGCGAGGTGCCGGAGGAACAGTACAAGGCGGTGGCCGAGGTCATCGGCTATGTGCTGCGCCTCGACGGCGAGCTGCGCAGCGCCCGGCGCCGGCAGGAGCAGGAACGCACCGCCCGCCGCGGGAGCGGCGTCCATTGAGCCTGTCGCAGCCGCCGGCCGACGGGACCGACCCGGCCGGCCGCCGTCCCGGGGGGCACGATCCGCAGGGCCGGACGGGGCTGTCGGCGCCGTTCCGGCCGGCCTTCTCCGGCCCCGGTGACGGCGGCCTTGCCGCCACCGGTCCGGCGGCCATGGCGGACGGCCTGACGGCGCGTGCTGCCGGAGCCTGGCCGGACGACTGGGCCGATGACGGGCCGTTGCACGGCGACCCGCCCGACGAAGATGCAGACGGTGGCGGTGGCGCGCGCGGCCGCGGCGTCAGCGCCCTGGTCCTCGGCATCGGCCTGGGGATCGGCATCCTGCTGGTGGCCGCGATCGTCCTGCTGCAGGACGTGGCGATCACCCTGCCGCTCCTGATCGCGGTCCTGGCCGCTGTCCTGCTCGGACCGATGCTGGCGGCGCTGCTGACCCTGCGGCTGGTGCGCGCCCTGGAGCGCGGCCCGGCCGGGGCGATGGCCGGCACCGCGGCCGCGTCGGCACGGGACGCCGCCAGGCTCGCGGCGGCCGCGGCACCGCTGGCCCTGGCCGTCACCGATGCGGATGGCAGGCTTCTGTTCGCGAACCGGCGGATGCGGGCGGCCCTGCCCGCCGGGCTCGCGCCCGCCGGCTGCAGCCTTCCCGACCTGCTGGAGCCTGAGGATGGCGACGGCGATGCGATGTCCCCCGGTGCGGGGCCGCGGCGGATGCGGCTGCCGGACGGGCGTGCCGTCCTGCTGCAGCAGCGGCGGCTGCCGCATCCGGCGGGGCGCCTGCTCTGGCAGCTG
>NZ_JBHRTR010000023.1:7787-197960 GCF_042646425.1 Marinibaculum pumilum
ACTGAACCGCCTGGCGGGTCTGGCGGGGGAAGTCGCCGCCATGCTTCCGGAGGCGGACCTGCGCCTGCTGGCCGCCGATCCGGACCACGCTGCCGGCGCAGGCGATGCCGCAGGCGCCGACGGCCAGGACAGGGAAGCGGCTGCGTTGCCGGCGCTGTGGCGGGCAGGCAGGACAGTGGCGGGTGCGCCGACATGGCGGGCGGTCGGGATGTCCGTCGGCCCCGGGCTGCCGCGCCTCTGGATCCAGCTGCGCGAGCACGGCGGCGCGGCGCTGCCGGGGGCAGGGACCGGCGGAGCGGGTTCCGGCGGCGCAGCCTCCGGCGGGCTGCTCCCCGCCGCCCTTGCCGGGCTGCCGGTCGGGGCCGTGCTGATCGACGGCGAAGGGACCGTGCTTGCGGCCAATGCGGCCTTTGCCGCCCTCTCCGGTCTGCAGAATGCGGAAGGCCGGGCGTTGGCCGATCTCGTGCCGGAGGCGGAGGGCGAGGCCCTGCGCCAGCTGCTCTCGCCAGCACCGGCGGCGCAGCAGGCTGCCGGCGCGGAGCCCGCCACCCTGCACTTTGCGGGAAGCCCGGACCGGTCGGTCCAGCTGATCGCCGGCCCTGGCGGCGATGCGGAACCGCAGCTGGTCCTGGCGCTGGACGTCACCGCGCAGAAGGGGGTGGAGCAGCAGGTCGCCCATGGCCAGAAGATGCAGGCGATCGGGCAGTTGGCCGGCGGCGTGGCGCATGACTTCAACAACCTGCTGACCGCGATGATCGGCTTCTGCGACCTGCTTCTGCAGCGCCATCCGCCGACCGACCAGTCCTTCGCCGACGTGCAGCAGATCAAGCAGAACGCGCTTCGTGCGGCCGGCCTTGTGCGCCAGCTGCTCGCCTTCTCCCGCCGCCAGACCCTGCGGCCGCGGCCGCTGGACGTCGGTGACGTGCTGGCGGACCTGCGCCACCTGATCAGCCGGCTGATCGGCGAACGGATCCGCCTGACCATCGTGCATGGGCGCAATCTCGGGATCGTCCGGGTCGACCGCGGCCAGCTGGAGCAGGTGATCATCAACCTGGCGGTGAATGCCCGCGACGCGATGCGCGACGGCGGCACCCTGTCGATCACCACTTCGGCGGAAGAGATCGCCGCCCCGCTGGACCGCGGCAGCGACCGGATCCCTCCGGGCCGCTATGTCCGCATCGACGTGGCCGATACCGGTACCGGCGTGCCGGCGGAACATGCCGATAAGATCTTCGACCCGTTCTTCACGACCAAGAAGCAGGGCGAGGGCACCGGCCTCGGCCTGTCCACGGTCTACGGCATCATCCGCCAGACCGGCGGCTTCGTCTTTCTCGGCCGCAACGGACCGGATGGCGCCACCTTCAGCATCCTGCTGCCGGAGGCCGTCCCCGAGGCCCGGGATGCCGGCGGCGCCGAGGGGGCGGAAGGGGTGGAGCGGCCCGCCCCGGCGCCGCGCGACCTGACGGGGCGGGAGACCCTGCTGCTGGTGGAGGATGAGGATGCGGTGCGCCTGTTCGCGGCGCGGTCGCTGCGCAACAAGGGCTATACGGTGATGGAGGCCGCCTCCGGCGAGGCGGCGCTGGAGCTGAGCCGTGCCTTCGCCGGGCCGATCCATGCCCTGGTGACCGATGTCGTGATGCCGAACATGGACGGTCCCACCCTGGCGCAGGAGGTGCTGCGGCAGCGGCCCGGGCTCGCCGTGGTGTTCATGTCCGGCTATGCGGAGGATGCGGTGCGCCAGACCCTGAGCGGCGGCGAACTGCCCTCCACCTTCCTGCAGAAGCCGTTCACCCTGAACGACCTGGCGGTCACCGTGCGGGCCGCGCTGGGCGGCGCCGAGTCGGCCCGCTGGCCCAGCAAGAGCTGATCACCGCCGCCGGGAGATGAGCGGGGGGCGGCTTTCCGTATCGCGAAAAGTCCTGTTGTGTTCCCGGAACGTTTGCAGTACATTTTTCTGTATCCGGTCGTTGGGTCACGCCGCCACGGTGACGGGTGCGCCGACCGGACGGCCATGGGATAGTGGGGCGGAACGATGTCTCAGACTTCTTTGCGGTTGATCGACGGGGGCGAAATGGACAAGAGCAAGGCGCTGGACGCCGCGCTGTCGCAGATCGAACGGGCCTTCGGAAAGGGCTCGATCATGCGGCTGGGCCAGCAGGACCGCGCGATCGACGTCGCCGCCGTGTCCACCGGTTCGCTCGGCCTCGACATCGCGCTTGGCATCGGCGGCCTGCCGAAGGGCCGGGTGATCGAGATCTACGGCCCGGAAAGTTCGGGCAAGACCACCCTGGCGCTGCACACGGTGGCAGAGGCCCAGAAGATCGGCGGCACCTGCGCCTTCGTCGACGCGGAGCATGCCCTCGATCCGTCCTATGCGCGCAAGCTGGGGGTGAAGGTCGACGACCTGCTGATCTCCCAGCCGGACACGGGCGAACAGGCGCTGGAGATCGCCGACACCCTGGTCCGCTCCGGTGCGGTCGACGTCGTGGTGATCGATTCCGTTGCCGCCCTGGTGCCGCGGGCGGAGCTGGAGGGCGAGATGGGCGATGCCCATGTCGGCCTGCAGGCCCGCCTGATGAGCCAGGCCCTGCGCAAGCTGACGGCGTCGATCTCGCGCACCAACTGCATGGTGATCTTCATCAACCAGATCCGCATGAAGATCGGCGTGATGTTCGGCAATCCGGAGACCACCACCGGCGGCAATGCGCTGAAGTTCTACGCGTCCGTGCGCCTGGACATCCGGCGCATCGGCGCGATCAAGAACCGGGACGAGGTGGTCGGCAACCAGACCCGGGTGAAGGTGGTGAAGAACAAGGTGGCGCCGCCGTTCAAGGTGGTCGAGTTCGACATCATGTACGGCGAGGGCGTGTCCAAGACCGGCGAGCTGCTGGATCTCGGCGTGAAGGCCGGCGTGGTGGAGAAGTCGGGCTCCTGGTTCTCCTTCGACAGCCAGCGGATCGGCCAGGGGCGGGAACAGGCAAAGACCTTCCTGAAGGAGAATGCCGAGATCGCGACCCAGATCGAGGCGGCGGTGCGGGAGAGTGCCGGACTGAACCCGGACTTCATGCCCATGGATGCCTCCGACGACAGCAGCGAGGACCAGGACGAGGCTGTCTGAGGCCGCGGTCAGGCCCGTCTCCCTTAAACGCGATCCCCAGAACACGATCCGCCGGGCCTCCGTCCGGCGGATCGGTTCGTTTCCGGCTACCGGCATCTGCCGGCCTCACCGCACTTCGCCTCAGCCGCCGGCGGCATTGTCCCGATCCAGGCTGCGAGACACCTGCTCGGCGAACTTCGCGGCGGCGACCGACAGCGACCGTCCCCGCAGCTGGCCCAGTGCGAGGGTGGCCGTTGCGGCATCGCGGCGGTCGACCTGCCGGAACACCAGGCCTGTCGCCGCCTGCTCCGGCAGGGGCGGCAGTCCGCTCATCACCTGGAAGCCGATCAGCGGTTCGCGCAGCAGGTAACTGCGGACGAACTCGAAAGAGTTCGAGGTCACCGCCACCTCCGCCTCCATGCCGGCCCGCCGCAGCGCGATCTCGAACAGATAGCGGCCGGCGGTGCTGCGGTCGGGCAGGATCAGCGGGTAGCGCAGGCAGTCGCGCAGGCGCACAGGGAGGTCCGGCCCAGGCTCTGTTTCCGCACCCGGCGCCGCCACCGCCCCGGCCAGCGGATGGCCTGCCGCCATCATCGCGCAGAGGGTCGGAGCGCTGGTGACCAGGGCCTGGAAGTCCTGCCCGGCCGGCGGCTGCAGGACCAGGGCCAGGTCGACCTCGTGGGCGTGCAGGGCGGCCACCGCCTCCCGATGGTCGATCACCCGGACCTCAAAGGACACCTGCGGGAACTGCTCGCGATAGCGGGCGATCTCGTGCGGGATGAAGTGATGCGCGAAGGCCTGGCTGCAGGCGATCGCCACATGGCCCCGCCGCATTCCCGAAAGGTCGGCGATCTGCGACCTCAACCGGTCGAAATCGGAGATCTGTTCCCGGATATGCCGCAGCAGCAGCTCGCCGGCGGCATTGGGTCGGACCCCGCCCGCCATCCGTTCGAAGATCTCCGTGCCCAGCTCCTGCTCGAAATCCTGGATCTTCCGGGTCAGGGCGGAGGGCGTGAGGTTCATCCGCTCGGCCGTCTTCCGGATCGAGCCCGTCTTCGCGACCTCTGAAATGTGCCGCAATGTCCGCAGATGCTTCATGTACCGCCCCGTCCCGACACCCGGCTGGTGAAATTGGTCCGTTGCGATTCTGGCACTGCGGTGTCCGAAAACCAGCACTATCTGGCATCGCCCGCCCTACCTAGCATCTGCACCAGGTCGCCAAGGAGCAGCGCAGAGAGGCAGAACCATGACCCTTGCACCCGACAGCCTGCACCCCGATGTCGCCGCGGTCCTGGACGGCCTGGCCGATAGCGCACAGCCGGTGGAGACGGCGCGGGTGCTGCCGCCGGAAGCCTATGGGTCGCCCGCCTTCCATGAGTTCGAGAAGGCGGCCGTGTTCCGCCGCTCCTGGCTCTGCGTCGGCCGGGTCCAGCAGCTGCCGGAGGCCGGCGACTATTTCGCCGTGACGATCGCAGACGAGCCGTTGCTGGTCGTCCGCGGCGACGACGGCGCCGTGCGGGCGATGAGCGCGCTGTGCCGGCACCGCGGACATCCGCTGAAGGAGAGCTGCAGCGGCAACGAGAAGCGCTTCGTCTGTCCGTACCATCGCTGGACCTATGGCCGCGACGGCAGCTTCGTCGGCGCGCCGCACATGAAGAAGGTGATCTCCCAGCGGGCACTGGCGGCGGAAAGCGCGCTGCCGCAGCTGAAGGTGGAGATCTGGCAGGGCTTCATCTTCGTGAACTTCGACGATGCGGCGGAGCCGCTGGCGCCGACCCTGACCAAGCTCGACCCGTATCTGGAGAACTACGACCTCGACGCCATGGTCACGATCCCGCCGCGCTTCGACCCGGAGCCGGGGCCGTGGAACTGGAAGATGCTGCTGGAGAACTATATCGAGCCCTATCACACCGAGTTCGTGCACCCGGTCATCCACGACTTCGCGCCCTCCACAGGGGTGCAGTTCGATCCCTGGTCCGACGGCGACAATGTGATCGTCCGCAGCGTGCCGTTCCGGGCCGCCGATGGCGGCCTGACCGAGCATGGCTGGGCGGCGCCGGCCGCCTTCCCGGTGATCGAGGGGCTGAACGAGACGCAGCGCAACCGGGTCGGTTTCGGCATGATCCCGCCGACGATGAACATTATCTTCACCCCGGACATGCTGTGTTATGGCCTGGTCTACCCGGCGGGGCCGACCGGCTTCACCGTCGGCGGCGGGCTGTTCACCGCCGGTGGCTGGTGCGTGCCGAAGGCGACGGCCGGGCTGCCGGACTTCGACGCGCGCGCGGCGCGGCTGATGGAAGGCTCCCGCCAGCTGGGCGCGCAGGACACAACCGTCAACCTGGCGATGCAGCGCGCCAAAGCCTCCGTTTTCGCCCCGCGCGGGCGCTACAGCCACCTGGAGGAGACCCTGAGCCAGTTCAACCGCTGGCTGGCGGTGAAGTACCGGGCAGAGGCCGGCCGCCGGGGCTGGTCGGCGCCGGTGCCCGGGATGCCGGCCGGGGTGGCGGCCGGCGACTGATCCGCGGCCGGCCGCGGCTGGGGCGGCCGCGCCGAACTGCCCCTCATGGACTTGTCGGAAGGGCGGGGCTAACTATGTGCGCTTGCGACGTGCCGGCATTTCCGGCTGCGCGTCGACGGCCGCCCGGACAAGCGTATTTGCCGGCCGGATACCGGTTCCACACAGTCAGCCCGTGGCGGTCGCCCGGCGCCAGGCTGCCCCGCGCCGGCGGGTGCGGCCGGGATGGCCGGACCCGCCGAAAGAGACGCCATGCCCAGTACCAACGAGATCCGCCAGACCTTCCTGGACAGCTTTGCCCGTCACGGTCACGAGGTCGTGCCCTCCAGCCCGCTGGTGCCACGCAACGACCCGACCCTGCTGTTCACCAATGCCGGCATGGTGCAGTTCAAGAACGTCTTCACCGGCGCCGAGCAGCGGCCCTACAGCCGGGCCGCAACCTCGCAGAAATGCGTGCGGGCCGGCGGCAAGCACAACGACCTGGACAATGTCGGCTATACGGCCCGGCACCACACCTTCTTCGAGATGCTGGGCAACTTCTCCTTCGGCGACTATTTCAAGGAACTGGCGATCGAGCTGGCCTGGAACCTGGTCACCGGCGAGTACGGGGTCGACAAGGACCGGCTGCTGGTCACCGTGTTCCACGAGGACCAGGAGGCCTTCGACCTCTGGCGCAAGATCGCCGGCCTGCCGGAGGAGCGGATCATCCGCATCGCCACCTCCGACAATTTCTGGTCGATGGGCGATACCGGCCCCTGCGGGCCCTGTTCGGAGATCTTCTACGACCACGGACCGGAGATCCCCGGCGGCCCGCCGGGTTCCCCGGACGAGGATGGCGACCGCTTCATCGAGATCTGGAACCTGGTCTTCATGCAGTTCGAGCAGCGCGCGCCCGACGACCGGATCGCGCTGCCGAAGCCGTCGATCGACACCGGCATGGGGCTGGAGCGGATCGCCGCGCTGCTGCAGGGCAAGCACGACAATTACGACATCGACCTGCTGCGGCATCTGATCCTGGCCTCGGCTGAGGCATCGGGCACCGAACCGGACGGGCCGCACAAGGTCAGCCACCGGGTGATCGCGGACCATCTGCGGGCCTCCTGCTTCCTGATCGCCGACGGCGTGCTGCCGTCGAACGAGGGGCGGGGCTATGTGCTGCGCCGGATCATGCGCCGCGCGATGCGGCATGCGCACCTGATGGGCTGCGAGGATCCGCTGATGTGGCGGCTGGTGCCGGCGCTGATCGGCGAGATGGGGCGCGCCTTCCCGGAACTGGGGCGGGCGGAGGTGCTGATCACCCAGACCCTGGAACTGGAGGAGAAGCGCTTCAAGCAGACCCTGGACCGCGGCCTGCGGCTGCTTGACGACGAGGTGCAGAAGCTCGGTTCGGGGGAGGTGCTGCCGGGCGAGGTCGCCTTCAAGCTCTATGACACCTACGGCTTTCCCGTCGACCTGACCCAGGACGCCCTGCGCAGCGAAGGCCGCGGCGTGGACATGGCGGGTTTCCAGGCGGCGATGGAGCGGCAGCGGCAGGAGGCCCGCAAGGCATGGGCCGGTTCCGGCGAGGCCGCGACCGAGGCGCTCTGGTTCGACCTGCGCGACCGGATCGGGGCGACGGAGTTCCTGGGCTATGACGTCGATGCGGCGGAAGGCATCGTGAAGGCCCTGATCCGCGACGGTGCGGAGGTCGAGGCGCTGCAGGCGGGCGAGGAGGGCGCGGTGATCGCCAACCAGACCCCGTTCTACGGCGAGTCCGGCGGCCAGATGGGCGATACCGGCACATTGCTTACGGCAGGTGGTGCCGAGTTCATCGTGACCGACACCCAGAAGCTGGCGGGCGACCTGCATGTCCATTTCGGCCGCCTGGCCAAGGGCAGCCTGAAGGATGGCGAAGTGCTGCAGATGCGGGTCGATGGCGGCCGGCGCTCCGGCCTGCGCTCGCACCATTCCGCCACCCATCTGCTGCATCGCGCGCTGCGCAACCGGCTGGGCGACCATGTCGCGCAGAAGGGCTCGCTGGTGGCGCCCGACCGCCTGCGCTTCGACATCAGCCACCCGGTGGCGATCGCCGCCGGCGACCTGGCCCAGGTGGAGGAGGATGTGAACCGTCAGATCCTGGCCAACCGCGATGTGCAGACGAAGCTGATGACCCCCGACGATGCCATCGAGGCGGGCGCGATGGCTTTGTTCGGCGAGAAATACGGCGACGAGGTCCGCGTGGTCTCGATGGGGGCGGAGGACGAGACGGCGGCGCCCTATTCTGTGGAACTCTGCGGCGGCACCCATGTGCGCCGGACCGGCGATATCGGCCTGTTCAAGATCCTGGGCGAGAGCGCGGTCGGCGCCGGCGTCCGCCGCATCGAGGCGGTGACGGGAGAAGCCGCGCGCCGCTGGTACGCGGCACGCGACGCGGCGCTGGCGGAGACCGCTGCCGCGCTGCGGGCGCCGGCTGAGGAAGTGCCGTCCCGCGTTGCGCGCCTGCTGGAGGAGACCCGCGCCATGGAGCGGGAGATTGCCAGCCTGCGGCGCAAGCTCGCCACCGGCGAGGGCGGCACCGACCGGCGCGAGGTCGCCGGTGTCACCCTGGCGGCGAAGCGGCTGGAGGAGGTGCCGGCAAAGGACCTGCGCGGCATGGCTGACGACATCAAGCGGCAGATCGGCACCGGCGTGGTGGCGCTGGCCGCCGACAATGACGGCAAGGTGGCGCTGGTGGTGGCGGTCACCGACGACCTGACGGGGCGCCTCTCCGCGGTCGACCTGGTGCGCGCAGGCGCCGCAGCGGTCGGCGGCTCCGGCGGCGGCGGACGGCCGAACTTCGCCCAGGCCGGCGGCCAGGATGCCGGCCAGATCGACGCGGCCTTCGCCGCCGTGGAAGAGGCGATGAAGGCGGGGCTGGCGGCGTGAAAGGGCAAGGGGCCGTGCGCGGCGGCGCCCCGATGCGGCGCCGCCGGTTCCTGATGCTGGCCGGCGCGGTCGCGACCCTGCCGGCGGCATGGCTGTCGTTCCCCGCACCGTCCAGTGCCGGCATGCCTGTCCTGGAGGTGTACAAGACCCCGTGGTGCGGCTGCTGCGGCGCCTGGGTCGAGCATATGCGCATGGCCGGGTTTGCCTCGCGGGTCACCGAGCAGGAGGACCTGCAGCCGCTGAAGGCGCGGCTCGGCGTTCCGCCGGCGCTGCAGTCGTGCCACACCGCGCTTGCCGACGGCTATGTCGTCGAGGGCCATGTGCCGGCCGCGGATGTCGCGCGGCTGTTGCGGCTGCGGCCCGACGCCTTCGGCCTCGCGGTGCCGGGCATGCCGATCGGCTCGCCCGGCATGGAGACCGGTGCTCCGGCGCAGCGCTACGACGTCATCCTGTTCTCCGCGCGGGGGGAGGAAGTCTTCGCCCGCCATTGACGGCGCGCTGCCCCTGCCGCCGTTTTGGGTCCAAACTCTGCAGGGGGGACGCGATGAGCGAAGAGAGTGGCAAAGAGGATCCGCGCCGCGACCACTGGCGGCGGGTCTGGCGACAGAAGCAGCCGCAGCAGACGAGCTGGTACCAGGCGGAGCCGGAGATCTCCCTGGCCCTGATCGACGCCGCTGCACCGGCCCTCGACCGGCCGGTGATCGATATCGGCGGCGGCGCCTCGCTGCTGGTGGATGCGCTGCTGGCCCGCGGCCATGGCGATGTCACCGTGCTCGACATCGCGCCGGAGGCGTTTGACCATGCCCGTGCCAGGCTCGGCGCCGCGGCGGCCCGGGTGCAGTGGATCAGTGCCGATATCACGACCTGGCAGCCGTCGCGGCGCTATGCGCTCTGGCACGACCGGGCGGTGTTCCACTTCCTGACCGGTGCTGCCGACCAGGCCGCCTATGGCCGTGCCCTTGAGGCCGGTCTGGCGGCGGATGGTCAGGCGGTGATCGCAACTTTCGCATCCGACGGACCGGAGAAATGCTCCGGCCTGCCGGTGCGCCGTCACGATCCGGCCTCTCTGGTCGCCGCCCTGGGCGGCGGCCTGGAGGTGCTGGAGGTCCGGCGGGAGGCGCATCCCACGCCAGCCGGCATGCGGCAGTCCTTCCTCTGGTGCCGGCTTGCCCGGGCTCAGGACAGGGAGGGTGCCTGCCAGGCGGTCCGGTAGGCCCCCGGCGTGACGCCGAGGCTGCGCCGGAAGCTGCGCGTGAGATGGGCCTGGTCGGCATAGCCGCATGAAGCCGCGATGTCGCCCAGCGGCCGGCCGGCACGGATCATGGCGGTGGCGCGCCGCAGCCGGATCTGCCGCTGGTAGCCGTGCGGCGTCAGTCCGACCTGCCGCTCGAAGGCGCGGAACAGGCGGAAGGGCGGCAGCCCGGCGGCTGCGGCTACCTCCGCCAGGCGCACCCGGTCGTCGAGGCGGCTCTCCAGATAGTCGCGGGCGGCACGGATCGCAGCGTCCTCCCGACCGGGCACCGGCGGGCGCAGCGGCCCGCAGGCATGACGGGCGAGGAGGCGGGCGGCGAAGCAGGCGAATTGTTCCGCCTGCCAGAGGCGTGAGCGGCCGTCTTCCGAGCCACGATGCAGACCGGCGAAGATCCGGGTCACCTGCGGGTCCCGGATGATCGGCCCGGCCAGTCCGGCCAGCCGTCCATCGGCGCACTCCAGTACCGTCTGCATCGCGGCGATGTCGACATAGAGGGTGCGCAGCCGCCAGCCATCGCCATCGACCGGCCAGCCGGCATGCGGTTCCTCCGCATCGATGGCGTAGAGGTCGCCGGCGCGCGCTGTGAACTCGCGGCCGCGCATCCGGATCCGGATTGCCCCGCGGGTGATCAGCGCCAGGCAGGCACGGTCGTGCGTATGCGGATCGTATGCATAGCCGGCGAAACTTCCCCGCAGCAGCTCTGCATCGCCCATTTCAGGAGCGCGCCAGATCCTGGCCTGGACCCTTCCGGTCTGCCGCGTCATATCGCCGGCCGCATCGCCCAGTCCCTCCGCCCAGTCCCTCCGAACGGTCCCGCCGCCCGTCATCGCCTTCAGCTCAGCAGCGGCAGCCGGCCGACGACCTTGGCGACCGCGTTGCGCGGGCCGTAAAGGGCAAGCCCGAGATATGAGAGCCGGTCCGCCGGCACCGCGCGGAGCATGGCGCCGAAGGCGTCATAATCCGTGGTCTCCTGCCCCTGCACGGGAAAGTCTACCAGGTCGAGGTCGCGCGCCAGTGCGCTCTCGCGCAGACCCGGCAGCGCATCGCCTGGGGCCCCGAGAACGGCGATGCCGATCGGGATCAGACCCGGATGCTGCTGTCCGGACCCGTCGAGCAGTGGGGCGCCGGGCAGCCCGGGATGCCGGGCGCCCAGGGTCAGGGCCAGTACCGCGGCGGCATTCGCGGCGCGGCCGGACGGCAGGTCGCGATCGACGACGATGGCGCAGCGCATCGGCCGGACGACGGCGTCATCATCGGGCAGGCGTGTTTCAGCGGGCATGTGCGGTCCTCCGGCTGGATTGGACCGGCAATCCTGCTGCCGCCGCATCGTCCTGTCTTGAACCCTGTTGCAGGGCCGGGCCCGAAACGAAACGGGCGGGCCCTCGGCCGAGGGCCCGCCCGCCTGTTTCCGGCGATGCCGGATCGAGGGTCAGTCCAGCGCCTTCTGCAGGCCCTGGTCCAGCTTGTCGAGGAACTGCTGGGTGGTCAGCCACTTCTGGTCGGGGCTGATCAGCAGCGCCAGGTCCTTGGTCATGAAGCCCGCCTCGATGGTGGAGACGCAGACCTTCTCCAGGGTCTCGGCGAAGACCTTCAGGCGGTCATTGCCGTCCAGCTTGGCGCGATGCTCCAGGCCGCGGGTCCAGGCGAAGATCGACGCGATCGGGTTGGTGGAGGTCGGGTTGCCCTTCTGGTGCTCGCGATAATGGCGGGTCACCGTACCGTGCGCGGCCTCGGCCTCGACCGTGCGGCCGTCCGGCGACATCAGCACGGAAGTCATCAGACCCAGCGAGCCGAAGCCCTGCGCCACGGTGTCGGACTGCACGTCGCCGTCGTAGTTCTTGCAGGCCCAGACGAACTTGCCGTTCCACTTCAGGGCGCAGGCGACCATGTCGTCGATCAGGCGATGCTCGTAGGTGATGTTCTTCGCCTTGAACTTGTCGGCGAACTCCGCGTCGTAGACCTCCTGGAACAGGTCCTTGAAGCGGCCGTCATAGGCCTTCAGGATCGTGTTCTTGGTGGACATGTAGAGCGGCCAGCCGCGGTCGAGCGCGAAGTTCATGCTGGCGCGGGCGAAGTCCCGGATCGAGCCGTCCAGGTTGTACATGGCCATCGCCACGCCGGATTCCGGGAAGTCGAAGACCTCGTGCTCGATCGGCTCGCCGCCGCCCTCGGGCACGAACTTGATGGTCAGCTTGCCCTTGCCCGGGATCTTGAAGTCGGTGGCGCGGTACTGGTCGCCGAAGGCATGGCGGCCAATCACGATCGGGTCGGTCCAGTGCGGCACCAGGCGCGGCACGTTGGAGCAGATGATCGGCTCGCGGAACACGGTGCCGCCCAGGATGTTGCGGATCGTGCCGTTCGGCGACCGCCACATCTTCTTCAGGCCGAATTCCTCCACCCGCTGCTCGTCCGGGGTGATGGTGGCGCATTTCACGCCGACGCCATGCTTCCTGATCGCCTCGGCGGCATCGATGGTGATCTGGTCGTCGGTCTTGTCGCGGGCCTCGATCCCCAGGTCGTAGTACAGCAGCTCGACGTCCAGATAGGGGAGGATCAGCTTCTCCTTGATGAACTGCCAGATGATGCGGGTCATCTCGTCGCCATCGAGTTCGACGACGGGATTCTCAACCTTGATCTTGCTCATGCTCCCCTCGGTGCTGAATTGGAACCGGTGCGGTGCGACGGCCGTGGCCCGGCAATGCGGCCCGCCGTTGCAGTCGTATGTCGCGGCGGCTTATAGCATCGGCACCTGCCGGCGGAAAACCGACCAGGACGGGAATCCCTCCGCCGGCCGGGGATGCCGCCTTCCGCCGCCCTGGCCCGGGGCTATTTTTCTGCGCCGAGCGCGGCCAGGACCGCATTCGCATCCGGGGCGAAGGACAGGTAGCCGTGCACTGCCTCGCCGGCGAAGCCGGCTTGCACGATATGGTCCAGCATGTCGGCCAGCGGGCGCCAATAGCCCTCGCGGTCGAGGACGACGATCGGCTTGTCATGCAGTCCCAGATGCCGCCAGGTCAGGATCTCGAATCCCTCGTCCAGGCTGCCGATGCCGCCCGGCAGCAGGACGAAGGCGTCGGACAGCGCGTACATGCGCTCCTTCCGCTGGTGCATGGTCTCCACCACCTCCAGGGTGGAGAGGCCCGGGTGACCGACCTCGATCTCTTCCAGGATGCGGGGAATGACGCCGATCGCCGTGCCGCCGCCGGCCATCACCGCGTCGGCGATGACGCCCATCAGGCCCACCCGGCCGCCGCCATAGATCAGGGTCATGCCGTTGCGCGCCAGGCCGGCGCCCAGCGCGCGCGCGGCCTCGGCATGGCCCGGGTCATGGCCGGTGCGGGATCCGCAGAACACGCAGACGGTGCGGATGTCGGAAGGCAAGGCGTTCTCCTGGACTGGGAAAGAGGCGACCGGGAAAGCGTTGACATAGACAGGGGCGGGGGACGGCGTCCAGACCTCATTCGCCGCCGCACACGTTCGCGTGACCGGCGGGGGGCCCGCTTGCCCCGCTGCAGCTGCCCGCTGCCTAATCGCGGCGGGCCGCAGAAGCCCAGGGGCGATGTCGCTGGAGCGGACCCGCATTCCGGTGCGGGCCGGAACTGAACGCAAGGAGCCGGGAATGGGGCGCAGGACGGGAATCTTCGGGCATGTCGCGGCGATTGCCGCCGCCGCGGCGATGGTCGCCGCCAGCGGGGGGGCGATGGCCGACGTGCTCGCGGAGCGCGAGGCCGGGTTCAAGCAGAACCTGAAGAACATGAAGGCGATGGCGGCTTCGCTGAAGGCGGGCGAGGTCAAGGCCATGCAGGCGCCGGCGGAGGAGATCGCGGCCTATGCCGCGAAGATCCCGGACCTGTTCCCGGCCGGCTCCGGCGAGGGCGATACCGAAGCGTTGCCGACGATCTGGCAGGACTGGGACGATTTCACCGCCAAGGCGAAGGCCAATGGCGACGCGGCGATGGTGCTCGCCAAAGCGGCGGCAGGCGGCGATGCGGCGGAAGCGGGTGCGGCACTGAAGGCACTGGGCGGCACCTGCGGTGCCTGCCACGACAAGTTCCGCAAGGAGTGACCCTGGCGGCCGGCAGCCCCGCCCGCGGCGGACAGGGGGTGCCGGCCCCATATCCGCAAGGGCCGGCCCCCGTTGCGGAATGCCGCGGCGGTCAGAACGGCTGCAAGGCGTCCAGGACGAGCGCGGTCGCCGCCGTCACGACGATCAGCACGGCCAGGCCCAGCCAGGCCGGGACGAAATGCTTCTCGCGGCGGTCCGCGGTACCGTCGGCCGGCCATGAGGCTCGCCCGGTGAGCATCGGCAGGATCAGGTTGTCCCGCTTGACGATCCAGTAGAGCAGGACGGCGAGGATGTGCACGATGGCGAGCGCCAGCAGCAGGTTGAACAGCAGGTGGTGCAGACTGGTGAGGGTCTTGGCGAGGCCCTCCGGCGCGAACTGACGCAGCGGCCCCTCGAACAGGATGTCGTCGCTGGCGAACAGGCCTGTGACGACCTGGGCCGTCACGATCAGAAGCAGCAGCGCCACCATGGCGCCGCCTGCCGGGTTGTGGCCCTGCCAATGTCCGGTACTGCCCTGCAGCACACCCTTCAGATAGCGCAGGATCGCGCCCGGCCCGCGAACGAAATCGGCGAACCGTGACGTCCGGCTGCCCGCGAAGCCCCAGAGCAGGCGGAACAGCAGCAGCCCGGCAAGCAGATAGCCGCTCAGGGCATGGATCTCCCACGCCTCGTTCTCACCGGAGATCCAGGAGACGACCAGCAGGACCGCCATCGCCCAGTGGAAGAGCCGGGTGGCAGGGTCCCAGATGCGGATCCGGGCGGTCGGGCGATCGTCCATCCATGCCTCTCGACGCGGCAGTGCCGGCAAACCGTTGGGCTGCTTTCGAAAAATCCTGAACTGAATGATAATGCCGATGCAACGAAACCGGCACCTGCCGCCTGCGCCCGGGCCCGCATGCGGTTGCCGCATATGGTTTGCGTGGCGGGATCCTTCTTCCGACCGGAGTGTGTTGAGTGAATCGCAGTCGCGTCATCATTGCTGTCGGGATCGTGGTCCTGATCCTGATCGGCCTGTTCGCATGGCTGGGCGGCGACGATCCGGCCGAATCCCCGGTTGCCGGACGGCCACAGGAAGCGGGCCAGGACAGCACGACCGCCGCATCGTCAGACACGGCTTCTCCGGCAGAGACGGGTGCTGCCACCGGAACCACGACCGACGGCCAGGTAGGGACGGACGTTGACGGCGAGAGCGGTGGCGAAGGCCGCGAAGCCGCCGAGGCTGCACCTGACGAGACGGCCGCGCCCCAGGCCGCGGCCGTCGAGAGCGGCGGCGAGACGACGGCAGCGCGGCCGGTGGCCACGTCGCCGGAGACCAACGGTCCGGAGTCCGCTGGACCTGAGAGCGCGACGAATAGCGGTAATGCCTCCGACAGGTCGGCGACGGCGAGCACCGCCGATGACAGCGGGATCGCCAGCCGGGCCCCGTCTTCGGGCGCGGATGCGGCCTCCGGGCAGGTGGCCGAGGTGACCGAGGCGCCGGATGCGGGCACCCGCCCGGCCGCGGCGGACGCAGGCGGCGACGGCTCCACCGGGGGCATGGGCTCGGGGACGGTCGCTGAAATGCAGCCGCCGCGGCGCGATGCGCCCGCGGAGCAGGCGCAGTCCACCACACAGCCGGCGGAGGAAACGCCGGCATCCGGTACCACGGCCGTGCCGAAGCCGGAGGCGGACGAACAGCCGGCGGCCGGGGAGCGCGAGGTCGCAGCCCTGCCGCCGGAGCGGACGGCGCCGGAGCGGCAGTCTCCCGACCGGCAGCCGGCCGCTCAGCAATCCGCCGGTCAGCAATCGGCAGGGCAGCAATCGGCAGGGCAGCAATCGGCGGGACAGCAATCGGCGGGGCAGCCGCCGCCGACGGCCGATGAGCCGCGCGCCGGCGATGACCGCCCGTCCGGGAGCCGCGATGCGCGTGACGATGCAGGACGCCCTGCCGGCGAGACGCCGGAACAGACGACCGCCCTGGAGCATCGGACCCGCGAAGGAACAGGAAGCGCGACTTCCGATACGTCCGGCACACGCGCCGGCCCGTCCGACCAAGTCAGCGGGGCGGTAGGGGCACCGCTCCCCAGCTTCGACATCGTACGGATCAGCCAGGACTGCCGCGCCGTGATTGCCGGCCGGGCGATGCCGCGTGCCGTGGTCGAGGTCAGCCTGGGGGAGGACCTGCTGGGTCAGGTGACAGCGGACCGCCGCGGCGAATGGGTGCTGATCCCGGACCAGCCGCTGCGCCCGGGGCCGGGGGAGATGCGCCTGTCGGTCACGCCGCAGGACGGCCCGTCGGTGACCGGGCGCGAAGGCGTGATCGTGTCGGTGCCCGATTGCGGCGGCGGCGAGGGCGAGGGGCAGGAGATCATCGCGGTCCGGACGGACGACCGGGACAGCCGGCCGAGCCGGGTCCTGCAACTGCCCGGCATGAGCGGCCCGGGCGGCGACCTGCGGCTGGATGCCGTCGACTATGACGAGGCCGGCAAGCTGATCCTGTCCGGCCGTGCGGAACCGTCGACCCGGGTCAACATCTACGCCAACAACGCGCCGGTCGGACAGGTCCGTACCGACGATGAGGGGCGCTGGTCCCTGCTGGTCGACGATAAGGTGCCTCTGGGCCCGCAGACCCTGCGGCTGGACCAGGTGGGCGCGCGCGGGACGGTGAAGTCGCGGGTGGAGTTTCCATTCAGCCGGGCCAGTTTCAGCGACCTGGACCTGAACGACCGCAACGTGATCGTGCAGCCCGGCAACAGCCTCTGGCGGATCGCCCGCCGGGTCTATGGCGAGGGCCTGCGCTATACGGTGATCTACAAGGCGAATGCGGAGCAGATCCGGGATCCGGACCTGATCTATCCGGGCCAGATCTTCAGCCTGCCCGGCGAGGGCGGGGAGGGAGAGGCCGCCAGCCGCGGCTAGGGGCTGCCCTGCCGTCCAGTCAGACAGCCCCGGTGCGGACCTCGTCCACCAGGCGCGCCATCGGCCGGGCGTCCAGCAGCATCACCACCGTCTTCGCCAGGATCGCCTCCGCGCTGAGCGGCCCATCGAAGGGCTTGCGCAGGATCAGGGTCAGCCGGCCGCGGTGAAGGGCGAGCTTGCGGTCGTCGCTGCGGCTCTGCCAGCGCAGCAGGTCCTTCAGGCGGCCGCGCTGTTCGGATGCCTCGGAGGTGAAGGGCAGGGGGCCCAGATCGGCGAAGGCGGTCAGGTGCATGTCGTCGTCCTGGCCGTCGCAGCGCACGCGGACGGAGCGGCCGTGCCAGGCAAAGGTGAAGACCGTCGGCAGGCCAAGCCGCAGGCCGGCCAGCCTGTCTTCGGTATCCTCCAGGATGTTCTTTTGGGTCATGGCACGTCCGCTTGCGCAGGACCGCCCTCCATTGGCGGCCTTTCCGATCGACTGGACTATATCGAGGAGTCCGTTTGCGAAATCCTAACGGCGCACGCACCCTTGTTCCGAGAGCCGTCATGTATCATTCCGAGACAAACTGCCAGCGCCGATCGGCTGCACCCGTTCGTCCTTCCGACAGGGGATGTGCGTGAAGGGACGGGAGGACGGACCGGCTGACCGGTGGCGCGCCACTTCCGGTACAGGGGGAACGCAGGAGACCGGGCCAGGGGAAGCGGGTCTGCAGGACGGACCGGCGCGGGAGGCGGACGGCGAGTCCCCTGCGACGCCCCGCAGTCTGCGGGAGACGGTGGGCCGCCTGGGCCACTATCTCTGGCCGGCCGGCCGGCCCGACCTGAAGCGCAGGGTCGTCGTCGCGGTCGTCAGCCTGGCGGCGGCGAAGCTGGCGACCGTGATCATGCCGATCTTCTACGGTCGTGCGGTCGACGCCCTGTCGCCGGGAAGCCTGTCGGCGGACGGCGACGCGGCCAAGGCGGTCGCCCTGCCGCTCGGCGTGATCCTGGCCTATGCGCTGGCCCGGTTCGGCATGCAGGGCTTTGCGCAGCTGCGGGACTTCGTCTTCGCACGGGTCGCCCAGTCGGCGGTGCGCCAGAGCGCGGTCGATGCCTTCCGTCACCTGCATGCCCTGTCGCTGCGCTTCCACCTGGAGCGCCGCACCGGCGGCCTGAGCCGGGTGATCGAACGCGGCACCAAGGGCATGGAGTTCGTCCTGACTTTCATGCTGTTCAACATCGTGCCGACCCTGCTGGAGATCGCCCTGGTGGTGGTGATCCTGGCGGAGATGTTCGACATCTGGTTCGCGGTGATCACCCTCGCCTCGGTCCTGGGCTTCGTCGGCTTCACCCTGACGGCGACGGAATGGCGTCTGAAGTTCCGCCGCTCGATGAACGAACGCGACACGGAAGCGAATACCCGTGCGGTGGACTCCCTGCTGAACTACGAGACGGTGAAGTACTTCGCCAACGAGAAGCTGGAGATCGACCGCTACGAAGGCGCGATGCGCGCCTATTCGCGCGCCGCGGTGGCCAGCCGCGGCAGCCTCGCCGCGCTCAATGCCGGTCAGGCCGCGATCATCGCCGCAGGCCTGGGCGGCGTGATGCTGCTGGCGGCGCTGGGGGTGATGCGGGGCAACCTGACCATCGGCGAGTTCGTGGCGGCGAACACCTACCTGATGCAGCTGTTCATGCCGCTGAACTTCCTGGGCTTCGCCTATCGCGAGATCAAGCAGGGGCTGGTCGACATGGAGCGCATGTTCGACCTGATCGATACCCCACCGGAGGTCCGCGACGCGGCCCAGGCGGTGCCCCTGCAGGTGACCGACGGGGCGGTGGCGTTCCGGGACGTGGATTTCGCCTACGACCCCCGGCGGCCGGTGCTGTGCGGCGTCAGCTTCGAGGTGCCGGCCGGCCGCAAGATGGCGATCGTCGGGCCGTCGGGCGCCGGCAAGTCGACGATCACGCGCCTGCTCTACCGCTTCTACGATATCGGCAGCGGCCGGGTGGAGATCGACGGCCAGGACATCGCGACCGTGACCCAGGACAGCCTGCGCCGGGCGATCGGGATCGTCCCGCAGGACACCGTGCTGTTCAACGACAGCATCGGCTACAACATCCGCTACGGCCGTCCCGAGGCCAGCGACGCAGAGGTCGAGGCGGCGGCGCGGGCGGCGCAGATCCACGACTTCGTTGCCGGCCTGCCGGACGGCTATGACACCCTGGTGGGGGAGCGCGGGCTGAAACTCTCCGGCGGCGAAAAGCAGCGGGTGGCGATCGCCCGGGCGCTGCTGAAGGATCCGCCGGTGATGGTGTTCGACGAGGCGACCTCCGCGCTGGACAGCGAAACCGAGAAGCAGATCCAGTCCAGCCTGGACCGGGTGGCGGCGCGGCGCACCACCCTGGTGATCGCCCATCGCCTGTCGACGGTGGTGGATGCCGACGAGATCCTGGTGCTGATCGACGGCCGCATCGCCGAGCGCGGCCGCCATGCGGACCTGCTGTCCCAGGGTGGCGCCTATGCCGCCCTCTGGGCCCGGCAGCAGCGCGACCCGGCGGCGGAGGAGACCGCGGCACCGGGGCAGGAGGCCAGCGCGGCCGCCAGCAGCTGAGCGACCGCTATTCCGCCGGTTCCGCCGCGCCGCCTTGCCGCCCGGCGGCTTTCGCCTGCCTGCGCTCCGCCCGCCGCTCCCGGCGCCGGGCGCGGCCGGCCGTCACCTTCGCGCCGAGCGCCAGCATGGCCGGGGTGAAGACCAGGGTCAGCAGGGTGGCGAAGACCAGGCCGAAGGCGACGGCGGTGGCCAGCTGCACCCACCACTGGGTCGACGGGGCGCCCATGCTGACGGTGCGGTCCACGAAGTCGATATTGGCCTGCAGCACCATCGGCATCAGGCCGACCACCGTTGTGATCGTGGTCAGGGCGACGGGACGCAGGCGCTGCACGCCGGTGCGGATCACCGCCTCGATCGGCTCGATCCCGTCGTCGCGCAGCTGACGGAAGGTGTCGATCAGCACGATGTTGTTGTTCACCACCACGCCGGCCAGCGCGATGATGCCGATGCCGGTCATCACGATGCCGAAGGTCTGGCCGGTCACGATCAGGCCGATGATGACGCCGATCGTCGACATGATCACCGCGGTCAGCACCAGGAAGGCGTGGTAGAAGCTGTTGAACTGGGTGACCAGGATGATGGCGATGGCGAACAGCGCCACCAGGAATGCCTGCGACAGGAAGGCCTGCGCCTTCTGCTGCTCCTCGTCGGCCCCCTTGAAGGTATAGCTGACCCGCGGGTCCATCTCCTGCGTCGCCAGCCAGGCGGCAATCTCCTTCACCTTGGTGTCGGGCAGCACGCCGGGCTCGGTATTGGCGCGGATCGTCACCACGCGACGGCTGTCGACCCGGTTGATCTCGCCGCGCTTGGGGATCGGCCGCCGCTCCACGAAGTTGCTCAGCGGCACCGAGCCCATGTTGGTGACCACCCGCAGCTGGTCGAGCTGGTCGAAGGTGCGGTCCTCGCGCGGCAGGCGGACCCGGATCTCCACCTCCTGGTCGGCATCGTAGGGGCGGTACTCGCCGACCATGATGCCGTTGGTGACCAGCTGCACCATCGCGCCGATGGAGGCGATGTCGGCGCCGAAGCGGCCGGCCTTCTCGCGGTCCACCTGCAGTTCCCAGTCGATCCCCGGCGGCGGCCGGCTGTCCTCCAGGTCGACCAGCCCGTCCACCGTCTCCATGTAGGCGCGGACCTTGTCGGCCACCGGGTCCAGCAGCTCCGGGATGCGGCTGGAGAACTGCAGCTGCACGTCCTTGCCGGTCGGCGGGCCGGCCTCCGGCTCGCGCGGCTCCACGAAGATGCCGGCCAGGTCGGCGGTCCGCTCGCGGATATCGGCCAGCACGGTGTCGGAGGGCCGGCGCTGGTCCCAGTCCTTGAACTCCAGCTGGATCGTGCCGATCACGTCCGGCGACACGTCCTGTCCCTGCGGCGGCGCGCCGGTGCGGGCATAGACAGACTTGAAGTCCGTCATCGGCAGGATGCGGCGCTCCACCTGGCGGACCAGGACGTCCTTCTCGTCGGTGGCGTAGTTGCCGCGGGCATGGACATAGACCAGCGCCTGTTCCGGCTCCACGTCGGGAAAGAACTCGACGCCGTTGCCGTGGCTGCCATACCAGGTCCAGACGCCGATCAGGACCGCGACGGTGATGCCGGCGACGATCACCGCATGCCGGGTCGCCCAGGCCAGGAGCCGGGCATAGGCGGCGGTGGCGCCGCGCAGGTTGCCCAGGTCGCCGTCGCCGCCGGCGGCGATCAGGTTTGCCGAAGGCGCGGCGGGCGCCTTGCCGATCAGGCCGCCCATCACCGGCATGAAGATCAGCGCCACCAGGAGCGAGCCGGTCAGGGTCGCGATCAGGGTGATCGGCAGGTAGACCATGAACTCGCCCACCACGCCGGGCCAGAACATCAGCGGCGCGAAGGCGGCGAGGGTGGTGGCGGTCGACGCGATGACCGGCCAGGCCATGCGGCGCGCCGCATCGGCATAGGCCTGCCGCGGCGTCAGCCCCTCCGCCATGCGGCGGTCGGCGAATTCGACGACGATGATCGCGCCGTCGACCAGCATGCCGACCACCAGGATCAGCGCGAACAGCACGACGATGTTCACCGTCAGCCCGGCGATCGACAGGGTCAGGATACCGATCAGGAAGGAAGTCGGGATCGCCAGGCCGACCAGCAGGGCGGAGCGCACGCCCAGTGCCGCGACGACGACGATCATCACCAGCAGGACGGCGCTGATGACGTTGTTCTCCAGGTCGCCCAGCATGGTGCGGATCTGGGTGGAGGCATCCTGGGTGAAGGCGTATTGCAGCCCGTCGGGCCAGCCGCGGCTGTCCTCGGCGACGACCCGCTTCACCTCCTCGATGGTCTCGATCACGTTCTCGCCGATGCGCTTCTTCACCTCCAGCGCGATGGCGCTGCGGCCGTCGGTGCGGGCATAGCTGGTGGCATCCTTGAAGGTGCGCTGCGCCACGGTGACATCGCGCAGGGTGACCACCGCGTCGCCATTCACCTTGATCGGCAGGCTCAGCACGTCCTCCGCGCCCTCCACCAGGCCCGGCACCTTGAGGGAGAAGCGGCCGGAACCGGTGTCCAGCGCGCCGGCGGGAATCAGCTGGTTGTTGCGGGAGACGGTGTTGATCAGCTCCTGCTGGCTGATGTTGTAGGTCTCCAGCTTCACCGGATCGATGACGATCTCCAGCAGGTCCTCCCGGTCGCCGCCGATCTGCACTTCCAGCACGCCGGACAGGGACTGCAGGTTGTCCCGCAGGTCGCGGCCGATGCGGATCAGCTGCCGTTCCGGGATCTCGCCGAACAGGTTGACGACCAGGACCGGGAAGAGCGCGACATTGACCTCATGGACCTCTGGCTCCTCCGCCTCCGCCGGCAGGTCGCGCTTGGCGATGTCGACCTGGGCGCGGACATCATCCAGCGCCTTGTCGGCATTGAAGCCCGCCTCGAACTCAAGCAGGACATTGCCGAAGCCCTCCGCCGCGGTGGAGCGCATCTCCTTCACGCCCTCGATGGACTGCAGCTCCTTCTCCAGCGGCCGCACCAGCAGGCGCTCGGCATCCTGCGGCGAGATGCCGTCGTAACGCACCAGGACGTAGATGATCGGGATCGGGACGTCCGGATCGGATTCCTTGGGGATCGTCAGATAGGTGCTGAAGCCCATCAGCAGGATCAGCACGAGCAGCATCAGGACCATCCGCGAACGGTCCATGGCTGCATTGATGATCGCGTTCATCGGTTCCTGTCCCCGCATCCGCCGGCAATGCGGCCGGTGCCCGCCTTCCGGCGCGGCCCGGCCGAACCTGCAACCTTCATTTCTGCCGGCCCCGCGCCGGCACCCGAATGGGCGCTCAGCTGCCGGACTGTTCGCGCACCACCCGGACCTGGTCGCCGGCAGCGACCAGTTCCTGTCCGACGGTGATCAGTTCCGCCTCCGGCGGCGGGCCGGAGACCCAGACGCCTTCGCCTTCGTCGCCCAGGATCTGCACCGGCTGGAAGACGACGCGGCCATCCGGGCCGATCATGCGCAGGCCGATGGTGCCGGCGGCATCCAGGGTCAGGATCGCAGGCGTGATGAAATGCGCGTCGCTGGTGCCGACCTCGAAGGCGATGTCGGCCGTGACGCCTTCCAGCAGGCGGTGCTGCGGATTGGGGATCTCCAGCTCCACCCGGAAGGTCCGGGTCTCCGGGTCCGCACTGCTGCCGATGCGCCGGATCCGGCCCTCGACGACCTGCCCGGTCGCCAGGCGCGCACCGCCCACATCGCCGACATTGAGGCGGCCGACATTGGCCTCCGACACCTGGCCGACGATCAGGAAGGGGTCCTCGTCGATGATGCGGGCAATCTGCGTGCCCTTGTCGACGAAGGCGCCGATCTCGACCCAGCGCTCCTCGAGCACGCCGTCGAACGGGGCGGTGATCAGCAGCTTGTCGAGCTCGACCTCCATCGCCTTCACCCGGGCCCGCGCGGCGTCCAGTTCGGCCCGGTCCTGCGCCAGCGAGGCGTCGGCGCGGAAGCCCTTCTTGTTCAGGCTGGAGGAAGCCTGGTGCTCGATCTCGCGCTGTCGCAGGGTCGCCCGGGCCTCCTGCAGGCGATGCTCGCGGTCGTCCAGCGCGATGCGGACCAGCGGCTGGTCCTTCGTCACCCGGCTGCCCTTCTCGGCCATCACCTCGGAAACCCGCCCGGGCAGCTCCGCCTTCAGGTCGACCTGGCGCACCGCTTCGGTGCGGCCGCGGACGATGACCCGTTCCCTGTAAGGGGCGGCGGTGCTGACGCGGGTGCGGACAGACGGCACGGCCGCCTCCTCGGGCGGCGCGTTCCCCGCTGCCGCCGCCGTCTCTTCGGCGACGGAGCCATTGCCGGAATCGGCTGTCAGGCCCAGCTCGCCGGAGGCGATCCATGCGATGGCCGCGACGGCCAGGACAAACGCGATCAGGTAGCTGCGAACCATGAGAGGTTCTTCCTTCTGGCTGCGACTGCGGGCCGGCGGGCGCGGTCAGTCGGCGGCCGAGGAGGCGCTGGCCAGCAGCGCCTCGCCCTCGACGAGGTGGCGGTTCTCTTCCAGGTATTGCAGGCCTGCGCGGTACATCGCGTGTCCCAGGCCGACGACGAAGGCCTTGCCGGCATCGCCCTCGGCGCATGCCCGCTGCAGGTCGTCCAGCATGACCCGGTACTCCTCGACCCGCTTGTCGATCAGGTCGGAGACATGGCGGGGCGGCAGCAGGTCGGCGAACATCATCGTCGCCACGAATTCCGACCGGTAGCGGTCGCGGCCCGGCGGCTGCATCAACTCGTCGAGGAACGCCATGCGGCCGGCCGGGGTGATCGAATAGACCTTCTTGTCCGGCCGCTTGTCCTGTGCCTGCTCGGTGCAGCGTACCAGCCCCTCCTCGGTGAGCTTGTTCAGGGCGGGGTAGATCGAGCCGTAGCTGGCGTCGAAGAAATGGCGCAACTGGCCTTCGAAGATCTTCTTGATCTCGTAGCCGGATGCGTCGCTCTGGGTCAGCAGCCCGAGGCAGAGGGTCCGGATATCCATGTCTCTCCCGATGAAGAGTCAGGCGCCGGCGCAATTGGCCGGCACGAAGGCGGTGTGTCGATCACCGATACGGCGGAAATATATCATTGCGATATATACAGTCAAATAATATGGCGTGCCGAAACAGGTATATCGGGACTGCGGCGCTGTTTGAGAAGGGTTGGACGACATCGCCCTGCGCGGGCCAGACTGTACAGGCGAGATTGTGAGGGCTGGACAGGGGCCCGACGGCTGGGCCGCCAGGGCCTGTCCGGGTGGCAATCGGGAGGGGGAAGCTTGCAGAACAGGGCTGGGATCGCGGCGGCGGCGGATCGCAACAAGGAACCCATCCTGGCCGCCCTGCAGCCGCTCCTGGCAGCGGCGGTCCTGCCCCGGCCGGAAGGGGCACGGCCGCTCCTGCTGGAGGTGGCCAGCGGCACAGGCCAGCATGCCGCGCATTTCTGCGCAGCGCTGCCCCACCTGTACTGGCAGCCGACGGATCCGGACCCATCCGCTTTGGCCTCCATCGCCGGCCACCGGGAGATCGCGGCGCGGGACAATTTCCTGGCGCCGCTGCAACTGGACGTGACGGCGGCGGACTGGCCGCTGGCGCGGGCGGATGCCCTGTTCTGCGCGAACATGATCCACATCGCCCCCTGGGAGGCCGCGATCGGCCTGGCGGCAGGTGCCGGCCGCCTGCTGCCGGCCGGCGCGCCGGCCATTCTCTACGGTCCCTACCGTCGCGACGGTGCCCATACAGCGGACAGCAACGCCGCCTTCGACGAAAGCCTCAGGGCGCGCGACCCGCGCTGGGGCGTGCGCGACCTGGAGGCCGTCGCCGAGCTGTTCGAGGCTGCCGGCTTCCTGGCACCGGACGTGGTCGAGATGCCGGCCAACAACCTTCTGCTCTGCTTCCGGAAGGCGGCGCGGGCATGAACGCGGCCACCGGGGGCGAGCGGGCCGACGGGGGCCGGCCCGGCACGGCGGATGCCGGCCGGCTGGTGGCGCCCGACCGGCAGTGGCAGCCGGACCTCTATCTCCGCTATGCGGCCTATCGGGAACGGCCGGCGCATGACCTGCTGGCACAGGTGCCGGACCTGCCCGAGGATCTGGCCGGGGGGCTGGTGGTGGATCTGGGATGCGGTCCCGGCAACGTGACCCCGCATCTGGCGGCGCGCTTCCCGCTGGCCAGGCTGCTGGGGGTCGACAACGCACCGGCCATGCTGGCGCGGGCGCGTCAGCTGGACCTTGCCGCCACCTGGCAGGAGGCCGATGTCGCGACCTGGACGCCGCCCGAACCGGCGGCGCTGATCTTTTCCAACGCCGTTCTGCAATGGCTGCAGGATCATCACCGCCTGCTGCCGCGCCTGGCCGGCTGTCTGGCGCCGGGCGGAATCCTCGCGGTGCAGATGCCGGCCTATCTGCGGGCGACCTCGCTGACCCTGGTGCATGACGTGGCGCAGGACGGCCCCTGGGCAGCGGCACTGGAGGGGCGGCTGCGGGTGAACCCGGTCGCCGAGGCCGCTGTCTACTATGACCTGCTGGCGCCCGCCTGCGACACCCTCGACCTGTGGGAGACGGTGTACCAGCATGTGATGGACGGTCCCGACGACATCGTCACCTGGAGCCAGGGCACGGCGCTGCTGCCGGTGCGCGAGGCGCTGGATGCCGGCGGCTATGCCGCCTTCGTCGAGGCCTATCGCGCCGCGGTGCACCGCGCCTATCCGCGCCAGCCCGACGGCCGGGTGCTGTTTCCCTTCCGGCGGCTTTTCCTGCTGGGTCGCCGGCGCAGCGGCGGATAGCCGCCATGGCGGACGGGGGCGAGGACGAGGCCGCACGGCTGGCGCGGGAATACGCCGCCTGGGGCCATGCCGCCGTGGACTGGCTCGACCGGGTCGGCGCCTGCGTCCAGGGGCGACTGATGCCTGGCGATGTCGCCAGCCTGAAGTCCGATTTCGAATTGCTGGCGGAGAGCCTGCGCGACCTCGGACGGCGCCTGGCGCGCAGCGTCGTGGCCGAGGCGCCGCCGGTGGACTTCGCAGCGCTGGAGCACCGCATCGCGGAACTCCAGATCCCGGCGCTTTGCGAGCGGATCCTGAAGCGGTTTCCGGCCCCGGGGGCGGCCGGGCGCGAGGAGGCGCGGCGGGAGGAGGTCAACCTGCCGGCCGCCGTCGACCTGCTGTTGTTCCTGGAAGAAACCGGCCCGCGGATGTTCCACCGGCGCATCAGCCGGCGCTACAGGCAGAAGCTCTGCGCCGACCTGGCAGGACTGGGGCTCAGCTATCATCGCCGGGTCATGGACGGCTTCGTCGCGCTGGGAGAGGGGGGGAGGGCGGATCCGGGCGGCTCGGACCTGCCGGGCACCGACCCCGGCGCCGGGCGCGACCGCCTGCGCAACGCAAATTTCGACCAGATCCGGATGGATCTGTTGCACTGGCTGCTGGAGGCGCTGGGGGACCGCCGCGCCGCGGAACAGATCCGGCATCTCTCCCGCATCACGGCGCGAACCGCGGTGCGCCATGTCGACCGGGAGATCACCGCCTACCTGGAAACGCACGACCCCTCCACCCGCATGCGGCTGCGCCCGGTGCTGGAGGCGGTCGACGAGGCGATCGCCCTGATCCGCGCCGTCCTGCCCCAGGACGCTGCCGCCGACGGTGAGGCGGGCGGCCCGCTGCAGTATTTCGTGCGCGACCTGGGGGAGGAGGTGGCCACACCCTTCGTCCGCCATATGGGCCTGCTGGTGATCGCCCTGTTCGAGGACCTGCAGGGTGCGAATGCGCGGCGCAGCCTGACCCCGGCGGCACTGCGCGGCGGCCTGCAGCGGATGGAGGAGGCGCTTGCCTTCTGCCGCCTGATCGATCATCCGATGGGCCGCGACGCCTACGCCCGGGCGATCCGGGTGATCCGGCGCCGTGGGGACGCTCTGGTGCAGCAACTCGGGCGGGAGGTGGCGGCAGTCTCTCCGGAGAATGGGCAAGTGGGGAACCGGCAGGCGGCCGAGGGGCAGGCGGCCGAGGGGCAGGCGGTGCCGGTGCCGGGCCGCGCGGCCGAGGCGCGGGCCGCCCTGATCGTCCTGCAGGAATTCGTGGAACGCTGGCGCCAGGGAGAGGCAGGACAGGAAGACGATGGCAGGCCGGGCCGAGGCCGCCATGGCAGTGATGACGAAGAGGATGAGGGACGGAAGCGATGACCATCAAGGTCTATGACTGGCTGGCGCACCATGCGCGGCGGACCCCCGAGAAGCTGGCGCAGCACGACCTGTTCAGCGGCCGCCGCTTCACCTACGCAGAGATGAACCTGCGGGCCGGCCGCCTGGCCGCCTGGCTGCGGGGCGAGGGCGGTCTGGCGCAGGGCGGCCGCGCCGCTGTTCTGTCGCACAACACCACCGACATGTTCGACCTGCAGTTCGCCTGCGCGAAGGCGGGCACCGTCTTCGTGCCGCTGAACTGGCGCCTCGCGGTGGCGGAGCTGGAGTTCATCATCAAGGATTGCACGCCGGAAATCCTGTTTTATTCCAGTGAGTTTTCCGAAGAAGCTCAGACACTGGGTAAGAATTGCGGCCTGTCGAGACTGGTGGAGCTGGATCCGCAGGGCCGGCCCGACAGCACCTTCGAGCAGCTGATCGCGGGCCAGCCGGAGCCGCTGCCGCATGCGGAACTGGTGCATGACGACCTGCTGACGATCATGTTCACCTCCGGCACCACCGGCCATCCGAAGGGGGCGATGATCACCCACGGGATGAGCTTCTGGAACGCGGTCAATCTGGGCGGCCCGGCCCATGTCACCACCGATACCTGCCACCTGGCGGTGCTGCCGCTGTTCCATACCGGCGGCCTGAACTGCTACGCCAATGTGGCCTTCCACGCCGGCGGCACGGTGCTGGTAATGCGCACCTTCGACCCCGGCCAGGCGCTGGACATGCTGCTGGACCGGCAGGGCGGGATCACGCATTTCTTCGGCGTGCCGTCGCACTACCAGTTCATGTCCCTGCAGCCGGCCTTCGAGAAGGCGGACTTCAGCCATCTGACGATCTGCGGCGTGGGCGGCGCCCCCTGTCCCGTCTCCGTCATCGAGCTTTATGGCCAGCATGGCGTGTCGATCCAGCAGGGCTACGGCATGACGGAGACCAGCCCGACCGTCCTGGTGCTGGATGCCGCGGACGGCATCAAGCGGGCCGGCTCCACCGGCCTGCCGGCGCTGCATACCGAGGTGCGGCTGGTGGACGAGCAGGGCCGCGACGTGACCCGTCCGGGCGAGATCGGCGAGATCTGGGTCAAGGGGCCGAACGTGACGCCGGGCTACTGGAACCGTCCGGACGCCAACCGGGAATCGATCACAGACGGCTGGCTGCATACCGGCGACGCCGCCCGCTTCGACGAGGACGGCTTCTACTATGTCGTCGATCGCTGGAAGGACATGTTCATCTCCGGCGGCGAGAACGTCTATCCGGCGGAGGTCGAGAACGTGCTGTCGCGCCTGCCGCAGGTGGCGGAAGCCGCGGTGATCGGCGTTCCCGACGAGAAGTGGGGCGAAGTCGGCATGGCGGTCCTGGTGCTGAAGGAAGGCGCCGAGATCGGCGAGGCGGAGGTGCTGCAGCATTGCGGCGCCAACCTGGCCCGCTACAAGGTGCCGAAATCGGTGCGCCTGGTGCCGGCCCTGCCGCGCAACGCCACCGGCAAGATCCTGAAGCGGGTGCTGCGCGACGATGTCACCGCCGAGGCGGGCGCCGCGGCGGCAAGCTGAGAGCCGCCGGTCTCTGCCGGCGCTTGGAACCCCTGGGGCCGGCCCGCCGTTGATGCGACACGGCTGGTGCCGCCCGACCGGGCCGCCTGCGCCGCCCTCTCCGCGATCCAGCCTGCGACCTCGGGTCGCCGTCCGCGGAGCGGTGCCGGCGGCATGCGTCCCGGTCGGACCGGTACCTGCGCAAGGACCGGATCGGATCAATGGCAACCGCAGAGACCAAGGACGTCCAGACTGCCACCCTCTACCGGATGGTGATGGACGATCATGTCTGCCCGTTCGGCCTGAAGGCCAAGGACCTCCTGGAACGGGAGGGCTATCGGGTCGACGACCATTGGCTGGAGACACGGGCGGAAACCGACGCCTTCCAGCGTGAGCATAGTGTCGAGACCACGCCGCAGACCTTCATCGCCGGCCGCCGGATCGGCGGCTACGACGACCTGCGGGAGCATTTCGGCAAGGACAGCGCGGACGAGGACGAGACCAGCTACCAGCCGGTGATCGCGATCTTCGGCGCCGGCCTGGCCATGGCGCTGGCGGTGGCCTGGGCCGCCGATCATCCGCTCCTGTCGGTCCGCACCCTGGAATGGTTCATCGCCATCTCGATGACCCTGCTGGGCGTCCAGAAGCTGCAGGATGTCGAGGGCTTCTCGACCATGTTCCTGAACTACGACCTGCTGGCGCAGCGCTGGGTGCGCTACGCCTATCTCTATCCCTTCGGCGAGGCGGCGGCCGGGATCCTGATGATCGCCGGTGCCCTGGTCTGGCTGTCGGCGCCGATCGCCCTGTTCATCGGAGCCGTCGGCGCGGTCTCCGTCTTCAAGGCGGTCTATGTCGACCGCAGGGAGCTGAAGTGCGCCTGCGTCGGCGGCGGCAGCAACGTGCCGCTGGGCTTCATCTCGCTGACGGAGAACCTGATGATGCTGGCGATGGGCATCTGGGTGCCGCTGAAGGCCTTCGTTCTGTAGCGGCCCGCTTGACAGCCGCGGTGCCGGTCGAAATTGTACCGTACAAATTTCGACCGGAAAGGGGGCAGCCATGGCGAGCGGCGCGGAACAGGCGGAACGGCAGTACGAGCAGGACAGGCTGGTGCTGGACAGCGTCGACCGCTTCCTGAAGCGGGACGTGGCGCCCTACGTCCATGCGCTGGAGAAGGACGACATCTACCCGGAGGAGATCGTCGCCCGGATGAAGGAGCTGGGCCTGTTCGGCGCCATCATCCCGGAGCAGTACGGCGGCCTGGGCCTGCGCCCCAGCCTGTATGCCAAGGTGATCGAGCGGATCTCCGCGGTCTGGATGTCGATCTCCGGCATCATCAACTCGCACCTGATCATGTCCCATATCGTCGCGCGCACCGGCACCGAGGCGCAGAAGGAGGCCTTCCTGCCGCGCTTCGCCACCGGCGAGCTGCGGGGCGGCCTGGCGCTGACGGAGCCGGATTGCGGCACCGACCTGCAGGCGATCCGCATGACGGCGAAGCGGGACGGCGACGATTATGTCGTGAACGGCACCAAGACCTGGATCTCCAACGGCATCCACGGCCAGTGCTTCGCGCTGCTGGTGAAGACCGATCCGACCGTCGAGCCGCGCCATGCCGGCATGTCGATGTTCCTGGCGGAAAAGGGCGAGGGCTTCGAGGTCAGCCGCAAGCTGGAGAAACTGGGCTACAAGGGCATCGACAGCGCGGAGCTGATCTTCCGCGACTATCGCATCCCCGCCGACCGCCTGATCGGCGGGGTCGAGGGGCGCGGCATGAAATGCGCCATTGCCGGGCTGGAGCTGGGCCGGGTGAACGTCGCCGCCCGCGGCGTCGGCATCGCGCAGGCGGCGCTGGACGAGGCGGTGCGCTATGCGCAGCAGCGCAAGACCTTCGGCAAGCCGATCTGCGAGCATCAGGCGATCCAGCTGAAGCTGGCCGACATGGCGACCCGGACCGAGGCGGCCCGGCTGCTGACCGAGAAGGCCGCCGACGCCCTCGACCGCGGCGACCGGTCGGACTACGAGGCCGGCATGGCGAAGCTGTTCGCCACCGAGGCGGCGGTGGAGAACAGCCTGGAGGCGATGCGCATCCATGGCGGCTATGGCTACAGCAAGGAGTTCATCGTCGAGCGGCTGTACCGCGACGCGCCGCTGCTGGTGATCGGCGAGGGCACCAACGAGATCCAGCGCATCGTCATCGCCAAGCGCCTGATCGAGCGGAACCCGGCGTGAGGATCCGGCGATGAGCGAGGGCAACTCCCATCTGCCGCTGTCCGACATGACCGTGATCGCGGTGGAGCAGTACGGTGCCGGCCCCTTCGGCTCCATGCTGCTGGCCGATCTGGGCGCCGACGTCATCAAGATCGAGAACCCCGCCGATGGCGGCGATGTCGGCCGCCTGGTGGGGCCGTTCTACTTTGGCGAAGGCGACAGCCATTTCCACCAGGCGTTCAACCGTAACAAGCGCAGCATCACGCTGAACCTGAAGCACCCGAAGGGCAAGGAGCTGTTCCGCGGCCTTGTCGCCGGGGCCGACGCGGTGCTGGACAATCTCCGTGGCGACCTGCCGGAGAAGCTGGGGGTGACCTACGAGGCGCTGAAGGACGCCAATCCGGCGATCGTCTGCGCGCATCTGTCGGCCTATGGCCGGGAGGGGCCGCGCAAGTCCTGGCCGGGCTACGACTATCTGATGCAGGCCGAGACCGGCTACCTGTCCGTCACCGGCGAGCCAGACGGGCCGCCGGCACGCTTCGGCCTTTCGATCGTCGACATGATGACCGGGCTGATGGCGGCATTCGCCCTGCTGGGCGCGGTGCATGGCGCGCGCCGCACGGGGCGCGGCCAGGACGTGGATGTCAGCCTGTTCGACACCGCGCTGCACAACCTGACCTACCTGGCGACCTGGTACCTGAACGGAGGTCATGTGCAAGGGCGGGTGCCGCGGTCCGGCCATCCCTCGCTGACCCCCAGCCAGCTGTACCGGACAAGGGACGGCTGGCTGTTCATCATGTGCAACAAGGAGAAGTTCTGGCCGCTGCTGGCCCAGGCGCTGGGCCATCCGGAATGGGCGACCGATCCGCGCCTGTCGAGTTTCAAGGCGCGGCTGGAAAACCGCGAACTGGTGACCGAACTGCTGGACGGGGCGCTGACGGCGCGCACAACCGACGAATGGATGGCGGAACTGGGCGGGCGCATCCCGGTGGCACCGGTCTACGATGTCGGCCAGGCGCTGGACAATCCGTTCGTGCGCGAGCACGACCGGCTGGGCGCCTTCGCCCGCCGGGAGGGTGGCGAGGCGGTGGAAATGCTGGGATCGCCGATCCGGCTGGGCGGGGGCCCGGTGCCCCGGCGGGCGGCGCCGGCGCTGGGTGCGGATACAGAGGCGGTGCTGCGCGGCCTGGGCGTCGACCCCGCGGAGATCGCCGCCCTGCGGCGCGACGGCACCATCTGAGCCGCATGGCCGGCCAGGCGATGCGGGAGCAGCCGCTCTACCGCGAGATCGTCGAGCGCCTGGGCGGCGAGATCGCCGACGGGCAGTATCGCCTGGGCAGCCGCCTGCCGACCGAGGCGGCGCTCTGCCACCGTTTCCAGGCCAGCCGCCACACCATCCGCGCCGCCCTGAAGCAGTTGCAGGAGACGGGCCTGATCCGGCGCCGCCAGGGCTCCGGCTCGGTGGTGGTGTCGGACCGGCCGCAGACCCGCTTCGCCTCTTCCATCGCCTCCATCGACGACCTGATGCAGTACGCAGCCAGCACGCGGTTGGAGGTCCTAGCGGCCGATCCGCCCCGGCCGGCCGCGGCACTGTCACAGCGGATCGGACGGCCGCTGGAGGGGCCCCGGCCACTCGAAGGTGAATGGGTGCGGATCCGCGCCCTGCGCCGCGCAGCTGCTCCGGCAGAGGGCGCGCCGATCGCCCTGACCGAGATCTGGCTGCCGGCCGCGTTCGCGGACGTGGCGCCGGAGATCGGCCGCCAGGGCCTGCCGGTCTGCCGCCTGATCGAGCGCAGGCACGGTGCCCGCGTGACCCTGGTGCGCCAGTCCATCGCGGCGGCGGCGGCGGAAGCCGGCGATGCCGCGCTCCTGGGTCTGCCGTCGGGGGCGCCGCTGCTGTGCATCGACCGGATCTACGAGGCGGCGTCGGGCGAGGTGCTGGAGGTGGCGCTGAACCGTCATCCGGCGGATCGCTTCAGCTATGGCCTGACCCTGCGCGCGGCCGGCTGAACCCGCTATCGCCGGCAGGACCTGTCGCTACTGCTGCGAGCGGGACGCGGTGCCGCGGCCGGTCTGCGGCGCCTCGCTCTGGTCGCCGATCGCCAGTTCCTTCAGGCGCTGGTCGATGGTCGGGCCGGAATAGCTCGGCCGGTCGACCTTCTCGGCGATGGCGGGGCGGCGGCCGCCCGTCGCCTCGCGCAGGGTCTGGCGCATGCCGGCGGCATGGGGCGCGTCCGTCGCCTGCGGGGTGGGCGCCGGTTTCGGCGCCGCGGCGCTCTGCGCGCGCAGCTGCTCCACCACCGATGCAAGTTCGTCGGACAGGTATTTCTGCGACGGGTCGTCCGACAGCTCGCGGACCAGATAGGCGATCTGCCGCCGCACGCTGGTCGGCATGCGGGCCAGGTTCGACAGCAGGGTCAGCTTGGCCAGCGGCTGGATGGTGCGGCTGCGCAGCACGGTCAGGACCATGCTCTCGTAGACACCGACCTTGATCGAATTGCCCTCCGACAGGGCGATGAAGCGCATCACGAAGGTCTGCGGGTCGACGGCGCCGTCCAGCAGCTGGCGCAGCAGTTCCCGCAGGTCCCGGACGCAGGCGGAGCGCAGGTCGCGGAAGCGTTCGTCGGCGACCTTGCGCATCAGCTGCAGGGCATGGCCCTCGAAGCCCTTTTCGCTGCCATATTCCAGGCAGTCGCGGACCTCCTTGTGGGCGGTCTCCACCGCCGTCTCCCGCAGCAGCTCGCCCACCAGGGAGCTGTGCTGCGCCCGCGGCGCCAGGCGGATGGCGGCGCTCAGGGAAAGCATCGGGGAGGGGTCCTGGCAGGCCATCACCGCCAGGCAGATGCTGTCGTCCAGCAGGCCCATCTGCGCCGCCGGATCGATGATCCGCTCCGGCCGCAGCAGCCAGTCCTGTTCGTCGGGCAGGGACAGGCCATAGCCGCCGCGATAGCGGTCGCGCAGGCGGAAGGCGAACTGCAGGCCCTTGTCGGACATGGCTTCCGCCTCGGAGACATCCTCGCCCACGAAGCTCTGCACGAAGTCGCGGTTGGTTTCCGCAAGCGGCTCCTGCAGTGCGGCGCGCACTTCGGCCACCCACTTCTGCTCAAACAGGGTCAGCATCTTCTATGCGGAACCGTTCCTCGTCCCCGGGAACCGGCGGGCCTGCCGCGCCAGTTATTCGGCTGACTTTACGCGGCCTGTCAGGCAAAAGGAACATGACCCGAAGGGCAAGCCCGCAATGGAGGAGCAGCTTTCATGACCGACTCACCTTTCCGCTTCGACGGCGCCCATGTCTTTGTCGCCGGCGGGACCAGCGGCATCAACCTCGGCATCGCCCTCGGCTTTGCCCGGGCGGGGGCGAAGGTGGCGGTGATGAGCCGGGACGAGGCCAAGGTCGCCGCCGCGCAGGAGGAGCTGCGGGCCGCCCAGGCGGCCGGCGGCGGCGATGGCGACGCGCTCGGCTTTGCGGCGGATGTCCGCGACTATGCCGCGGTCAGCGGCGCGCTGCAGGCCTCCCATGACGCGTTCGGCGATATCGACGTCCTGGTCAGCGGCGCCGCAGGCAATTTCGTGGCGCCGGCGACCGGCATGTCCTCCAACGGCTTCCGGGTGGTGGTGGAAATCGACCTGATGGGCACCTTCCACGTGATGCGGGCCGCCCACCAGTACCTCACCAAGCCGGGCGCCTCGGTGATCAACATCTCCGCCCCACAGGCCTATGTGCCGATGATGCTGCAGAGCCATGTCTGCGCCGCCAAGGCGGGAATCGACATGCTGACCCGCACCCTGGCGATGGAATGGGCACGCGACGGGATCCGGGTGAACTCCATCTCTCCCGGCCCGATCGCCGATACCGAGGGGATGCGCCGGCTGGCCCCGACGCCGGAAGCGGAGGCCGCCTCGAAGGCCGCCGTGCCGCTGGGCCGCTGGGGCGAGAAATCGGAGATCGCGGGCGTGGCACAGTTCCTGTCCTCGCCGATGGCGGCCTATATCACCGGCGTCATCCTGCCGGTGGACGGCGGCAACGCGATCGGCCCCTACAATCCGAAGGCCCTGGACCAGTTCCAGGAGATGGGCATCGCCGGCCGCAACGGCTGAGCGGGGTGGAGCGTATCCGCGACAGGCGCTGGGTGGCCGGCTTCGCATGACCGGGAAGGAGGACGCCGGCGGTCCCGGCGGGAATGCACGTGCGGCTTCCGGCCGCCGGCTGCACCTGCCGCTCTACGTCAACATCTTCTCGATCTTCCTGGTCCTGGCGATGTTGATCGTCGGCGGTGTGACCTGGTTCATGTACCGCTCCACCGCCGATGCCGCGCTGGAGACGGCGAACGACCTGATCGGCGAGGTCAGCGACAAGGTCGGCCAGCGCACCCGGCGCCTGTTCGGCACCGTCGAGGCGCTGACCGATGCCACCGTGCTGCTGCCCAGCCTCCAGGTGGCGCACGACCCCCGGCGGAACCCGATGCTGCCCTATCTGCGGCAGTTGCTGGACAGTCATCCGACGATCTATTCCGCCCTGCTGGGCTATGCCGACGGGACCGCGCTGCAGGTGATCGCGGTCCGCGGGCCGGAGATGGACGGCCTCCTCGCCACGATGGAGGCGCCGATCGGCACCCGCTTCATCCAGCGGCTGGTCTATCTGCGCGACGATGGCAACCGCCAGCAGGACTGGTCGTTCCTGGATGCCGGGGGGCGGCAGCTTGGCGCGCGCGCAGACGACGGCCCTGCCTTCGATCCGCGCCCGCGGCCCTGGTTCGGGGCTGCATTTGCCGGTTCCGCCCGTTACGTTACCGAGCCCTATACCTTCGCCAGCGTCGACACCCTGGGCATCACCATGTCGCGCCGTTTCGACGGGGAGAAGCCGGGCGTCTTCGGCCTCGATCTGACCCTGGACAGCCTGTCCGACTTCCTGGCGGAACAGACCGTGTCGCCGGAGGCGATCCTGGCGATCATCGATGCGGACGGTCATCTGCTGGCGCATGCGGAGCCGGACCTTGTCCTGCACGATCACGCCAGCCAGGAGTCGGATTCCGATCGCCGGGTGCATGTCTCCCACCTGCGGGACAGGGTGCTCGAACGCATGCACGAGGCCCTTCCGGATGGCGTCATGCGCCGCGATACGCACTTTCGCTTCGACGTCGATGGACGGGAATATCTCGGTACCGCCTCGCCGCTGGACACCACGCCGACGGACGTGAACCTGCTGCTGGTGGCGGCCCCGGTGTCCGATTTCATCGGGCCGATCGAACGGATCCAGCGTGACGCGTTGATTGCCGGCGGTGTTGCCCTGCTGCTGGCACTGCCGATGATCTGGCTGATCTCCCGCCGCATCGCCGCACCGCTGACGGAGCTGGCGGCCGAGGCGTACCGGATCCGCCGGCTCGACCTGGCGCCGGGCAGGGATGTGCATTCGTTCATCCTGGAAATCGACCGACTGGCGCGCTCGATATCGACGATGAAGGGGGCGCTGGGCGTCTTCGTGCGCTACGTGCCGCGCGGCCTGCTGGAAGAGATCATGGCAAGCGCCGCGGGGGCCGAACTGGGCGGCGAACGTCGACCGGTGACGATCATGTTTTCCGACATCACCGGCTTCACCGCGCAGTCGGAAACGATTGAGCCAGAAGAGCTTATGGCGCGGACTTCACTCTATTTCGAGGAAATGACCCGCGCCATATCCGACCATGGCGGGGTGATCGACAAGTTCATAGGCGATGCGGTGATGGCGCTGTGGAACGCGCCCCGGCCGCAGCCGGACCATGTCGCCACCGCCTGCCGCGGCGTGCTCGCCGCCCGCGACCGGCTGGAGCGGTTCAATGCCGACCTGGCCGCGCGCGGCCTGCCGCCGATGCCGACCCGCTTCGGCCTTCACAGCGGCGAATGCGTCGTCGGCAATGTCGGCTCCTCGGACCGGATGAACTACACCGCCATCGGCGCCAACGTGAATCTCGCCGCGCGGCTGGAAGGGCTGGCGGGGCGCTACGGCGCCGGCATCCTGGTTTCCGCCACGGTGCGCGACGCGGTCCTGGCCCATTTCCTCTTCCGCAAGGTGGCGCATGTTCAGCCGAAAGGTGTCGCGGCGCCGCTGCCGGTCTACGAACTGCTGGCGGAACGGGGCGAGGCGATAGCCGAACCGCTGGCCGCATCGCTGGCACTGTGGGAGGAGGCGATGGCGCTGCAGGATGCCGGCGACTACGAAGGCGCGGCGAGGCTGTTCGCCCGGCGGCTGGAAACTGCGCCGCACGATGCCGTTGCGGCCCGGGCCCTGGAGCGGAACCGCCGCCTGGCTGCGAGCGGCGCCGGTTGGGACGGCATCGACCGGTTCGACGAGAAATAGCCGCGCCGGCAGACCTGTAGACAAGGACGGCGCCCCCGAACAGGATGCCGCCATGCAGCCTGCCGGCGGGTCGGCTGTCACATCGGATCGAAGGAGAGAAGTCATGAGCGAGGCAGCAACCGCGCCGGCAACCGGCGGATCTGTTCTGGGCGCGGCCGCTCCGACCCGGCTGCTGCACACGATGATCCGGGTGCGCGACCTCGACGCCTCGCTGGACTTCTATACCCGGATCCTGGGCATGCGCCTGCTGCGCCGGGCGGATTTCGAGGGCGGCCGGTTCAGCCTGGCCTTCGTCGGCTATGGCGAGGAGGAGAACGAGGCGGTCATCGAGCTGACCCACAACTGGGACCAGGAAGAGGATTACGACCTGGGCACGGGCTTCGGCCATCTGGCGCTGGCGGCGGAGGATGTCTATGCCACCTGCGCGGCGATGGAGAAGGCGGGGGTGAAGATCCCGCGTCCTGCCGGGCCGCTGAAAGGGGGGACAAGGGTCATTGCCTTCATCGAGGATCCGGACGGCTACCGCATCGAACTGATCCAGCGCGACTGAGCCGGGGCATGGCCATGAATGAGGGGGCGGCGCCGAACCTGCAGCCGCGGACCGGCGGCCATATCCTGGTCGACCAGCTGCTTCTGCACGGCGTGGAGATGGCGTTCTGCGTCCCCGGGGAAAGCTATCTGGAGGTGCTGGACGGGCTGCACGATGCCGCGGACCGCATCACCCTGGTCAATGCCCGGCACGAGGCCGGCGCCGCCAACATGGCGGAGGCCTATGGCAAGCTGACGGGGAAGCCGGGGATCTGCATGGTCACCCGCGGCCCCGGCGCCTGCCATGCCGCGATCGGCGTGCATACCGCGGCGCAGGATTCCACGCCGATGATCATGCTGGTCGGCCAGGTCGGCCGCGACATGCTCGACCGCGAGGCGTTCCAGGAGATCGACTACCGGCAGATGTTCGGCCATGTCGCCAAATGGGCGGCGCAGATCGACCGCACCGACAGGATCCCCGAATACATCGCCCGCGCCTTCCACACCGCCACCTCCGGCCGGCCGGGGCCGGTCGTGCTGGCGCTGCCGGAAGACATGCTGACCGAGATCGCGGCGGTGCCCGATGCCGCCCCCTATGTCACGGTCGCGGCGGCGCCCCCTGCGGAGGCGCTGGAGCCTGTGCGCGCCCTGCTGCAGGCGGCGGAGCGGCCGATGCTGCTGGTCGGCGGTGCCGGCTGGAGCGACGAGGCCTGCGCGCAGATCCGCCGCTTCGCAGAGGCGAACGGCCTGCCGGCGGCCTGCTCGTTCCGCCGCCAGGACGTGTTCGACAACCGCTCCGACTGCTTCGCCGGGGATCTCGGCACCTCCGGCCCGCCGGCCCTGATCCGGCGCATGAAGGAGGCCGACCTGCTGCTGGTGGTCGGCGCCCGGCTGGGGGAGATGACGACCCAGGGCTATACCGTGCTGGATCCACCGGCACCGCGGCAGAAGCTGATCCATGTCCATGCCAGCGCGGAGGAGCCGGGCCGGGTCTTTGCGCCGGCTGTGGCGATCGCCAGCGCGCCCGCCGCCTTCGCCGCCGCGGTTGCCGATTGCGCCTGGGTGGAGCCGTCGCGCTGGCGCGCCTGGCGGGAGGCGGCGCGCGCCGATTTCCTGGAGGCGATCGCCCCGCCGGCCTATGATGGCGAGCTGGATGCCGGCCGGATCATGGCCGACCTGCGGGAGGTTCTGCCGGCCGATGCGGTGGTCTGCCTGGATGCCGGCAACCATACCGGCTGGCCGCAGCGCTTCCTGCTTTACGGGCGCCCCGGCCGGCAGCTCGGGCCGACCAGCGGCGCCATGGGCTATGCGGTGCCGGCGGCGGTCGCCGCCGCCCTGGCGGCGCCGGAGCGCCTGGTGGTCTGCGGCGTCGGCGATGGCGGCTTCATGATGACCGGGCTGGAAATCGCCACCGCCCTGCAGCATGGCGGCCGGCCCATCGTCCTGCTGTTCAACAACGGCATGTACGGCACCATCCGCATGCACCAGGAGCGCGAGCATCCGACCCGGATCGTCGGCACCGACCTGGCCAATCCCGACTTTGCCGCGCTGGCGCAGGCCATGGGGGCGCATGCCGAGACGGTCACCCGGACGGCGGATTTCCTGCCGGCCTTCGAGCGGGCACGGGCCTCGGGGCGGGCGGCCCTCATCGAACTGGCGATGGACCCGGAGCGGGTCTCCACCCGGCTCTCGCTCTCCGGCGTACGGGAGAAGGCGCTGGCGGCAAAGGCCGGCGGCCTGCCCTGACGGGCGGCCTGACAGCCAGGCGGTCAGACAGGCCGCTTGGCCGTCACCGTCAGGTCGAGTGCCATGACGCCGGGAAACTCTGCACGCGCCGACTGGCCGGCCTTCACCCGATGCACGCCGTTGGTCTGCCCGGTCAGGACGATGTCGCCCGCCTTCAGGCCGATGCCGCGGCCGGCCAGCAGGTTGGCGAGGAAGGCCAGCGCCGCCAGCGGCCCGCCGGGCACCGCCGCCGCGCTGCCTTCGCCGACGGTGGCGCCGTCCACCGTCATGCGGCTGAGCATGTCGGCGGGGGCCTTGTCCTGCCAGCCCTGGATCGCCGGGCCGACGATGGCGCCGCCATTGTTGCCCAGGTCGGCCACGGTGGGGCAGGGGCCGGCATCGCCGTTGCCGGCCACGACGCTGGAAGCGATTTCCACCCCGGCATGCAGCGAGGCGACGGCATCGGCAAGGCTGTCGGGGCTGAACGGCGCCGCGGACGGGTCGAGCGGCCGCGCCAGGCGCAGGACGAACTCGCATTCCAGGGCCGCGAAGCCCGGATAGACCGGCACCTGCAGGCCGCCCTCGGCGCCGGCCTCCTGCACCGAATCCGCGAAGATCGGCCCGGCCAGCCTGTCTGCGCCCAGTGCGTCGCGAAGCGGCGGCAGGATCATCGCCACCTTCCAGCCGGCCACCGCGCGTCCGCTGACCGCGACCGTCCGGTCCTGGATCGCATAGGCGGCGGCGAGATCGGCCGGCGCCTCCCCCGGAAAGGATGCCAGTTCCGTTGCCTTGCGCCGGGCTTCTGCCAGGGCCTTCGCCACCTGATCCACGCCTGTTCCTCCCTCGGCCGTCAGTCGATGCCGCGGCAGGCTAGCGGCAAACCGCCTGCGGGTCGCCCCCGAATACGGCGCTACCGCCGGCCGGCGCTCAGCAGGCGTTCGGTCTCCGCCTGGAACTCGTCGAAATAGTCCAGGGCGGCGCGCCCCTCCAGGGCGGTGCGGTGGTGGAAGCAGCAGACCGAATGCCCGCCGCCGATCGGGTCCGGCGGCGGCATCTCGTTGCGGCAGCGGTCGTCGACGAAGGGGCAGCGGCCGGCCAGATAGCAGCCCTTCGGCAGGTCGATCGGGCTGGGAATCTCGCCCTTCAGGTCGACCTCCGACACCCGCTTCAGCTTCGGGTTCGGCAGCAGGACCGAGGAGAGCAGGCCGACGGAATAGGGATGCCGCGGATGACTGAACAGCTCCGCCGAGGCGCCCTGCTCGACGATCATGCCGAGATACATCACCGCCACCCGGTGGCTGACATAGCGCACCGTCGACAGGTCGTGGGAGATGAACAGATAGGCGGTGTCCAGCTCCTTCTGAAGGCGGATCAGAAGGTCGATGATCTCCGCCCGTGCCGTCGGATCCAGGGCGGAGGTGGGTTCGTCCATCACGATCAGCGCCGGGTCGGTGATCATCGCCCGGGCGATGCCGACCCGCTGCTGCTGGCCGGCGCTGAGTTCCGCCGGGAACTGGTCCAGGGTGCTGTCCCGCAGGCCCACCCGGGCGGCGACTTCGGCCACCTTGCGCTTCCGGTTCTCCCGCCCCATGCCCATGGAGCGCAGCGGCTCGGCGATCGTCTCGGCGACGCGAATGCGCGGATCCAGGCTCTCCGCCGGCTCCTGGAAGACCAGCTGCATCCGCCCACGCAAATCGCGGGAGCGGATGTTGCGGCGGCGGTCGACGGGGGTGCCCTCGAAACTGATATGGCCGGCGGTCTGCGGGATCAGGCCCAGGACGCAGCGGCCGACCGTGGTCTTGCCCGAACCCGATTCGCCCACCAGGGCCAGGGTCTCGCCACGCGCGACCTCAAGGTTCACGCCGTTGACCGCCCGCACCACGCTGCGGCTGCCGCCGATCGGGAAATGCTTCACCAGGCCTTCGACCTGCAGGACGGGGGTGGTGCTCATTGCCCGGCCTCCCCCGCGTCGGAGGGGACACCGCCGGTTTCGCCGTCGTCGCGCAGCACCGGGAAGTGGCACCGCACCCGGTGGCCCGGTGCCAGTTCCCGCAGCTGTGGACGCACCCGGCTGCACTCCGCCTCCGCATGCACGCAGCGGGGGGCATATTCGCACCCCGTCGCGACATGGCTGGGGGCGTTGGAGGCGAGCGGCTTGTGCCATTTCTCCCGCAGCCGGGGATTGTGGGCGAAGGCCGCCAGCAGCATCACCGAATAGGGATGCATCGGGTTCTCGAAGAAGCTGAGGGTCGGCGCTTCCTCGACGATCTCCCCGGCATAGATCACCGCGACCCGGTCGCAGAAATGCGCCGTGATGCCGATGTCGCGGGTGATGAACATCATCGCCGCGCCCTGGTCGCGGACCAGCCGGCGCAGCAGTTCCAGCACCTGCGCCTGTACCGTCACGTCCAGGCCCGAAGTTGCATCGTCGGAGATCAGGAATTTCGGCGAGCAGACCAGCGCGATCGCCATCACCACCCGCTGCGCCATGCCGCCCGACAGTTCGTGCGGATAGGCCCTGAAGCGACGGGCCGGGTCGGGGATCTGCACCGCCTTCAGCATGTCCATCGCCATCTCGTCAGCCTCGGCGCGGCCGATCTTCAGATGCGCGCGGGCGACATTGGCAATCTGCCGGCCGACCGTGACCAGCGGGTCGAGCTCGCTGCGCGGGTTGGGGATCACCATGGCGATGTCGCGGCCGCGGATCGCGCGCAGCTCGTCTTCGCTGGCGGCGCGCATGTCGCGGCCATCGAACGTGACCGCGCCACCGTCGATGCGCCCCGGACGCACCAGCAGGCCCATGATCGCGCGGGCCAGGCTGGTCTTGCCGGAGCCGGATTCCCCCACCAGGCCGACGATCTCGCCCGGGGCGATCTGCAGGTCCAGTTCATGCACCGCGCGCACCGGCTTCGCCGCATAGACCGGGTAGCTGACCTTCAGTCCCTGCACCGACAGGATGGGCGGGCTCCCGCCTTCTGTCGTCCGGTTCTGGTCTGCCGCTGCGGCGGTGCTTTCGGGGCCGGCCATACTCATCTCGGTCGCTGCATCCTGTGACTCAATCCTGCTTCCTAGTCCCGGATCCGGGGGTCGATGGTGAAATAGATCAGGTCGACCAGCAGGTAGATCACCAGCGACAGGATCGCGGAGAACAGCACGAAGCCCAGCACCGGGTTGATGTCGGCGTTGAGGACGCCCTGCACGGCGTACTGGCCGGCGCCGCCCCAGGAGAAGACGATCTCCACCAGCACCGCGCCGCCGATCAGGAAGCCGTAGAGCACGCTGACGATGGTGACGACCGAGGGCAGGGAGTTGCGGAACGCCTGCCGGATCACCTGGCCTTCGGGCAGGCCGCACATCTCCGCATAGCGGACGAAGTCGGATTCCAGCATCCGTTCCATGGTCGACTGGGTCATCTTCAGGATCGGCCCGGCATTGATCACGCCCAGTGTGATCACCGGCAGCATCAGATGGCCCAGCGCCGACCAGAGCGCCGCCCAGTTGCCGTCCAGGATGCTGTCGATGATGACGAAGTTCGTCACCGGCGGCGGTGCCAGGACCGCGATCCCCATGCGGCCCAGCGGCGGCGGCGCCCAGTTCAGCAGGGTGTAGAAGAAGTAGATCAGCACCAGCCCCAGCCAGAAGTCGGGCAGGGCGCCGGCCAGCAGGCCGTAATAGTCGGAAAACTTTTTTACTACCGAGCGCTTGAAGTAGGCCGCGGCGACGCCGAGCGGGATGCCGATCAGCAGCGCCAGCAGCAGCGACAGGGTGATCAGCTCCAGGGTCGCGGGGAAGCGCTGCAGCAGGTCCTCCAGCACCGGCCGGGTGGTCTGCCAGGAGGTGCCGAGGTCGCCCTCGAACAGGCCGGTCAGGTAGATCCAGAACTGGTCCAGGATGGTGCCGTCCAGGCCGAGCTGGCTGCGCATGCTGGCCAGCTGTTCGTCGCTGGCGAAGGGGCCCAGCATCAGCACTGCGGGGTCGCCGGGGATCATCTTCACCAGCAGGAAGCTGACCAGGATGATGCCCAGCAGCTGCGGCAGGATGAAGATCAGGCGCTTGCCGATATAGCGGGCGATGCGCATCAGGCGGCCTCCGCGGGGGCGGCCCGCCGTTCCATGCTGCCGGCCAGGGCCCGGCGCCGGGCCGGGTCGGCCAGGATCTCCACGCTGGCGCCGACCAGGGCGAAGCCGAAGACGGTCAGGGCCAGCGCGATGCCGGGAAAGACCGACGGCCACCACTGCCCGGTGATGATGTTCTGGAAGCCCATGGCGATCATGCTGCCCCATTCCGGGGTCGGCGCCTCCACTCCCGCGCCGACGAAGCTGAGCGCCGCGGTGAGCAGGACCGACCAGCCGATATTCACCGACAGCTGGCTCAGGATCGGCGCCATGGCGTTCGGGATGATGTGGCGGATCATGATCGACAGGTCCGAGGCGCCGGAGACATAGGCCGCCTCCACGAAGCGCATGTTGCGGATCGAGAGGACCTGGCTGCGCATCAGCCGCAGGTAGATCGGCGCATTCACGAAGGCGATGGCGGCGATGATGCTCTGCAGGCTCTGGCCGAAGATCGCGACCAGGGCGATCGCGAAGACGAAGACGGGAAAGGCCTGCAGCACGTCGGCGGAGCGCATCACGAAGCCGGCGCCGAAGCTGCGTACCCCGCCCAGCTGCTGGTAGTAGCCGACGACGGTGCCGATGAAGGTGCCGATCACGGCGGAGAGCAGGGTGCCCACGATGGCGATCGTCAGGTCGACCCGCGGCGCATAGATCAGCCGGCTCAGCACATCCATGCCGGTGGCATCGGTGCCCAGCCAGTGGTTCCAGCTGGGCGGCTGCAGATAGTCCTCAGGGTTCGCCGTCTCCGGCGGGTAGGGGGCGATCCAGGGGGCGAAGACCGCCATCAGGACGACGGCGATGACGATCACATAGCCCAGCGCGAACATCGGCCGGGTACGGAGGAATGCCAGCAGGAAGCGCATCCCGAAGGCGAAGGAGCCGCCGGTCTTCCTGCCCGCGCCTTCCGGTGCGGCTCCTGGCGGCGGTACGGCGGGGATTCCCGCGGACTCGACCATGCTACGGATTCACTTTGCGCCTGTTAGATGGTGGGAGGTTCGACGGGCTACCGGCCGGGGGCGGACATTGCCCCCGGCCGGCGCGCCGACGGTCAGGCGTCGCGATAGAAGTCCTGGAAGCGGATGTTGTTGGAGGTGTAGTAGGTCCAGCCCTTGAGGTCTTCGCGCCGTGCCATCGAATAGTTGGTGAAGGCGACGAAGACCCAGGGGGCCTCCTTCATCACGATCTTCTGGACCTCGTCCATCATCTCCAGCCGGGCATCGTTGTCGGCGGTGCGCGCGGCGGCATCGATCAGCTCGTCCACCTTCGCGTTCGTGTAGTTGCTGTAGTTCACGAACGACTTGGAGTGGAAGTACAGGTTCATCGAGTAGCCGGGATCCGGGCACCACGGGCTGTCGTAGTAGAAGATCATCGGCTGCTCGCGCTGCGAGACGAAGTTGTAGAAGGTCGCCGCCGGCACCTTCCGGAGCTGCAGGTCGACGCCGATCTCCTTCAGCGCCGACTGGTACAGGATCGCCGTCGGCTCCTGCACCGGGTCGCCGGCATTGTAGGACAGCACCGTCTTGAAGCCGTCGGCCATGCCGGCCTTCTTCAGCAGCTCCTTCGCCTGGGCGAGGTCCTGCTTGTGGAACTCGTAGTACTTCTCGTTGAAGCCCGGATAGAAGGCGGGCAGGGCGCCGTTGAGGGGCTGCGCCAGGTCCTGGAAGACCGTCTTCAGCACCTGCTCCTGCGGGAAGGCGAAGTTCATCGCGCGGCGCACGTCGACATTGTCGAACGGCTTGATCTTCGCGTTCAGCTCGATCCACAGCATGAAGGTGGCGGGGATCGTGTCGACCGCCACGCCGGGCGCCTTCGACAGCCGGATCAGCTCCAGCGGCTGCAGGTACTGGGCGATGTCGACCGCGCCGCCCTGCAGCAGCTGCGCCCGGTTGGCCGACGTCGGCACCTCCTTCATGATCACCGTGTGCATGTAGGGCTTGCCGCGGTAATAGTCGTCGCGCGCCTCGAACACGCATTGCTGGCCGCGGACCAGCTGCGTGATCTGGTAGGGGCCGAAGCCGGCGGTGTTGTTCTCCAGGAACTTCTTCGCCCAGGGATCGTCGTCGGTCGCCATCTCCTTGCACTTCACCGAATCGTAGATCGGGCTGTACAGGTTCGGCTGGATCTTCAGCAGCAGCGGGTTCGGATTGTCGAGGGTCAGGGAGACGACGTACTTGCCCTCGGCCTTGATCTGGTCCGGCCGAATGAAGCTGATGGTATTGGCGAAGAAGGCGCCGATCGCCTCCAGCCCGAGCTTGCGGTGCCAGGTCCAGACCACGTCCTCGGCGGTCAGCTCGTTGCCCCAGTTGCTCTTCACGCCTTCGCGCAGTTTGAACTTGATCCAGCTGGAATCCGGCGCGATCTCCCAGCTTTCCGCCAGCTTGCCGACCATGTTCACCCGGCCGGGCTTGTCGGGATAGTCGGCAATATCCTCGCGCTGCGCGTCGGGGTCGGCCGGCGCCGGAATCTTGGCGAACTCCACCAGGCTGTCATAGCAGGCGGCGATCGCCTCGAAGGTGCCGAGCGAGACGTCGAACTCGCTGTCCAGGCTCTGCGGCGTTGCCGGGGAGGCGATGACCAGGGTGTGCGGCGGCGAGGCGGCAAAGGCGTTCCGGGCACCCATCGGGCCGGGCAGGAAGGCGCCCAGGGTGCCGCCGAAAGCGGCCAGGCCGCCAGCCGCGGCACTGCCCTTCAGCAGGGTCCGCCGGTCCATCGAAAATGCGGACGGAAGGATGAGATTCTTGTCTTTCATGGTTGCCCCCGTTGTTCGGCGGGCGTGCCACAGGATTCGCAGCGCCCGCTCTGAAGCCACACGCCCCGGGATCCCGGCCTGGCTGCCGCCAGGCCCCGGGTCGCCGTCTGCCGTAACCCCCGCGAGTTTCTTGTACTGAAAATTTTTTGCTTGCCCGCAGCTTACCCCGATATTCCTAATGCAGGCGAGTCCGGATTCGCATAGGCATGCAACGGGCACCGCATCGAGGCTTCTGGGAGAGGGGAGAAGGCATGTTCAGGTTGGACGGCAAGGTCGCTCTGGTAACGGGCGCGGGCAGCGGAATCGGCGAGGCGGTGACGCGCACCTTCGTCGGCGCCGGCGCCAAGGTGGCGCTGGTGGACCTCAACCTCGAGGCGGCGCAGGCGCTGGCGGGCGAACTGGGCGATGCGGCCTATGCGGTCCAGGCCGATGCCGCGGACGAGGCGCAGATCACCGACGCCTTTGCCAAGGTGAAGGGGCATTTCGGCCCGGTCGACATCCTGTTCGCCAATGCCGGCATCGATTTCACCAGCCCGGTGGCGGAGATGTCGGTGGAACAGTGGGACCGGATGATCCACGTCAATCTGCGCAGCGTGTTCCTGGCGTCGAAGCTGGCGATTCCGGACATGAAGGCGAAGGGTTGGGGCCGGATCATCTGCACCTCGTCGCAGCTGGCGCATAAGGGCGCGCCAACGATGGCGCATTACTGCGCGGCCAAGGCCGGGGTGCTGGGCTTCGTGAAGAGCCTGGCCTACGAGGTCGCCCGCGACGGCATCTCGGTGAATGCGCTCTGTCCGGGGCCGATCAACACCCCGCTGCTGCGCTCCATCCCGCAGGACTGGCTGGAGATGAAGAAGGGCGAACTGCCCGCCGGCCGCTTCGGCGAGGTGGGCGAGGTGGCGCCGGCGGTGCTGCTCCTGGCCTCCGACGAAGGGTCCTATTTCTGCGGCGCCAGCATGAATATGAACGGCGGCGACTACATGCTCTGAAAATAGACGCTCTGACCGGCAGCCCCGGCGGTGCCGGGGCACGGGAGCTCCGCCGCCCGGGCCGGGTGGCGGCAGCCTCAGTCCGGCAGGGCAGCCAGCAGGGCGGCTGACAGGCGCCTCTCGTCATAGGGCTTGACCAGCAGCACCGGGGCTGGGGCGGGCATGTCGGCGACCTCCGCCGGCATCTCGTCCCGGCCGGTCGCGAAGACGATGCCGGTCCGCGGATGGCGGCGGCGGACCTCGACCGCAAGCTCGCCGCCCGGCCGGTCCGGCAGCCCGACATCGGCGAACAGCAGGTCGACCGGGCCGTCGCTGTCCAGCGCCGCCAGGGCGGCACCGGCATCGCCGGCCTCCACCACCTGGTGGCCGAGATCGGCGAGCATGTCCGCCGTCGACCAGCGGATCATGGCATCGTCCTCCACCAGCAGGATCCGCAGGCCGGCCGCAGGCGCGGCGGGGATATCGGCGCCGTCCACTCGCCCTTCTGCGGCCCGGACCTCGACCGGCTGCCGGCCCACGCTGTGGGCATCCGCCGTTCCGCTGTTGCGCCGCAGCACCTCGCGGATCTTGTGGGCCAGGTCCTCGCGCGCATAGGGCTTGCTCAGCAGCTCGACGTCGCGGTCCAACCTGCCGCCATGGACGATCGCGTTCTCGGTATAGCCGGAGGTGAACAGAACGGCGATTCCCGGCAGCAGGGCCTTTGCCTTGCGGGCCAGCTCGGTGCTGCGCAGGGGGCCGGGCATCACGACATCGGTGAACAGCAGGTCGATCGCCGCGCCGCTCTCGATGACGATCAGGGCGCTCTGCGCGTCCTTCGCCATCAGCACCCGGTAGCCGAGGTCGGACAGCATGTCGACCACCGTGGTGCGGACATTCTCGTCATCCTCCACCACCAGGATCGTCTCGCTGCCGCCGGTCACCGGCCCGCGGTCGCGGGGCGCCGGCGCATCCTCGGCCTGGTCGCTGCGCGGCAGGTAGATCCGCACCGTCGTGCCTTCGCCGGGTTCGCTGTAGATCTTCACATGGCCGTCCGACTGCCGCACGAAGCCGTAGACCTGGCTCAGGCCGAGCCCGGTCCCCTGGCCCTCGGGTTTCGTGGTGAAGAACGGCTCGAAGGCCTGGTCCAGCACCTCGGCGGCCATGCCGCGGCCGGTATCGGTGACGGCCAGCATCACGTACTGGCCGGGCGTCACGTCATGGCGGCTGGCATAGCCTTCGTCCAGATAGGCATTGCCGGCTTCCAGGGTCAGCCGGCCATGACCGTCCATCGCGTCGCGGGCGTTGATCGCCAGGTTCAGCAGCGCGTTCTCCACCTGGGTCGGGTCCGCCAGCGTGTTCCACAGGCCGCCGGCAAGAACCGTCTCCAGTTCGACCCCTTCGCCCAGGGCGCGGCGCAGCATGTCGTCCAGCCGCGCGATCAGGCGGCCGGCATTGATCACCTTCGGCGCCAGCGGTTGCCGCCGGCCGAAGGCCAGCAGCTGCGCCGCCAGCTTGGAGCCGCGCGCGACGCCGGCCAGCGCGTTCTGCAGCCGCTCCTCCGCCTTCTCCCGGCCGGCGACGTCCTTGGACAGCAGCTGCAGGTTGCCCGCGATCACCTGCAGCAGGTTGTTGAAATCGTGCGCGATGCCGCCGGTCAGCTTGCCGACCGCTTCCATCTTCTGGGCATGGTGCAGGGCCTCCTCGCTCTCGCGCAGTTCCGCGGTGCGGGCCGCGACCTGCTCCTCGAGGGTGGCGTTCAGCGCCTGCAGCGCGTTCTCCGCCTCCCGGCGCTGTGCGATCTGGCGCTCCGCGGCCTGGAACAGGCGCGCATTGTCGATCGCCACAGCCGCCTGCGCCGCAAGGCCCAGCACCAGCCGTTCGGAGCGGTCGCTGAACATGCCCGGCTCCGGATGGCCGAAGAACAGTCCGCCGATGACGTCGCCGGAGCGGGACTTCACCGGCACCGCAAGATAGCTGCGCACCGGCAGATGCCCCGCCGGCAGGCCGTGATGCGGACCGCTGCGGCCGTAGCGCGGATCGACCAGCACGTCGGCGCAGCGCACCACCTCCTCGCCGCGATAGGTGGGGCCGAAAAGCTCGGTGGCGCGCGGCATCGGGAAGCCCTCGAACGCCTCGGCCGGTGCGCCCGACAGGGCATAGAGGGTATAGGCGGCGCCGATCTCCGCCTCGACATTGTAGAAGAAGGCGCCGTAGCGGGCGCCCGACAGCTCGACCCCGGCATCGGTGATCTTGGTCACCAGCCGGTCGAGGTCGAGTTCGGCGGCAACCTCCGCGCCGGTGCGGTTCAGCACTTCCAGGGCGCGGGTCTCCGCCCGACGCGCCGCCTCCGCCTGTTTCTGGCGGGTCAGGTCATGGCCCTGCACGAAGATGCCGGAGATCTGTCCGGCGCCGTCGCGGATCGGCTGGTAGACGAAATCCAGGAAATGCTCCTGGGGCGGGCCGCCGCCGGGATCCTCCAGCAGGATCCGCTCGGCCTGCCCGACATAGGGCCGGCCGGTGGCATAGACCTGGTCCAGCAGCCGCACGAAGCCCTGGCGCTCCACTTCCGGCAGCACCTCCGCCACCGACCGGCCCAGCAGCTGGCGCGGACCGACCAGCCGGGCATAGGAGTCGTTGGCCAGGGTATAGACATGCTCCGGCCCTTCCAGGACCGCCATGAAGCTGGGCGCCTGCTGGAACAGCTGGCGCAGCTGGTCGCGCTCCTGCGCCAGGGCGCGGCTGGTCTCCTCGATGCGCTGCGCATGCCGCAGCACCGAGCCCTCGACCTGGGTGGTGACGGCGCTGTGCCGCGGCGCGCGGGCCGCCAGGCCGCGCAGGACCTGCAGCTCGGTGACGTCGACGGTGTGCTGCAGGATCAGCCGCACCGCGCCGTCATCGCCCAGCAGCGGCGTATGGGTGGCACTCCAGAATCGCTCGTCGAAGCCGCCGTCGGGGCGCGGGATCGCATAATGGATCAGCGGGATCTGGTCGGCCGAGCGGGTCTGCACCACCCGCTCCAGCGAGGTGCGGAGCTGCCGGTGGCTTTCCGAAGCCGGGTCGCTGGGAAAGGCCTCGAACATGTTGCGGCCGACCAGTTCATCCCGGGTCCGCATGGTGACCTGCAGATAGGCCTGGTTCATCCAGACCAGCCGGAAGGAGGCGTCCATCAGCACGTAGGGATTGGGGGCCGCCTCGAACAGGATGTCGAAGGCGATGTCGTCGGTCTGAATCACGGTGCGGGATTTCGCATCAGGCTGGGGCAGGGCATGCTCGGGCGGCGGCGGCGTCCGGTGGCGGGAATGACCGCCTGTGATAGCCGGGCGGAAGGCAAAACCAAAGATCTTCCGCGACGCGCGCGACCGCCGCCCCGGCCCAGGCTATACTTTCCGACCAGGATACACTTGTCGCACCGGCGGGGCGACCATGCGGGACGCCGGACAAGAAGAGGGGAGTTGCAGCGATGCGTGAAGGTGTTCGGCGGATGGCGCGGGCCGCCGCGATACTGGCGGTCCTGTGCGGGGGCGCAAGCCTGGTGGCGGCAGACGACGCCAGGGCCCAGGGTATCCCGGGCATGCGCGGGCATGACCATACCGGCATCACGGTGCCTGACATGGCGCAGGCGGTGACCTTCTTCACCGAGGTCCTGGGCTGCGCCAAGGCGATGTCATTCGGGCCGTTCCGCGACGATACCGGCAGCTTCATGCAGGACCTGCTCGGTGTGCATCCCCGCGCGGTGATTGAGGAGATCACCCTGCTGCGCTGCGGCTTCGGCTCCAATATCGAGCTGTTCAAGTACACCGCGCCGGACCAGGTCGACGCCACGCCGCGCAACAGCGATATCGGCGGCTATCACATCGCCTTCTATGTCGACGACGTGGCCGCCGCAAAGGCCTATCTGGAGGGCAAGGGTGTCGCCACCCGGCTCGGCCCGCTGCCGGTGGAGCAGGGGCCGGCCGCCGGCCAGACGATCATGTATTTCCAGGCGCCCTGGGGCCTGCAGTTCGAGGCGATCAGCTATCCGGACGGCATGGCCTACGAGAAGGAGGCGGAAACCATCCTCTGGTCGCCGAAGGCACCGGCGGAGTAGGGATCAGTGGAGTAGGGGCGACGCGGGACCCGGCGCACCCCGCGTCAGGCCGCGTTGATTTCCTTCAGGAAGCGATCGACACGGTTGCCGAGCGCTTCCGTCTGCCGCGACATCTCCTGCACCGAGGCCAGCACCTCGGCCGCGGCACTGCCGGAGGTCTGTGCTTCGGCACTGACCCCGTCGATGTTGCGGGTCACGTCCTGCGAACCGGAGGCCGCCTCCTGGATGTTGCGGGAGATTTCGCCGGTGGCGGCGCTCTGTTCCTCTACGGCCGCCGCGATCGACGAGGCCGTCTCCTCGATCTGGGCGATCGTGCTACGGATCGAATCGATCGCACCGACGGCGTCCCTGGTCTCCGTCTGCACCCGTGAGATATGGCCGCCGATCTCGCCGGTGGCCTTGGCGGTCTGGGTCGCCAGCGACTTCACCTCCTGCGCCACGACGGCGAAGCCCTTGCCGGCTTCCCCGGCACGGGCCGCCTCGATCGTCGCGTTCAGGGCCAGCAGGTTGGTCTGTTCGGCGATGTCGCGGATCAGGTCGACCACTGTGCCGATCTTCTCAGCGGCCTCTGCCAGGCTCTGCACCTGCCGGTTGGCATTGCTGACCTCCTCGACCGCCGACTTCGCCATGCCGGTCGATTTCGCCACCTGGCTGCCGATTTCCGCGGTGGAACTGCTCAGTTCCTCCGTTGCGGCTGCAACCGTCTCCACGTTGGAGGCGGAGGCTTGCGCGGCGTTCGAGGCCGCCCTGGCCTGGGCGCTGGTCCGTTCGGCGATCTCGGACATCGACCGCGCCGTGCCGTCCAGCCTGCTGTTGGCCTTCCTTACGGAGGCGACGACCTCGCCCACCTCCGCCTGGAAGCGGTCGGCAAGGTCGCGCATCGCGCGCTGCTTTTCCTCCTGCGCCCGTTCCTCGGTGCTCTGCCGCTCGCGGCGAAGCCGCTCCGCCTCCACGGCATTGTCCTTGAAGACCTGGACGGAGCGGGCCATCTGGCCGATCTCGTCGTTGCGGCCGGCGAAGGGAATCTCGACCGACAGATTGCCGTCGGCAAGCTGGCGCATGCTGGCCGTCATGCCGGACAGGGCGCGTACGATGCCCATGGTGACGATCGCCAGCAGCGGCAGCAGGATCGCCAGCGCGACGAGGTAGGTGATGACCGCGCCGGTGACGGAGCCGTCGACCGTTGCCTCAGTCTCGTCGAGCGCCTGTGTGACGGCGGCAGTGCCGGCCTGCTTCACCAGGCGAAGGGTTTCTGCCACACGCTCGCCGCTGTCGTCGATGATATCGTCCAGCCTGGCAAAGGCCTCCGGCCCTGCATTGCTGGAGATCGCCTGCGCCAGGTCGACCTGGATCGCCCGCGCCACCGCGTCGAAGTCGCGGGCGAAGCCCTGAGCCAGGTCCGGGCGGCCGACCGCGGTCGCCAGGTCCCGCACGGTCGATGCATTGCCGCGGATCAGGGTGACCGCATCGTCGATCACCTGCTGGCGCTCCGGCTGGATGCTGCCTTCTTCCTTGTCGATGATGGAGTCCATCGCCGCCAGCAGCATCTCGGTATTTGCCAGCTGAAGGTCGGAGACGGTCGTGATGTCGCCCTGCAGCATGCGGGTGCGTTCGGTGGCATCTGCCACGTCGCCGCCGGCGGCAAACTGAATGGCAAACAGCACCGACAAGGCAATCACGGCACAGGCGGCCATACCCATCATGCGGGCGCGGATCGAGAGCGAACCGAACATCATCACTACCCCTCTGGTACCAGCCAAAGCGCGGGACCTCCTGCGCGCACCGGAAATGCAAACACTTGTGTCGAGGCGATAGTTTGGATTGCGAGGGTTTCCAATTGGTTGCGGGGAACGCGAAGAAGGCGGTGCGAAGGCCCGCAATCCGGCCCTGCCCGGCGAATGGCTGGATTTGTGACCACCGCCTCCTTTAGAAATGTGCGGTCCCGGCGCGGCGCCGTGCCGCCGCGCCGGGCCGCGCAGCAGCAACGAGGACCGGCCCCTTCATGTTCGATTTCGACCGCATCATCGACCGCCGCGGCAGCCACGCGGCGAAGTGGGACAGCATGGCGAAGCTGTCCGGGATCACGGCCGAGGATGCGATCCCGATGTGGGTGGCCGACATGGACTTCGCCGCGCCGCCGGGTGTGACCGAGGCGCTGATGGAAGAGGTCGCGCGCGCCACCCACGGCTATTATGCCGATACCGGCTCCTGGGCCGCGGCGCTGGCGGAATGGGCGGGGCGGCGCCACGGGCTGGCGGTCGATCCGGCCTGGGTCAGCCCGACCCCGGGCATCGTCTCCGCCCTGGGCCTGATCCAGCAGGCGGTGAGCGAGCCGGGCGACGAGATCGTCGTCTTCCCGCCGGCCTACCATGCCTTCCGCAAGATCATCCGCGCCAATGGCCGCAGCATCCTGGACGTGCCGCTGGAGGAGCGGAACGGCCGCTATGTCATGGACCTGGAGGCGATGACGGCGAAGCTGACCCCGCGCAGCCGCGCCGTGTTCCTGTGCAGCCCGCACAACCCGGGCGGCACCGTCTGGACGGCGGAGGAACTGGGCGCCCTGGCGCAGCTCTGTATCGAGCGCGACCTGGTCCTGGTCTCCGACGAGATCCACTGCGACCTGGTGTTCGACGGCGCGCGGCACGTGCCGACCCTGACCGCGGCGCCGGAGGTGGCGGACCGGCTGATCACCTGCATGGCCGCGACCAAAACCTTCAACCTGGCCGGCGCCCATGTCGGCGCCTGCATCACCACCAACCCGGCGCTGAAGGCGAAGCTGGACGCGCGGATCAATGCCGCCGGTCTGGGCTCCTACAATGGCTTCGGGATGACCGCGACGGAGGCCGCCTGGCGCACCGGGGAGTCCTGGCTCGACGCGCTGCTGCCCTACCTGCAGGGTAATCGCGACCTGCTGGACGCGCGCATCGAGGCGGCGGCGCCGGGCGCCCGCTCGATGCGGCTCGACGCCACCTATCTGGGCTGGGTCGATTTCTCCGGCACCGGCCTGCCGCCGGAGGAGGTGGCGCGGCGGGTCGCGGAGGGCGCGCGCATCTTCGCCAGCCCGGGGGAGCAGTTCGGCCCGGGCGGCGAGAGCTGGATGCGCTTCAACTTCGCCACCCCGCGGCCGATCCTGGAGGACGCGCTGGGCCGGCTGGAGGATGCCTTCGGCGACCTGAGGGCGGCAGCATGAGGGCGGCAGCATGACCAGGCCCGTCGTCGGCGTGATCGGCAACCACCACCTGATCGAGAACCGCTTCGCCTGCCAACTGGTAGGGGAGCGCAATCTCTGGGCCCTGGCCCAGGTCTGCGGCGCGCTGCCGCTGACCTTCGCCGGCTGTCCGGAGATCACCGACATGGAAGCGCTGCTGGCGACCGTCGACGGCATCGTCCTGACCGGCGCCCGCGCCAACGTGCACCCCTCCCGCTTCGGCTTGGCGGAGGATCCGGCCCACGAACCCTACGACGCCCGGCGGGACTCGCTGGCCCTGGCGCTGGTCGAGGCCTGTGTCGACCGCGGCGTGCCGCTGCTGGCGATCTGCCGCGGCTTCCAGGAGATGGCGGTCGCCTATGGCAGCACCCTGCACCCGGAGATCCGCAACCTGCCGGGCCGCATGAACCACCGCATGCCGCGTCTGCCGAACGGCGAGATCCATCCCGACCAGGAGGTGGTGTTCGCCGACCGCCACGAGGTCCGCCTGGCGCCCGGCGGTGCTTTCGCGCGGATCATGGGCCGCGACCTGATCCGGGTGAACTCCCTGCACGGCCAGGGCATCATGCAGGCCGGCCCGCGGGTGGTCGTGGAAGGCGTGGCCGAGGACGAGACGATCGAGGCGATCCGGGTCGACGGCGCCAAGGGCTTCGCCCTCGGCGTGCAATGGCATGCCGAGTACGACCCGCAGACCAACCCGGTGAACCGCGCCCTGTTCGAGGCCTTCGGCCAGGCAATCTCAGGATACAGCAAGGCGGCGTGACGCCTGCCGCCGGTTGGGGCGGGAGGCGGACAGGCGAACGATAGATTCGCATACCCCAGGAATTGCTTGTACGTCCGTCCAATTTTTCCTACGATGCCTGCAACGAACGGCCGGAGCGCCGGATCATCGGGGAGGGGACATGGAAGCGGAGGTTCTCCAGACGTCCGGGGGCAGGCCGGCAGGACGCGGCCATCTGCTGCGGCTCCTGCGGACGCAGGAAGGCATCGTGCTGTCGCTGACGGCGGCGCTCGTGTTCCTGTTCAGCGTCGCCCTGAAGGGCTTCCTTGCCATCGGCAATATCGAGAACCTGCTGTTCAACGTCTCCCTGCTCGGGATTCTCGCTGTCGGCATGGGGGTCGTGGTGATCGGCCGCGGCGTGGACCTGTCGCAGATCGCGATCATGGGCACCAGCGCCGCCCTGGTCCTGTCGCTGCTGAACGGCGGCACGCCGCTGCCCTGGGCGCTGCTTCTGTCCGCCCTTCTGGCGCTGGCGATGGGCGCCTTCAACGGGATCATGGTGGCCTTCGTCGAGATCCCGGCGCTGTTCGCGACCCTGGCGACCGGCATCCTGTTCTTCGGCTTCGGCATGGTGTTCCTGCTCGACGGCGCGGTGCAGTACCTGCCGGCGAAGCAGCAGGGTCTCGCGCAGCTGGCGCAGGGCACCCTGCTGGGCGTGCCCTACCCGGCGCTGATCTTCATCGGCTTGATGGCGGCGGTGCAGCTCTGGCTCAACCGCACGGCGCTGGGCTTCCTGGTCTATGCGCAGGGCGACAATGCGGAAGCGGCCCGCCTCAGCGGTGCGCCGGTGCGGCCGCTGACCGTGCTGACCTACATGATTTCCGGCGCCATCGCCTGCCTCGCCGGGCTGATTTTCGCCACCGCTTCCGCGGCGATCGACATGCGCGTGGTGCAGTCGACGATGATCTTCGACGTGATCCTGGTCGTGGTCCTGGGCGGGATCAGCCTGGTCGGCGGCCGCGGCTCAATGTGGAGCGTGCTGGCGGGGGCTTTGCTGATCGCGACCCTGCTGGACGGCATGGTCATCCTCGATGTCAACAGCGACGTCCAGGACGTCATCAAGGGCTTCGTGCTGGTGGGGGCGGTCCTGCTGGACCGGGCGCTCCACCGGGTGGACGAGGAGACGGCCAAGCAGGGCGACACCCTGTAGGCCGCAACGACGCGGGGCGCATGCACGCCCCGGCCGCAGTGGAGGAAGGAATGCAAACGAAACTGGTGAAGGCACTTTTCGGCGGTGCGCTTGTATTGGCATTGGCCGGCGGCGCGGTGGCGCAGGAATCCCGCCTCAAGAGCTCAGCGGAGATGTATGACAGCTTCGTCGAGGCGACGAAGGGCAGGACCATCGCCTGGGTGCCGCAGGCGACCGGCATGCCGCTGACCGACGGCTGGACGCAGGTGATGCGTCAGGAGGCCGCGGATCTGGGCATGACCCTGGAGATGCGCGACGCCGCCTTCTCCAGCACCAAGATGACTCAGGCGGTGAATGCGCTGATCCTGGAAAAGCCCGACGTCCTGGTGGTGCACAATTTCGACGTCCAGCTGCTGGCCCGCGCGCTGCGCAAAGCGGAAGAGGCGGGCATCTACGTCGTGCAGCTGAACATGGTGTCGAACTACAAGACCGACGCCTTCGTCGGCGGCAACTGGCGGGAGATCGCCCGCGGCATGGGCGAGGATATCGTCGCGCGCTGCAGCAGGGACCAGGGCAAGTCCGGCAAGGTGGCCCATATCCAGGGCGACCTGACCTCCGATGTCAGCATCCTGGAGAGCGAGGGCCTGAAGGCCGCCTTCGAAGGGCATGACGGTATCGAGATCGTCGTCGACCAGGCCGCCCAGTGGGACCCGAACAAGGCGCGCGAGATTACCGCCAGCGCGCTGCAGCAGCATCCCGACCTCTGCGCCATTGTCGGCCATTGGGGGCCGATGACCATGGGTGCGGGCCAGGCCGTCAAGGCGGCCGGCAAGTCCGACCAGGTCACCATCTATTCCACCGGCGAGAACCCGCAGTTCATCTGCGATGCCATCAAGGACGGCGTCCTCGACCGCTATTGGAGCGTCGACAACCTGAAGCAGGGCCGCGACGTGATGCTGACCATCAAGTACCTGCTGCAGATGAACCAGCCGCCCGGCACCTTCAGGCTGGCCGGCTATTCGCCGGTGGAGATCCTCGACAAGGACAATGTCGAGCGTCGCTGCTGGAAATAGGCGTGAAGGGCGGCCGGTCCCGGCCGGCCGCCGCCATCTGAACCATTTCACGGAAATGCGATGAACATCCTGGCGCCGATCGGCGGGCGGGGGGAGGGCTGGGGCCGCCTGTGGGCGCCGCGCCAGCAGCTCGCCGAACTGATGATGAAGCGGTGGTTCGAGACGATCGTGCCCTTCGCGGCGCTGCTCGCCGTCGTCGCGATCTTCTCGATCCTGATCCCGAACTACCTGTCGGTGGACAGCATGCTGCTGCTGGGCCGGGAGTTCGCTGGCTTTGGCCTGGTCGCGCTGGCGATGGCGATCGTGCTGATCGGCGGCGGCATCGACATCTCCGTCGGCTCGACCTTCGCCCTGGCCAATTTCGCCACCTTGTTCCTGCACCTGGTGCTGGAATGGCCGCTTGGCGGCGTGATCCCGGCGGTGGTCCTGCTGGGCGCCTTCCTGGGGGCGGTGAACGGCGTGCTGATCGGCTTCCTGCGGGCCCGCGCGCTGCTGACCACGATGGCGACCCTGATCATCTTCCGCGCCACCTACGACCTGCTGATCTTCAACTACGCGACCGACATCGCCACCGGCTATTCGGACTCCGACTTCTGGTACTTCCTGGGCGAAGGCTTCGTCGCCGGCCTGCCGGTCAATCTCGTCGTCCTGCTGGGCATCGCGCTGCTGGGCCACCTGGTGCTCAGCCGCTCGCGCATCGGCTGGCATGTCACCGCGGTCGGCGCCGGCCGCCTGGCCGCGCGCCATGCCGGCCTGCCGGTGCGCAGCCTGGTCTGCGGCACCTACATCACCTCCGGCATGCTCGCGGCCCTGGCCGGCATGTTCTATGCCGCCCGCATCGTCAGCCCCAGCCGGGATGCCGGGCTGGGCATGGAGATGGAGGCGCTGACGGCCGTCGTGCTCGGCGGGGTCAGCCTGCTGGGGGGCAAGGGCTCCATGGGGCGCGCCCTGATCGGTGCGCTGACGGTCCTGCTGCTGACCAACGGCCTGGTCCGCTACGGCGTCGAGGCCGGCGTCAACTTCCTGCTGCTGGGCGTGCTGCTGCTGATCGCGGTCGGCATCGACGTGAAATGGCTGAAGAACCTGCACCGGGCGATCGCGCGCTTCTACACCGATCCCGCACCGGTGGCGCTGAAGGCACCGGCCGCCGGCTCTGTCGCTGCGCTGAACCACGACCTGCGCGGTGCCTATTTCATCGGCTTTCGCGGCCAGGATTTCCTGGGCCAGGAGGACTATATCCTCGACGACCGGGAACTGCGCCTCGCCGCACCGGAGGATGTCGCGATCGACGCCGAGGGCCGGGTCTATACCGGCACCGCCGGCGGCCTGGTGATCCGCTATTCGGGTCCGCATTTCAGCGACCGCGAGGTGTTCGCCAATATCGGCGGGCAGGTCCGCGGCCTCGCCTTCCGGGGGGCGGACCTCTACTGCTGCGTCGCCGGGCTGGGGCTCTACCGGGTGCGCCCCGACGGCAGCCACGACCTGCTGACCAACCGCACGGGCACGACCCTGCTGCGGCTGCGCGACGATTCCCGGCTGATCCTGCCCTGCGACCTCGACATCGGCCCCGACGGCCTTGTCGTCTTTTCCGAGAGCAGCGTGCGCTACGACATCGGCAGCTGGATCACGGAAGCCATCGAGTGCCGCCCCAACGGCCGCCTGCTGGCCTACGACCCGGCCAGCGGCCGCACCCGGGCATTGCTGAACCGGCTGGTCTTTCCCAGCGGGGTCTGCTTCGACGCGGATGGCCGCTCGGTCCTGTTCGCGGAGACCTGGCTGGCCCGGATCTCCCGGCTCTGGCTGAGCGGCCCGCGGGCGGGGCAGGTGGAAACCTTCGCCGACGACCTGCCCGGCTTCCCGGCCAATATCAATGCCGACCCCGAGGGCGGCTATTGGATCGGCATCCTCGCGCTGCGCACGCCGGTGCACGAGCTGGCGCTGCGCCATCCCGGCCTGCGCTACCGCATGGTCCGCCGGCTGCCGGGCGACGAATGGCTGGTGCCGAACTTCAACTGCGGCGGCGCCCTGCATCTGGATGCGGCGGGAGCGATCACCCGCGCGCTCTGGGACCCGCCGGGCCGCGGCCAGAACTATCCGGCCATCACCTCGGCACGGCGTCACGGGGCCTATCTCTATCTCGGCGGCATCCTCAACAACCGGATCGGGCGGATCACCCTGGATCCTTCGCAGGCGGAGTGGCAGAGCCCGAACGTGCCGTCCGTCCCGCCGGTGGATATCGCCGCGCCCGAACCGGCCGGCGCGGCGGAGTAGCGCAATGGCCATGCAAATCCTTTCCGGTCTGCTCGGGCGCCCGGGCCGCCATGCCGCACAGGACAGCGCCCCCGTGCTGGACGGGCCGCTGCGGCCCAACCAGCAGCTCGACCTCTGCCGGATGCTGGACCGCCACCTGAAGGCGCCGGACGATGTCGCCATCGGGCCCCGCGGCCTGCCGCTGGTCAGCGATGGCCCTCGGGTCCTGGAGATCGGCGGCCACTGGTACGCGCCGATGCGCACCACCTTTGCCGAAGTCGGCGGACGGGCCGGCGCCCTGTGCCGGTTGCCGGACGGCGGCCTGGCCATTGCTGTCGATGGCGATCGCCTGGCCGTCAGGGGCGGCAGACATGACGGATGGGCGGTCGACCGCATCGGCGACCGGCGCCTGCGGTCGGTCACGGCCCTGGCGGCGCTGGACGGCGACCGGATCGTCGTCGCGGAAGGCAGCGCGGAACAGGATCTCGGACACTGGCGGCACGACCTGCTGGGCCGCGGCAGCAGCGGCCGGGTGACCCTGCTGGACCTGCGGAGCGGCGCGGCCGAGACCCTGGGCGCCAGCCTGGCCTGGCCGGCCGGCGTCGCGGTCGCGCCGGACGGCACGGTGATCGTCGCGGAGGCCTGGCGGCACCGGCTGCTTCGCCTGGGCGGCCGCGGGAGTGGGGGCGCCGCGCCGCAGCCGGTCCTGGCGGAGCTGCCGGCCTATCCGGGCCGGTTGGCCGCGGACGGGCAGGGCGGCTGGTGGCTGACCTGCTTTGCGGTCCGCACCCAGCTGGTGGAGTTCCTGCTGGGCGAGCCGCGCTTCCTGGCGGAGATGATGCGGACCGTGCCGGAAGCCCACTGGGTGGGACCGGCGCTCAACACCACCGACGATCCGCTGGAGCCCCTGCAGATGGGCGGCATCCGCCAGATGGGGATTAAGAAGCCCTGGGCGCCGCCGCGCTCCTACGGGCTGGTGGTGCGGCTGGACGGGGAGTTCGACCCCACCGGCAGCCTGCACAGCCGCACCGACGGCAAGCGGCACGGCATCACCGGTGTCGCGGTGACGCCCGACGGCAAGGTCTGCCTGGTCTCCCGCGGGCACGGCAAGCTGCTGCTGCATGGCGACGACCGGGAAAGCGAAGAGGGCGCGGCATGACCGGCGGACATCTGATCGAGGTGCGCAACGCCAGCAAGGCCTATGGCGGAGTGCGTGCGCTGAGCGATGTCAGCATCCACCTCGACCGCGGCGAGATCCTCGGCCTGGCGGGGGAGAACGGCGCCGGCAAGTCGACCCTGTGCAAGGCGCTGGCCGGCGCGGTGGAGCTGAGCGAGGGCGAGATCCTGATCGACGGGCGGCCGCAGCGCCTGGGCAGCCCCGCCGACGCGCTGCGGGCCGGCATCGTGATGGTCTATCAGGAGACCAGCCTGGTGCCGACGATGACGGTGGCGCAGAACATCCAGCTGGGGGCGGAGCGGCCGTTCAACCGGCTGCGGGTGCTGTACCGGGAGACGCAGGCCGTCCTCAGCGGCATGAACTTCCATGTCGATCCGACCGCCCTGTGCGGCAGCCTGGGCGCCGGCCAGCGGCAGATGGTGGAGATCGCGCGGGCGATCTTCCACGACGCCAAGCTGGTGATCTTCGACGAGCCCACAGCGTCGCTGGCGCCGGCGGAGAAGAAACAGTTCTTCCGCCTGCTGCGCCGGCTGAAGGCGGACGGCCGCGCGGTGATCACCATCTCCCACGCGCTGGAGGAGGCGCTGAAGGTCTGCGACCGGATCGCGGTGCTGCGCGACGGGGCCCATATCGTTACCAAGCCTGCCGCCGCCTTCAGCCGGCAGGAGCTGATCACCCACATGGTCGGGCGTGCCGTGGAGGACAGCTATTACGGCTCGCTGATGAGCTCGCGGGAGCGTTTCATCGCCGCCGGTCAGCAGGCGGCGCGCAAGCTGCCCCGTACCCTGCGGGTGGAGAATCTCTGCTACGGCGGGGTGGTGCGGAACATGTCCTTCTCCGCCCGCGCGGGCGAGGTGACGGGTATCGCCGGGCTGATCGGCGCCGGCCGCACCGAGGCGGCGAAGGTGATCTCCGGCGTCTTCAAGCGCGACATGATCAACGGCGGCCGGGTCTTCCTGGACGGAAAGCCGGTCCGCTACCGCACGCCGAAGCACGCGATGCGCGACGGCATCGTCTATGTCACCGAAGACCGGAAGCTGAACGGCTATTTCGAGACCATGGACACGGCGCGCAACGTCTATGTCGGCTGGCTGGCCGCCTATGCCGGCGCCTTTTCCGGTGCCTCCGGGGCCCGCGCGCGCGGGGTGGCGCAGCCCTGGCTGGAGCGGCTGCATGTGCGCAGCCTGGCGCGCGACGCCCGCCTGGTGGAGCTCTCCGGCGGCAACCAGCAGAAGGTGGTGATCGCCAAGTCGCTCTGCCAGAAGCCGCGGGTGGTGTTCTTCGACGAACCCACAAGGGGCGTCGACGTGGGCTCGATCCCGGAGATCCATGCCTTCATCCGCGCGCTGGCGGCGGAGGGGATCGTGGTGGTCGTGATCTCCTCCTACCTGCCGGAGGTGCTGAGCGTGTCCGACCGGATCCTGGTCGCCCGCCAGGGCCGCATCGTCGAGGAACTGCCCGCGCATGAGGCGACGCAGGACAAGATCATGTATGCGGCGGCGTCATGACCGCCTTGCCTCCCGCAGGCGCCGGATCAGCTGCGGCTGCCGACCGCCTGCAGCCCGGCGGTGACGAAGGGGATCATCTCCGCGCAGGCGGCGCCGATGTCGGACGACCGGACCCGGCCGCCCGACAGGCCGTCGATCCGGCCGTTCTCCGCCAGGGTGCCGGCCATCACGCAGACCATGAAGGTGAAGCCCCACAGCACCTGCGCCTCGCTGGCGCGCGGCATCGAGCGCTGCATCTCGCGCAGGAAGATCCGCCCGGGCGGATCGAACAGGTCGACGATGGCGGTGGTCACATGCGGGTTCGCCGACATGCGGGCGACCAGCCGTGCATAGGCCTTCCAGCCGGGCCCGCCGGTGAGGCTGTGGTGCACATAGGGCTCGATGAACGCCTCGACGATGCGGCGCAGCGGCAGCGGCTCGCCGCCATTGGCGTCGAGCGCGGCCTGCAGCCGGTCCAGGCGGCTCTCGCTCAGCACGCTGACCCGGCGCTCGATCACCTCGTAGTACAGCTTTTCCTTGTTGCCGATGTGATAGGTGACCAAGGACAGCTGCACCTCCGCCGCCGCGGCGATCTGACGGATGGAGACGGCATCGTAGCTGGTCTCCGCGAACAGCAGCTCGGCCGCGTCGAGGATCTTTTCGCGGGTCGGATGAACCTGGGGCATGGGTCGGGACACGTCTCTCGATTTCTTAATCGTACGTACAATCAATCAGTCACGCCAACAAGGAGCGCAGGATGAGCGCGAATGCCAGCGCGATGTTCCGGGGCCGGCGGATCGTCGATCTCTCGATCGCCATCGAGAACGAGATCATCTCCGACCCCGTGCCCTTCAACCCGAAGGTGGAATATCTGGACCATTCGATGACCGCGGACCAGATGGCCGGATTCTTCCCGGGCCTGCGGACCGAAGACCTGCCCGACGGCGAGGGCTGGGCGGTGGAGCGGGTGGAACTGATCACCCACAACGGCACGCATCTGGATGCGCCGTACCACTTCGCCTCCACGATGGACAGGGGGCAGCGCGCCATCACCATCGACGAGGTGCCGCTGGACTGGTGCATCGGGCCGGGGGTGAAGCTGGACTTCCGCGCCCTGCCGGACGGCCATGTCGTCACCGCGGCGGAGGTGGAGGCCGAGCTGGCGCGGATCGGCCACGACCTGCGCCCCGGCGACATCGTCGTCGTCAACACCCGCGCCGGCGATGCCTATGGCGGCGACGGTTATGTCGATGCCGGCTGCGGCATGGGCTATGAGGCGACGATGTACCTGCTGGAGCGCGGCGTCCGGGTCACCGGCACCGATGCCTGGTCGTGGGACGCCCCCTTCACCTACACCGCAGACAAGTGGGTCGCCGATCGCGACCCCGGCATCATCTGGGAAGGGCATCGGGCCGGCCGCGACATCGGCTATTGCCACCTGGAGAAGCTGCACAACCTGCAGAGCCTGCCGGGCAGCGGCTTCGACATCATCTGCCTGCCGGTGAAGATCAAGGCGGCTTCCGCCGGCTGGACCCGGGCCGTGGCCCTGGTGCCGGAGGAGGGCGCGGCATGAAGCTGGCAACTTTCGAGGCGGGCGGGGCGCCGCGCATCGGCAGCGTCCATCCGGAGCGCAACGAAGTGGTCGACCTCGCCGCCGCCGCGGCACAGACGGGACGCCCCGGCCCGTTCGGCGATATGCTGGCGCTGATCGATGCCGGGCCCGACGGCCTGGCGGCCGCGGCGGCGCTCGATGCCGACCCGCCGGCGGCGGCCGTGCTGGCGCTCGATACGGTGCGGCTGCTGGCGCCGATCCCGCTGCCGCGGCGGCTGCGCGACTGCCTGGTGTTCGAGGAGCATCTGCTGAACAGCGCGAAGCTGCTGGAGGAAAAGACCGGCAAGGGCTTCGACATCCCGGAGGTCTGGTACCGGCAGCCGATCTACTACAAGGGCAATCCCTACTCGGTGATCGGCACCGGCCAGGACGTGATCTGGCCGGCCTATTCGCAGGTCATGGACTATGAGCTGGAGCTGGCCTGCATCGTCGGCCGCGGCGGTGCGGACATCCCGGTGGAGCAGGCGCGGGCGCATATCTTCGGCCTGACGGTATTCAACGACTGCTCTGCCCGCGACGCCCAGGCGGACGAGATGCTGGGCACCCTGGGCCCCGCCAAGGGCAAGGATTTCGACACCGGCAACGTGCTGGGCCCCTGGATCGTCACCCTGGACGAGATCGGCGAGATCGGCAGCCTGAAGATGACCGCCCGGGTGAACGGCGAGGTCCGGGGCGGCGGCAGCGCCGGCGCCATGCATCACGGCTTCGAGCAGATCATCGCCTATCTGTCGAAATCGGAGCGCCTGGTTCCGGGGGAGGTGATCGGCTCCGGTACCGTCGGCACCGGCTGCGGCCTGGAGGTCGGCCGCTATCCGCAGTCCGGCGACGTGGTGGAGCTGGAGATCGACCGGATCGGGACCTTGCGCAACCGCTTCCTCATGCCAGAGCGGAAGAATGGCTGAACCCGAAAGGACGAGACAGATGCAGGACCGTCCCTTCCTGATCCGCGGCGCCGCGGTGCTGAGCATGGACCCCGCCATCGGCGACCTGCCGGCGGGCGACATCCTGGTGCAGGGCGACCGGATCGCCGCGATCGGCCATTGCCTGGACGCGCCCGAAGGGGCGGAGATCCTGGATGCGGCCGAGATGATCGCGGTGCCCGGCTTCGTCGACACCCACCGCCATGTCTGGCAGACGCAGCTGCGTTCCGTCGCCACCGACTGGAGCCTCTGCGACTACACCATCAACATGCGGTCGGTCTTCGCCTCCTTCTACCAGCCGGAGGATGTCTGGCTGGGCAACCATATCGGCGCGCTGGAGGCGCTGAACGCCGGCATCACCAGCGTCGTCGACCATTGCCATATCGTGAACTCGCCCGAGCATGCGGATGCCGCGGTGCAGGGCCATCGCGATGCCGGCATCGGCGGCGTGTTCTGCTACGGCATGTTCCGCAACGCCAGGCATCATCCCGGCGCACCGATCGACGTGGCGGAGCTGATCGGCGAGATGTGGGGCGATGTCGAGGACTGGCGCTTCGCCGATGCCGAACGGCTGCGCGGCAACGGCTTCGGTGCGCACGACCGGCTGCGCTTCGGCCTGGCGACCAACGAGTTCGAGCTGAAGCCCTATGACGAGGTGCAGGCGGAGCTGCGGCGGGTGATCGCCATGGAGCCGCAGCGCATCTCCATGCATGCCGGCATGGGGGCGCTGGCGAAGGACAACCGGATGGTGAAGCATTTCCTGGCCGACGGCCTGCTGGACGAGCGCGCCCTGTTCGTCCATGGCGGCGGCTTCACCGACGAGGAACTGCGCATCCTGGCCGACCATGGCTGCGCGATCTCCGCCACCCCGGACACCGAGATGCAGATGGCGATGGGCCATCCGGTCGCCTACCGCTTTGCCGATGCCGGCGGCCGCGCCTCCCTGGGCATCGACATCGTCTCCAACATCGGCGGCGACATGTTCTCGCAGATGCGGCTGATGCTGCAGGCGCACCGGGCCTGGCTGAACGCCTGGGCAGAGCAGGACGGCCGCACGCCGGGCACGGTGACGGTGCAGGCGCGCTCGATCCTGGAGATGGCCACCATCGGCGGCGCCCGGGCGATCGGCATGGACGATTGCCTGGGCAGCCTCAGCCCGGGCAAGTTCGCCGACATCGCGCTGATCGATACGCGGGCGATCAACATGACGCCGATGATCGACCCGGTCGGCGCGGTGATCTTCTATGCCAACCCGTCCAATGTGGACACGGTGCTGGCCGGCGGCCGCATCGTGAAGCGCGGCGGCCAGCTGACCGGCATCGACTGGCCGGCGCTGCGGCGGCGGCTGATCGCCTCCAGCGACCGGGTGCTGTCGAAGGCGCAGCGGATCCCGCTGGAAAAGATCCAGGCGCTGTGGACCGCGCCCTGGTATTTCGACCGTCGTGCCGCCATCGAGGCGGTGTCCTGACGGAAGACAACGATTCACATGGGGGAGCCATCGATGACCCAGTCCTTCCGCCGCATCGTCACCGTGAATGACGAAAACGGCCGCTCGCGGATCCTGCTGGACGAGCAGACGCCCCACCAGATCGCGCTGCTGGGTGATGCCGGCCTGCGCGACTTCTGGCGGCATGTGCCGGGCGCCGACATGACGGCCACCCGGGAAGAGGCCGACATGACAGTCCGCCTCAACCCGCCGAAGGGCGGCTCCGTCTTCCGCTTCTTCCAGGTGCCGCCGGAAGGCGCGGCGGCGCAGCTTTCGGAAGAACAGCGCTACGACCTGTTCGGCAAGGCCTTCGAGGCGATCGGCGCCAGCGGCGACCTGGTCGACCGGACCCGCCATCCCGGCATGCACAAGACGAAGACCATCGACTACATCATCCTGCTGGAGGGCGAGGTCACCCTGCTGCTCGACGACGGCGAGGTCGACATGAAGCCGTTCGACGTGGTGGTGCAGCGCCAGACCAACCATGCCTGGGTGAACCGCGGCACGGAGACGGCGACCCTGGTCGCGGTGCTGAACGATCTTGGCGAGGGGTGAGCGGCCCTAATCGGCCACCGTCACCTGGCCGTTGCCGAAGCTCTGCGACACGGCGGTGCTGCCGCCGGTGAGCTGGATCTGCACCCCCTGCAGCGCGATCGCCGCGTTTTCGTAGGCGGTGGCGGCGACCGTCGGCAGGGCCGCGGCTCCGGCCGGGCTCCCGGCATTGTCCAGCGCCAGCACGCCGCCGGTCAGGCGCACGGTGGCGCTGCCCAGCGCCTGGATCGCGCCGAGGCCATCGGTGGATGGGCCGGAAAGACCCTGCAGGAGCGCGGTGTTGGTCAGGGTCACCGACGCCATGTCGGCGGCGACGATGGCGGCGAGCGGCGTGTCCAGCCGGTTGCCGAAGCTTTGCACCGCCCGCAGGGTGCTGCCGGTGATGGTGATGCGGCTGGCATCCTCCGCCTCCAGCGGGTCGGGGACGGTCAGGGCATTGCCGGCGGTCGCGAGGATGGCGCTGTCCTGCACCGTGATCGCGGAGCGGCCGAGGCTCCACAGCGGCACCGCGCCGGACGGCTCGGTGATTTCGGGCCCGCCGGCGAAGGTGGTCGCCAGGCTGCTGCCGCGCACCGTGACCTGCGCATCGTCCAGGCTGGTGACGATTGTGCTGCCGGACTGGGTCGCGGAGCTGCCCTCGTTGACGATGACGCTGTCCAGCACGGTCAGCCGGCTGTTGCCGGCGGCGCTGAGGCTGTTCACGAAGGCGCGGCCGTTGGTGCTGCTGTCGCTGGCATGGAGGGTGGAGCCGGTGATCGTGACCTGCACATTGTCCTGGATCTGGACCTGGGTCACGCCCTGGCTGTCGCCGCTGCCGCTGTGGCTGGCCGTCAGGCGGGAGGCGGTGACGGTCGCGGTCGCGTCGCCGCCCAGCGCCAGAGATCCGGCGCTGGCGCCTGTGCCGGTGGCCGTCGCAACGAGATCGCTGTTGGCGATGGCGATGCTGTTGCCCGCCACCGAGGCGTCGACCAGGTTCGCCGCGCCGAAGCCGTTCTCGCCGGCGAGGATGGCGCCGAGCCGGCTGGCCGTGACGGACACCGTGCCGCCGCCCGGCCCGTCCAGGTAGATGTCGAATGCACCGGCATCGGCCGTGCCGCTGGCCGCGGCAGCCAGACTGCTGTCCTGCACCACCAGGCTGCCGCCACCGGCCAGGGTGCCGAGGATGGCGAAGGCGCCGCGATTGCCGTCGCCGCTGGCGGTGGCGCTGATGCTGCTGCCGGAGATCGTCAGGCCGGCGGTGCCGGTCAGCCGGATGCCGGTGGCGACCGGCAGGGCGGTGTCGCCGCCATTGCCCACGGCGATGGAGACGCCGCTGAGGCTGGCGCTGGTGGCGCCGGAAAGGTTGAGGCCGGCCAGATAGGGCGGGTCGGCGGGGGACGTGCCGCCGCCGCCCACGGTCAGGCCGGCGAAGGTCAGTCTGCCGGCATCGGCGGCGATGATCGCGGCTGGGAACAGGCTGCCATTGTTGCGCAGGACCAGGTTTTCCAGCCGGTTGCCGCCATTGCCGTCGGCACCGGCGATGAGGATGCTGCCCGCCAGCAGCAGCGGCCGGTCGCCGCCGGTCGCGGCGCCGGCATAGCTGGCCGTGCGGCCGAGCAGCGACTGGCCGCCGTAGAGCTGGATGAAGCTGCCCGCCGGCAGGCTGTAGGTGCCGGGCCGCAGGTAGAGCGCCGGCGCGTCCCGCGCACCGCTGCCGGCGGCCAGCGCCGCGATGCCGGCGGTCGTCGCCGCATCGAGGCTGGAGCAGGGCTGCGCGTAGCTGCAGGCGGCGGTGCCGGCGGCCGGGTCGTAGGCCGTGCCGGCAGGGTCGAAGAACCAGATATTGTCGCGATAGGGCAGCGGGTCGCTGACCGGCGCCGTCAGGTGGCTGACCGGCACCGCGTTGGCGGTGTCGAAGGCGGCGATGTTGTGCTGCACCGGGCGCCGCCGCCAGTCCGGCGCCGGGGTCGCGGCGGCGGGCGCGCCGCCGAAGCGGAAGCTGAGGGTCAGGCCGATGCGGTTGCGGTCGACGCTGTCATAGCCATAGTCGAGCGCGGCGCTCAGGCCCGGCACGATCTCCGCCTGCAGGCCCGCGACGGCGCCGTTGCGGGCCTCTGTCCGGGGCGTGAAGCGATAGCCGCCGAGGCGCAGGCCCAGGTCGTGCCGGCCGCCGAGGCGAAGGCTGCCGACGAGGTCGGCGCCGGTGCCGATCTCGTCAACCGGGGCGATCATGCGGTCGTACTGCTGGTGGCCGCTGAAGCTGGTATAGCTGCTGTCGCCGCTCTCGCCGGCCCAGCTCGCGGTGCCGGTCATGCGGGTGCGCTGGCCCACCGGCAGGTAGAGATTGGCGGACAGCTGCCAGCGCGGCGCCAGCAGTTCCAGGCCCGGCGAGACGGTGACGAAGCGGCTGCCGGCGGCGGAGCGGTCATAGGCGGCGAAGCCGTACCCGCCGAGCATCAGGTGCTCCGACAGCGCGTGCCGCCAGGCCGGACCGGCCTGTGCCGACCAGCCATTGCCGGCCAGCGAGCCGGCCCCCTCCAGGTTCAGCAGCAGCAGGTCGCCGCCGCTGTCGGCGAGCGGCAGCTGCAGGCCGCCGCGCAGCAGCCGGTCATCGGTGGAGACGGTGCTGCCGAGCGCGACCTGCGGCGGGCCGGCGGATGCCGCCATGGCCGCGCCGGCGGGCAGGGCGGCAGACAGCAACGGGATGACGAGTGCGGGAACGAGGGGGGACGGGATGACGGGCCGCCGCGCCATCGCGCCGCGAAGGCGCCCGCCGCGCGATATTTCCGGAATGCCTGCCTCCCCCGCATGGACATGCGCTGCGATCACGCCCGTCAGAGTGGGTCGCGCCGGCTGATGTCCGCAAGTGCGCAAACGGCAGGGGGAGGGTTGGAAAGCGTGGCTGGGGGACCTGGATTCGAACCAGGGCTCTCGGAGTCAGAGTCCGATGTTCTACCGCTAAACTATCCCCCAGCAGGGGCTGCCGGCCCGGCGCGTTGCACCGGTCGGCTGCGGGGCGCGAAACCTATTTCGGTCGCCCGTGCTTGTCAACGCAGTCGGGTAGCCTTTGGCCGCCGCCGCGCCTGTCGCTGACTTATGCCACCAAAGGATGGTTTGCAAGCGCCCTGCCTTGGGATATGGGTGGGTTAACGCCTTGTGTGCTTGCCGGGGCCGCCCATGGCGGTCCGGCCAGACGGCTGCGCCGATGCGCGCCATGCCCGATCCGCCGTCATGGGGGTCTGCATGCGCATGCGTCCGGGCCGCGCCGTCCGCCCCCGCCGGTCGGAGAAGGTCCCGCATGACCGTTTCCGACCGCCGGCGCGGCCGCCACCGGGCAGGGTGGGCGGCCCGTGCCGGGCCGCGCCCGCGGTCGCGTTCAGGAGGGTGCCGGGGTGACAGCCGATCCGGTTACGTTGCGCAATCCGCCCGCCGCTGCCGCCGATGCCGAGCCGGCACCGGCACCGGTCGAGGCGCGACCCGCCGAGGCGACAAGGCCCGACGGCCGCGCCTCCCAGACCGAGCCACAAGCCATTGCGGCGGACGCAGCCGCCCGTCCGGGCCGGCCGCGGCGCCGGCGCCCGCGCCGCGGGCAGTTCTTCGCCGCCCTGGACCTGGGCACCAACAATTGCCGCCTGCTGGTGGCGCAGCCCGACCGCGACGGCTTCGTCGTCGTCGACGCCTTCAGCCGCATCGTCCGCCTGGGCGAAGGCTTGCGCGAATCCGGCCGGCTGTCCGACGAGGCGATGGAGCGGGCGGTCCGCGCCCTGCAGATCTGCGCCGGCAAGCTGCGCCGCCGCCAGGTCACCCGGGTCCGCGCCATCGCCACCGAGGCCTGCCGCCGCGCCAGCAACGGCGCCGAGTTCCTGGACCGGGTGCAGAAGGAAACCGGCCTGCGGCTGGACATCATCACCACCGGGGAGGAGGCGCAGCTCGCCCTGGCCGGTTGCGCGCCTTTGCTGGACTTCGGCCATCGCCGCGCACTGGTCTTCGATATCGGCGGCGGTTCCACGGAACTGAGCTGGGTGGCGCTGGACCCGCGCCGGCCGGTCGGCGACCCGGAGCGGATCAGGAGCCTGGGCTGGTTCTCCCTGCCCTGGGGGGTGGTGAACCTGTCGGAGCATTGGAGCGAGACCGGCGATCCGGACGAGCCGCTGCTGACCGCCTATGGCCGCATGGTGGACCATATCGGCGCGCAGCTGGCGGCGCAGAAGGCGCGCTTCGACTGGACCGACGAACTGGCCGCCGGCGCGGTGCAGCTGCTCGGCACCTCCGGCACGGTGACCACGGTGGCCGGCGTGCTGCTGGACCTGCCGCGCTACGACCGTTCCGCCGTGGACGGCCGCTGGCTTGAGGTGGCGGAGGTCGAGCGCATCTCCCACAGCCTGGCGCGGCTGCCGGTGGAGGAACGCGCCGACCATCCCTGCATCGGCACCGAGCGGGCCGACCTGGTGGTCGCCGGCTGCGCCATCCTGGAGGCGATCCACCGGCTGTGGCCGGCCGCCCGGCTGCGGGTCGCCGACCGCGGCGTGCGCGAGGGCCTGCTGCACGGCCTGATGAAGCATCATCGCGGCGGGCGCCGGCGCTCCGGCCGTGGCCGCCGCCGGCGCGGGCCCGGAGGCGAGAACCGGGGCAGCGAGAACCGGGGCAATGCGGAGAGGACCGCCGAGAACCGCGGCAATGACGGCAGGGGCGGCGGCGACGCCGCCTCGGCCTGACGCGACGGGCAGCCCGACATGACCAAACCGCCGGGAAAGCGGGCGGGGAGCAGCCGCCGCAGTTCCACCACGATCGCGCAGGGTGCCGGCCGGCAGCTCACCCAGCGGGTAAAGACCGCGCGCGGGCGCAAGACCTCCTCCCAGCGCTGGCTGCAGCGACAGCTGAACGATCCCTATGTGGCCGCCGCCCAGGCACAGGGCTACCGCTCCCGCGCCGCCTGGAAGCTGGCGGAGATGGACGACCGCTTCCGCCTGCTGAAGCCGGGCCTGCGGGTGCTGGACCTGGGCGCCGCGCCGGGCGGCTGGACCCAGGTGGCGGTGGAACGCTGCGGCAAGCGCGCGCGGATCCTGGCGGTCGACATCAACGAAATGGACCCCGTGCCCGGCGCGGCGGTGATGCAGGCCGACATGCGCGACCCCGATGCCGCGGCACGGGTGCGCGCAGCGCTGGACGGCGCGGCGGACCTGGTGCTGTCGGACATGGCGCCGCCGGCCACCGGCCACCGGCAGACCGACCATCTGCGCATCATGGCCCTGTGCGAGGCGGCGCTGGACCTGGCCTGCCAGGTGCTGGCGCCGGGCGGCACCTTCCTGTGCAAGGTGCTGCAGGGCGGCGCGGAGGAGGGGCTGCTGCAGCGGATGAAGGCGGATTTCGCCCAGGTCCGCCATGCCAAGCCGCCGGCCAGCCGCAGCGACAGCTCCGAAGCCTATGTCATCGCCCAGGGTTTCCGGGGAGAGGGCGGCACCGGTCCGGGCGACTCCGACGATCCGCAGGACCCCGATCCGGGCAGGGACTGACGGCCTGCAGGGCCCGTCCTGCCGCCCTTCGCATGCCGCTTCTGGCCAGGGCGGCCCGGCATCGCTATATCACCCGCCATCGCTGCGCAGATTGGGGGCCGAGATGGTCGATTTCCGGGAAGCCTTGACCTTCGACGACGTGCTGCTGGAGCCTGCGGAATCCGAGGTCCTGCCGGGCGCCGTCGATACCCGTTCCCGCGTGACCCGGAACGTGATGCTGGGCATCCCGCTGCTTTCCGCCGCGATGGACACAGTGACCGAGGCGCCGCTGGCGATCGTCATGGCGCAGGCCGGCGGCATCGGCATCGTCCACAAGAACATGTCGATCGAGGAGCAGGCCAACACGGTCCGCACCGTCAAGAAGTTCGAATCCGGCATGGTGATCAACCCGGTCACCATCGCGCCGAATGCCCGCCTGGCCGACGCGCTGGCGCTGATGGACCGGCACGGCATCCACGGCATCCCGGTGACCGAGGAGCCGTCGAACAAGCTGGTCGGCATCCTGACCAACCGCGACGTCCGCTTCGCCACCGACAACGACCAGCCGGTCAGCGAGCTGATGACCAAGAAGGACCTGGTCACGGTAAAGGAGGGCTGCAGCCTGGAGGAGGCGAAGCGCCTGCTGCACAAGCACCGGATCGAGAAGCTGCTGGTCGTCGACGACGACTATCACTGCATCGGCCTGATCACGGTGAAGGATATCGAGAAGGCGCAGAACTATCCCAATGCCTGCAAGGACGACCAGGGCCGGCTGCGGGTCGGCGCCGCCACCTCCGTCGGGCCGGACGGCCTGGCGCGGGCGGAGGCGCTGATCGACGCCGGGGTCGACGTGCTGGTGGTCGACACCGCGCACGGCCATTCCCGCGGCGTGCTGGATGCGATCAACGAAATCAAGCGACGCTCGAACTACACCCAGGTGATCGGCGGCAATGTCGCCACCCGCGACGGTGCCAAGGCGCTGATCGAGGCCGGCGCCGACGCGGTGAAGGTCGGTATCGGCCCCGGTTCGATCTGCACCACCCGGATGGTGGCCGGGGTCGGCGTGCCGCAGATGACCGCGATCCTGGACGCGGTGTCGGTCGCCCGCGACTACGACATCCCGGTGATCGCCGACGGCGGCATCAAGTATTCCGGCGACCTGGCGAAGGCGATCGCCGCCGGCGCCGACTGCGCCATGATCGGCTCCCTGCTGGCCGGCACCGAGGAAAGCCCGGGCGAGGTCTTTCTGTACCAGGGCCGGTCCTACAAGGCCTATCGCGGCATGGGCTCGCTGGGCGCCATGGGCCGCGGCTCCGCCGACCGCTATTTCCAGCAGGAAGTGGGCGACAAGCTGAAGCTGGTGCCCGAAGGGGTGGAAGGCCGGGTGCCGTTCAAGGGACCGGCCGGCACCGTGGTGCACCAGCTGGTCGGCGGCCTGCGCGCGGCGATGGGCTATACCGGCAGCGCCACCATCCGGGAGATGCAGCGCAAGGCGCGCTTCCTGCGGATCACCGGCGCCGGCCTGCGGGAAAGCCATGTCCATGACGTGGCGATCATGCGCGAGCCGCCGAACTATCGCCCGGACCTGTAGGGGCGCCCGCCGCCCGATGCTCTCGTGACCTCGGCCAAGTGACTCCCGGAGCCCGCCTCGCTGCCGCTGCCGACCTGTTCGCGGCGGCGATGGCGGGCGACCGCCCGGTCGACCGCATCCTGCACGACTGGGGGCGGGCGAACCGCTATGCCGGCTCCGGCGACCGGCGGCGGATCCGCGAGATCGTCTATGCCGCCCTGCGCGACCGCGCCCGCCTGGCCTGGCGGCTCTACGGCCCGGCGGCGGAGGCCACCGGTCCGGGCGACCGGCTGATTCCGTTCGCTGCCGCCGGGCATATGGCAGCCGAACTGGAAGCCTTCTGCGGCAGCGGCCGCCATGCGCCGCCGCCGCTGACCGATGCCGAGCGCCAGGCGCTGGCGGATCTCGAGGCCGGCCGCCATGACGAAGCCATGCCGTTCTGGGCCGCCGCCAACATTCCCGCCTTCCTGGAGGACAGCTTCCGGCGGCGCTTCGGTGCGGATGCCGGCGCTGCGCTGGCCGCCCTCAACGGCCGCGCACCGCTCGACCTGCGCGCCCATGCCGGCCGCGGCGGGCGGGCGCCGATGCTGGCGCGCCTGCGGGCGGAGGGGCTGGCCGCGGAACCGGCACCGCTCGCCCCGCAGGGCATCCGCCTGCCGGAGGCCGCGACCGGCGGTCCCTTGCGCGACCATCCGCTGCTGCGCGACGGCAGCCTGGTGCCGCAGGACGCGGCCTCGCAGCTGGTCGCCCATCTGGTCGACGCCCGGCCGGGCATGACCGTCCTGGACCTCTGTGCCGGCGCCGGCGGCAAGATCCTGGCCATCGCGGCAGAGCTGCATGCCGTTGGGGAAGGGCAGGGCAAGGATAGGCAGGGCGGCCGACTGCTGGCGACCGACATCGCCGCCGACCGGCTGGACCGGCTGCGTCCCCGTGCGGCACAGGCCGGCGCGGAGATCGGGTTCCTGCCCTGGCCGCCGCCGGAGGAGCTGGCCGGCGCCTGCGACCGGGTGCTGGTCGACGCGCCCTGCTCGGGCACCGGCACCTGGCGCCGCGCGCCGGAGGATCGCTGGCGCCTGACCCCGGCGCGGCTGGCGGAGCTGCAGGCGGTGCAGGCGGATCTGCTGGAGCGCGCCGCCGGTCTGGTCGCCCCGGGCGGCATGCTGGTCTATGCCACCTGCTCCCTGCTGCCGGAGGAGGGGGAGGACAGGGTCCGGCCCTTCCTGGCGGCCCATCCCGACTTCGCAGCGCTGCCGGAAACATCGCGGGCCGGTGCCGCCGCCGGTCCCGGCAGGGTCCTGTCGCCGCATCGCGACGACACGGACGGTTTCTACGTCGCCCGGCTGGCCCGCAGGGGGTAGCGGCAGCGGCGCTGGCGCAGCTGTGAAGATCCTGCCCTGGACGGCGGGCAGACAGGATGCATCTGGCATCTATAATCCGTCCGTCGCCGGCCGGCACACCCACCGGCCGCGATCCGCCTCTGCCAGGGAGCCCATCATGCGCCAGCCGCCCATCCCGTCCCGCCGTCCCGTCGCCGCACCGTCGGCGCGACGCGCCTTCGCCGTGCTCGGCCTCTCGCTCGCCTTTGCCCTGGCGCTGCTGTTCGGCCAGGGCATGGCTCCGGCGCCGGCCTCGGCCATGGGCAACGACAACAACAGCTCTTCCGGCGGGCAGGCGATGGCCGCCGACCCCGACTTCACGGCGGGCCAGAAGGCGATCGAGATGAAGGACTGGCAGGCGGCGATCGACGCGCTGACCGCCTATGTCCGGCGCGAGCCCAATTCCGCCGACGCCTTCAACTATCTGGGCTATGCGCAGCGCAACCTGGGCAATTACGACGCCGCATTCGCCGCCTATGGCCAGGCGCTGAAGATCGACCCGGACCACAAGGGCGCGCACGAATATGTCGGCGAGGCCTATCTGCAGACCGGCAACCTGGCCAAGGCGGAAGAGCATCTGTCGAAGCTCGACGAGCTCTGCCTGTTCGGCTGCGCCGAATATACCGCCCTGAAGGAGGCGGTGGCCGCCTACAAGGCGAAGAATAGCTGATCCCCGATCCGCGTCGTCCCCGGGCCTGACCCGGGGACCCATTCCGCCAACCATGCGGCGGCGCCGGTGGCATGGACCCCATGGCCAGGCCATGGGACGACCCGGACGCCCGCGAGTCCCGTCCTCGCAGCCGGCTGCGGCGGGCCTCCGGTCCGCATCCCGTTTGCACCGCCACGCGCCGCTTGCAGCCGCCCGGCCGGCGGCCCTATACGGTCGCCATGACCGACAGCGCCCCCACCCCCGAGACTTTCGCCGTCGACCCGGTCGCCGCCGGGCACGACACCATCCTGATCGTCGATTTCGGCGCCCAGTACACCCAGCTGATCGCCCGCCGGGTGCGGGAGGCCGGGGTCTATTGCGAGATCGCGCCGTTCAACAAGGCGGCCGAGGCGCTGGCCCGGCTGGCGCCGAAGGGGATCATCCTGTCCGGCGGTCCCGCCTCGGTGGCGGAGGCCGGCACCCCGCGTATCGACGAGGCGGTGTTCGCGGCCCAGGTGCCGCTGCTGGGCATCTGCTACGGCCAGCAGGCGATGTGCGCGCAGCTCGGCGGCTCGGTCACCGCGCCGGAGCATCGCGAGTTCGGCCGCGCCTTCGTCGAGGTCACCGACGATTGCCCGCTGTTCGGCGGCGTCTGGGCGCCGGGCGCACGGGAACAGGTCTGGATGAGCCATGGCGACCATGTCGACCGGCTGCCGCCCGGCTTCCGCGCCGTCGGCGTCAGCGACGGCGCGCCCTTCGCCGCGATCTGCGACGAGGCGCGCGGCTATTACGGCGTGCAGTTCCACCCGGAGGTCAGCCATACCCCGCATGGCGGCGCGCTCTTGCGCAACTTCGTGCGCAATGTCTGCGGCTGTGCCGGCGACTGGACGATGGCGGCGTTCCGCGCCCAGGCGATCGCCGGCATCCGCGCCCAGGTTGGGCAGGGGCGGGTGATCTGCGGCCTGTCCGGCGGCGTGGACTCCTCCGTCGCCGCGGTGCTGATCCACGAGGCGATCGGCGACCAGCTGACCTGCGTCTTCGTCGACCATGGCCTGATGCGGGCGGGGGAGGCCGACGAGGTCGTGACCCTGTTCCGCGACCATTACAACATCCCGCTGGTGCACCGCGACGCGTCCGGCCTGTTCCTGGGCGAGCTGGCCGGGGTGACCGACCCGGAAGCCAAGCGCAAGACCATCGGCCGGCTGTTCATCGACGTCTTCGAGGCGGAGGCGAAAGCCGTCGGCGGCGCCGACTTCCTGGCGCAGGGCACCCTCTATCCCGACGTGATCGAGAGCGTGTCCTTCCACGGCGGCCCCAGCGTGACGATCAAGTCGCACCACAATGTCGGCGGCCTGCCCGAGCGCATGAACATGAAGCTCGTCGAACCCCTGCGCGAGCTCTTCAAGGACGAGGTCCGCGACCTGGGCCGCGAGCTCGGCCTGCCGGAGCGCCTGGTCGGCCGCCACCCCTTTCCGGGCCCCGGCCTGGCGATCCGCATTCCCGGCGAGATCACGAAGGAGAAATGCGACCTGCTGCGCAAGGTCGACGCAATCTACCTGGAGGAGATCCGCAATGCCGGCCTCTATGACGCCATCTGGCAGGCCTTCGCGGTGCTGCTGCCGGTGCGCACCGTCGGCGTGATGGGCGATGCCCGCACCTACGACCATGCCTGCGCGCTGCGCGCCGTGACCTCCACCGACGGCATGACCGCCGACGTCTTCCCCTTCGACCACGCCCTGCTGGGCCGCATGGCCACCCGCATCATCAACGAGGTCCGCGGCATCAACCGGGTGACCTACGACATCACCTCGAAGCCGCCGGGGACGATCGAGTGGGAGTGAGGTGGTGGTCGCTCGCCTGGCGGCGGTGCGTCTTGCGAACCCCGCGAGGGAGTAGATATTAGTAGTATCTACTTTTGGATCGGGTCTGCCATTTCGGGTTCCGAGAATGCGAAGCTGTTCAGGCATGGCGGCAGCCAGGCGGTGCGGCTGCCCAAGGCGTTCCGCCTGCCGGGGCGCGAGGTGCGGGTACGGCGGTTCGGGCAGGGGGTGATCCTGGAGCCGCTGGAGTTCGATGCCGATGCCTGGCTGGCTGCGCTTGCCGCCTACCGGGACGTGCCCTTCATGGACGAGGGGCGCGAGCAGCCGGAGATGCCGGCCGACGACGACGATGCTGCTCTCGATCCATGATCTGCCTGGACACGAACGTCGTTATCGCCGTCCTGAAACAGGCCACGGCCCGGGTCGTCGAGCGGTTTGCCGGGGAAATGGGGACGGGGGAGCTTGCCCTGTCCTCGATCGTCCTTTTCGAAGTGCACTATGGCGTCGCCAATTCCGGACGCAGACGGGAGAATGCCGAACGGCTGGCGATCTTCCTGCAGGCGCCGCTGGAGATCCTGCCCTTCGCGCCGGAGGACGCGGCCGAAGCCGGCGGCATGCGTGCGGCACTCAAGGCCGTCGGAACCCCGATCGACCCCTATGACCTGCTGATTGCGGCGCAGGCACGTCGCCGCGGGGCGGTCCTGGTCACCGCCAATCATGCGGAATTCACCCGGGTGCCGGGGCTGGCCCTGGAGGATTGGCGTGCCGGCTGAGAGGGCGGTCCCGGCCGCACGCCAGCAGCCGCACCGGCACGCCGCGTGCAGCGCTCCTGACCAGATAGATGGCCATATAGCCAACCCGGGTCAGCCCTGCCGGCGCCATGTCGGGCGGCACCGCCGTCCTCGGCCTGATCGGACGCCCTATCTTGTAGACACGTTGCTATTTTTCTATATTCCGGCCTTCGCCCGCTTTTGCAATCAGCGGTGGAGACATGGATGAGCATCACGACGATTTCCAGCCGAAGGTTCAACCAGGACGCCGGTGGCGCGAAGAAGGCGGCCGAGAAAGGGCCCGTCATCATCACAGATCGTGGCCGACCGGCGCATGTCCTGCTGAGCTATGGCGATTATCAGAAGCTGGTCGGCGGGCAGCGCAGCCTGCTTGAGATTGTCGCGCAGGACGAGGACGACGAGATCGATTTCGAGCCGCCACGCATGGACGACAGTTTCTCCCGTCCGGCTGAATTCGATTGAGCTATCTGCTGGATACCAATGTCTGGTCCGAACTGCGCAATCGCCGGCGTGGCGATGCCCATGTCCGGTCATGGGCAGAAGCCGTGCGCGAGGACGAGCTGTTCCTGTCTGTGGTGACTGTCTACGAACTCGAACTCGGCGTTCAGCTCATGGAGCGGCGCGATGCGCGGCAGGGCGCGCGGCTGCGGACCTGGCTGGAAGAACGGGTGTTGGCTCCGTTCGCGCGGCGGGTCCTGCCTTTTGACCTCGCCATCGCCCGGCGCTGTGCAGCCCTTCATGTGCCGGACCGGCGGCCCGAACGTGACGCGATGATCGCCGCCACGGCCCTGGTCCATGGCCTGACGGTCGTCACGCGCAATCGCGTCGATTTCGACCCGATGGGCGTTGCCGTGCTTGATCCCTGGCAGTCGCCCGGCGATTGAACCCGAAGCCGCTCGGCTGGACAATGCCGTTGTCGGTTTCTTTGCCCCGCCCTCAGGGCAGCAGCACCACCTTGCCGATCACCTTGCGGTCCTGCACCCGGCGCAGGGCGTCCGCGAACTGCGCCAGCGGCAGCTCGCGGTCGATCACGGGGTGCAGGCGGCCCTGCTCGAACAGCGCGAACAGCTCGTCGAACAGGGTGCGGACCCGGGCGCGCAGGGCGGGCGGGGCCTGGGTCTTTCCCCAGGCCATGTAATAGCCCCAGTAGAGGCCGATCAGGCTCAGGTTCTTCACCAGCAGGATGTTGGCCGGGACCTGCGGGATCCGGCCGGAGGCATAGCCGATGGTCAGGATCCGGGCCAAAGGCGCGACGCAGCGCAGGGACTGGTCGAACAGGTCGCCGCCGACCGGGTCGAAGACGATATCCACGCCGCTGCCGCCGGTCAGGTCGAGCACCGCCTCCCGGATCGGGCCGGCGCGATGGTCGATCACGGCGGCGGCGCCATGGGCGCGGGCGGCGGCAGCCTTGTCCGGGCTGCCCGCGGTGGCGATCACGCGCGCGCCCAGGGCCGCGCCGATCTCAACCGCCGCCAGGCCGCTGGCGCCCGCCGCGCCGTGCACCAGCAGTGTCTCCCCCGGCTGCAGTTGTGCGCGCCAGGCCAGCGCGCAATGCGCCGTGGCATAGATCGTCGGGAAATGGGTCGCGGCGGCGAAGCCGAGCCCGGCGGGAATGCGGAAGACATTGCCGGCGGCGGCGACGGCCTCCGCCGCGAAGCCGCCGGAGGGCAGGCCGGCGCAGACCCGGTCGCCCGGCTGCAGGCCGTGACCGCCTTCGCCGGACAGCTCGGTGACGATGCCGGCAATCTCCGTCCCCGGGGTGAAGGGCAGGTCCGGGCGGTTCTGGTGCCGGCCCTCGAGCACCAGCAGGTTGGCAAAGCTGACCCCCGCCGCCTGCACCGCGATCCGCACCCCGCCCGGCAGCATCGCCGGCGGCGGCACCTCCTCCAGCGCCAGCGCGTCGATGCCGCCGAAGCTGCGGGCGCGGACCGCACGCATCAGTCGGGGTCCGGGTCGTTGGCGGCGGCGCCATGGCGGCCGGCGCCGGCGGCGAAGCGTGCCGCGCCGGCCTGCGCCTCCAGGCGCTTCGCCGCCGCCGCCAGGTCCATCTCCTGCGCGAAGGCGTCGGGCAGGGAGAGGTCCCATTGCCGGATCGCGGACTGCCGGTCCGACCGCATGGCGATCTGCGGGAAGGCGGCGATTTCATGCGCCAACGCCACGGCCGCGGCCAGCGCCTGGCCGGGCGGCACCAGCCGGTCGACGAGTCCGATCGCCACCGCTTCCGCCGCGCCGACCTTGCGCGCGGTCAGCAGCATGTCGAGCGCACGCCCCGTGCCGACCAGCCGCGGCAGGCGGACCGTCGTGCCGTCGCTCATCGGCACGCCCCAGCGCCGCGACAACACCGCGAAGGTGGCGCCTTCCTCCGCCACCCGCAGGTCGCAGCGCAGCGCCACGCCGAGCCCGCCGGCACAGGCATAGCCGGCCACCGCCGCGATCACCGGCTTCGACAGGATGTCGTGGCAGGGGCCGTCCGGATCGCCCGCCCAGGCGCGGTACTGCTGGCCGGCAGCCAGCGCCTTCAGGTCGGCGCCGGCACAGAAATGCCCGCCGGCCCCGGTCAGCACGCAGGCGCGCAGCCCCTCGTCGGCGTCGAAGGCGCGCAGGGCCCGGGTCAGGGCGTCCGCCGCCTCGTTGTCCAGTGCGTTGCGGACCTCCGGCCGGTCGATGGTGACGATGGCGACCGGGCCGTCGGTCTCGAATTTCAGCTTCGCCGTGCCGGTGTCGAAGGCCATTCCCGTCCCTCCCGTTCGTGGTCCCGTGCGCCGCTACGGCGCCGCCGCATCGGCTTCCGCCGGTGCAGGGGCGAGGTCCGGCGGCGCCGGGTCGATCTCCTCCTGCTCCAGATGCCGTGCCGTGTCCGAGGCCAGGAAGGCGGCGAGCCCGGCAATGGCGCTGTCGCTGTCCGCCAGGGCCTGCAGGCCCGCGGCGGCGGCTGCGGGGGTGCCGCGGCCGGCGGTGGCACGGTCCATCAGGTGCGGCTGCAGCGGCCGTGCCAGCACATCTTCCAGGCAGCGGAAGATCCGCAGGCCCCAGGGGTCGATATCGCCCCAGTGGAAGAACGGCACCGTCGGCGGCAGGGCCGCGTCCAGCCGCGCCACCAGCGCCTGCACGGCGCGCGACGGGAAGCCGCCGGAATAGAGGATCAGGCCGTCATCCGCGATCTCGCGCGCATGGCGGTTGAAGCTCGCGAAATTCTCGATCGACAGCAGATAGGCGGGGGCGGTGGTGCAGGTCAGGGCCGCCACCTGCTCCGGCGCCAGGGCCGCATAGGGGCGCAGCGCCGACAGGTCGACCGGGCCGCCCGCCATGGTCACCGCCACCGGCCCGCGCAGGCAGATCGGTGCGGGGAACTTGCGGATGCCCAGCTCCTCCAGCAGGGCGGTCGGGTCGGCGCCCTCCAGGCCGTTGAGGGTGGCCAGGACCTGCGCCACCCGGCCGGCCTGCCCCTTGCGTTCCAGCGCCTTGCTGTCGCCGGCCGCGCGGCGGCAGAAGGTGCGCTGGTCGACATCCTGGTGCAGCCCGTCGACCCAGCCGCGGAGCAGGCGCAGGAAGCTGCCGGCGGTGTCGAGGTCGAAGGGCGCGATGCCGTACGGCGCCTCGCGTCGAGCCCAGCCGGTGGCCAGTTCGTTCGGGATCGCGGCGATAGTCGCCTCCCGGTCCTCGACCAGGCTGCGCAGGGCTCCTACCGCCCGGGCCGCGCGGTCGGCCGCCGGCTCCCGGCCGAGATGGCGGTAGAGCCTGGCCGGATCGATCAGCCGGACGCGGGCAACCTCGTGCCGGTCGAAGGGCCCGCGGCCACGTTCTACGGTAACGGCGCCGGCCGCCGCGGCAGCGTCCAGCGCATTTTCGAACGGTCGGTGGGCGGCATGGCTGGGCATCGCCTCATAGGCGGGATGCGCGATGATTGCCGCCTTGCGGTCGGGCTGGCTCTCGACCACGTCCAGCATCCAGGACAGCAAAGCCCCGGCATCGGCAAAGCGCGGGACGCTCATTCCGCCGCCCGGCTGCTTTCGCCCGAAACAGAAGTCGACGCAGAACCCGGCGCATCGGCTGTCCTCTCGGCGATCGCCAGCAGCTGTTCGCGGGTCAGGGTGGAGGGGTCCTCGCGCTCCACCGCCGCCCGCAGCTCCGGGCCGGGGGCATAGCTTTCCACCTGCGCCCGGTCGCCGCTGCGCCAGACCTCGTGGATCCGGTCCATGCGGGAGACCAGCGCGGTCTGGCCGCTCAGCGGCGCCGCGACCACCGGCTGCAGGCCGATGGCGGTGAAGAAGTCGAGCATGCGGCGCTGGTTGTTGGGGTCCATCTTGGAGAAGGCCTCGTCGAACAGGGCCAGGCCGGCGCCGCCGCTGCGCGGCGCCCGGGCGCCGCGATAGGCGGCGGCCAGCGCCGCGCCCATGGCGATGTAGAACGGGGTCTGGCTTTCCGCGCCGGAACCGGTGCCCTTTCGCGCCTGGAAGGAGACCCAGCGGTCGGTGTCGACCTGCGCGCTTTCGAGCCAGAACACCCAGTAGTTGCGATAATCCTCGAAGCCGGCGGCGTCGACCTCCTCCGACAGCAGCAGCCGCTTCACGCTCTCCACCGCCGGGGTCAGGCGGTCGCCCTCCTGCCTGCGGTCGTCGAACAGCGACATCAGGCCGTCCGGATCCTCCGCCGCCCGCTCCGCCAGCTGAATCACGCCCTCGTATTCGGCGGCCACCCGCTGGCGGAAGCGATAGCGTTCCTGGTGGAAGCTGCGCGGCCGGAGGATCGCGTTGATGCGGTCGATCTCTTGCCGGACGATCTCCATCCGGTCGCGCACGGCGGCCACGAACTCGGTCTGGAAGACCTTGCTCATCTCCCGCGCGGCGCGCTCCATCTGGCTCTCGAATTCCAGCAGCGCATGGCCTTCCAGATGGCCGATGCGGGCGCGGATGCGCTCGTCCGCCGCCGCCACCGACAGGCGCGCGCTCTGCAGCTCCTCGGCCTGCGGGGTCGCGATCCGGCGGCGATACTCGTCGACCCGGCTCCAGAACGCATCGCGGGCGGCATTGGCAATGGCTTCGCGCTGTCCCCGGCGCTGCTGCGCCTCGTGCGCCAGCACCTTCGGCTCGTCGTGCAGGCGGGACAGCCGCTCGCGGAACTGCCGGCGCATCTGCGGCCGGCCGGGCAGGCGCAGGCCGGCGCCGGCGGGGATGTTGCGCTCCGCCTGCTTCAGCTGCTCCAGCCGGTAGCGATAGCAGAGCCGGGAGCCGGGATAGTCCTCGCCGCGGTCCAGCTCCGCCTGCGCGGCGGCGGCATCGTTCTCCGCCTTCAGCTTCGTGGCCAGCGCCGCATCGCGCTCTTCCCGCAGCGCGGCGATGCGGGCGGCGAGGGCCTCGGCCTCGGCCTGCCAGTCCGGCGCGATGCTGCCCTCGATCTTGCGCCGCTGCGCGGCCAGAGCCTCCAGCCGCGCCTCGGCCAGGCCGCGTGCCTCGTCCAGATGATCGACCGGCCGGCGGCCGCCGGCGCCGGCCTCCAGCAGGCGGCGCAGCGCGTCGGCGGCGGCCTGGCGCTGCCGGATCTCGGCGGAAGCGCGCTGCACCTCGGCCTGCAGGCGCTCCATCTCCGCCGCCAGATGGCGCTCGGCGGCGGCGCCGACCTCGCGCCCCAGCAGCGGCGGGCCGCGGAAACCCAGCCGGCGCACGCTCAAGCCATCGTCGTAGTAGCAGTCGCGCATGATCGCCCGGCCGGGCGCGCGCAGCGCCTCGACCGTGTCGGCCAGCCGCACCTCGCCGATGCGGCGGCGCAGATAGCCCGCGACTAGCGGGTCGTCGGAGGTGACGATCGCCGCCATGCTGCCGGCTGCGGGGGCACCTTGCGGGACCGTGACCTTGTCTGTGCGCGCCACCCGGCAGCGGCGGAAGCGCTCGCCCTGGCGGCGCCAGAAGCGGATCGCCGGCTCCACCTGCGCTGGCGGCAGGATGATCGCTTCGCGCTCGGCCCCCAGCAGCGCCTCCGCGGCGTCGCGCCAGCTCTCGTCGGTGACGGAGACGAGGGCGCAGAGCACCTGCGGCGCCAGCCCCTCGTCCTGCAGCGCCTGCATGAAGGCGGCGGTCTCGCCGCCGATCGGCGCCTGGCCGCCGCGCAGCCGCTGCAGCATCTCCCGTCCCTGGTCGTAGCCCGCCTGCGCCTGCTCCATCGCCGCCGCGGCGCGGCGCGCCTCGCGCTCCAGATGCGCGGCGGCGGCGGCACCCTCCTTCGCGGCGGCGATCCCGTCGATGGCGCGGCGCAGTGCGCCGGGCGCGCGCGGGAAATCGGCCGGATCGGCGCCAGCCAGTGCTTCCGGACCCGCCAGGGCCTCCAGCCCGGCCAGCCGCTCCGCCAGGCCGCCGAGGCCGGCAGCGCCGGCCAGCAGCCCGGACCGCGCCGCCAGCACCGCGGCGGCGCAGTCCTGCCGCCAGAGATCGAGGTCGCGCTGCGCATCCTCGCGCTCCCGGCTTGCATCCTTTTCCTGCAGGCCGATGCTCTGCAACTGGCCGGCGGCGCTCTGCGCGATCTTCGCCTGGATGTCCTGCTGCGCGGCCTCGGCCTCGCGCAGCTCCGCATCGCCGCGCTCCAGCTCTTCCGCGGCCAAGGCCGCCTCGGCGCGTTTCTCGGACATCCGGACCCGGTTGCGCCGCAACAGGCGCCAGGCCTGCTGCGCCTCGGCGCGGCTCATCGTCCAGCCCTCGGCGAACCAGCCGGCCAGAGCCTCGAAATGACGCTCCGCCTCGCGCGCCGCCTCCTGCAGCAGGCCGATCTCGATGCGGATCAGCTTGATATGGCGGTCCACCTCCCGGTAGGTGGCGATGGCGGTGCGCAGCTGGGCGATGCCGATCGGCTTTTCCGGCAGCAGGAACTGCTTCACGAACTGGTCGTCGCTGCTGACCTGGCGATAGGCGACGGTCTTCACGAACGGCTTGGCGAAGACCGACGGCTGCGGGCTGCGGCCGCCGGCGTTCAGCGCTTTCATCCACTCGCCGATGAAGCGCTCCGGCCCGGTGGGCGCGAGGAAGGCGCCGCCGGGCTGCGCCGCCACCCGTCGGGCGATGCGTGCGGAGGCGTTCTCCCAGTCCCGCGGCAGCAGGTAGCGCTCGCCGTCTTCCTCCGCCTCCTCCACGAAATCGGCCAGGCCGAGCGCCAGCCCCTTCACGACGAAGGGACTGCTGCGTTCCGCCGGGTCGCCCAGGCTGGCGACCAGGTTGACGCCGAAGGTGACGTCGTGGCCGGTCTCCTCGTCCTTGAAATGCAGCGCGATCCAGGTCACGGCGCTGTCGCGCAGCGGCGGCTGCTCGGGCGCCACCATGCCCAGGCAGTAGCTGCGCACGGTGCGCCGGCTGCGCTCGTCGCCTGCGGCGCGGTTCAGCTCCCGCCAGCTGCCGTGATTGCCCAGCATCGCCACCTGGATCGCGTCCAGCAGGGTGGACTTGCCGCTGCGGTTCTCGCCGATCACGGCGGTGAGCCGGGAGAAGGGCAGTTCCAGCGGCTCGAAATTGTGCCAGTTGACCAGAACGAGGTGGTTCAGCAGGTACATCAGGGCGCCTCCGGGTCGGTTGCGGCTCCCGGAGCTGCTTCGGGCGGTGCATCGGATGCCATCTTGTCCAGCATCCGCTCCTCCTCGCCGGCGAACTGGCGCAGCGCCTCCCGCACATCGGCGGAGACGACCAGCTTGATCATCGGCCGGATGAAGACCTCGAAATCCAGGCTCTCCTCGTCGGCCTCGCCGACCGCCACGATGCCGCGCCGGCGCACCTCGCCGAGCAGCTCGCGGAACTCGGAATCCTTCATCCGCTCGCGCCCCAGCAGGGTGGCATAGCGGTCGAACAGCTCGCCGGTATCGGTGCGCACCACCGCGCCCTGCTCGACCTCGCCGACATTGATCTTCTCCTGGTAGACCAGGGCGGCGACCAGCAGCAGCAGGGTCTCCGCCTGGCGCATGCGGGGCAGGGCGCCGGCCAGGTCGGGATAGAGCCCCATATCGGGCAGCAGGCCGACCCACTGCTCGCCCTCGTTGCGGACCAGGCGGCGGCCGATGGCGTCGAACAGACCCTCGAAATAGCGCCAGTACCGATCGTCGACCAGCAGGTGGTAGTGCTGCGCGGCGCCGCGGTCGGCGGCGTGCAGGAACTGCCGGTCGAGCAGGGCGGCGGCGGCGCGGCGCAGCTTGCGGTCGTCATGCCCGGCCGCCTCCAGCTCCAGCAGTTCGCGCAGGATGCTCATGGCGCCTCTCGCCGGTCGGTGCCTGGCCCCGGGCCGCGGCGAAGGGCGAAGTTCGGACATTCGATCCAGGCGCTGCTGTGCAGCCCCGGCATCTCTTCCGCCAGGAAGCGGCCGTCCAGCAGCGCCGGGCCGGCATGGCGCCGTCGCCGCACCTCGTCGAACAGCAGGAAATCCTCCAGGCTCTCGAGCCGGATCACCCTGGCCTCGACCGCGCCGCCGGCGGGCACGCAGCGCTCCAGGAAGGCCGCCACTTCGGCATCGCTGCGCGGCGCGAACAGCCGGGCGAAGCGGCGCGCGAGGCTGCGGTAGACCTCTTCCGCCGGGTCGCGGCTGATCGGGGCGATGCGCTGCGGCGCGACCGGGGCCCGCGCGGCGCGCGGCTGCGCCGCCAGCTCGGCCGCCCAGGGGCGGTCGTGGCGGGGCAGGGCGCAGGGCCAGTCCGCCGGCGGCAGGCCGGCCGCCTCCCGCCGTTCCGCGATCGCATCCAGGCGGCGGATCAGATCGGCCACCTCCGACGAGAAGCTGTCGTCGGCGCGTTCCATGTAGCGGACGGTGTTGCGTAGCCGTTCCTCCAGCCGCGCGCGGAAGGCGTTCAGCCGGCCCATGAAATCGTCGACCGAGGCGAAGGTGCCCTCGATTTCGCCGAGATGGCCCTCCACCGCCAGCCAGGCCTCCGCCTCGTCCGGCGCGATGCTGGCCTGGACGTATTTCCGCGCGAGCTCCTGCCGTCGCTGCTCGTGTTGGCGCAGCTCGTCCACGCTGCGCAGGATCTCGTGCCGGTGGTGATAGGGATGGTCGCTGGTCAGCACGGCGCGGAAGTCGACGATCACCACCCGGTCGACGAACTCGTCGATGAAATGCCGCAGCCGGGCCTCCAGGTCGCCGCTGGTCATCAGGGAGCGCTCGACATCGCGCAGCGAGGCATGGATGGCGCGCAGCCGCCGGACGAAGCCGCCCGCGCTCTCCGCCGCCCGCGGCAGGGCCAGCAGCGACCGCTCCTCGCCGTCGAGGATGGCGCGCACCGCAGTGCGGATCTCCGCCACGACGCCGGCGAAGAGCTGCGACAGGCCGGCCTCGATCGCCACCAGCTGTTCCGCCAGGGCCATGGCGGCGGGCGGCATCTCGACCTGGGTGTTAAAGCCGAACGGCTCTTCCACCAGCCAGCCGGTCGCCAGCATCCGGGCATAGACATGGTTGCTGCGCTGGCCGACCGGGTCGCCGGCCTGGCTGCCTGCGGCCTGCCGCCGGATGCGGCGGCGGCCCAGCCGGCGCGCCGGCGGCGGCAGCTCGGCCAGCACCTCTTCGTCCGCCCAGAGCGCGGCATTGCCGCGCACGGTCTCGGCAATGTGCAGCAGCACGTCCTGGCGGAACGGGCTGGCGAAGCTGCTGCCGCTGTAGAACTCCCGGTACAGGGCGGCGATCACGCAGGCATAGAGCTGCCGGTTGCTGCCGGAGAACAGCAGGAAGATGTCGTCATGCAGCCGGCCGAAAAGGGGCATCGATCAGAACCGCCATGGCATTGGGCTTTGCGGGCCGGGCCGCCGGCCCGTCTGCGTGGTCGCACTCCTTGTCACCCTGCGGGCGAGAGATCAATATCGCCGGCGGCCCGCTTCCGACGCCGCCCCCGATGCCGCTGCCGATCCGCGTGTACTGGGCCACTGGAAGGGCGGATCATCGCCGTTCGCCACTGCCCCGGCCGGGCCGCGGTCCGTGCCGGTCCTCCGACTCGAAGAGCCCCTGCGGGATCAATCGCAACCGATCCTGCAGCCCGGCGACGCTGCCGGCGTCAGTCAATGGCCCGCTGGCAATGGCCCCTCCCTGCACCGACAGGCCGGCCAGGGATCTGCCGGCTGCACGTCATGGATGCATGACTACATCGTTCCAGTAATGTTCGCAAACCTGACTGCGTGGTCGCACGGGCCAGGATACCGTTCCGGAAAGGGGGACTGCGCGCCAGGGGGCCGTTGCGCGGAATAGTCGTTACCTTTGACAAATAAGAACATATAAGGAACATACGGATGCACGTTTCACGGGCGGACGATGGTAGCGACGCAGCTGAGCCTTCCATTCGCGGCACCCGCATTGCCGCCGCGCGACCTTTATTTCTTCGCCCTCCGGCCGGACGATCCGGCACGCGTTGCGATTGCCGAACTGGCCCGCTTCTGCCGGGGCGTAAACGGCCTTCCGGAGCGCTCGATCGCGGCGGATCGGCTGCATGCCAGCCTGCTGGTGGTCGAGGGCCGGCAGGGGTTCCGGCGCGGCGCCGTCGCCATGGGCATCCGCAAGGTTGCGCCAGCCTTCTACTGCGGCTGCGGGTTCTGTACGACATGTCCGGCGGGGCCGGTCGGGATCTGGCAGAGCAGATCCGGGCCGATGTCTGTTCTGGGCCTGCCAGGGCCGGCGGACGCCACCATGACTGCAGAAATCGGGTAGGGGGACGCGCTTTGAAACCTGAGGAATTCCGCCGCCACGGCCATGCCATTGTGGACTGGCTGGCCGACTACCAGGAGCGCATCCGGGACCTGCCGGTGCAGGCGGGCAGCAGCCCGGGCGATGTGAAGGCGCTGCTGCCGGCGATGCCGCCGCAAGAGGCGGAGCCGTTCGAGGCGATCCTGGCCGATATCGACCGGGTGGTGCTGCCGCACCTGTCCTTGTGGCAGCACCCGTCCTTCTTCGGCTATTTCCCGGCCAATGCGCTGCCCGCCGGCATCCTCGCCGACTTCCTCAGCACCGGGCTGGGCGTGCTGGGCCTGTCCTGGCAATCCTCGCCCGCAGTGACCGAGGTGGAGGAGGTGGTCGTCGACTGGTTCCGCCAGATGGCTGGCCTGTCGCCCGGCTGGTTCGGGGTCATCCAGGACACTGCCTCCACCGCCACCCTGGTGGCGCTGATCTGCGCGCGGGAACGGGCGACCGGCAACAGCTTCGACCGTGGCGGCCTGCAGGAGCAGGCGCCGCCGCTGGTCGTCTACACCTCTGCCAGCGCCCATTCCTCTGTGGAGAAGGCGGCGCTGCTGGCCGGCATCGGCCGCGCCCATGTACGGATGATCGCCATCGACGACGCCTTCGCGATGCAGCCAGAGGCGCTGGAGTCGGCGATCGCGGCGGACCTGGCGGCGGGCCACGTCCCTTGCGCCGTGGTCGCCGCGGTCGGCGGCACGGCCACCACATCGATGGACCCGGTGGCGGCGATCGCCGCCATCGCGCGCCGGCACGGCCTGTGGCTGCATGTCGATGCGGCGATGGCCGGCAGCGCGATGATCCTGCCGGAATGCCGCTGGATGTGGGACGGGATCGAGGGTGCCGACAGCCTGGTGGTGAACGCGCACAAATGGCTCGGCGTGCCGTTCGACTGCTCGCTCTATTTCGTGCGGGACGAGGCGCAGCTCCTGCGGGTGATGTCGACCAACCCGTCCTTCCTGCAATCGGCGGTGGACGACAGGGTACGCAATCTTCGCGACACGTCGATCCCGCTGGGCCGGCGGTTCCGGGCGCTGAAGCTCTGGTTCGTGATCCGCGAGCAGGGGGTGGCCGGCCTGCAGGCGCGGCTGCGCCGCGACATGGCGCTGGCGCAGGACCTCGCCCGGCAGGTCGCGGCGGCGCCGCATTGGCGCCTTGTCGCGCCGGTCGTCCTGCAGACCCTGTGTGTCCGGTTCGAGCCGCCGGAGGTGCCGGCCGGGCGGCTGGACGATTTCACGCGGGACTGGGCCGCCGCCGTCAATGCCTCGGGAAAGGCCTATCTCACCCCGGCCGTGGTGGCGGGTGCCTGGATGGTGCGGATCTCGATCGGCGCCCATACGACCGAGGCAGCGGATGTCGCAGCCCTGTGGGACCTGGTGCAGGCGGTCGCCGCGAAGCGCGCCATGGATTATGCGGCATGACGGGAAACCGGGCGACATGACCCGGAAGCGGGCGGTCCTTCTGGCCGGCTCCATTACCCACCTGAAGGCGGCGGTCGGCGGCGCCGTGGTGCTGACTGGGTCGCATGGCGCAACCTTTGTCGCCGCCTATGCGCTGCGCCTGGGGGCCGGGGCGCTGGTATGCCACGATGCCGGGCTGGGGCTGGAGCATGCCGGCATTGCCGGCCTCGCCATGCTCGACGCTCATGGCATCCCTGCAGCCGCCGTGAGCCATGACAGCGCCCGGATCGGCGATGCCGACGACATGCAGCTGCGCGGCCGGATCTCTGCCGCGAACGCGGCCGCCCGGTCGCTTGGCGTGGACGAAGGACAGGCCTGTCGCGATGCCGTCGCGCGCCTCGCCGCTGCGGCGGACGGCAGTCCTGTCGAAAACCAGGCAGGGTACAGCGCTGCGGTCGCCGCGGCGCAATCCGGGGAAGCGGGCGCGCAGGCGGATCACCGGCATGTCCTGGGGCTGGTGCGGTGCGCTCTGTTCCCGGAGCCGGTTGAGATCGTCTGCCTCGATTCCGCTTCCGATATCACCGCTGCCGATGCCGGCAAGGTCGTGCTGACGGGCTCGCATGGGGGCCTGCCGGCGGGCGAAACCGCCAGTGCCGTCAAGGCTGGCGTGCGGCTGGTCGCCTTCAACGATGCCGGGGTCGGCATCGACCGGGCCGGGATCGCGCGCCTGCCGGCGCTCGACGGTCTGGGCATTCCCGGCATTGCGGTCGCCGCCGCCTCGGCACGGATCGGCGATGGACGCTCCACCTACGGCACGGGGCGCGTCTCCCACGTCAATGCTCTCGCCGCCGATCTGGGAATCGCCCCCGGGGAAACGATCAGGGACATTCTTCGGCCCCAGTCTTCGGCCCCAGTCCGATTGAAGTTGGCCGATTGAAGTCGTCCGACTGAAGCCGGTCGCTCCACCCGGCCGGGCGCGGACTCAACGCCTGCCGTCGTCCTGGCTGCGGAGTTGCCGCAGGACCGCCTGCAGTTCCGACTGCAACCGGTCCGCGGGCAGGCCATCGTCGACCAGGTCCCTGTTCTGCAGGACCAGGGGAAAGTCCCCCAGCACGGTGATCGCGTTGAAGGCGGCGGAGACCTGCCAATAGGGCTCGCCCTGGCCGCCGGTGCGGGACGGGGTGGTCCGGTGCGCCTTCAGATCTGCCACGTATACGACATCCCTCTCGCGCTCCCGGCGGGCAAGAAGGACGGTAGGCACCGTCCGCGGTTCGTCGCTGGCCGGTGCGGTCGCGACGATATTGGCCATCGTTGCGAGCGCCTCCGCGTCCGAAGCGGGCCAGGACGTCTCGTCATTTGATGCGTCAAGCCGGTCGATATAGGCCTCCCGGCTCATCGAGCCCATGGTGCCGAACTGTCCGTTGGGACGCACCGGGACGGAGAGGACCATCATGCGTGCGGGGAAGAACGGGCCGTAGAAATACTCAAGATTGTCGACCCGGCGGAGCCAGTCGCAATCGGCAAGCCAGAGAACCAGGCCCAGACCCTCGTCGAATTGGGTTTTTACCGTCCTGGCGAAAAGATATTGCCTGACGGGCAGCGCGAGAGATGCGTGGTCGAGTTCGACCGGGCACAGGTCCTCGGGCGGAATGAAGTCGTAGCTCATGCCGCCCAGGTCCAGTCTGGCCTTGCGGTCCTGCGCCTCTGCGATGCCCCCGGCGACGAAGGGCAGCAGCGAGAACGCCAGCCCCGCGACCATGGCCGTGACGGATCTCGCGCCTTGCCCCATGCAATCGGTCCTCCAAGAGCCTTTCGCCGTCCGCGTATACCGTGCAGGATAGCATCGTTCCCTTAATGTTCCAATTGGCCGGCCTTCCGCTCCGCGGCGTAGAGCATCAGGGCGCCGAAGCGGTACAGGCCGTGCACGAACTTGCCGTAGGGCAGGGTGAGGAACAGGGCGAAGACGAAGCCCAGATGCACCGCCAGCAACAGACCCATGGCCGGGGTCTCGCGAAACCCCATCAGCAGCAGGCCGGTCAGGCCCGTCAGGCCCAGCATCGCGATGAAGGCGGTATCCATGCCGAAACGTGCCGGGTCGGCGAGCGGCGGGGTGCGGCACAGCTTGAGGTGCAGTAGGCCCGCCGTGCCGATTGTCAGCCCGATACCGCCGGGAATGCCGAACAGCTTCGGCAGGGACAGCAGGCCGTAGGGCGCCGGCCAGCCCAGCAGGTAGTGATAGGCCGTGCCCGCGACCGTTGCCGCGAAGCAGAGCAGGAAGCCGTAGAAGGTCAGGTGGTGGAACAGCCGCCGCCGGTCGCGCGGCACCGCGCCGGTGTCGTGGCAGCCGGCCCCGCCGCCGTCCAGATAGCGCAGCCTGCCGGCATCCCGCATCGCCTGCCACAGACTGCCGCCGGAAGAGGCGGCCGGGCTGGCGGCGCCGGTGTCGCGCCGGAATGCCCGGTAGCCCATGATCAGGGCCAGCAGGGCGTAGAGGCCTGCCGCGCCGAACAGGCCGGCCATCGCGGCGTGCGGCATCAGCGCGTAGAACGCACCAGAGCTGTCGAACAGGGCGGCCGGGTCGTGCGCCAGGACGAAGCCCAGCAGGAAGGCGGCCAGGCTTGCCGCCGCGATCGCCGCGACCGCCAGGCCGTTGCGGTCGAACAGCGGCCGCAGCGCGGCCGGCCAGGCATAGCTGCGGTAGGACGCGGCGCGCACTGCCGACAGGCTGCGCGGCACGTCGACGGCGAATTCATGCGGCGGCGCGAACTGGCAGTCGTAGAGGCAGGCGCCGCAGCCGTGGCACAGATTGGCCAGGTAGTTCAGGTCGCCGGCCGCGAAGTCGCGGCGCAGCTCCATTGCCGGAAAGACGGCGCAGAGCCCCTCGCAATAGCGGCAGGCATTGCAGATCGTCATCAGGCGCGCGGCCTCGGCCAGCGCCGCCGGTGCCGGCGGGGATACCGGCGGGGATACAGGCGGGGATACCGGGGCGCTATCTGCCATGGACATGGCGGGCCGCCGCCTCTCCCGCGATCTTTCCGAAGACGCTGCCGATGGTCATGCCGATGCCGGCGGCATAGCCGCGTCCCAGCACATTGCCGGCCATGATCTCGCCGGCGGCGAAGATGTTCTCCACCGCGCCGCCGCCGGCCCGCTGCAGTCGGGCATCGGCGTCGACCTTCAGGCCCAGATAGGTGAAGGTGATCCCCGGCCGCACCGGGTAGGCGTAGAAGGGCGGCGTCTCGATCCGCCGCGCCCAGTGGCTCTTCGGCGGGGAGAGGCCTTCCGTCCGGCAATCGTCCAGCTCGGTATGGTCGAACCGTCCCGGCCGCACCGCGGCGTTGAAATCCGCCACCGTCTGCTGCAGCGCCTCGGCCGGCAGCTCCAGCTTCTGCGCCAGCTCCGTGATGCTCGCCGCCGCGATCGGCGGGTAGAGGGAGGGCATGAACATGTGCAGGCAGGGCGCGTCGAAGACGATATAGGCGATCTGGCCGGGCTGCGCCGCGACCAGCCGCCCCCAGATCGCGTAGCGCTTCGGCCAGAAATCCTCGCCCTCGTCGTGGAAGCGCCGCGCCTCGCGGTTCACCACGATGCCGAACACCACACAGTCCAGCCGGGTGATGATGCCGCCGTCGAACCTGGGCGCGCGGGCATCGATCGCGACCGCATGGCACTGGGTGGGGTCGCCGAGGGTCGCCATGCCGGCATCCATCAGCAGCCGCAGCACATCGCCGCGGTTGTAGGGCGTGCCGCGGATCAGGAAGTTGTCGGCGGCCGCGCCCCAGCCTTCCTTCAGCCAGTCGAAATTCGCCTCGAAGCCGCCGGCGGCGGCCACCATGGCTTTGGCACGGACGGTCTCCACACCGCCGATGGTGGCGGCATGGAAGCGGCCGCCGTCGATGGCGAAGGCGGTGGCCGGCGCGTCATAGCGCAGCTCCACCCCCAGCCCTTCGGCCGTGCGGTACAGCGCGTTCAGCATCGCCCGGCCGCCGCCCAGGAAGAAGGAATTGGTCCGGCCCAGGCTCAGGGTGCCGCCGAGGGACGGCTGGAAGCGCACGCCCTGTTCGGCAATCCAGCCCAGCATCGGCTTGGACTGCGCGATCATCAGGCGGGCCAGATCCTCGTTGGTCTCGCCCTCCGTCACCCGCAGCAGGTCGTCCCAGAACTCCGCTTCGGTATAGGGGCCGGTCAGGTGATCGGTCGCGCTGTCATGGGCACAGCGCATGTTCCGCGTGTGGCGGGTATTGCCGCCGCGGTAGAATTCCGGCGCGGCTTCCACCACCCGGACGGAGGCGCCGGCGCGCCGCGCGGCGATGGCGGCACAGAGCGCTGCATTGCCGCCGCCAACAACAAGGATGTCGAGCTCTTCCGCCATCGCCGTCATGCGGTCCGCCTGCCGGGGATCGTCGGCCCCGCCTGGATCGCCCCCGAGGCGGCGGCCCGCATCAACCGCCGGAAGGTGGGGCATTCCATATGGCTCGGCGCGGGACAGGCGGCGGCATGCCGCAGTCCGTCGCGCATCGCCTGGAGGCGGCGGATGGTGCCGTCCAGTTCGTCGGCCTTGGCCGCCAGCCGGTCGCGGTCGATGCGCGGCTCCCCGTCGGGGGCGAACATCAGGGCGATCTCGTCCAGGCTGAAGCCGGCGGCGCGGCCGAGCGCGATCAGGGCCAGGCGCTCCAGGACGTCGCTGTCGAACAGCCGGCGCTGGCCGCGGCGGCCGATCGAGGCGATCAGCCCCTTCTCCTCGTAGAAGCGAAGGGTGGAGGCGGGCAGCCCGGCGCGCCGGGCCACCTCCGCGATGTCGATGCCGATCATGGCTGCGGTCCGATCCGGGCTTGACCTCAAGTGGACTTGAACTGGCAGGGTGCTGGGGATCGGCCCCCCAGGCAAGTGGAGGGGCCGGACGGATCATGACGGAAAGGAAGACGGACATGCACAAGGAACGGCGAGCATGACGGCGGCAGCGGAAAGCGGCAATCCCCAGGCGGATCGCTGGAACGGCGTGGCGGGGCGCAACTGGGTCGCCGCGCAGGCCATGCTCGACGCCTTGTTCGCGCCGCTGCAGGCGCGGCTGGTCGAGGTGGCGCGGGCGGAAGCGCCGGCGCATGTGCTGGACATCGGCTGCGGTACCGGCGGCACCACGCTCGCTGTCGCGCGGGCGCTGGCCGGCAGTGGCCGCTGCACCGGCATCGACATCTCCGCGCCGATGCTGGAGGCGGCCCGTGCGGGCGCTGCGGAGGCCGGTGTCGACGCGGCTTTCGTCCTGGCGGATGCCCAGGTGCACGACTTCCCGCCCGCGCAGTACGACCTTCTGCTGTCGCGCTTCGGCGTGATGTTCTTCGCAGACCCGGTGGCCGCGTTCGGCAACCTGCGCCGCGCGGCCAGGGGCGGTGCGCGGATGCTGCTGCATGCCTGGCGGGATGCGGCGGCGAACCCCTTCATGACGGCGGCGGAGCGGGCCGCGGCGCCGCATCTGCCGGACCTGCCGCCGCGCCAGCCGGACGGGCCGGGCCAGTTCGCCTTCGGCGACGAAGGCCGGGTCCGCGGCCTTCTGGCGGACAGCGGCTGGACGAAGATCGAGATCCGCCCGCTGGACCTGCCGCTTTCGATGCCGGAGGCCCATCTGGAGTCCTACCTGAACCGCCTGGGGCCGGTCGGGGCGATGCTGCAGGACGCCGACCCGGAGCTGCGACAGAGGGTGCTCGCGGCAGTGCGGCCGGCCTTCGCGCCGTTCGTCGCGGACGGACAGGTGCGCTTCACCGCCGCCTGCTGGGAGATCGAGGCCCGCAATCCGGGGCGATGAGGCGCCGCGGTCAGTCCCAGTCGGGTGCAAAGCCCGGATTGACGCAGCGCAGGTCCTTGCGCATCGCGGCGATGGTGGCGCGGTCGTCATCGTCCAGCGGGATGCGGAAGGCGTCCAGGTTGGCCTGCTGGCTGACGGGCCGCCGGGCCTTCGGGATCGGCACCACGATGTCCTGGTCCAGCAGCCATTTCAGGGCGACCTGGGTGGGGGAGGCGCCGTGCTTCCTGCCGATCCCGGCCAGGCCGGCATCCTCGGCCAGCCGGCCCTGCGCCACCGGGCAGTAGGCGACCAGCGGGATGCCCTTCTGCCGCTGGTAGGCGAGCAGCGCCGACTGGTCCAGGCAGACATGGTATTCGACCTGGTTGCAGGCGATCGGGGCGCCGATCCCCTCCACCGCCTGCCGCAGCAATGCGACGGGGAAGTTCGCCACGCCGACGGCGCGGATGCGCCCCTCTTCCTTGAGGCGCAGCATCGCCTCCAGGGTGGCGGCCAGGTTCATGTCGGGCGCCGGCCAGTGGATCAGGTAGAGGTCGACGCTCTCCAGGCCGAGCTTCCTCTGGCTGGTGTCGAAGGCGCGGCGCAGCGCGTCGGGCTTCAGGTTCTCCACCCAGGCCTTGGTGGTGACGTGGATCTCGTCGCGCGGCACGTCTGAGGCGGCGATAGCAGCGCCGACCGCTTCCTCATTGCCGTACATCTCCGCCGTATCGAGATGCCGGTAGCCCAAAGCCAGTGCGCTCTCCACCGCTTCCCGGCAGGAATCGCCGGTCAGCCGATAAGTGCCCAGGCCCAGCTTGGGGATCGCGATGCCCCCGGCTTCCAGTCGCTCCATGCCGCTCTCCCGTCGCTACCCGAACGATGCCAGACCCTGCCGGGTAGCATGGCGGGGCGGCAGCGGCCAGGCGTTCGACGAACGCCGGCCCTCGCCAGCCGCCGCGCCGGTCAGTCCTGCATCACGCCTTCCGACGTGGTCGGCCCGGAATAGGTCAGGGTCCAGGCATTGCCGCCTGCGTGGACGAGGTTCAGGTGGTTGCAGTAGCCCGGTTCCGCGATGTCGTCCGTCGAGATGTCGGGCGCGCTTTCCGGAGAAAAGCCGCCATGTCTGACCTGGCTGGCTGTCGAGGTCAGGTTGGCCGCCACCGGACAGGCCAACTGAACCGGCGCACCGGGAATGCCCGTCGGGGAGTCGGGGAGATGGACCGGGAAGGTCGGCTTGACGATGAAGGCGATCATCGGTGGCCTGTCCGTAAATTCATCCGTGCCGAACCATCCTCCTTCAGGCTTCCCCGTGCAGGAGCCGCTGGCCGCCGTGGCGGTCAGGCTCCCGGTGGTGCAGGTCCAGCCGGCGACCTTGCCGAAGCGTACCTCCGACAGCGCGACCTCGCCCGACAGGCTGACCTGCCAGTCGAGATCGACCGCGGCGGCAGCGGGGCGGGACATGGCGGTGGGCAGGCTTGCGGCCAGCAGGGTGGCGTAGACGATGGCGGGACCTGGGATGTGACGCATCGCGATGCTCCGGTGCTCGAGCCGGACCCCCGTCCGGCATGCAGTTTCTGGCGCAATGGGCATGCAAACAGTGTGCGGGTTCGGGGGGCATGATACGAACGGACATGAGCCGCAGATGGTGAAGCGCCCGGCCAAGGCCGATTTCCCGGTGTCCAACGTGCGCCGCTACCTGGAGCCGGGACCGATCGTCCTGGTCTCCTCCCGCTGGCGGGGGCAGGACAATGTGATGACCCTGGGCTGGCACACGCTGCTGGAATTCACCCCCGCCCTGATCGGGCTGATGATCGCCGGCGGCAATCACAGCTTCGACATGGTGCGGGACAGCGGCGCCTGCATCGGCAACACCTCCGGGGCGGCGGTCGACAAGTTCGCCCGCTTCGGCCTGACGGCAGGGCAGGGGGCGGTGGTGGACGTGCCGCTGATCGAGGAATGCCATGCCTGCTTCGAATGCCGGCTGCACGACGATGCCATGGTCGACCGCTACAACCTGTTCGTCTTCGAGGTCGTGAAGGCGCATATGGCGCCGGTGCCGAGGCATCCGCGGACCCTGCACTATACCGGCGACGGCGTGTTCATGACCGCGGGCAAGGCGATCAGCCGGCGGTCGAAGTTCCGCCCGGAACTTCTGGACTGACCGGTCCGGATTCTGCCGGCTGGGACTGGTTAACGAAGCCCGGCTGCGCTATGTGGGCGTCAGGGCCGGCCGGCCCGCACCTTTTCCACCCTCCCGACGTGCCGATCCGAGGTCCCCATGCCGAACCTGTTCGATCCCGTCACCATCGGCGAACTCAGCCTGCCCAACCGGGTGATCATGGCGCCGCTGACCCGCCTGCGCGCCGGCGACAGCCACGTCCCGAACGCGCTGATGGCGGAGTATTACGCGCAGCGCGCCTCCGCCGGGCTGATCATCTCCGAGGCGGTGCCGGTGAGCCCGCAGGGGATCGGCTATCCCGGCGTGCCCGGCATCTGGTCGGACGAGCAGGTGGCGGGCTGGAAGGTTGTGACCAGCGCGGTGAAGGCGGCCGGCGGGCGGATGCTGCTGCAGCTCTGGCATGTCGGCCGGATCTCCGACCCGGTGTTCCACAATGGCGGCCTGCCGGTGGCGCCCAGCGCGATCGCGCCGCGCGGCTCCGTCAGCCTGCTGCGGCCGAAGCGCGACTATGTCGTGCCGCGCGCGCTGGAAACGGATGAGATCCCGGGCATCGTGGCGGATTTCCGCCGCGGGGCGGAGAACGCCAAGGCGGCCGGCTTCGACGGCGTGGAAATCCACGGCGCGAACGGCTACCTGCTCGACCAGTTCCTGCAGGACAGCTCGAACCACCGGACCGACCAGTACGGCGGCAGCATCGAGAACCGCGCCCGCCTGCTGCTGGAGGTGACGGACACGGTCGTCGATGTCTGGGGGCCGGGACGGGTCGGCATGCACCTGGCGCCGCGCTGCGATGCCCACGACATGGGGGATTCCGATCCCGCCGCCCTGTTCGGCCATGTCGCGACGGAGCTGGGCCGGCGCCGCATCGCCTTCCTCTGCGCGCGGGAGAAGCTGGCCGAAGACAGCCTGGGACCGCAGCTGAAGAAGATCTTCGGCGGCGCCTATATCGCCAACGAGGCGTTCGACAAGAAGGCAGCGGAGGCCGCGCTGGCCGACGGTTGGGCCGATGCCGTGGCCTTCGGCAAGGCCTTCCTGGCCAATCCCGACCTGCCCGAACGGCTGCGGATCGACGCCCCCCTCAACCCGCCGCGGCCGGAGAGCTTCTATGCCCACACGCCGGAGGGCTATACCGACTATCCGCGGCTGGAACAGGCAACCGAACTGCAGGGCGCGGCCGGGTAGGGGGTTCGGCACCGCATCCGGTCGACAGAAACCTGGCAGTCGTCCTCGGGCCCGACCCGAGGACCGATCAACGGGCTGCTGAGCGCCCCATCGGTGCAACGGCGCGGCCCTGCCACGATCCTCGGGTCAGGCCCGAGGATGACGGGGCGGGAAGGGGCGACTTAGGTCGGGCAGGCTCGAAAGTCGCCAGCATTCTGGCAACGATCGAGCCTGCCTGCCTCACTCCGCGGCGACATCCTCGATGAAATTGCCGGACGGCGAGCGGACCCATTCCTCGCCTTCCTTGAAAGCGACACCTGCCGGATCGCCGCCCTCGGCGACGATGCGGACCTGGCGGCGCATGAAGCGGCGCAGCATGGAGATGCCGCGGTCCGACAGGGCCAGATGCTCGTGGCTGTGCCAGGTGATGTCGCCCTGGCTCTTCTGCGCCTCGTAATCGCCGGGGAAAAGCTGGTGCTCCTCCGGCGCCAGTTCCTCCCACAGCTTGCCGTTCATGCGCGAGCGGATCTTCTGCAGGTCGCCCCGCGCGGCCACTCGCCCGACGGTGTAGATGCGGAAGCTGGTATCGTCCATCGGCAGAACCCAGCCGATCAGGGTGCAGGGCCCGGCCGGGTCCAGGCGCGGGCTGGGCACCACGCGCAGGGTCGGCGCCGCGGTCTCGGTGATCCGGCGTAGCCGCTTGCCGTCGCCCAGGGTCCGGTAGCTGGTCACCCGCACGCCGGTCTCGTGCTCGGAGAATTCCACCTCCGGCAGCTGGTTCATCGCATCGACGAACTGCACGCCGGAAAAGGTGCCGTGCAGCACCGGCACGTGGAACGGGTCGACGATGTTCTCGAAATGCTGGAACCAGTTGAAGTCCGCGATCACCGGTCCGCCGGAGCCGATGGAGCGGTCGTCGGCATCCAGGATCTCGCCCTCGGCCAGGTTCTCCAGCAACTCGTAGCGGGGCAGCAGCGGCTTGCGGTCCAGCGGCCCCAGATAGGCCCAGACCAGGCCGTAGCGCTCCTCGACCGGGTACCAGGGCTGCGTGACATAGCCCCGGTTCACGCCCATTTCCGGTTCGCAGGGCTGTTCCAGGCAATGGCCTTCCGTATCGAACAGCCAGCCGTGATAGCAGCAGCGGATGCCGCGATCCTCGACCTTGCCGTAGAACAGCGAGGCGCCGCGATGCGCACAGCGCGGATGCAGCAGCCCGGCGCGGCCCTGTCCGTCGCGGAACAGGATCAGCTCCTCGCCCAGCACCTTCACCGCGCGGGGCGTGGGACCGGCATCGGCCGCCAGCCCGACCGGGTGCCAGAAGCGGCGCAGATACTCGCCCATCGGCTTGCCGCGGCCGACCTCCGTCAGCTCGACGATATGGCTGGGCGGCTTCATGTCGTAGGCGGTCTGCAGGCGGCTCATCTGTCGTCCCCCGGTCCGGTCTTTCAGTCTGGTTGCTCCGCCGGCGGCGGTTCCGCGAAGGAGCCGATGCCCAGTACGGCGGGCCAGGGCGTGTCCATCTCCCCCACCGGCACCTCCACAAGCAGCGGCGCGCCTTCGGCGGCGGCGATCGCCGATGCCAGCTCCTCCGGCGCGGCGATGCGACGATGCGCGATGCCGAAGGCGGCCGCCAGCAGGGCGAAGTCCGGATTGTCGATCTCCGCCGCATAGCTCTGGCCGAAGACACGGCTCTGGATCCGGTGGACATTGCCGAAGCGGCCGTCGGCGAAGACGATCGCGACGACGGGCAGGCCGAAGCGGCGCGCGGTCACCAGTTCCTGCAGGGTATAGGCGAAGCCGCCATCGCCGGAGATCGAGACCACCAGGTGGCCCGGCGCACCGGCCGCCGCGCCCAATGCGGTGGCATAGCCGAAGCCCAGGGTGCCCTGGTAGCCCGGCGCGATCAGTTCGTCGGGGCGGCCGACCGGATAGCTGACATTGGCCAGGTAGCCGACCTGGGTCAGGTCGGAGACCAGGATCCCGTCCTCCGGGATCGCGGATCGCAGGGCCTGGATCCACTCTGTCTGCGGCCGGATGCCCGCCAGCCGCGCCTCGGTGGCGGCGCGGGTCCGGCGCACCAGGTCGGCCATGCCGTTCTCCGCCCGGCCGCCGGCGACCAGGCCGGCCAGGGCCGCCAGGGTCGCCGGGCCGTCGGCCAGCACGACCTCGTCCGCGGGACGCGGTGGCCGCAGATGGGCGCCGTCCAGGTTCACATGTGCGACCCAGGCCCCGTCGGCCATCGGCCGGGTCGTGCCCGGCGCGGAGAGGCAGCGGGTGCCGACCGACAGGACCGCGTCGGCCAGCGGCAGCAGGCTCGCCATGGCGGCCGGCGACAGGGCCAGCGGATGCGCGTCGGGCAGCGCGCCGCGGCCGCCCTCCGTCGTCACCACGGCCGCGTCCAGCGCCTCCGCCAGCCGGCGCAGCGCGGCCGGGCCGTCGCCGCGGGCAGTGCCGCGGCCGGCAAGGATCACCGGCCGCTGCGCCGCCTTCATGCGGTCGGCGATGCGCTGCAGCTGCCCGGGATCGGCCTTCAGCGCAGTGGGAGCGGGCGGAACCACGGCACCGAAGGCGGCGCCGGTGGCCGCCTGCAGCACGTCGGGCGGCACCTCCACGCAGACGGGGCGGGGAATGCCGGCCGCCATCTGGCGGAAGGCCTCGTCGATCAGGCCGGGGATCTCTTCCGGGCTGCGCGCCAGGGCATGCCATTTGGTGACGCTGTCCAGTACCGCGGACTGGCCGGGGATCTCGTGCAGGCGCCCCTGGCCCAGGCCGATCGAGGCGCTGTCGATCTGGCCGGCGATGCACAGGACAGGGCTGCAGCAGGCATAGGCGGTGGCCAGGCCGGACAGGGCGTTCAGCAGGCCGGGGCCCGGGACCATCATGCAGACGCCTGGCCGGCTGGTGGCGCGGGCATAGCCGTCCGCCATGTAGGAGGTGGCCTGTTCATGCCGGGGCACGATGAAGCGGATCCGGTCCTGCCGTTCGCGCAGGGCGTCGACGGCCCAGTCGAGTTGTACGCCGGGCACGCCGAAGACCGTGGAGACGTCATGCTCCAGCAGCCGGTCTATCAGCAGTTGCCCGCCTGTGCGCCTCATGAATCTCCCCGTATTTTCAATAGCTTGTTCTGTGCCGCTGTGCCAGCTTCCGATCCCATTAGCATGCGGGTTTTCTTATTGCAATTGCAATAACGCTTGCCTAGACTCGCCGGCCGGAGAGGGGCGGGCCTGCGGCGCCGCCCCGTCGCACAGGCGATGGCGCCACGACAGAAGCGCCGGGACACCGAAGGGAGGATGGCTCGCGGCCGTGGATTACCTGTCCGATGACCTGCGCATTGCCGACTTCCTGTCGGTGCGCATCTCCCGTCTGGCGCGGTCGGTCGACAGGATGACCCGGCGGATCCTCGCCCACGAATTCCAGATCTCGCTGATCCAGTGGCGCTGCCTGGCACTGTTGAGCGAACGCGGCCCGATGACCGGGCAGGCGATGAGCGAGATCAACGACAACGACAATTCCCAGACCAGCCGTGCCCTGCGGGGCCTGCACGAGCGCGGCTTCGTCGACTGGGAGAGCGGTTCGCAGCGCCGCGCCGCCGGAACCGCGCATGTCACGGACGAGGGACGTGCCTTCTTCCATGCGATCGAGCAGCGGATGCGGGCCCGGCATCGCTGGCTGCTCGAGGCCCTGGAACCGGAGGAATGGGCCGGCTTCTACGACCAGATCAGGCGCCTGTCCCGTCATGTCCGGTCGGGCTGGCCGGATGCGCCGCATGCCCAGGACGGCGCGGCGGAGGCCCGCAACACCGCCAAGCCGCGCAAGGAAGCCGCAGCAACAAAGCATTCCGGAAGCCGGAAGCAGGGGAGGAAATGACATGAAACGCAGACTGGCATTGCTGGCGGCCTCGGCCGCTTTCGCATTCGGGATACAGGCCGCCGCCGCGCAGCCGGCGGAGGACAAGCTGCGGCTTGCCTTCGAGTTCCCGATCTCCACGGTGGACTGGTACCAGGACGCCAAGCCCGAGATCGAGATGGTGGCGGAGGCGGTCTTCGACAGCCTGATCTCCTACAACGAAGAGACCAACGCCTACGAGCCGCTGCTGGCGAAGAGCTGGGAGCGGGTCGATCCCGTCACCCTGCGCTTCGCCCTGCGTGACGACGTGAAGTGGCATGACGGCGAGGCGTTCGATGCCGACGATGTGGTCTACACGATCAACTGGCTGATCGATCCGGAGACCAAGATCCGCTTCAAGGCGAACTGGAAGTGGATCAAGGAGGTGCGGAAGATCGACGACCATACGGTCGAGATCGTCGCGAAGCAGCCGACCCCGCACGACATGATGCGGCTGGCCTATGGCACCCAGATGCTGCCGGAGCATGTCCATGGCAAGCTGCAGGACAAGATGGCGTTCCGCGACAATGTCGTCGGCACCGGCATGTACAAGGTGGCCGGCATCGACACCAATGCCGGCATCGAGCTGGTGAAGAACCCGGACTACAACCATGGCGGTCCGGCCAAGCCGGCCAGCAATGTCGGCACCTTCCACATCAAGTCGATCCCGGATGCCGGTGCCCGGACCGCCGCCCTGCTGGCCGGCGATGTCGACCTGCTGCGCAATACCTCCTACGAGGAGGCCGTTGCCCTGTCGGCCGATCCGCGCTTCGACATGGATGTGCTGCAGAGCGTGTCCTACATGTACCTGGCACTCGACGCGCTGGGGAAAAGCGGCAACGACGCCCTGAAGGACGAACGAGTGCGGCGCGCGATCATGGAAGCCGTCGACCGCAATGCCCTGCAGCGGGCGCGCACCGGCGGCGAGCCGGAGAAGCGCTCGCCGCAGGCGCTGTGCTGGGACTTCCAGGCCGGCTGCGCCTACAGCGAACCCCTGCCGCCCTTCGACCCGGCGCATGCGAAAAAGCTGCTGGCGGAAGCCGGCTATGGCGACGGCTTCGACGTGGTGGTCCACACCTTCGGCAGCACCCGCGACTATGGCGAGATCGTCGCCGGCTTCCTGAACCAGGTCGGCATCCGCGCCAGCGTGCAGCCGATGACCTTCGCCACCTTCCGCAAGCTGCAGGCGGAGGGCCAGCTCGGTGTCTTCGTCGGCGCCTGGAATGCCGGGGTCGGTCCGGATGTCGGCACCACGATGGGGCTGTTCTTCTCCGGCGACACGAAGGACTACTACCACGACCCGAAGCTGATCGAGCTGGCGGAGAAGGCGCAGGTGACGACCGACCCCGCGGCACGGGAGGCGATCGTGCGCGAGCTCCTCGATACCGCCGTGCAGAAGAGCTACATCATCCCGCTGTCGGGCATCCCGATCCCGGTCGTCCACCGCAGCGAGATCGAGATCGCCGGCGGGCGCAACATGCCCTATGCGTTCAGTCTGGGCGACCTGAACTGGAAGCAGTGACAGCACATCCCCCGACGGCCGCCCTGCGGGGCGGCCGTCAATCTTCCTTCACACGGCATGGCGTGTCGGGCGCGGGCGGGAGAGGCTGATGTCGCGTTTCATCGCCCGTCGCCTGCTGGTGTCGCTGCTGGTCGCGATCTCGGTCTCGATCATCGGCTTCACCTTGCTGCGCCTGTCCGGCGACCTGGCCAGGGAACTGGCCGGCGACAATGCCAGCGTCGAGGATATCGCCCGCACCGCGGCGCTCTACGGCCTCGACAAGTCCCTGGTCGCGCAATACTTCGACTGGCTGGGGGGCATGTTCCGCGGCGATATGGGCCGCTCGCTGTTCACCAACGAATCCGTGGCGGAGCTGATCGGCGAACGGATCTGGGTCACGGTGATCCTGGCCATCGGGTCGCTGCTACTGGCGCTGGGTATCGGCATTCCGCTGGGGGTGGTCGCCGCCTGGCGGCCGAACTCCCTGGTCGACCGCTTCGCCCTGACCCTGGCGGTCTTCGGCCAGGCGATCCCGAACTTCTGGTTCGGCCTGATGCTGATCGTGATCTTCGGCGTGCAGCTGCAATGGCTGCCGATCTCCGGCTCGGAGACGCCGGTGCATTTCATCCTGCCGGTGGTGACACTGGGCCTCTCGGTGATGCCGCAGTTCACCCGCCTGACCCGCAGTGGCATGCTGGATGCGCTGAACGCGAACTATATCCGCGCCGCGCGCAGCAAGGGACTGCCGGTGCGACGGATCCTGTTCCGCCACGCCCTGCCGAACGCGGTGCTGCCGATCGTGTCGCTGGCGGCGGTGACCTTCGGCTTCCTGCTGGGCGGCTCGGTGATCGTGGAATCCGTCTTCGCGCTGAACGGCATCGGCTATCTGGCCTATACCTCGATCCTGCGGCAGGACTTCCCCGTGGTGCAGTCGGTCGTGGTGATGGTCTCGTTGGCCTATATCGTGCTCACCTTCCTGGCCGACCTGGTCAATGCGCGGCTCGACCCGCGCATCCGGCCGACCTGAGCGCCGGGGCCCGGTCGATGCGCGATACTCCCAGAACGGTTCCCGCCAGGATGACCGCACAGTCGGTGCCGGCCGCCAGGCCTGTGCCGGAGGAACCGGCGACCCTGACCCCGAACCAGCTGATGCGCTACCGCGCGAAGCGGCATCCCGGCCTGCTTCTCGGCGGCGGCGTGACCCTGGCCATCGTGCTGGCGGCGCTGCTGGCGCCGTGGATCGCGCCCTACGACCCGATCCAGCAGGACCTGCTGGCGAAGCTGAAGCCGCCGGTCTGGGCCGAGGGCGGCAGCTGGGCGCATGTCTTCGGTACCGACATCTACGGCCGCGACTTCTTCTCCCGCATCCTCTACGGCGCGCGGGTCTCGGTCTTCATCGGCTTCTTTGCCGCCTTCGTCTCCGCCATCGTCGGGGCCGCGATCGGCGTGGTCGGCGGCTATTTCGGCGGCCGGGTCGATGCCGTGGTGATGTACCTGGTGAACGTGAAACTGGCCCTGCCGGGCCTGATGGTGGCGCTGGCGCTGGTTTCCGTTACCGGCGGCTCGATCCTGGCGCTGGTGCTGATCCTGGCCTTCCTGTTCTGGGACCGCTACGCGATCGTCTGCCGGACGGTGACCCAGCAGCTGCGCGGGCAGGAATTCGTGCAGGCCGCGGTCGCCACCGGCGCCTCTACGCCGCGGATCCTGTGGTCGGAGATCCTGCCCAACCTGTTCAGCCATATCGTCGTCATGATGAGCATGGAGATGGCGCTTGCGATCGTGGTGGAAGCGGCGCTGAGCTTCCTCGGCCTCGGCGTGCAGCCGCCGACCCCGTCCTGGGGCCTGCTGATCGCGGAAGGGCGGCAGTTCCTGTTCTTCAAGCCCTCGCTGATCGTGATCCCGGGCATCGCCATCTTCGTCCTGGTGATCGCGATCAACCTGCTGGGCGACGGCATCCGCGACGTGACCGCGACGGAGGGCAAGGGATGAGCGCCGCGCCGCTGCTGGAGGTCGCCGACCTGAATGTCCGCCTGGCCGTCCCGCACGGCCGGCTGCATGTGGTCAACAATGTCGACCTTCAGGTCGGCCGCGGCGAGACCCTCTGCCTGGTGGGGGAGAGCGGCTGCGGCAAGTCGATGGTGGCGCTGTCCCTGATGCGGCTGTTGCCGCGGGTGGCCGGCTGGAGCGCGGGTCATCTGCGCCTGGACGGGCAGGACCTGTCGGTGCTGGACGACCGCGCCTTCGCCGCGATCCCGGGCAACCGTATCGCGATGATCTTCCAGGACCCGATGACCGCCTTCAACCCGGTCATGCCGCTGGGCGAGCAGCTTTTCGAGGGCTTCCTGCGGCACCGCCGCGGCGACCGGCGGCAGGCGCGGGAGAAGGCGCTGCACCTGCTGGACCGGCTCAACGTCCCGGCTGCGGCGCGTCGGCTGAAGCAGTATCCGCACGAGCTGTCCGGCGGCCTGCGGCAGCGGATGATGATCGCCATGGCGCTGATGTGCGACCCGGCCCTGGTGATCGCGGACGAGCCGACCACCGCGCTCGACGTCACCATCCAGGCGCTGACCCTGCGCCTGCTGGCGGAGCTGCAGCGGGAGATGGATCTTGGCCTGATCCTGGTGACCCACGACCTGGGCCTGGTCTCGCGCATGGCCGACCGGGTCGCGGTGATGTATGCCGGCCAGATCGTCGAGACGGCCGACCGCCGCAGCCTGTTCGCGGAACCGCGCCATCCCTACACAAGGGGCCTGATCGACTGCGTGCCGGTGCCCGGGCGCCACCGGGCCGGCGGCCGGCTTGGCACCATCGAGGGCTCGGTCCCGATGATGCTGGAGGGCGTTCCCGGCTGCCGCTTCGCCAATCGCTGCGCCTTCGTGCGCGGCGCCTGCCGCGCCCAGGCGCCGCCGGTGCGGCAGGCGGGGGGCCGCAGCTGGCGCTGCATCTGGGAAGGGTTGCCGGCATCGGAAGATGCGCTCCAGGGGGCGTCATGACCGGCGAGGCCGCGCCGCTGCTCGAATTGCGCCATGTCGGCAAGAGCTTCCGCCTGCGCGGCGCCCTGTTCGGCCCGGCGCGGCAGCTCCATGCGGTGCGGGACGTATCGCTGCAGATTCCGCGCGGCAGCATCACCGCCATCGTCGGCGAGTCCGGCTGCGGCAAGTCCACCCTGGCACGCATGCTGCTGGGACTGGAAACGCCCAGCAGCGGCGAAATCCTGATCGATGGGCAACCGATCGGCGCGCTGGACCGGCGTGCCTTCGCCACCCGCGTCCAGCCGGTGTTCCAGGACCCCGTCTCGTCGCTCAATCCGCGCAAGACGGTGGCGCAGATCGTGCGCTTCCCCCTCGACGCCCATGGCGTGAAGCACCCGGCATGGCGGGCGGCCCGGGTGCGCGAGGTGCTGGAGCTTGTCGACCTGCCGCAGCGGCTGATGCATTCCTATCCCAGCCAGCTGTCCGGCGGGCAGTGCCAACGGGTGGCGATCGCCCGGGCGCTGGCGATCGGGCCGGAGGCGATCATCTGCGACGAGCCGACCTCCGCCCTCGACGTGTCGGTGCAGGCCCATATCCTGAACCTGATCCTGGACCTGTGGGAGCGGACGGGGACCGCCTTCGTCCTGATCAGCCACGACATGGCGGTGGTGGAGATCATGGCCCAGCGCATCGCCGTCATGTATCTCGGCCGGGTGGTGGAGGCGGGGGAGACCGCGCAGGTTATGCGCGATCCGCTGCATCCCTATACCCGGGCGCTGCTGTCGTCGGTGATGACGCCGGAACCTGAGGCCGGCCTGCCGGAGCCGGCCTTCAGCGGCATGGCGCCGGACCCCACCGACCCGCCGCCGGGCTGCGCCTTCCATCCGCGCTGCCCGCGCGCCTTCGAACTATGTGCGGTGCTGGAGCCGGTCCTCGGTAAGCCTGCGGGGGCCGTGCCTGAGGGGAAAGGGCGGCAGCTGGCCTGCCACCTGCACCCGCCGCCCGGCCCCGAGGCTGCTCAGGCGGATCGCGGGTCGCGGTAGAGGTCCAGCAGCATCGGCTGCTCGAAGACATAATCGCCCTCGTCGCTGCGGCCCTGTTCGAACAGGGCGCGGACCTCGTCGGTCTCCACCCGGTCGCGGCTGATATTGTTGAAGGTCTGGCCGGTCACCCGGGTCACCATCGCCGCGAAATCGGCGTGCCGCGGATACTGCACGAAGCGATAACGGTCCACCCGGCCGAAGCGCGGCTGCGCCACTTCCGACAGCGCCGCCTGGGCGGCGATCCGCACCTCCGTCTCGTCATGGAACGGGCGCATCACCTGGAAATGGCTGCCGGTCATGCCGGGCTCGACGACGCAGAGGAAGCCGCCCTCTGGCTTCAGCACCCGCGCCGCCTCGGCCAGGGCAGCCGCCATCAGCGGCTTCGGCACGTGATGCAGGGAGCGGAAGAAGAACACGCCGTCCAGGCTGCCGCTCTCCGCCGGCAGCCGCTCCGCGCCCGCCTCCACGAATGTCAGGCCCGGCAGGGGCTCCGCCGCGCGGTTCTTCTCCGCCTGGATCGGGTCGGGCTCCACCGCCAGCACCGTCGCCCCCAGGGCGCAGAGCCTGCGCGACAGGGCGCCTGCACCACAGCCGATATCGGCGACCTGCAGTCCGGCAACAGGCAGGAGATCGCTGACGGCGTCGATGTCGCTGCGTTCGCCGAGGTCGGTCCGGTCCGACGTGAAGGGCCTGTTCATGGCGGCATCCTTGGGTATGGCGGGAGGCCATCCTTCTGACCGAGTGCCACGCTCCTGACAAGTCGGTTGCCGGCAGACGGCCCTCAGCCCAGCCGGACCGGCGCCTGGGGCACGTCCTGCCAGAAGGCGGGGTCATGGCCGTACATCAGGCGGATACCTTGCGACTCCATGCGGCGCAGGTGGCGGAACACCGCCAGCATCGCCTCCGGGTCGGCAGCCCTGCCGGGCACCTGCATGCGGTCCAGCGATTCTTTCAGGTAGCAGGCATCGCCGCAGAGCAGGAACGCGCCGCCGGTCTGCGTCTGCACCCGCAGCGACTGATGGCCCGGCGTGTGGCCGTAGGTGGGCAGGCAGACGACACTGCCGTCGCCGAACACGTCATGCTCGCCCTCGACCTGGCGCAGGCGCTGGCCGGTGTCGAACTCGCTGTCGTAATAGCCGCGGCCCTGGCCGGAGACGGAGCGCGCATGGGCCAGTTCGCGCGCCTGCAGCAGGATGTCGGCATTCGGCAGCTGGGCGTTGCCGCCGCAATGGTCGAAATGCAGGTGGGAGTTGATGACCAGGTCGATCGCTTCGGGCGCAACCTCGGTGGCCGCCAGCCGGGCGGCGATCTCCTCGCCGGGCGCATAGTCGAAGCTGAAGACCTTCAGGGTCGGGGCACCGAGATGGGCGGCGGCATCGTGCTGGCAGTCGATATGCATGCCCGCGTCGAACAGCACGCGCCCCTTCGGATGCACGATCAGGTAGGCAGGCACCGGAATCGTCAGATGGCCGGGGGCGCCGCCCAGCAGCATGTCATAGGGCATCGTCATAACGCCGCAGGTATAGGCGTAGAGCTGGACCGGCATGTTTCCCCCGTGGACCAGTGCGCAATGCGATTGCGGGATAGAATGCCCGCGGCGCAGATCCCGGCAAAGGGCCGGGGCAGCACTGCGTGGAAGGATCGGCGGCAGGATGTCAGACGAAAGCCATTCGGTGCGGCGGCTCGGCCCCACCGACCTGGCCGATGCCCGTGAACTGCTCGACCTGTTCGGAACCGCCTTCGCGGAGCCGGCGACCTATGGCGGCGCGGTGCCGGACGACGCCTATCTGAGGCGGCTGCTGGGGCGGGAGCATGTGCTGGTGCTGGTCGCGGACCGGCCGGGCGGGATTGCCGGCGGCCTCGTCGCCTATGAACTGGAGAAGCTGGAACAGGCGCGCAGCGAGATCTACATCTACGATCTTGCGGTGGCGACGGCCTGCCGCCGGCGCGGCGTGGCAACCGCCCTGATCGGGGCATTGCAGCGGATCGCGGCCGCGCGTGGCGCCTGGGTGATCTTCGTGCAGGCGGACCATGGCGACGATCCGGCCATCGCGCTCTACACCAAGCTGGGCAGCCGCGAGGATGTGCTGCACTTCGATATCCCCGTGCCGCCCTCGGATGGCGGCATGCCCCGGAAGGCATAGCCGTTGTCGCCTGACAGCGCCTCACACTTCACGGCGATGCGCCAGTCCCCGCGATCAGGCAGACGAAGCCGGCGATCGTCAGGATCACCGTCGGATAGAAGGTGAGCGCGAAGCCGAAGGCCCGTGCCGCGGCGCCGCGGCGATAGCCGAGCACGAACAGCAGCCGGCCGATCACGAACAGGATCACCGCCGCCGGCACCGCTGCCATCCAGGCCCGCGGTGCGACCGCGGTCCAGAACAGATGCGCCAGCACCGCGATCACCGCCTGTTCCAAAGTGTTCTGCAGCACGGCCTGCAGCACATGGGCGCGGTCGGTGCCGGGGGTCAGACCGCCGCCGTCGATATCGGCCGGGGTGAAGAAGCGGTGCCGCGCCAGGTTGCCGATCGCCAGCACCAGGCAGGCCAGGACGGCGGCGTCCCATTGCAGGGTGAAGAGGATGCGCTGCGCCGGCTGCGCCAGCGGGGTCAGCGCCGCCGGCTGCCAGAGCACAGCGCCGGCCAGCACCACCAGCGAGAGCAGCAGGGCCAGAAGCATGTTGCGCAGCACGCCGCGCTGTTTCGTGTCGAGGGCCATGACGGGCACCTTCCGATCCGTTTCGCAGTGACAAGATTTCAGGTTCGGCCGCGAGCCACAACCGGGATCATTCGATGCGGATCCGGGGGAAGATCTCCGGCAGCGCGGCCTGCAGCAGCCTGTCGATCCGCACCGCGTTCTTGCGGTAGACGAAAGGGCGCCTGGGATAGATCCGGTCGTTCACCCAGTGCGCCGACCAGCCGGTTGTGCTGTCGATGCATTCCCGCGCGAAGCCGTCCAGGTCGTAGCGGTCCTGAAGTTCCAGGCAGCCGCTGACGAAGACGTCGACATAGGACTGGACGATCGGCGTCTCCGGGGTCGCCGCGCCGACATGGCTCTCCGGCGTGACATAGAGCCAGACCTGGCCGTTGGGCCGCGGCTGGCCGCCCAGCATCTTCAGGTCCGCGGGCGGAACCAGCGACCGGCAATAGATATATTCGCGCCTGTCGGTGCGGTGGATATCGGCCGCATCGTCCAGCCGGTAGATCGCCGCAATCATGCTGGCATCCGGGTCGGGACGGACGCCCAGATAGACCGGCTGCGGGCCGGGGTCGGTGCCGGGGTCGATCCAGCCCCGCCGGAACCCGGCCACCCGGACGGGCAGGCTGGGGCCGGACTGCTTCACCGTCCGCGCCTTCGATGCCGTTTCCATCAGGCTGCCATAGCCCAGGGTGTATTGCGGCATCTGCGGATCGGGGTCGGGATGGCAGTCGTCGGCCGCGGCGGGCAGGGACGCTAGAGACAATGCGATGCCGGCGGCCAGGGACAGGAGGCGAGGGTGCATGAGGCTGGTCCTTTCGTGATGCCGACGGGCGCTGCGCCTCATTCGCCGAACTGGAAACCTTCGAACCGGTGCAGCGCCTCCTCGATCCGGGCCTTCAGTCCGGCCGGCCGGCGGCCCTCGGTCCAAGTCCAGTTCTGTATCAGGAGGCTGCCGGCCTGCCGGTCTGCCTTGAGGTCCAGCGCCGCGACGATCCGCTCTCCGTCCAGCACCGGCAGGGCGAAATAGCCGAGCCTGCGCTTCGCCTTCGGCACATAGGCCTCGAACAGATGGTCATAGCCGAAGAACAGCGACAGACGCTTGCGCTGGATGATCAGCGGGTCGAACGGCGACAGGATGTGCAGCAGGTCGGGCAGGGGGGCTGCGGCCCCGTCCAGGGCTTCCGGCGTGGCCCAATGTTCCGTCTTGTCCGCGCCTTCCAGGGCCACCGGGCGCAGCTTCCCGCGCCGCACCCGGCTTTCGATCCGCTGGCGGATCGCCGGCTTCCGGCCGGCATCCAGGTGACAGATCGAGTCCAGGCTGACAACGCCCTGCGACCGCAGCGCCCGGTCCAGCAGATAGTCCAGCAGCTGCCCTTCGGTGGCCGCCCGCGGCTTTGCCGTCCAGCCGAAATGCCGGTCCGTCAGGTCGTAGCTCTTCAGCATGCCGTCGCGGGCGGCGATGGTCAGCGCGCCGGTGAAGAAGGCGAGCTGCAGGGCCTTCTTCGACGGCTTGCGGCTGCCCCAGGCATGCGTCTTCTCCACCAGGGTATCGTCGTCGATGTCGCGGATGGAGATCGGCCCCTGGTCGCGTACCAGCCGCATCACCTTGCGCATGTCGGCGGGGCGCACCGTGCCGAACCAGGATTTCGATTCGCGGCCGAACTGCCGCATCGCCGGCAGGAAAAAGCGGAAATCGGCCGTGGGCACGTAGGACAGCGCATGGGTCCAGTATTCGAAGACGCTCTTCTCGCCGCTCTGCGCGGCCTGCAGGTCGGCACGGCGATAGTCCGGGATGCGGGACCAGAGGATGTGGTGGTGGCTGCGCTCGACGACGTTGATGGTGTCGATCTGGACATAGCCCAGATGCGCGACGGCGGCGCGCACGGCCTGCGGGCCGGCACCGAACGGCGCATCCGCATCCAGTCGCTGCGCCCGCAGCCAGATGCGGCGGGCGTGAGTGGCGGACAAGGGCAGGGGGGCAGGGGGCGGCTTCGGCATCGGCGAGAGATTAGCCGCCCGCATACCCTCCGGCCCAGCCTTGTCTGCCGCCGCACCGCCATGCGGCCGCTGCAGGGATCGCCCGAGGGGCTTCCAGGTCGAACTTCGTCAGCTGCGTCAGTGCCTGCACTGCGCGATGCCGGTCATCCGACGGCCTCCTGCGCGGCATCCGTACCGGCGTTCAGAGCGTCGCCGCCAGCTCGGCCAGCTGGTGGGCCACGATGCCCCAGCCTTCTTCGAAACCCATTTCCAGGTGGGACTGCCGGTCCGCCGCCGTCCAATGGCGGGCGCAGGCGGTGTAGCGGGTGCCACCGCCCTCCGGCACGAAGTCGATGATGCCGGTCATGAAGGGCTTCTCCGACGGCCGCCATCCGGCCGTGTAGGCATCGGTGAAGACCAGGCGTCGGTTCGGCACCACCTCCAGGTAGACGCCGTCATTGGGATACGCCTTGCCCTGCGGGTCGCACATGGTGATGCGGCAGCTGCCGCCCGGCCGCAGGTCCAGAACCGCATGCGATACCGACCAGGGCCGCGGACAGAAGAACCGCTTCAGGAGATCCGGTTCGCTCCAGCAGCGGTACAGCAGCGGCGGCGGGGCGGGAATGAACCGCGACAGGACGAGGTCCCGCGGGTCGCCGGCTTCGGCATCGCGGCGATCGGCTTTGGCGGCAGGACTGGCGGGCATGGTCGGCTCCTATGCGACGGGGCTGTGATTGCCCCCAGGACGCGCGACCGGTGTCGCGGCCGACATCGGCGGGCGAGATTTTTCCCAGCCGCGGATCCCGTCCGGTGCATGGCTGCGAAACGGCCGGCGGGGGCTGTCATTTCCGTGCCGCTTTCCTATGTCATGCAGGCGCCCCGGAAGGGGGCCGCCATATCCAGGCCCCCGACAGGGGCCGCGACCCCTCTACGCCGTCCCGTCAGGAAGGGCTTCCGTGGATCCCATTGTCGTCATCTCCGGCCTGGACAAGGTCTATGCCGGCGGCCATCACGCGCTCAAATCGGTCGACCTGGAGATCCGCCGCGGCGAGATCTTCGCCCTGCTCGGGCCCAACGGAGCGGGCAAGACCACCCTGATCGGCATCGTCTGCGGCCTGGTGCGCCCGACCTCCGGACGGGTCACGGTCGGTGGCGCGGACATCCGGCGCGACTATCGCGCGGCGCGGTCGCGGATCGGCCTGGTGCCGCAGGAACTATCCACCGACATGTTCTCCACGGTGTGGCAGACACTCGTCTTCAGCCGCGGCCTGTTCGGCAGGTCCTCCGACCCGGCGAAGGTGGAGCAGGTGCTGCGCGACCTGTCGCTGTGGGACAAGCGCGACGCGAAGATCATGACCCTGTCCGGCGGGATGAAGCGCCGGGTGCTGATCGCCAAGGCCCTGGTGCACGAACCGGAGGTGCTGTTCCTGGACGAGCCGACCGCGGGGGTCGATGTCGAGCTGCGCCGCGACATGTGGGCACTGGTGCGCCGGCTTCGCGAACAGGGCACCACCATCATCCTGACCACCCACTATATCGAGGAGGCGGAGGAGATGGCCGACCGGATCGGCGTCATCGACGGCGGCGAGATCATCCTGGTTGAGGAGACAGCCGCCCTGATGCGCAAGATGGGCCGCACCGAGGTGACGATCGGCATCGCCGAACCGCTGCCGGCGGTACCGCCGGGCCTGGAGGACTGGGCCATCGGCCTGTCGGAGGATGGCTGCGTGCTGACCGCGACCCTGGGCGGGGGCGAGCAGCCGGACGATGCCGGCGTCGCCGACCTCCTGAAGGCGCTGGCCGCCCGTGGCGTCGACGCCCGCACCATCGCCATGGAGCGGTCGTCGCTGGAAGACATCTTCGTCGACCTGGTGGGGCGCCGGCCATGAACCTCTATGCGGTCCGCGCCATCTACCTGTTCGAGCTGGGGCGCACCTGGCGGACCCTGTTCCAGAGCATCGCCTCCCCGGTGCTGTCGACCTCGCTCTACTTCATCGTCTTCGGCGCCGCGATCGGCAGCCGGGTCGACCAGGTGGAGGGGATCGACTATGGCGCCTTCATCGTGCCGGGCCTGATCATGCTGACCCTGCTGACGGAGAGCATCTCCAACGCCTCCTTCGGCATCTACCTGCCACGCTTCACCGGCACGATCTACGAGCTGCTGTCGGCGCCGGTTTCGGTGACGGAGACCCTGCTGGGCTATGTCGGCGCGGCGGCGACGAAGTCGGTGATCCTGGGGCTGATCATCATGGCCACCGCGCGGCTGTTCGTGCCCTACGAGATCGCGTATCCGGCCCTGGTGATCGCCTTCCTGGTGCTGACGGCCGTCACCTTCAGCCTGTTCGGCTTCGTCCTGGGGGTCTGGGCGGAAGGCTTCGAGCGGCTGCAGATCGTGCCGCTGATGATCGTCACGCCGCTCGCCTTCCTGGGCGGCACCTTCTACTCGATCTCCATGCTGCCGCCGTTCTGGCAGACGGTGACCCTGTTCAACCCGGTGGTCTACCTGGTCAGCGGCATGCGCTGGGCGTTCTACGGCCGGGCCGATGTCTCGGTCTGGATCAGCTTCGGCATGACCCTGGTCTTCATGGCGGTCTGCATCGGGATCATCGCCTGGATCTTCCGCACCGGATACCGGCTGCGCAGCTGAACGCCGCAGCTACAGCGCCACCCAGCCCGCCGGCGGTTCCCGCCCCGGATGGACCGCACCGCAGCTGCCGCAGCGGCGCTTTTCGGCATCGCCGTAGAAGGCGTCGAACAGCGGCGGCAGGTCCTTCACGATGTCGGTGACCTGCACCTCCACCCGGTGCACCAGGGCGCCGCAGTCGAAGCAGTACCATTCGAACCCGTCCCAGTGGGTCGGCCCGCGCGTGCCCTCGACCACCAGGCCGACGGAGCCGGGGACGGGGCGCTGCGGCGAGTGGCGCACATGCGGCGGCAGCAGGAAGACCTCTCCCTCGCGGATCGGGATGTCGTAGATCTGCCCGCCCTCGACGACCTTCAGCAGCATGTCGCCCTGGATCTGGTAGAAGAATTCCTCCACCGGGTCGTCGTGGAAATCGACCCGCATGTTCGGGCCGCCGACGATCATCACCACCATCCCGGTCTTCCGGTCGAACAGCTGCTTGTTGCTGACCGGCGGCTTCAGCTGGTCGCGGTTGCGCGCGATCCAGTCCTGGAAGTTGAAGGGGGTCAGGCTGGGATGGACGTTCATCTTGTGTCTCCGCTTCCTCGGCGCGCCCATCCTGCCTATGGCAGAATGCCGGTCCAGGCAATTCCCGGAAGCACGATGCCAGACAGCGATACCCAGAGTGAACCGGCCGCCGGGATCGGCATGCCCCTGCGCCGCCGCGAGGACGCCGCCCTGCTGCGCGGGGAAGGACGCTATGTTGCGGATATCGACCTGCCGGGCGCGCTGCATCTGGCCTTCCTGCGCAGCCAGCTGCCGGCCGGGCGCATCCGCGGCTGCGACACCGCGACGGCAGCCTGCGCCCCGGGTGTCGCGGCAATCTTCGATGCCGCCGACCTGGGGCCGCTGGGGAACCTGACGGTCGCTACGCCGCTGTCGCGGCAGACCGTCCCGCCCTATCCGGTGCTGGCCGATGGCCGAGTCGACGCGGTCGGGCAGCCGGTGCTGGCGGTGCTGGCGGACAGCGCGGCCCATGCCGCCGATGCCGTCGAGATGATCGACCTGGACGTCGAAGCGGCGGCGGCGGGCGCGGGCGATCCGCTGCTGGCGGAGGACTGGTCGGCCGGTGACGCGGCGGTGGCGTTCGCCGCGGCCAGCCATGTGGCGCATGCGGAGATCCGCCATGCCCGCCTGGCGCCCTCGCCGATTGAATGCCGGGCCATCGCGGTCGATGTCGGGCCGGAGGGCGAGACTGTCACCGTCTGGCTGTCCAGCCAGACGCCGCACCGCGCGCGCAGCGAACTGGCCGCGATCCTGGGCATCGACGCCGGCCGGATCCGGGTGATCGCGCCCGATGTCGGCGGCGCCTTCGGGATGAAGGCCTCCCTCTATCCAGAGGAGGTGGTGGCGGTCTGGGCCGCGCTGCATCTGCGCCGGCCGGTCCGCTGGACCGCGAGCCGGGGCGAGGACCTGCTGGCGGCCAGCCATGGCCGCGGCCTGACCTGCCGCGGCCGCCTGGCGGTGGACGGGGAGGGGCGCTTCCTGGCCCTGGAGGCGGAGGTCGAGGGGCCGCTGGGGCACTGGCTGACCACCAGCGCGCCGGTGCCGCTGTGGAATGCGGGACGCATCCTGCCGGGCCCCTACCGGGTACCGGCCCTGCGGATTGCGGTGCGGGGGCATCGCAGCCACACCGCGCCGGTCGGCATCTATCGTGGCGCCGGCCGGCCGGAAGCGGCGATGCTGATGGAGCGGCTGGTGGAGGCGGCGGCGCGCGGGCTCGGGCTGGACCCGGTCGAACTGCGCCGCCGCAACCTGGTGGGGCCGCAGGACATGCCCTGGCAGGGCGCCACCGGCACCCGGCTGGATTCCGGCGACTATCCCCGGCTGCTGGCGGAAGCGGATGCCGCCGCCCGGGCGGCCGGACTGCACCGGCTCCGCGCCCGCCGGCGCGCCGCCGGCGACCTGGCGGGCCTGGGCTGCGCCCTGTTCGTGGAACCCTGCGGGCAGGGCTGGGAAAGCGCGCGGGTGCGCTGGACGCCGAACGGGCGGGTGGAGGCCTTCCTGGGCGGCAGCAGCCAGGGCCATGGCCGGGAGACGGCGGCGGCGCAGATCCTGGCGGATCTGTTCGGCCTGCCGGCCGAGGCGGTGGAGGTGCGCCACGGCGATACCGCGACCTGCCCGGCGGGGATCGGTGCCCTGGCCAGCCGCAGCACGCCGATCGGCGGCAGCGCGCTCCTGCAGGCCGGGCGGCAGGTCCTGGCGGAGCTGGACGCCGGCAACCCGTCGGCTCCGGTCGAGGCGGAGGCCGTCTACACCGCGGCAGGGGAGGCCTGGGGCAGTGGCTGCCACTGGGCGCTGGTGACCGTCGACCGCGACACCGGCGCGGTCCGCGTGGAACAGATGATCTGCCTCGACGATGCCGGACGCATCGTCAACCCGATTCTGGTGGAAGGCCAGATCATGGGCGGCGTGGCGCAGGGCCTGGGCGAGGCGCTGCTGGAGCGCCTGGTCTATGACGATGCGGGCCAGCTTCTCACCGGCAGCCTGATGGACTACGCCTTGCCGCGGGCGGCCGACATGCCGCAGATCCGTGCCGGTTGCCTGCAGACCCCGTCGCCGGCGAATCCGCTGGGTGCGAAGGGGGTGGGGGAGGCCGGCACGATCGGCGCGCCGGCCGCGATCGTGAACGCCGTCCTGGACGCGCTGGCGCCGCTCGGTGTCCGCGATATCGGCCTGCCGCTGCGGCCGGAGTCGGTCTGGCGGGCGATCCGCGACGCGGCGTTGGCCGACAAGGAAGGGGGAACGGGGCGATGACCTACGACAAGCTGGACGCCAAGGCCCATGCGCGGGCCCATATGCGCGGCATCTGGGCCGCCGCGCTGACGCCGATGCTGCCGGACTTCGCGGTGGACGAGGCGGGCTTCCGCAAAAACATCCGCCACTGGGTCGACGAGCTCGGCATCGCCGGCCTGTTCATCAACGGCAAGCAGGGCGAGTTCTTCTCGATGTCGCTGGCGGAGCGCAAGCGCAGCTTCGAGATCGCGGCCGAGGAATGCCGCGGCAGCGCCCAGACCATCATGTCCTGCTCCGACCAGAACTTCGACACGGTGCTGGACCTGGGCCGCCATGCGGAGGCGGTAGGCGCCGACTATATCGTCGTGCATGCCCCGGTCCTGCATTTCATCCACGACCGCGACGACACCCTGTTCAACTATTACCGCCTGCTGTGCGAGGAACTGCGCATCGGCATCGCGATGTGGAGCCATCCGGACAGCGGCTACATCATGAGCCCGGAGCTCTGCGCGCGGATCGCCGAACTGCCGAACATCGTGGCGATCAAGTACAGCGTGGACCGCCAGCATTATCGCCGCCTGACCGAACTGGCCGGCGACAGCATCCTAGTCTCCACCGCGTCGGAGGAGGAGTGGCTCGACAATATCGTCGAGCTGGGCTGGCAGCTCTATCTCTGTTCCTCGCCGCCCTATCTGCTGCAGACGAAGAACGACCGCCGCATGCATGACTATACCGAACTGGCCTTTGCCGGCCGGGTCGAGGAAGCGCGGCGGGTCCGCGACAGCCTGGAACCGGTACGACGGGCGTTGAAGGGGACGCGCCCCGGTGGCAAGCCGCAGGCGCACCAGAAGTACTGGCAGGAACTGCTGGGCCAGGCAGGCGGGCCGGTACGGCCGCCGCTGCTGCAGCTGACGGAGGCGGAGAAGGCGGCGACCCGCGCGGCGTTCGAGGGCTGCGGCCTCAAACTCTAGGAACCGCTACCGCTGTCGTTCAGCGACCAGTCATAGTCATAGCCGTCGACCCGGCCGCGCATCCGGATCGCCGCCGCCAGTCCGGGGCGCGCCCGTGCAGCGAGCCGGTCCAGCACCGCCGCCTCGTCCGGGCCGAAATCCTTGCGGAACCAGAGCCAGATCTTTGACAGGGTCAGACGGCCCTCCGGCCCGACCGTGACGCCGCGCGGATCGTTCACATAGGCGCGCTCCGCGGCATCGAGCGCGGTGTCGAGCCCCTCAGCCCGCCAGGCCTGCGGCCGCAGGTTCGGGCAGCCGATGGCGGCGCAGTTCAGGGCGTAGTGGATGCGCGGCTCGTCGAAGAACGGGCGCAGGATCCGGTGCTCGATATCGTTCAGGCTCAGCGGCCGGCCGGCCACGGCCACCACCTCGCGGTCCCAGGGGCCGAAGGACAGCAGGCCGTCGTCGATGTCGCGGATGCTGGCCACCGGGTAGTGCGCCAGCACCAGCGCAACCGTTGCCGCGTTGTAGAGGTTGATCCAGTAGGCCAGCTGCTGGGGCCGGGTCAGCGATGCCGGCGGGACGGCCTGCAGCCGGTCGAGATAGGCCTGCAGCGCCGCACGGTCGGGCGCGGTGACCGCGGCATAGTCTATGCGGGTCACGCCGTCAGTGCCGGTCGTCAGGTAGCCGGCCAGAAAGCCCTCCCAGGCGTCATGGTCCAGCACCCGTCCCGGCGGGGCGGCGGAGGCCCCCCAGTCCGGGCCCAGGGGATGCGGCGCGGGAATGGCCGCACGCTCGATGGCCGCGCAGGCGGCGGTCGACAGCGCAAGCAGCAGGGCCGCCAGCAGCTGCCGGAACCGACCGGCGTTCATCGCCCGTCGTCCCCGGCCGCGGCGCGGAGCCGGCCCTTCAGCCGCTTGCGGGGCAGGGGGAGCGCCGCCGGATCGACCTCCGGCCGGGCCGTTGCGAGGCGGCCCGAGGCGGCGTCCCACCACCGGCGGCCGGCCGCGGTCTCCACCCGCGCCGGCGCGAACAGGTGCCGGTCGCGGGCGGCGTTGTGCACGCACATCGACAGCGGCCCCTCTGCCGTCATCACCATGAAGACGCAGGCGCGGCAGCGCTCGGCATCCAGGTCCGTCGCATCCATGAAGTCGTGCACCAGAAGCGACAGCCGCGCGGGACGGAAGCGGGCGGCAGGCAGGCCCCGGCGCAGGCGCCAGAACAGAGCCAGGCAATGCCAGGCCAGCCGCAGGGTCAGGAGCGGCCGCCGCGGCAGCAGCCGCCGCAGGGTGGCGCGCAGTTCGAGATGCGGCTCCACCGGCCGCTCGACGGTCTCCAGCCCCGCGAACAGGTCGTGCAGGAGGCGGCGGTCGGCCAGTGCGGAGACGGCGCTTCGGCCCGCCACCAGGACCGAGGCATAGCGGCTGCAGGCCTCATGCCCGATTGCGGCGCTGTCGAAATCGAGTGCGCAGCCCATGCCCTCGGCAAGGGCGGACCGCAACGCCGCCGGTGTCACCGCAGCGGCACGGTCGCGCAGGACGCCGCGCCCGGTATCGGCCTGCATCTGGAACGAGGCCAAAGCCACGGTTGCGGCATGGTCGCGGAAGAAGCGGGCCAGGACCGGCAGTTCGTGCAGATTGCCGTCGAAGACCGTGGTGTTGAACAGCACCCGCAGGCCCAGCCCTTCCGCGCGACGGATATACTTCGCCCGCACCGGGTTCAGCGAGACCTCGGTGTCATAGCCCTTGCGGTCCTGGGTGAGATCGACATGGAAGGCGACATCGTCCAGCCCTGCCGCCGCCAGCCGGGCAAGCAGCGCACGGCTGGCCCGGATGCCGTTCGTCATCAGGCAGGAGCGCAGGCCCCGGCCGCGGATCTCGCGGCAGATAGCCTCCAGGTCTTCGGCGCTGCGCAGGGTCGGGTCGCCGCCGGAGATCTGCACCGGGGTACCCGGACCGTAATGGCTGCGCACCATGCGGATGCGGTCGAACAAGACCCGCAGCGGGACGTCGTGCGCCAGTTCGGCGCGGTCGGAGAGGTAGCAGAGGCGGCAGTCCAGGTTGCAGCGCTGCGTCACTTCCAGCGAGACGCAGGCCATCGGGTAGAAGCGGCCGGCGGTCTGCCCCGGCCCGTACTGACCCGCCTGCTGCAGTGCCTGGCGCAACGGCTGGCGGCGATCGCTGCCGGCGAAGCGCGGACCTGCCGGCCGCGTGTGCGGGTCCGGCGCATCTGCGCGATCTGCGGCCTGGGGCATGACCTTCCTCCGTTCCAGCGGCCGGGGGCTTGCCCGAACCGCATCCCGCAGGATGACGGAGACAGGGTGACGCCGTGGTCACGAGACGGTGCGCAGGCCCCGGACCGGCATCACGATTGCGCCAGCATCCGTCGGTCAGGCCGGTCCCGCGCAGAGGCAGCCGGCGGCAGGCGCGCCGCCGTCGCAGGCGGGGGAGGCATCGGGATAGAAGGTGCGTATGGCGCCGTCGCGCGCCACGAAGACCGCCAGATAGGGCTCGCCCGCCTGCGGTGTCACGCGGTGCAGGCAGACGGTGTTGCCCGGCCGGTCGCCGACATCCTGCAGCGCCCGGCCCGCCTCCACGAACAGGCCGTGGGCGTCGAGGCCGAGGGCATAGCCCTTCGGGCAGGCCGTTCCCTGGCCGCCGCCGGGGCGCCGGTAGCGCACGCCGATCGTGTAGATCGGCGGCGCGATCTCCATGTCACCGCAGGCCGGATCCAGTCCGCCCCAGTTCCGTTCCTGCATCTGCAGATAGCGCGGCGCATAATGCAGGCCGCCGATCGTTCCGTGACCCGGCTCCCCGCAGAAGATATGGGCGAAGCCATCGGCGGCGAACCAGGCTGCCGCGAGGGCATCGGCAAAATCCGCGGGCGGCGTGCCGGCGGGCACCTCCAGGTCCTGGCGAAGGCGGGCGATCGGCTGTTCGAGGCCCGGATCGTCCAGCTTCCGGCGGAAGGCGGCGCGGTCCGGCCGGCTCCCCCAATCGCCGCAGAGGTCCAGGACGGCACGGTCCAGTGCATCGAGAGCCGGTGCAGGCGGTGCCGGGTCGAGGTCTGCACCAGCCGGTTCCCGGTCGTCGAAGAACGGCATCAAGGCAGCCGTTTCGCCATCGGCCGCCGGTCCGGCCGCCAGCTGCCCGCAGGACAGGGCAACCCAGCGGCGCGACGGTTCGGCGCCGGCGACGCTGACATGGACATGGCTGCCGCCGCGCTTGTTCAGGGCATGGGCGCGATAGTCGGTCCCCGGCACCAGGTGGACCTCGCCAGGATTGCTCCCCTTGCGGATGCTGGCCGGGGCGGGACAGGCGCGGTCGGCTTGAAAGCGTCCCTCGACCTCGTAATAGCCATGCGCCACCGGCGCCGGGAACAGCAGCAGGAGCGCGAGCAGCGCTGCCCGAACCGGCTGCCAGTCCCGGGTCCCTGCTGCCTGCATCGCCGCGTTCCTTCTGCCGCCCCGTCGCCAGGCCGGCACTGTGCCATGTCCGGCGGCGGCGCGTCAGCTTCCGGACAGGCTGCGCAGGTCCTGGCGCAGGGCCTCTGGGTCGCCGGGGCCGGCGCCCGCGGCGAGCAGCGCGTCGATCCTGCGATGGCTGTCCTGCCAGATCGGCAAGGCGCGGGCGAGGAGGGCAAGGCCGTCATCCGTCAGCGCCAGGCGCCGCCCCCGGCGGTCGCGGGGATCGGCTTCCACCCGGACCAGGCCGCGGCGCTGCAGGGGCTTGAGCGCGGCGGTCAGGGTGGTGCGGTCCATCGCCAGCAGGCCGGCGACATCCGTCATGCCGGGGGGCTCGGGGCGGTTGAGGGACATCAGCAGGGAGAACTGGCCGTTGGTGAGGCCGCAGGGTCGCAGCGCATCGTCGAAATGGCGTGCCAGGGCACGCGCTGCCCGCTGCGCATGCAGGCAGAGGCAGGTGTCGCGCACGTGCAGGGTGGTGGCGAACGGAACCGGCCGGTCGTCGACGGCGCTGAAATCATCCTTTGACATGGCTTCCATAACGTTGATATCAACATATCTGTCGCTGCAGGGCAAGATGCCCAGCAGGAAGGTTTCGGACGGAGAGCGGGATGACAGCAACGGCTGAGAACATGCGCGCGGCCTGGCTGGAGGCACGGCTGGACCTCCTGCAGCGGGAAAAGGCGGCAGCCCGGCTGCGCGACGAGCTGACGGCTGCGCGCATGGCATTGCCGCGCCTGCCGGTGGACAAGGACTATCGCTTCATGACGGCGGCGGGCGAAAGGGGCCTGGAGGAACTGTTCGACCGACGCAGCCAGCTCATCGTCTACCATTTCATGCTCGGTCCCGGATGGCAGGCGGGCTGCCCCGGCTGTTCCTTTCTGGCCGATCACCTGGACGGCACCCTGGCCCATCTGAACCATCACGACGTGACGGTGACGGCGGTGTCCCGCGCACCGTTGCCGGAGATCGAGGCCTACCGCCGGCGCATGGGCTGGCAGTTCCCCTGGGCCTCGTCCCACGGCAGCGACTTCAACTACGACTTCCACGTCTCCTTCACCGAGGCGCAGCGGCAGGGCCGGGTGTTCTACAACTTCACCTGGATGGAGGGCAGCGAGGTGGGGGAGGAGAATCCGGGGGTCAGCTGTTTCGAGCGCGATCCGGACGGCCGTGTCTTCCACACCTATTCCAGCTATGCCCGCGGGCCGGAGAGCCTGATCACTACCTACATGATCCTCGACCTCGCGCCGAAGGGGCGCAACGAGGCGGAGATCATGGACTGGATGCGCCGGCACGATGAGTACGAGGTGCTGCCGGCTGCGGCCGGCCACCGTTAGACGGGTCGGCAGCGCACCACCTTCCGAGGCACGCAGACAGCAACGAGGAGTAGGCTGATGGCCAGCCAACAGGGACGGTTCGTCTGGTACGAGCTGATGACGACCGATACGGCAGCGGCGGAGCGCTTCTACCGCGAGGTGGTTGGCTGGTCGGCGGCCGATGCCGGGATGCCGGACATGGCCTACACGATCCTCTCCGCCGGGGAGGCGCCTGTCGGCGGCCTGATGGCACTGCCTGCGGAGGTCGCCGCGGCCGGCGGGCAGCCGGGCTGGATCGGCTATATCGCGGTCGACGACGCGGAGGCGATGGCAGAGCGCGCCAAGGCTGCGGGCGGCGCGGTGCATCGTGCGCCCGAGGACACTCCCGGGATCGGCCGCTTTGCCGTCATCGGCGACCCGCACGGCGCCGTCTTCGCCCTGTTCCAGGCCACGGATGGCGGCGAAGGGCCGCCTGCCGCACCGATGGGCACCCCCGGCCATGTCGGCTGGCGCGAATTGATGGCCGGCGACCTGGACAGCGCCTTCACCTTCTATGCCGGCCTGTTCGGCTGGACGAAGGCGGAAGCGCATGACATGGGGCCGATGGGTGTCTATCAGCTCTTCGCCACCGGCGGCGAGACGGCCGGCGGCATGATGACGAAGCCTGCAGAGGTGCCGGCGCCGTACTGGGGCTATTACTTCAACGTGCCCGAGATCGAAGCCGCCGCCGCCCGCGTGAAAGCTGCAGGCGGGCAGCTGATCAACGGACCGATGGAGGTCCCCGGCGGCTCCTGGGTCATGCAGGGGCTGGATCCGCAGGGCGCCCTGTTCGCCCTGGTGGCGCCGCCGAAGGGTTGAGGCGCGGGCGGCCCGGTACCGGTGGACCGGTGGCGGATCAGAACGGCTTCACCATTGCAAGGAAGACCACCGCCGGTGCCGCCAGCAGCAGAAGCGGCAGGCCGAAGCGTGCCGCCATGTCCGGCGCAGCGTCTTCGGCCTGCCGGCGCAGCCGGCCGGCGAGGCCCCCGTGCAGGGCCGAAAGCAGCACCACCAGGGCCAGCTTGGCCATCAGCCACGGCGCCGTGAACCAGCCGGCCTCTACGGCGAGCCACAGCCCCAGCGCCCAGGTTGCCGCCATTGCCGGGACCGTGGCACGGCGGTCCCAGCGCAGTGCCAGGACGGCGATCCCGGCATCGGCCCTTGTGCTGGCCGCACGCAACGCCAGTGCGGCCAGCAGCATGCCGGCCAGCCACAGCAGGGCGGCACAGAGATGCGCCGCCCTGAGCCAGGGATAGAGCTGGTCGACCATCTCAGCTTCCGGCCTGCCGGCGCGACAGCCAGCGCTCGTTGACGAGCCCGCCGAAGGGCAGCATGGCGCCGAGCAGGAGCCGGCCGGAAGCCCGCCAGGGCAGCTCGCCGGCCGCGCAGCTGCGCGCCAGCAGCCAGAGAAAGGCGAGGAAGGCCGTGCCATGCACCGGCCCCATCACCGCCGCCGGCAGGCCGGCGAGATGCTTCAGCGGCACGGCGATTCCGATCAGGACGAGCAGGGTGATCGCTTCCGCGACCGCCGCGAGCCGCAGGGGGCGAAGCGGCGCCATCAGGCGACTTCGCGCAGCAGGCCGTCGATCGCGTCGAGCCGCGCCCGAACCGCCGCCACGTCCGATTGCAGCGACCGCATCGCCGCGGCGGCCTCGACCTGCGCGGCTGCGGCGCGGTCGGCAAGGGCGCGCAGCTCCACCTGCGCGTCCTGGGCGGCGCGGCCGGCGCGGGCCACGGCGAGATACTTCATGCCGAAGATCGCGAGGATGGTCGCCAGTACCAGGACGGTGACCAGGAGGAAAAGCGAGGCATGGTCGTTCATGGGATCCTCATTTGGAAGGTGCCGGCCGGGATGTCGGGAGCGGCGCTGTCAGCCCCCCGGCAGCCTCGGCCAGGCTCTGCGGGCTGATGCGGAAGTCGAAGGCCGTCGTGGCGAACCAGTTCAGGGTCTTGCCGTCGGGCGCGATCTCCATGCGGCTTTCCACCAGGCCGGCACGCTCCAGCCGCTTCAGGTGCATGTGCAGCAGCGGCCGGCCCATGTTCAGGTCGCGGGCCAGCTGGCTGACATAGGCGCGGCCCTGCCGGTGGAGCAGCCCGAGGATGCGCAGCCGGTGCGGGTTGGCGAGGGCTTCCAGCGCGGCGAGGAGCCGGTCGCCGTCGGGCGCTGCGCCGCCAGGGGGGGCTTCCCCGTGGCGTTCCAACCCTTGCCGCTCCGCCTTCGTCATCCCTCGCAGTCACCCTATGTCAGAATTTTCTGACACCTATCAGATTCATCTGACATATAGCAAGCCGGTGGCCGTGGGAGGGGCAGGGACCTACCTAGTAGTGGTCAATCGGAAGACAGGAGCACCGCATGCATCGGCACAGCCACCCAAGCAGGCGCGGCGTGCTGGCTGGCGCCGCCGCCCTCGCGGCGGCGGCGGCACTGCCGCGAGGCGCCGCAAGGAGCGCGGCGCCGACGCCCGGCACCCGCCGCATCCCCTCAACGGGGGCGGAAATCCCGGCCGTCGGCCTGGGCACCTGGATCACCTTCAATGTCGGCAGCGATCCGGCCCTGCGGGCCGAATGCGTCGCGGTGATGGAGGCCTTCTTCGCCGCCGGCGGCGGTGTCATCGATTCCTCGCCGATGTACGGCTCCGCGCAGCCGGTGGTCGGCCATGGCCTGCAGGCGTTGGGCCATCCGGAAGGCCTGTATGCGGCCGACAAGATCTGGACCTCGTCGGGCGAGGAGGGGCCGTCGCAGATCGCCCGCAGCCGCGACCACTGGACCGTCCCGCGCTTCGACCTGCTCCAGGTGCACAACCTGCGGGCCTGGGAGGCCCATCTGCCGACCCTGCAGCAGATGAAGGCCGACGGGCGGCTGCGCCATGTCGGTATCACCACATCGCACGGCCGCCGCCACGACGAATTCGAGCAGGTGATGCGCAGTCACGACCTGGACTGCGTACAGCTGACCTACAACATCGTCGACCGGGAGGCGGAGGCACGGCTGCTGCCGCTGGCGCAGGACCGCGGCATGGCGGTGATCGTCAACCGGCCGTTCCGGCAGGGCGCGCTGATCCGGCAGCTGGCCGGCGCGCCGCTGCCGCCGGGCGCAGCGGAAGTCGGCGCCGCCAGCTGGGCCCAGGTGCTGCTGAAATACATCCTTTCGCATCCTGCCGTGACCGTCGCGATCCCGGCCACCCGGGTGGTCGGCCATGTGCAGGAGAACAAGCAGGCGGCCCTGGGCGCGATGCCGGACCCGGCGATGCGCGCCCGCTGGGCCGCCCATGTGGCGGAACTCTAGGCCGGCTTGCGCGCGCGTGCGGCCGTTCAGCCTGCCGCCGGCTGCGGGTGCTGCAGGGCGACATTGCCGGCGAGCAGGTCCGCCGGGGTGAGGGCCGTGCCGCTGACCGCGACCTGGTCGAAATACCCGTACCAGCCGGACTCGCGGATCGCCGCCTCGAAACCGCGCTGGAATTCCGCGGAAGGCACGCGGTAGACGCAGAAGAAGTCGTAGGGGGCGCGATGGTCGGTGGCGGGGTCGTTGTAGCCCCAGCCGAGGACTTCCACCCCCTGCTCGGCAAGGCCGCCGACCGCGCCCAGGATGCCGTCGGCGAAAGCCCGTCGCTCGGCTTCGTCGAGCGACAGCCAGGCCGGGCGGTAGTTGTAGAGTTCGACGAATATCTGCTGCATCTCCGGTCCTTCCTTGCGTGGGTCACGGGCAGGCCGGCACCGATGCCGGCCGGGCGAAGCGACTGCGATACTGTGCCGGCACCATGCCGTAGCGGCGCAGGAAACAGCGCCGCAGATTCTGTTCGTCGCCGAAGCCGCAGCGGCGGGCGACCTGCTTGATCGGCAGCTGCGGGTCCAGCAATGCCTGGCAGGCGGCCTCCAGCCGCAGCAGTTCCACCGTCCTGGCGGGGGTCCTGCCGGCGGCCCGGGCATAGCGCCTGGCGAAGGTGCGCGGCGCCATGCCGGCCCTGGCGGCGAGTGCCTCGACCCGCAGGTCGGCATCCAGGTTGTCGACGATCCAGGCATGCAGCCGGTCGAAGGCCGGATCCGCCGCCGTCTGGGAGGCGAGGGCGCTGGAGAACTGGCGCTGCTCCCCCGGGCGCTTGACGAACATCACCATCAGCCGGGCCAGCTGCATGGCGGCGGCATGGCCGTGGTCCTCCTCCACCAGCGCCAGGGCAAGGTCGATGCCTGCGGTGAAGCCGGCGGAACTCCATACCGGTCCGTCATGCACGAAGATCGGCTCCGGTTCGACCGACACGGCGGGGTGGCGGCGCTGCAGTTCGCCGGCCGCCTCCCAGTGGGTGGCGAGACGCCGTCCCTCGGCAAGGCCGGCAGCGGCCAGAAGAAAGGCGCCGGTGCAGACGGAACACAGGCGCCGCGCCGCCGCGCCGTTGCCGGCGAGCCATGCCACGAGGTTGGGCGGCACGGGCGGTGCCTGCGGCGGTCCGCCGCCGGGCACGATGATGGTATCGATCGCGGCGGGGTCGATCGCGTCCAGCGCCAGGGTGTCGATCGACAGGCCGGAGACGGAGCGTATCGGACCGCCCGGGACCGAGGCGACCGCCACCCGGTAGGCCGGCGGCGATTGCGACAGGACATGGCCGGACACCACAGTGAAGGCGTCTGCCGGCCCGACCAGGTCGAGCAGCGCGACCTCCTCGAAGGCGAGGAGCAGGATCGTCCGCGTCTTCGCCATCCGCCGTCGCTCCACCATGCCGATCCTGCCGCGAAGGCTAGCGTCTTCGCGACGGCGCCGCCATCGATCCTCCAATGCAGCAGGGGCGCTGCGGGTCACGGCCGGGCCCCCGGCCGCGGTCAGTCCGCGCCGGCAGGCTGTCGACGGTCGCGGACGGCCTGCAGCCGCTCCAGCGGCATCAGTTCCGCCAGCTGGCCGCGGGCAGCCGCCAATGTCTCTGCCGGCGCCAGTTCCGGCCGCCCGGTCCCAAATGGGGGCTCCGGCGCATATTCGAACAGAAGCTCGAACAGCCTGCCAGCCTCCTCGCCCATGATCTGCCCGATCATCGCGATGCCGAAGTCGACCCCGGCGGTCATCCCGCCGCCCGTCGCGCGGTTGCGGTCAATGACCACACGGGCGTCGGTCGGAATCGCGCCGAACAGGGCCAGGCTCTCCCGCGCGTACCAGTAGCTCGCCGCGCGGTAGCCCTGCAGCAGGCCGGCCGCGCCCAGCAGCAGGGAGCCGTTGCAGACGCTCGTCACCCAGCCGGCCCGTGCGCCCCGGTCGGCGACGAAGTCCAGCGTACGGTCATCCTCCAGCTGGGCGAACAGGGCCTTCGTGTTGCCGGGCACGAACAGAATGTCCGGGTCCTGCCAGCAATCCTCCAGGCCGTGGCTGGCCAGCACGGTGACGCCGGCATCCGACGGCACGGGCCCCTTCTCATGCCAGACGGTCTGGCACTGGACGTCCGGCAGCATGCCGAAGGCCTGCATCGGGGCGGCAAGGTCGATGAAGGTGAAGCCCGGAAAGACGAAAGACAGGACTTTCATGGTCGGCACTCCCTGGACGGCGGCTCTGCTTCCGTTCCGAAGCTTGCCGGCGCCGGCGCCGGCGCGGCAATGACAGCCAGCCGTCATTTCCTGCCAGGCGGCGCCGGCCATGACCGCACCGGGCATCACCGCACTGGGCATGGGCGCACCGGTTCTTGTCACCGCGCATCTGCGAGGCAGATTCCCATGGGCGACAAGGCCGGTGAGCCAGGGGCTTGCGCGCCTGGGAAGATCGAAGGATTGCGGCGACGGGATGCTGGCAGACCTGACGACATACCGCCCGGAGGACTTCCTGCTGTTCGGGCCGGAGGTCTACTGGCGCCTGTTCGCGCTGCAGAACGCCGCACTCTGGCCGCTACATGTCGCAACGACGGCCTTCGGACTGTTCCTGTGCGCCGTGGCATCGGTTCCGGAAGGGCAGGGAAAACCGCCTGCCGGGCACTGGCTGGTCCGGGGTGCGGCCACAGGACTGGCGCTGCTCTGGCTGCTTGTCGGCTGGACCTTCCTTCTGGACCGCTATTCTCCCGTCAACTGGGCGATCGACTATGCGGTCCCGCTCTTTGCGCTCGAGGCGGCGCTCCTGTTGGCCTGCGCTGTCCCGGCCGGCAGCCTGCAGCCTGCGGCCGGCTGGACGGCCCGTCGCATCGCCGGCCTCGGCCTTCTGGGCTACGCGGTCCTGCTGCATCCGTTGACCGGGCTGCTGGCGGGGCGGCCCTGGAACGAGGCGGAGGTCTTCGGTCTTGCGCCGGATCCGACCGCTATGGCGACCCTCGGCATTCTGCTTGCCGCCGCGGACCGGGCTTCCGCCGGCCGCTGGCTGGTGCTGATCGGCATGGCCGTGCCGCTGGCCTGGTGCCTGGTCAGCGCCGCGACCCTGCTCACCCTCGGTGGCTGGGCCGGCTGGTTGCCGCTGGCCGCGGCCCTCCTGGCCGTCGCCGCGCTGGCAGCTGGCGGCCATCGCGGCCGGGCCGGCGGCTGATCCCTCTCCCGGCGCTGCACTGACACGCCCCGGTCGGCGGGGCCGAACCGGGCAGGGGGCGCCGGCGCATCGGCGGGAACCGAATCACGGCCTCCAGGGTTCCGTTCGACGATGTTTGGAGTTCGGCGACCGCGGCCGCGGCGGGAAGGCCCTTTATGATGCAATCTCCCCTGACCGACACCATGCGCAGGGCCGCAATGGTCCTGGCAGTAGGATGCCTTGCCCTGCCGGCGATGCCGGTCCGGGCGCTCGATTGCGGAAATCCGCTGGTGATGCCCGATTGCCGGGGCGACGCCGCGGGGGCCGGTTGCGGCATCCTCTACCTGCAGATTTCCAACCTGGTGGAGGACGGACCCGTCCTGAACGGCCTGTCCCTGGCACCTGAAGCTGCCGCGCGTGAAAGCGCGGCCCGGGGTCCTGCGGCCGCCCAGTGCGCCCTGGCCCCCAGCGGGCCGCTTCCGCCGGCGGATCCGGGAAGCCCGGACCGCGACTGCGTGGCGTTCCTGCTGCCCGCCTGCACCTACGGCATCCAGGCGGAGTTCGGCGATGGCAGCCGGTCGACGGCGGAAGGCATCCTCATCGCACCCTCTCGCAGCACCGGGACCGCAGGTCGTGCCGATTGCGCGAAGGTCACTGTCGATCTGGCCGGCCGCCAGGTCTCCTCGACCGCACCGGACGACTGCGCCGGGGATGACGGCGCGCGGCCGCTGGCGAATATGGCGGCGGCGGAGATGCCGGTTTCCCTGGCTTCGGGGAACGATGTGACCGCGATCACGCATTCCGGCACGCATCGCGCGGAACCGTAAGGGAAGCGGCGTGTTCTCCGACTGATCCGCCAGGGCCGCTACGCTCGGAGGGGCGCAAGGATCTGGGGCCTGGATCTGGCGGGTGGGACACACGGAAAGGACGGACAGATGAAGAAGAGCATTTTCGCCATGACCCTGGGTCTGGGCCTGGCTGCCGGCGGCACCGCGATGGCTGACGATTGCGGCGCGCCGCGCACCATCGACTATTGCGACGGCGCCAGCGCATGCGGCGTGATGTACGTTCCCTACTACGACGCCAACAACCTGACGCCGAACATCACCGATGTTACGGTCACCGGCCCCCGCAGCGTGTCGGTGGAACTGCCGCCGGTCGGCAACAACCGGCCGGAATCGGTTTGCCTCGCCTACTTCCTGCCGGTCGGCACCTACAACGTCACGGCGACCTTTGCCGACGGCACGTCCAGCTGGTCGAAGGGCGTTCAGGTCGACCAGATGCGCACTGCGGTGACCTGCCCCCAGGTCAGCATCGACCTGGCCTATCGGCGTCTGTCGAACGACCCGATCCTCTGCCGCGGCCTGGTGCGCTCCGCCTCCTAGGCCAAAGCCCAGTCCCGGCCCGTCAAAGCCTGCGCCGGAACCCGGCGCAGGCGACGGGCGGGAGACCGGGCAGTGCGGCTGCCGAACGTGCCGGCCCCGATGGGCCGGCATTTTCATGTCCGCCAGGTCCGAATCCGGCTGGCGGATTGTGACGGTCGTCGCTCCCGCTGTGGAAGCTACAGGATGGTGGCGCCGGTGCGGATTGCAGGCCGATGGCGCCGCCGTCGATTTTCGCTGCCCCAATGTCCGCCGGCGGCATGAGACCTCATCGGCCAGTCGCGGCTGTGCTGCCGCCTGTCCCCGTGGCCGGCGTGGCGGCGCGGGCCAGCCGCTCACCGCGAGGCCCGGGCGGGTGATGCATGGCGCCCGCCGCCATATGGCTAGCGTCCAGGTTCGTGCAGGGCGACCGCCACCTCGCGCAGGATCTTCCGGCGCAGGGCAGCCAGGAAATCGCCGATGCTGTCGATGCGCATGACGAATCCGTTCACCACCTGCGTCCGGTAATAGTCGTCGATCGGATAGCGGGTGCGGCCGCCCAGGACCAGGCCGTTGATTTCCACCGGCATGGCCGCGGCGGCGGCGCGCATCCGCTCCAGCAGGGCGGAATCGCGGTTGTCGCGGCCGTCGCCGGAGATGTCGATCACCCGCCGGCCGGGCTTGTCCTGCAGGAGGCGCAGGGCCTCGGAAAGCCCGCGTCCGATGCCCGTGCCGCCGCGGGAACCCTCCCACGCCCAGTCCTGATAGGCCTGGGCCGCGACGAGGGGCGGGGCGAACGGCACCACGGTCTCCGCGGTGCTGTCGAACTCGACGATGGCCACCTGGCTGTGCCGCAGCATCTGCGCCACCCGCGGGTCGCGCAGGGCATCGACATAGGCCTGGCGCTGGAGCTGCAGTTCCTCGGCGTCGATGGAACTCGATCGGTCGACGACGAAGACAAGCCAGTCGAGCGCCGTCACCGGCGATGCCGGCAGCAGCAGAAGGCCGCTGAGGAGGACAAGACACAGCCCGCGGCACCGGAAGGCAAGCTGTCGGGGCGGGAAGCCCAGCCGGATCCCGCCCCGACGCCCGGTCAGGATGACGACCGCCTCACTTCGGCCGCACCGCGTCGGCCGTTGCCTGGATGAAGGCGGCGATCTGCTCGACCTCCTTCTTGGTCAGGCGGCCTTCGAAGCTCGGCATGCCGCCCTCCACATAGGCCCCGGTCAGAACCAGTTCCGGCAGGGACTTCAGCGTGTCCGGATGCACGAATCCCAGGTTCGGCACGTTGCCGCCATTGTTCACGCCGGGCACGCCGTGGCAGACCGCACAGCTGGAGACGTAGAGGCCGGTGCCAGGACCGACATCCTCGGGGTCGAATGGCACGCCGGCCACCAGGTCGCCCTCCGGTGCCTTCACGAATTCCGGCATGGCTGCATCGCCGCCCAGGGTGAAGGTGTAGACGGTGCCCGGGCCGACCCGGTCGGTTGCCCGCTGCACGACGCCATAGACGCCGCCCCAGCCGACCGCGACAGAGACATACTGCTTGCCGTCGATCTCGTAGGTGGCGGGGCCGGCCACCACGCCGGAACCGACCGGCGTCTGCCACAAGGCCTCGCCGGTGGTGGCATTGTAGGCCACGAAGCGGCCGTCCGCGGTGCCCTGGAACACCAGATTGCCGGCCGTGGCCAGGGTGCCGCCGTTCCACGGCGACAGATGTTCCTGGCGCCAGGCCTCCTTCTGGGCGACCGGGTCCCAGGCGATCAGGGCGCCGAACGGGGTCGCTTCCGGCGCCACCGCGTTGAGGGCGAAACCGAGGTTCCAGCCGGTATTGCCGCCGAACTTGAACGGCGCGCTCTCATTGAAGGCCAGGTTCGGTTCCGGCGTCTGGGTGACCGGCACGCCCTGCGCCGGGATATAGACCAGGCCGGTGTCCGGGCTGTAGGACATCGGGTGCCAGTTATGCGCCCCATAGGCGCTGGGAATGGTCTCCCACGCTGCGTCCTGTGCGCGGGCCGCCGGGTTCTCGATCGGCCGGCCATTCGCGTCATAGCCTTCCGCCCAGGTCACCTTCACGAAGTTCTTTGCGGAGATGAACTCGCCGGTCTGGCGGTCGACGACGAAGAAGAAGCCGTTCTTCGGGGCATGCATGATGATCTTGCGGTCGCGCCCGTCGATCTTCAGGTCGGCCAGCATCAGCGGCTGTGTGGAGGTATAGTCCCAGTTGTCGCCGGGGGTTTCCTGGTAGTACCAGACCAGTTCGCCGCTGTCGGGGTTCAGCGCGACGATGGAGGCAAGATAGAGATTGTCGCCGCCGCCCGGGCTGCGCAGGTGCCGGTTCCAGGGCGTGCCGTTGCCGGTGCCGACATACATCAGGTCCAGTTCCGGGTCGAACACGATGCTGTCCCACATCGTGCCGCCGCCGCCGACTTCCCAGTACTTGCCGGACGGGTCCCAGGTCTGCGCTGCGCGCGCCATCGAGATGTCCTCGAACGGCTTCGACGGATCGCCGGGCACGGAGAACCAGCGCCAGGCCTGCTCGCCGGTCTCCGCGTCGTAGGCGGTGAGATAGCCGCGCACGCCGTATTCGGCGCCGCCATTGCCGATATAGACCTTGCCGTTGAACACCCGCGGCGCGCCGGTGATGGTGTAGCTGCGCGAGCGGTCGATGATCGTGTCGACCTCCCAGGCGGGTTCGCCGCTGGCGGAATCGAGCGCGATCAGACGGCCGTCATAGGTGGCCACGATCACCTTGCCCTTGTGCAGCGCCACGCCGCGGTTGACGACGTCGCAGCAGCCCTTTTCCGCATAGTCGCGGGGCACCTGCGGGTCGTAAGTCCAGATTTCCTCGCCGCTGCGCACATCGATGGCATGCACGATGCTCCACGACGAGGTGACGTACATGACGCCGTCCACCACCAGCGGCGTCGCCTCGACGCCGCGGCGGGAATTCAGGTCGAACGACCAGGCCAGGCCAAGCTGGCCGACATTGCCGTCGTTGATCTGGTCGAGCTTGCTGAAGCGGGTCTCGGCATAGTTCAGGCCATAGCTCGGCCAGTTCTTCGTCGACGCGTCGTTGGCGATGATCGCCTGCTCGTCGATGCCCGAGGTGGCGGCCTTGATCTGCTCCGCCGTCATCGACTCCGCCATGGCGGTGCCGAAGCCAAAGGTCGCGGTCAGCGCCAGCACAAGGCCGGCACCCGTCAGCGCGATTGCGCGCATTATGTTCCTCCCTCTGTCTCGGTTTGTCGTTGCTGACCGGTGCCGGGGCGACATCCGGGTTGACCGCTGCCCGAGTGCATGCGCGGTCGACTGTTTCTTGGTCGGTCGCATTCCTCCGATGATTGCAGGACGGACGTCCGGCAGGGCATGAGAGGCGGCGGCGCTGCCACCATGCCTCGTTCGGAATGATGCTATTCCCTCTTCTGGTTGTCCATGACAGAGAGCCGTTCGTCCCGCCGGCCAGCTGGCTCCGGCAAGTGGTCTCCGGCCAGCTGACTCCGGCAAGTGGTCTCCGGCAAGTGGATTCCGGCGAGTGGATTCCGGCGGGCGCGGCTGCGCCTGCACGGCCGGCCATCGCGGCAGCGGTCCGGCCGGGCCGGAATCTAGGCCCGGAGCGCTGCGCCCTGTGGCGGGCGATGTCGGCCGGCGGCATTGCACCAGTGCATGGCCCGCAGGCGGCCCGCTCCGGAGGAATCGCCACTGGTGTCGATCTGCCAGCCGTAGACGGCGCCCAGCCGGCCGTACTGGTGCCAGTGGATCTCCGTGCCGAACGCATCCAGCCGGGCGAAACCCGGGTCGACGCCGGGAATCGGCGTGGCGGCATGCCATGCGGCATGCCGCCGGCCGAACGCGCCGGTCAGCAGCGCTCTCTGGGTCACCTGGAGCCGCCCGGATCCGCCGGGACGGAGCCGCTCAGCTGCAGCCCGTCGTGCCGCCGCAGGTGTCGCATTTCAGGCAGGAGCCGTTGCGCACCAGGGTGAAGTTGCCGCATTCGGGGCAGGCATCGCCTTCATAGCCGCGCAGGCGTGCCTGGCGGATCTGCGCCATCTTGCCATCGTCGGCGGAGAGCACGGCGCCGGCTTCGGCGCGCAGCTCCGCCACCGCCGCTCCGCCGGTCGCGACACTGGCCGAGACCGCCACTTCCGACGTGGCGGCCTGCGCCACCGCTGCCGCTGCGCCGTCGCCCTGCATCCCGGCGGCGGCACCGCTCAGGCGGCCGGCCAGCACGTAGAGGTTGGAGCGGACATAGCCGGTGGAGGCGACCGCGCCCAGCGCTGTCTCCAGGTGCTGGGGCAGGGAGGGCAGGCTGCCCTCGCCATCGCCATCGCCCAGGCTGTCGGGATTCAGATCCTCCGGCTGCACATGGGCCAGGTCGTTGCGGCCCAGATAGCTGACCGCCAGCTCCCGGAAGACATAGTCGACGATGGAGGTCGCCATCTTGATGGCGTCGTTGCCCTCCACCGGACCCGCGGGGTCGAAGCGGGTGAAGGTGAAGGCCTCGACGAACTCCTCCAGCGGCACGCCGTACTGCAGGCCGATGGACACGGCGATGGCGAAATTGTTCATCAGGCTGCGGAAGGCGGCGCCCTCCTTGTGCATGTCGATGAAGATCTCGCCCAGGCGGCCATCATCATATTCGCCGGTGCGCAGATAGACCTTGTGGCCGCCGACGATCGCCTTCTGGGTATAGCCCTTGCGCCGGCCGGGCAGGCGCATGCGCCCCGAGACATGCCGTTCCACGATCCGCTCGGCGATGATCTGCGCCTTCGCCGCCGGCGTGGCCGCGGCGACCGTCTCGACCAGATCCTCGGTCTGCTCGGCAGCATCGTCCTCGGTATCGGCGCCCAGCTGCATCGCCGCCAGCGGCTGCGACAGCTTGGAGCCGTCGCGATACAGCGCGTTGGCCTTCAGGCCCAGCTTCCAGGACAGGAAATAGGCGTCCCGGCAATCCTCCACCGTGGCCTGGTTCGGCATGTTGATGGTCTTGGAGATCGCGCCCGAGATGAACGGCTGCGCCGCCGCCATCATGCGGATATGGCTTTCCGCAGACAGGTAGCGGGTGCCGTCCTTGCCGCAGGGATTGGCGCAGTCGAACACCGACAGATGCGCCGCCTTCAGGTGCGGCGCACCCTCCAGGGTCATGGCACCGCAGCAATGGGTGTTGGCCGCGGCGATTTCGGCGGCGCCGAAGCCCAGGGTCTCCAGCATGTCGAAGCCGGGGGCGTCCAGCATCTCCGCCGGCAGGCCCAGCACGTCGGTGCAGAACGCCTCCCCCAGGGTCCATTTGTTGAAGGCGAAGCGGATGTCGTAGGCATTGGCCAGCGCATCCTCCAGGCGCTCCAGCGCGGCATCGTCGAAACCGCGGGCGCGCAGGTCGTCATGATCGATGCCGGCGGCGCCCTTCAGGGTGCCGTGGCCGACGGCATAGGCGGTGATCGCGTCGATCTGGTCCGGGGTGTAGCCCAGCCGGCGCAGCGCCAGCGGCACCGTGCGGTTGATGATCTTGAAATAGCCGCCGCCGGCCAGCTTCTTGAACTTCACCAGGGCGAAGTCGGGCTCGATCCCGGTGGTGTCGCAGTCCATCACCAGGCCGATCGTGCCGGTCGGCGCAATGACCGTGGACTGCGCATTGCGGAAGCCGTGGATGGCGCCCAGCTCGACCACCCGGTCCCAGACCTCCGCCGCCGCCGCGGCCAGCTCCGCGTCCGGGCAATGCGCCGCGTTCAGCGGTACCGGCGGCACGCTCAGGCCCTCGTAGTTGCCGCCGTCGCGGGAAACACCCTGCGCGGCGCGCTGATGGTTGCGCATCACCCGCAGCATCGTGTCGCGATTGTCGGCGTAGCCGGGGAAGGGGCCCAGTTCCTCCGCCATCTCGGCAGAGGTGGCATAGGCCTCGCCGGTCATCAAGGCGGAGATCGCGGCGCACATCGCGCGGCCGGCATCGCTGTCATAGGACAGGCCCTGCGCCATCAGCAGCGCGCCGATATTGGCATAGCCCAGGCCCAGGGTGCGGTAGTGGTAGGACAGCTTCGCGATCTCTTCCGACGGGAACTGCGCCATCAGCACGGAGATCTCGAGGGTCACGGTCCACAGCCGCACCGCGTGGCGGAAGCCGGCCACGTCGAAGCTGCCGTCGGGGCTGCGGAAGGTCATCAGGTTCAGGGACGCCAGGTTGCAGGCCGTGTCGTCCAGGAACATGTATTCCGAGCAGGGATTCGACGCGTTGATGCGGCCGCCCGCCGGGCAGGTGTGCCATTCGTTGATGGTGGTGTCGTACTGCAGCCCCGGATCCGCGGAGGCCCAGACCGCCTCGCCGATGCGGTCCCACAGGGCGCGGGCGCGCAGGGTCTTCGCCACCCGCCCGTCGGTGCGGCGCAGCAGGTCCCAGTCGCCGTCCTCCTCCACCGCGCGCAGGAAGGCGTTGGTCACCCGGATCGAGTTGTTGGCGTTCTGGCCGGAGACCGTGAAATAGGCCTGCCCGTCCCAGTCGGTGTCGTAGGTCGGGAAGCGCAGCGAATCATAGCCCTGGCGGGCGAACTGCATGGTGCGGCGGATATAGTTCTCCGGCACCGCCACCAGGCGGGCGGCGCGGATCGCCTTGCGCAGGGCCGGGTTGGCCTTCGGCTCGAAGCGGTCGTCGCCGGCCACCCCGTCGGCCGGGGCATGGCAGGCGGCAAGGACGGCATTCAGGTGCTGCTCGCACATGCGGCTGCCGGCCACCAGGGCGGCAACCTTCTGCTCCTCCACCACCTTCCAGTCGATATATTCCTCGATGTCGGGATGATCGATGTCGACGGTGACCATCTTGGCGGCGCGGCGGGTGGTGCCGCCCGACTTGATCGCGCCGGCGGCACGGTCGCCGACCTTCAGGAAGCTCATCAGGCCGGAGGACTGGCCGCCGCCGGAGAGCGGCTCGCCGACGCCGCGGATGCGGGAGAAGTTGGTGCCGGTGCCCGAGCCGTACTTGAACAGGCGCGCCTCGCGGACCCAGAGGTCCATGATGCCGCCCTCGTTCACCAGGTCGTCGCCGACCGACTGGATGAAGCAGGCATGCGGCTGCGGATGCTCGTAGGCGTTGGCGGACCGTTTCAGCTTGCCGGTGCGGAAGTCGACATAGTGGTGGCCCTGTGCCGGACCGGCGATGCCGTAGGCCCAGTGCAGGCCGGTGTTGAACCATTGCGGCGAGTTCGGCGCGGCCATCTGCTTGGCCAGCATGTGCCGCATCTCGTCGTAATAGGCGGCGGCATCGGCCTCGCTGTCGAAATAGCCGCCCTTCCAGCCCCAATAGGCCCAGGTGCCGGCCAGCCGGTCGAAGACCTGCTTGGCGGACGATTCGGCGCCCGTGGCGGGTCCCGCCTCGCCCTCCGACTCGACGGGCTCGTGCCGCCAGAGGAACTTCGGCACGTCCTTTTCCGGCACCGCGCGCAGGGCCAGGGGCACACCGGCCTTGCGGAAATACTTCTGCGCCAGAACGTCGATCGCGACCTGCGACCAGTGCGCCGGGACCTCTATGCTGTCCATCCGGAAGACGGTGCTGCCGTCGGGGTTCCGGATCTCGCTGGAGGCGGTCTGGAACGCGATGTCGGCATAGGCCCCGCTCTCTTCGCGGGTGAAGCGGCGCGGTATCTGCATGCAAGCCCCCAGAAGTGCTTTGTTCGCCAGAAGTGCTTTGGTTGCACGTGCCGGTTCGGCACGTGCTTTGGTCGGCGCAAGCCCCGGTATTCCGCCGATGCCGGGCTATCCAGAGGGCCACCCCCGCTGCCACATCTGGTGTCTGCGCAATCGGCAGCTACCAAGGGTATGGAGCAGGTCGCGGGTGGTCAATACATCTTGTAGCTTGACCTTTGCGGAATACCGCATGGAGTGGCTGGGCGCTGCGGTTGTCCCATGCCCGCCACCGATCTCGGGCTGCGCGGCCGTGCGGCCCACTGGACGCCGGCAGCCGGCTGATCCATAAACGCTGCGATACTGCGGCCAGCCAGGGGTGATGCTGACATGGCAACGATCGGAACCCGTCTTTTCACCATGTTCCATGGGGAGCAGGTGGGCGAAGACCGATTCGGCAACCGCTATTACCGGCACAAGACCGATCCGACGCGGCGCTGGGTCCTCTACAAGGGCGTGCCGGAAGGATCGAAGGTGCCGCCGGAATGGCATGCCTGGCTCGTTGGCACCCTGAAGGAGACGCCGCCGAAGGATATGCCGCGCCGGGTCTGGGAGAAGGAGCATCTGCCCAACCTGACCGGCACCGAGCTGGCCTACCGGCCGCCCGGTGCGGTGTCCCATGGCGGGCTGCGGGCGAAGGCCACCGGCGACTACGACGCCTGGACGCCGGAATGACGGATGGTCGAGTGACAGGCGGCGAAAGGACGGGCGGGGGCCTGACGGCATGAACAACTCCCTGGTCGAGACCCTGATCGGTGCGGTGGTCCTGCTGGTGGCCGCCGTCTTCCTGGTATTTGCCTATTCGTCCTCCGGCATCGGCGGCAGCGTGTCCGGCTACGACCTGAATGCGAAGTTCTTCAATGCGGAAGGGTTGCGGGTCGGCTCGGATGTACGGCTGAGCGGCGTGAAGGTCGGCTCGGTCACCGAACAGAGCCTGGACGCGAAGACCTATCAGGCGGTGATCGGCATGACCCTGCGCACCGACGTTCAGCTGCCGGAGGATTCGGTCGCCAAGATCAGCTCCTCCGGCCTGCTGGGCGATTCCTATGTCGCGCTGGAGCCCGGCGGCAGCGATACGATGATGAAGCCCGGCGGCACCTTCCAGTACACCCAGGGCTCCGTGAACCTGATGGACCTGATCAGCAAGGCGATCTTCTCCTCGGTCGGTAGCGGATCCGAGGGCGAGGCCGCAGGCGGTGCCGGGGCTGCGCCGGCAGGTGCGACCTCCAAGTAGCGCTTGAAGTTTCGCAATATCAATAGGTTGCGACACTTTTTTGAAGTGATTGATTAGCGTAGGGAGCCGGCATGACTGTATCGGACCTGTCCCGGCTCGCCCTGTCGACGGGGCTTTCCCTGCTGCTCGCCGCGGCCCTGGTCGTGCCGGCCGGAGCGCAGCAGGCGACGGATGAGCCCCTGCGGGACGGTACGGGGCAGGCGGGCATGGGCCAGGAAGGCTCAGAAGCTCCGCTGGAGGAACTGGAGATGATCCCGGGGCAGGTTGCACGCCTGCAGACCCTGGACAAGATCTCGGCGCGGATCTCCACCATCGAGGTGCCGGTCGGCGGCACCGTGGCCTGGGAACGGCTGGACATCTCCGTCGCCAAATGCGCCCGGTCCTCGCCCTTCGAACGGCCGGAGCGCGCGGCCCTGCTGAAGATCGCGGAGCGCCGCCGCGGCCTCGCCCCGGTCGAGGTCTTTTCCGGCTGGATGTTCGCCTCCAGCCCCGCGCTGCACGCCATGGAGCATCCGGTCTACGACGTTCTGGTCGTGGACTGTATGAGCTGGTCGGCGGCCGAGGGCGGGCCCGCCGGCCAAGGTGGTGGGTCCGAAGGCGCGCCGAAGACCGAATAGGCGGCCTGACAAGGTGGCCTGCGGGGGCCCTCAGGCTGCGGTGGAGAGAAGCGCCAGGGCCTCGCTGCCGGGCAGTTCGTCGGGCAGCGCCTGGAGATCGCCTTCCACGGTCAGGGCGTCGGCAAGCATCCTGCGATAGCGGAAGCGGCTGATCTCCTGTGCACCGAACTGCTGCAGATGCTCGGTGGTGAACTGCGCGTCCAGCAGCCGGAACCCACCCGCCCGCAGCCGGGCCGCCAGATGCACCAGGGCTACCTTGCTGGCATCGCGGGCCCGCGAAAACATCGTCTCGCCAAAGAAAGCCCCGCCCAGGGATACGCCATAGAGCCCGCCGACAAGGTCCTGGCCGTCCCAGGCCTCGAGGCTGTGGACATGGCCGGCCTGGTGCAGGGCGGTATAGAGGCGCCGGATCTCGCCGTTGATCCAGGTTCTGGGCCGGTCGCGGGTCTGGGCGGCGCAGGCCTCGATCACGGCGCCGAAGCAGCGGTTGATGGTGACCCTGTAGCGGTCAGTGCGGACGGTGCGGGCCAGGCGGCGCGGCACATGGAATCCGTCGAGCGGCAGGATCCCGCGCTGTTCCGGATCGACCCAGAACAGCTCCGGATCTTCGCGATCCTCCGCCATCGGGAACAGGCCGTGGGCATAGGCCTGCAGGACGATCTCCGGCGTGATCCGGACCATGGTGTCGCGGGCTCCGGCGTGTCACGGACACTTGCAAGGCATTGGCGGGCGAGCGCTGCCGGCCGGCGGAAGCAGGGCGGCGTCGGGGTCAGGTATCCCGGTCGGCCATGAACGCTTCCAGCCAGTGGATGTCATAGGCGCCATCTATGAAGTCCTGCGATTCCAGCAGCAGCTGATGCAGCGGGATCGTGTTCTTCAGGTCGTGGATGACGAACTCTTCCAGCGCCCGCTTCAGCCGCATCAGGCATTCGTCCCGGCTCTGGCCATGGACGATCAGCTTGGCGATCAGGCTGTCGTAGTTCGGCGGAACGCGATAGCCGGAATAGAGCGCGGAATCGACCCGCACGCCGGGCCCGCCGGGCTGATGATAGGAAGAGACGAGGCCCGGCGTCGGCTGGAAGGTATGCGGATCCTCCGCGTTGATCCGGCATTCGATGGCATGGCCGGTGAAGCGGATATCCTCCTGCCGCAGGCCGAGCCGCTCGCCGGTGGCGATGCGCAGCTGCTCCCGCACCAGGTCCAGGCCGGTGACCATCTCCGTCACCGGATGCTCGACCTGCAGCCGGGTGTTCATCTCGATGAAGTAGAACTCGCCATTCTCGTACAGGAATTCCACCGTGCCCACGCCGAGATAACCCAGCTCGGCGATCGCATCGCGCACGACGCGGCCGATCCGTTCCCGGTCGGTGGCGTTCAGGGCAGGCGAGGGGGCCTCCTCGAGCACCTTCTGGTGGCGGCGCTGCAGGCTGCAGTCGCGCTCGCCCAGATGCAGGGCCGTGCCGTGGGAATCGGCAATCACCTGGATCTCGATATGGCGCGGACGGTCCAGGTACTTTTCCAGATAGACACTGTCGTCGCCGAAGGCGGCGCGGGCCTCCGCCCGGGTGCGCTGCAGGGCGGCCGCCAGGTCGTCGGGCCGGCGCACCACGGACATGCCCCGGCCGCCGCCGCCAGCTGCGGCCTTGATGAGGACGGGATAACCGATCTCCGCGGCGACCGCAGCGGCCTGCTTCGGGTCGCTGACAGGGCCGTCCGAGCCGGGCACCACCGGCACGCCCAGCCGGCGCATCGCATCCTTCGCCGCGATCTTGTCGCCCATCATCCGGATATGGTCGGCGGAAGGGCCGATGAAGGTCATGCCATGGGCGGTGACGATGTCGGCAAACCGCGCATTCTCCGACAGGAAGCCATAGCCCGGGTGGATGGCATCGGCGCCGGTGATCTCGGCCGCGGCAATGATCCCGGGAATGTTCAGGTAGCTCTGCAGCGGCGAGGGCGGGCCGATGCAGACGCTCTCGTTCGCCAGCCGCACATGCATGGCATTGCTGTCGGCGGTGGAATGCACCGCGACGGTGGAGATGCCCATCTCTCGGCATGCGCGGTGCACGCGCAGCGCGATCTCGCCGCGATTGGCTATCAGGACCTTCTCGAACATCTTGCCTGTCCGCCCCGGCTATTCGATCACCATCAGCACCTGGTCGAATTCGACGGGTTCCTCGTTCTCGACGAGGATCTGGACGAGGCGACCGCTGCGCGGCGCCGGAATCGGGTTCATGGTCTTCATCGCCTCGACGATCAGCAGGGTCTGTCCCTGGCTGACCTCGTCACCGACCTGGACATAGGGCGGGGCGCCCGGTTCCGGCGCGGTATAGGCGGTGCCGACCATCGGCGACTTCACGGCGCCGGGATGGCTGCCCGGATCGGCCGCGCCCGGCGTCGCCGGGGCCGCGCCGTCGGCGGCGCGGACAGGGCCGGCGGCCGGCGGCGGATACCAGGCCGCCGGCGCCGGTGCTGGTGCCGGCATGCTCCGGGCGATGCGCATCTGCACGCCATCCTCCGACCATTCGATCTCGGCCAGGTCCTTCTCGTGAAGGATGTCGGCGATCTCGCGGACAAGGTCGGGGTCGATGCTGAGTTTTGCCATGGAAGAGGATCCTTTCGCGGCGCCTATGCGGTCCGCAGGTCCGGGGACGGGGAGGCCGGCTGACGGTCCGACGCCAGCGCCTGGATGGCGAGTGCGTAGCCCATCGGGCCGAGGCCGGCAATGACCCCCCTGGCCGCCTGGGCGGGGTAGGAATGATGCCGGAACGTCTCGCGGGCGTGAATGTTGCTGAGATGCACCTCGATCACCGGGACGGAGATCGCACGGACGGCATCCAGCAACGCGACGGAGGTGTGGGTATAGGCGCCGCCGTTCAACACCACGCCGACCGCGCCCGCGTGATGGGCCTCGTGCAGCAGGTCGACCAGCGCGCCCTCGTGGTTGCTCTGGTGGCAGCGGGCTTCGAGGTCCAGGGCGGCGGCGGTCTGCCGGCACAGCTCCTCGATCCCGGCGAGGGTGATGGCGCCGTAGATACCGGGCTCGCGGCTGCCGAGCATGTTCAGGTTGGGTCCGTTCAGGACATAAATCAGTGCAGTCATCCGCTGCGGCATTTCCGGCGCAAATTTTCCCCCCAATCGCCGACCGGTCCCTCGCCGACCGGTTCTTCGCCAACCGGCGCCTCACCGACCGGCTCCTCACCGACCGGCCGGGTGCGGCTGCTGCCTGCGGCAGGCCGCCACACCGCAGTTATAGCCCGTGCCGCACCCGGACGAAAAGTCGCGGGAATGGAGCCGCAGGGGCGATCCCGAGCGTTTTCGCTTTCGTCACCGCGCCGGCCATTGCTAGGGTTGCCCGATGCGTTCTGCGGCGCTGCGTCGGCGCAAATCGCGATAATGAAAGCGGTTCGCATCGGGAAAACGGTTCGCAACGGCGCTCCGGGGCAGCAATCGGGAACGGCTCGGTCACGTGGAAGTCTGGGGAATCGATCTGGCGCAGTTGATCAGCGACTATGGCTCGCTGTTCTACGTCGTCACCTTCATCTGGGTGTTCCTGGAGGGGGAGACGTTCGTCATCTTCTCCGGCGCGCTGGCGGAACAGGGCTACCTGAACATCTGGATCCTGATCGCCGTGGCCTGGATCGGCAGCTTCTGCGGCGACCAGCTGTATTTCTATATCGGGCGCCGCTACGGGGCGCGCGTGATCGCCCGTTTCCCGCGGATCGAACGCGGCGCCGACCGGGCGCTGCGGCTGCTGCACCGCTACCATACCGCCTTCATCCTCAGCTACCGCTTCATCTACGGCGTGCGGAACTTCGCCTCTTTCGCGATGGGGATGAGCGAGGTGCCCTGGCGGCGCTTCCTGGTCCTGAACTTCGTCGCCGCCGGGCTCTGGGCGACCAGCTTCGCGGGCGGCGGCTATCTGATCGGCAAGCTGATCGGGGCCCTGCTGGGGGACTATGCGAAGAGCTTCATGCTGGTCTTCCTGGCGCTGTTCCTGATCCTCTTCTCCTTCGGCCTGTGGTTCATGCACCGCAAGATGAAGCAGGAGGATGCCGCGCCGCCGGCGCAGCCGCGTGCCCTGCCGCACCACGGCACGAAGGAGTTGCCGGCCAAGTCCGGCAGCGGCAGCTGACGCCCGCAGCCGTCCTGGCGCGGACGGCTGCGGAGATTTGCGGCTCAGCCGCCGCTGCGTTCGCTGGCGACCAGTTCCTGCAGCTGGGCCTTGGGCACGGCACCCGGCACCAGGTTGTCGCCGACGATGAAAGCCGGCGTGCCGTTCACGCCGATGTCGCGGGCGATCTGCTGGTTGATATTCAGCGCATTGTCGATGTCCGACGAGCCCATGTCGCGCTTCAGCTGCTCGACGTCGAATCCCAGATTCTCGGCGATGCCCATGACCGATGCCTCGTTCAGGGCCCGCGAATTCATCAGGGCGTTGTGGAAATCCATGTATTTGGCACGGTCCTGCTTCAGGGAGGCCATCGCCGCGCGGGCGGCAAGGACGCTCTCCTCGCTGAGGATCGGGAACTCGATGAACACCACCCGCAGGTCGTCGTCCTCCGCCAGCATCTCCTGGATGGTGGGCAGGGCGCGGCGGCAATAGCCGCAGCGATAGTCGAAGAACTCAACCATCGTCGCGCTGGCATCCTCCGGCCCGGCGGCGAAGGTGGTCGGCCCGGCCTGGAACCTGTCCTTGTGCGCGGCGATCGCGGCCTTCGCCTGCTCCGCCTTGGCGGACTGCTCGCGCTGCTGCAGGACCTCCATCGCGTCGACGATGACCTCCGGGTTTTCCAGCAGATAGCCGCGGATGAAGGCGCCCATCTCCGCCTTCTCGGCGGCCGACATCTCTGCACTGGCAGGCGCGGGGGAGAGGGCGATGGCGGAGGTCATCGCCAGGCCGGCGGCGAGCCCGAGGGCGGCAAGCGGGCGGGGCATACGGGTGGGCACGTTCATCGGCGGCTCCTTCAGGCTCTGGCGGTCCGGCATCCTGCGAAGGCCGGCTCCGGCGAACAAGTCACGTATCTGTCAGGCAAACGGCCGTGCCGTCCGCATCGGCGGCCTTCCTGCACGACGGTTCGGGTCGAAATGTGGCAGCGGGTCGACGTTATGATGTCAGGACCCGTCGCACGGCAATATCCCAGCCGCCGCACAGCGCTTCGCGCCGCTCCGGCGCCATCGACGGCTCGAACAGGCGCTCGCGCTGCCAGCGGCCGGCCACATCGTCCAGGTCCCGGTAGACGCCCTGCGCCAGACCGGCAAGGAAGGCGGCGCCCAGCGCGGTCGTCTCGGTCACCGACGGCCGTTCCACCGGCAGGTCCAGGATGTCCGCCATGAACTGCATCACCCAGTCGTTGACGCTGAGCCCGCCATCCACCCGCAGCGCCTGTGGCGTCGGGATGCCGTCGGCGATCATGGCGTCCATCAGGTCGCGGGTCTGGTAGGCGACGGCTTCGAGCGTTGCCCGGGCGATCTGCGGCACGCCGGTGGCCCGGGTCATGCCGACGATGGCGCCGCGCGCCTCCGGGTCCCACCAGGGCGCGCCGAGGCCGGTGAAGGCGGGGACCAGATAGACGCCGCCGGTATCCTCCACCTGCCGGGCCAGTGCCTCCGTCTCCGCGGCCTGGCCGATCACCCCCAGACCGTCCCGCAGCCATTGCACCGCCGCTCCGGCGACAAAGATCGCCCCTTCCAATGCGTAGGTCCGGCGGCCGTCCAACTGCCAGGCGATGGTGGTGAGCAGGCGGTTTTCCGACCGCACCGGGATCTCGCCGGTATTGGCCAGGGCGAAGCAGCCGGTGCCGTAGGTCGACTTCACCATGCCCGGGGCGAAGGCCGCCTGGCCGAAGGTCGCCGCCTGCTGGTCGCCGGCCAGGCCGGCGATCGGGATCGCCGCGCCGAACAGCTCCGGCAGGCAATGGCCGACCACCCCGGCGCTGTCGACCACCGTCGGCATCAGGCCGCGCGGGATCGCGAACAGGCGCTGAAGTTCCGGGTCCCAGCGCCCGGTGCGGATATCCAGCAGCATGGTGCGCGCCGCGTTGGTGGCGTCGGTGACATGGCAGCGGCCGCCCGTCAGCTTCCAGACCAGGAAGCTGTCGATCGTCCCGAAGGCCAGTTCGCCGCGTGCGGCACGATCCTCCGCGCCAGGCACATGGGTCAGCAGCCAGGCGATCTTGGTGGCGGAGAAGTAGGGATCGAGCAGCAGCCCGGTCCGCTGCCGCACCAGCTCCTCGGCGCCCTTCTGCCGCAGCTGCTCGCAGATCGAGGCGGTGCGCCGGTCCTGCCAGACGATGGCGTTGTGGATCGGCTGGCCGGTGGCCCGGTCCCAGACCACCGTCGTCTCCCGCTGGTTGGTGATGCCGATCCCCGCGACCTCCGCCGCAGCCGTACCGGCGGCGGCGAGGGCGTCGCGCACCACCGCCTGGACGTCCTGCCAGATCCGCATCGCGTCATGTTCCACCCAGCCCGGCGCCGGGTAGATCTGCGGCAGCTCCCGCTGCGCCACGCCGCGGACATCGCCGTCCGGGCCGAAGATGATGGCACGTGTCGAAGTGGTGCCCTGGTCGATGACCAGGAGCGGCGCGTCGCTCGTCATGTCTCCCCCCTGGCAGCGGCCGTTCCCCGAGTTGCGGCTGCCATTGCCTTCCTGCGCCTGCCGCCGCGCGGCGGTCAGCGGCGCTTCTGTTGCTGTTCCTCCAGCAGGCGCTTGGCCTCGGCCTCGATATCGGTGGCCCGCACCTGGCCTGGCGCGCCGGCCGGGATCATCCGTGCGGCGCGCTGTGCCTGGCCATAGGCGTCCCGGTAATTGCCGGTGCGAAAGAAATACTCCGCATTGGCCAGGGCGGACTGGCCGAGATCGCCGGAACGGCCCTCCGCGATGGCCAGCTGGCGCCAGGCATTCGGCGAGTCGGGGTCCTGCCGCAGGCTGCTGTTCAACGCCTGCTCCGCCTCCGCCAGATGGGCGGGATTCTCGGTCGCCAGCAGGGCCTGCGCCAGGCCGGTCTGCAGCAGAGATTCCTGCGGCGCCAGCCGCACCGCGTCGCGATAGGGCGGGATCGATTCCTCGACCCGGCCGCTTTCCAGCAGGATCTGGCCCTTCAATTCGTGGAAAAAGGCATAGTCCGGCTGCTCGGCGATCAGGCTGTCGACCAGCGGCAGGGCGCGGCTCATGTCCGCGGTGCGGTAATAGGCGAAGGCCCGGGCATAGCGGGCCGGCAGGCTGGTGTCGCTTTCCGGCCATTTGCGCAGGGTCGCCTGCAGGCCGTTCAGGTAACCGTCCAGCTTCGCCTGGATCAGCGCCAGGTGCAGCTTGTCGGTGGCGCTGTCGGGGCGGACCTGTGCCTGGCGCGCCGCGCGGTTCTGCAGTGCCGAGACCCGTTCGCGGCTCAGCGGGTGGGTGCGGACATAGGGATCCTGGCGGCTGGACAGCAGTGCCTCCTGGTCGCCCAGCACCTCCAGGAAGTCGACGAGGCCCTGCACCGACTGGCCGGTGTCCTGCAGGTAGGTCGCGGCCGCCTGGTCGGCGGAGCTTTCCTGCGTGCGGGTGAACTGCAGGAACGATCGCTGCGCGATCTGCTGCGATCCCAGCAGCGCCGCCCCGGCGGCCTGCGGGGCGCCCGCGATCATCGCGGCGGCGCCCAGCACCATGCCCAGGATCGATGTCGCGGTGGCGTTCTTGGTGGCGTCGTGGAAGCGCGCCAGATGGCCGCCGGCGATATGCCCGGTTTCATGGGCGATCACGCCGATCAGTTCGTTCGGCGTGCGCACCCGCTGCAGCAGGCCGGTATTGATGAAGATCCGCTGTCCGCCCGCGACGAAGGCGTTCAGGCTGCGGTCGTCGACCAGATGCACGGTGATCGCATCGGGGTTCAGGCCGGCCGCGCGAAAGATCGGCTCCGACCAGTCGCGGATGACCCACTCTATTTCTGCGTCCCGGATGAGTGATACACTCCGGGCCTCGGAAGCCGGCAGCAGCAGTGCCGCCGCCAGTCCGATCGCCATCACCAGATTTACCGCGTAGCGCATGATTCGTATCCAACGGGCCGCAAGTCCCGCACGTTCAGGTCTGTCCGGGCCATTCAAACATGAGCGCGTATCCCCACAAAGCCGTCGCCGGTCGATCCGGCGGCCTGCCGCAGGGGGCAGCAGCTTATATGGGTATTGCCTGCGCCGGGGGCGCGCCCTAGCGCGCGGCCTGGGCGTCGGGCTTTTCGGCCTGGCGCTGTCGGGCTGTGTGCTGACGGGGCAGAAGAGCGGCGCCCCCCTGGGCTCGATCGGCCATGTGCTGGGCTTCATCGGCGGCGCCGCCACCGAGGGCCCGCGCGCCACCCTGATCGCGCGCAACATCCTGTCGGCCGGCGGCACCGCGGCCGATGCCGCCGTCGCGGCCGCCTTCATGCTGACCGTGACCTATCCGGTGGCGGCCTCGCTTGCCGGCGGCGGCCGCTGCCTGGTGTTCGATGGCGAGCGCGAGACGGTCGGCTATTTCGATTTTCCGGTCCGGCCGCCCGCCGGCGGCGGCACGGTGCCCATACCCGGTCTTGTTCGCGGTCTGGCGCTTCTCCACGCGGAACATGGCCGGTTGCCCTGGTCGCAGCTCGTTTCGCCGGCGGAGCAGGTGGCCCGCTTCGGCGAACGGGTGACCCGCGCCTATGCCCGTGTCCTGCGGGAACCCGGCGTGATGGCGCGGCTGAGCCCGGCGGCCCGGACCGCCCTGGCGGTGGGTCCGGACGGTCAGGTGCTGGACGAAGGCGCGCCGCATGTTCATCCGGAACTGGCCTCCACCCTGAGCCGGATCCGCCTGGCCGGCGCCGGCGACTTCTATTCGGGCCTGCTGGCGCGCAGCTTCGTGGATGCCGTCGACGATCTGGGCGGCACCGTGACGATGGACGAGATGCGCGGCTACCGGATCGATACCGGCATCCCGGAGGCCCGCCCGTTCGATGCCTTCGAGGTCTATTTCGATCCCGCGCATTCGGCCCGCATGCTGGCGGTCTGGGACAAGGTGGTGGAACGGCGCCCGGCGCTGATCGCGGACGGCGCCGACCTGTCGGCGCTGCCGGCCGCACTGCTGTCCGTTGCGCCGGCAGGGCTTGGCGATGGCGCGCCGAACCTGGCGGGCATCGGGGCGACGACCATCGCCGTCGCCGACCGCGAAGGCCAGTCCGTCGCCTGCAGCCTGGAGGTCGGCCCGCCGTTCGGCAGCGGGCTCTATGCCCGCGCGGTAGGCACATTGCTTCCGGCAATGCCTACGACGGGGTCGTTTTCGGAAGCGAGCCTGGCCGTGATCGGCAGCGAGAAGAGCTGGCGCTCCCGTGGCGCGTTCGGGGCCGCTTCGGGCCTGCCGGGCGGCGCCACCGCATCGCTGCTGGAAACCATGCTGCCGATGCTGGCGGACGATGCGACGGCGGCCCAGGCGCAGGCGCGCGCGCGGTTCGTGCCACTGCCGGGCGGCACCGGCTTTGCAGTGGAAGGGACGAACGCGGCCGCAGGAGCGGCGGCCACGGAGCTTCCGGCGGAGATGCGACAGGCTCTGTCGGGAACGGGGCGCCCCGTGACAAGCGTGGAAAGGATCGGTCGCGTGAACATCGCCTATTGTGCGGACGGGATACCGGTCGACGACGACGAACTGTGCTACTTCGCGCACGATCCACGAGGACACGGCCTCGGCGCCGGCTACAGTTTCTGATGACGGGCGGCCTCTGATGGCCGGTGCCGGGCCGGCCGCGCCGCGACCGGCGGCGCCGGCGCAGCGGATCTCCCGCCGTTCGGGAATCCCTGCCTTTCAGGCGATGGAAGTCCTGAAGGCGGCCAATGCCCGTGAACGGGCGGGGGATTCGGTCCTGCACCTGGAGGCCGGGCAGCCCGGCACCGGGGCGCCGCGACGGGTGCGGGAGGCCGCTGCCCGCCTCGTGATGTCAGAGAATCTCGGCTACACGGACGCGCTTGGCATCCCGGAACTGCGGGCGGCGATCGCCGGGCATTATGCCCGCTGGTACGGCGTCGAGCTGGCGCCGGAGCGGGTCGTGGTGACGACCGGATCCTCCGCTGCCTTCGTCCTGGCCTTCCTGGCGCTGTTCGACCGCGGCGCCCGGGTGGGAATCGCCGCGCCCGGCTACCCGGCCTATCGCAACATCCTGTCCGCACTGGACATGGCCGAACATGCGATCCCGGTCAACGACAGCACCCGCTACCAGCCCGCGCCGAAGCATCTGGACCGGATCGCCGGCCCGCTCGACGGGTTGCTGGTGGCCAATCCGGCCAATCCGACCGGCAGCATGCTGACGGCGGCCGAACTGCAGGATTTGGCGGCGGCCTGCGCGGCGCGCGGAACCGCGCTGATCGTCGACGAGATCTACCACGGCATCTGCTTCGAGTTCCCGGCGCCGACCATCCTGGCGCTGCGCGACGATGCGATCGCGGTGAACAGCTTCTCGAAATATTTCGGCATGACCGGCTGGCGCCTGGGCTGGATGGTGGTGCCGGACCCGCTGGTCGCCACGGTCGAGCGGCTGGCCCAGAACCTGTTCATTTCGCCGCCCGCGATTTCGCAATACGCGGCCCTCGCGGCGTTCGAGTCCTATGACGAACTGGACGCCAACGTGGCGCGCTATGCGCAGAACAGGCAGCTGCTGCTGGAGGCCCTGCCGCAGCTGGGCATGGGGCATTTCGCGCCGCCGGACGGTGCCTTCTACGTCTATGTGGATGTCGGCGGGCTGACCAACGATTCGCGCGCCTTCTGCCGGCGGATGCTGCAGGAGACGGGGGTTGCAACCACACCAGGGGTGGATTTCGACCCGGCCTGGGGGCACCGCTTCATGCGCCTGTCCTTTGCCGGCGCAACAGAGGATATCGCCGAGGCGATGGATCGTCTGCGCGCCTGGCTGCCCGCCTGATTGAGGTGCGGCGGCGGCCGGCGGCTATTCGGCTGCCGGCAGCGGGGCGCCCCGGCTGTCTGCCACCGCACGCTCACCCAGTCCGAAGCGCGGGCCGGCGTAGAGGAAGTCATGCGGATGCACGATCACCCGGTCGGCATCCACCAGGACGACGGCATAGGCGGGCGGCTCGTGGCTGCCGGCAATGTCGCCATCCCCGGCGGCATCGAAATCCAGCCAGCACTGGTGATTGGTGGCGCGCACGGTCGATACCGGAATGCCCAGCCAGCTGCCGCCGACCGGCCGGTGCACATGGCCGAAGAACAGGTGCCGGATGCGATGCGCAAAGGGCTCCACGATCTCCTGGAAGTCGGCGGCCTGCCGCAGGCCGATCCGGTCCAGGGGGCGGATGCCGATGTCGAACGGTGGATGGTGCATGAACAGGAAGATCGCGCCGTCGCTCTCCGACAGCTGCCGGGCCAGCCATTCCTGGCGGCGTTCGCAGTACCAGCCGGCATGGCTGCCCGGTTCGTTGGTGTCCAGGACCAGGAAGCGGCCCTCCGGCGTGTCGAACGCCTGCTGCACATAGCCATGCGGATCCACCGGCACCGTCGGGAAGTGGCGCAGCAGGGTGGGGCGGTGGTCATGGTTGCCGATCACCAGGGTGACCGGCGGCACCAGGCCGGTGAGGCAGTCGCGCAGCAGGGCATAGGCCTCGGCCTCGCCCCAGTGGGTGAGGTCGCCGGTGATGATGCAGTGGTCGGCGTCGGCGTGGTGCCGGTTGATGTCGGCGATGCAGGCCACCAGCCGCTCCTGGGGATCCAGGCCATACAGCCGTTCGCCGCGCTTCACGAAATGCGTGTCGGTCAGGTGGATCAGTTTCATCGGTGGTCGCTTGTCCCGGTGCGCGGTGCCCGCCACGGCAGCCTGTGGCGGGGAGGTCCCGACCCGGCTTCCGCCGCCTCTGTCATCGGAAAACGATAGCAAGCCTTCGCTGCACTTTGATGACATCTAGATGAATCTTGAGGTGGCCGATGCCGGCGGAGCTCCCGGCGAGACGCCTCGGTGCCGGAAACCTCTGAGATATTCGGAACGGATGGTCCGATCCCTGTCCCCGTAGCCGTGACGCAATTCGGATTCATCTAGACATCCAGGCGCCGACGGGCCTCTGGAACCAAGCGCGGGGTGCAGCTTTTCCCTTCACATGCGTGCGGCCCGAGCCACGGGCCGCAGGGGTGGGCCGCGGAGGCGGCGAGAACCCAGGAAGGAGACGCTGATGAGCGGAGTGGAAATTCCCGGCGATGCGCTGGTTCTGGTGGGCGACGGCGAGAAGGCGCTGTTCCTGCGGAATCGCGGCGATGACAGGCAGGCCAACCTGCAGGTCGAGAGGGTGCTCGAACATCCCGATCCGCCGACGCGGGAACAGGGCACCGACCGGCCGGGCCGGTTCAACGACGGGCCCACGGTCGCGCGCAGCGCGGTGGAGCAGACGGACTGGCACCAGTTGGAGAAGGACCGCTTCGCCGGCGAGATCGCAGAGGCGCTCTACAAGGCCGCCCATGCGGGGCGCTACGACAAGCTGATCGTGGTGGCGCCCCCGAAGGTGCTCGGTGCCCTGCGGAAGGCCTATCACAAGGAGGTCAGCGCCCGCCTGCTGGCGGAGGTCGACAAGGACCTGACCAACCAGCCGCCATACGAGATCGAGAAGCGCCTGAAAGGTGCCGCCTGACGTCAGGCCCGGCTTCGCCAGGGACCCGTCGCTGCTGGGTCCCGTTGGCGAAGCCGGAAGCTTCTTGCGGGGCTCAGACGGCGGTCACCGCTCTGCGACCTCCAGCACGACGGCCATCGAGGAATCGCCGGCGGCACAGCCCTGGAACAGGCCGAGGCCGCCGCCTTCGATCACCAGTTCCTCGATCAGTTCCAGGATCGCCCGCAGGCCGGTCGGGCCCTGCGGGTGGCCCCAGATCAGGGAGCAGCCGTAATTGTTCATCCGGTTCAGGTCGGCGCCGGTCTCCCGCGCGAAGACGATGTCGTTCACGGCAAAGGGGTTGTGCGACTTGATCGCCTTGATCTGGTCGATCCCGACGCCGGCATGGCGGAGGGCATTGCGTGCTGCCTGCACCGGCGCTTCCGGCATGTAGGCCATGTCCGCACGGCCCTGGCCGAAGCCCTTCAGGGTGATGCGAATGCCGGGATCGCGGCTGAGTTCCCGCGCCCGGTCGGCCGTGGCGATCACCAGGCCGACGCTGCCGTCGGCGGGATGCGTCTGGCCGCCGAAGGTGACGGTTCCGCCCTCCTTCACCGGCTTCAGCTTGGCGAGTCCCTCGCGGCTGGTAATGAAGACGCCCTCATCGCCTTCCATCACCCCGTCATCGCCGCGGAAATTGTGCTTCGGCACGGCAAAGGGCAGGGTCATGTAGCGCTTCTGGAAGGCCCGGTCGTCCTTCAGGGCATCGCCGTACTGTTCGAAGCGGCGCAGCACCACGTCATGCTGTTCCTCGGTGGTGATCTGGTACTTCGCCGCCACGTTCTCGGCCGTGTCCAGCATGGCATGGCCGCCGATCGCATCGTTGGAGAAGTTGTAGATCACCTGGTCTTCGGACTTGCCGGTGCCGCCCGGCCCCTTGGGTGCTGGATAGAAGATATGCGGCCCGTTCGAGCAGCGGTCGCCGGTCAGCACCAGCGCCGTTTCCGCCAGGCCCATCTGCACCTCCGATGCGCCTGCGAACAGCACCCGGGCGCCGGTGGCGCAGACCTGCGTCAACATATGGCCCGGCGTGTGGGTGGCGCCCAGTTCGTGCAGCGGCCAGGGGGCGCCGTAGAACGACTGGTACTGATTGTTGGTCATGCCGTAGACGCCGGAATCGAAGCCCTTCGGGTCGATGTCGCGCTTTGCCAGTTCGGACTTCGCAACATGCGCGGCGAACTTCATGGCATGCAGGTGCTGCAGCGACCCCTGCCACTTGGCGAAGGGGGTCGACCAGTAGGTGCCATACGGGATTTCAACGTTCTCGAACGTCATGACGGTCTCCAGCTGCAGGACGGGGCCCCGGCGCTCCGCTTCGGGGCCGGTCGAGGTCGGCCGCAGGATCAGGCGTCGGACGTTCGGGGTCAATCTGTGCGACGATGGCCTACGTCAGTCCGGCCGTCCCCACTCCTGCTGTCCTCAGTCCTGCCGTCCGAGATAGACGCCGATCATCAGCATGACGATCCTGTCCTCGTCGTTCACCAGGGGCATGTGCACCGCTTCGTACGGCAGGTGGCTCTTGCCGGCGAAGGCCATCGTCCCGGTGAAGCGGATCGCCACCCTGTGCTGCAGCGACAGGCCGTAGACGGCGCCAAGGCGTTCCACCACCGCCGGCTCGTAGATCTCGTCGAACCACCTTCCGGTCAGGTCGCGGCCAAGCCGGCGGGTGACCTGGCTGCAGATCAGGCGCCAGCGATAGCGCGGCGGATCGCCCGCGACGTCGATCATGGAAACGTAGGGCATGGCCCGGCCGAATTGCGCCGGGGAAATGTCGGCCCGCCTCGGCAGGGTGTTGCCGCGATGGGCCTTTCGCCAATGCTCCAGAAGGGCGACGAGAGCCCAGTGCCGGACATTGAGGTCGAAATCCGGCACAGGCGGATCCGGCAGTTCCCGCGACACGGAGGCTGAACTTGGGAACGGCTCGGTCAAATGAAACTCGTCGATGATGACGGCATGGGGTGAGCTTATCAGGTCTCCGGACCTGAGTCCGGCCAGAGCGGCTGCCCTGGCTCGGCCTCCGCCGCGATCGCTTCAAGGGCCCGCTCCATGGCGGCCAGGCCCGTCATCAGCGCCTGCCGCTCCGCGCCGGTCAGGCGGTCCAGAAGGCCGGACTCGTAGCCGAGCATCTGCGGCACGAGGCGCCGGTAGGCGGCGCGTCCGGCGCCGGTGAGACGCAGATGCTCGATCCGGCGGTCGCCATCGTCGCGGCGCCGTTCCAGCCAGCGCCGCGCCTGCAATGCGGCGACCGCGCGGCTGACCTTGGTCTTGTGCATGCTGGAATGGCGGCCAATGGCGGTGGCCGTCGCCTCGCCGAACTGGCCCAGGGTGGCCAGCACGCGCCATTCTGGGATGGTCAGACCGAAGGCGCCGCGATAGATCCGCGACAGCTGGGCGCTGCTGCTTGCCGCGGCCCGGTTCAGCCGATAGGGCAGGAAGTCCTCCAGCAGGAGGCGGGCGGTGCTCCGCGACGGTTGCACCGCGGACGGGCGGGCCATGGATGGCTTCGCAGGGGACATGACGGCACCGCAATGGGTTGATAGTTACAAACACAACTATCACAAACGCCGTCAGCAGGTCACAATAGCTCGCATGGGCCGCACCATGGATGGGGCAGGAACAGCATAGGGAGGAAGGTCGATGACGTCCGTTTCGGGTCCTGACGGCTACATGTCCGGCTTCGGCAACGAGTTCGAGACCGAGGCCCTGGAAGGCGCCCTGCCGGTGGGGCAGAACTCGCCGCAACGCTGCCCCTACGGCCTCTATGCGGAACAGCTCTCCGGTTCGCCCTTCACCGCGCCGCGTGCCAGCAACCGCCGTACCTGGCTGTACCGGATCAGGCCGTCCGTCCTGCATGCGGTGAAGTTCCGCCGTGCCGCGGAATCGGAGTGGAAGACGGCGCCGCACCATGTCGCAGGCGGCCCCGACCTGGGGCCGCTTCGCTGGGACCCGCCGGCGCCGCCGGCGGGCGAGACCAGCTTCGTCGAAGGCATGCGCACCATGACGACGGCCGGCGACGTGAATGTCCAGGCCGGGATGGCTGCGCACATCTTCCACGTCTCGCGCTCGATGGAACGGGAGTATTTCTACAATGCCGATGGCGAGCTGCTGGTCGTGATGGGGAAGGGCCGGCTCGCCTTCCATACCGAAATGGGCCGGATCGAGGCGGAGCCCGGCGAGATCGTCGTGCTGCCGCGCGGCGTGAAGTTCCGCGTCGCGCTGCTGGAGGGGCCCGCCCGCGGCTATGCCTGCGAGAATTACGGCGCCATGTTCACCCTGCCGGAGCGCGGCCCGATCGGCGCCAACGGCCTGGCCAATCCGCGCGACTTCCTGGTGCCTGTCGCCGCCTATGAGGAGGTGGAGGCGCCCTGCACCCTGACCGTGAAGTGGTGCGGCGGCTTCCATACCGCCGAGATCGGTCATTCGCCGCTCGACGTCGTCGCCTGGCATGGCGCGCATGTGCCCTATAAGTACGACCTGCGCCGCTTCTCGCCGGTGGGCGCGATCCTCAACGACCATCCCGACCCGTCGATCTTCACGGTGCTGACCGCGCCGTCCGACACGCCGGGCATGGCCAATGTCGACTTTGCGATCTTTCCGGAGCGCTGGATGGTTGCCGAGGGCACCTTCCGGCCGCCCTGGTACCACATGAACGTGATGTCGGAGTTCATGGGCCTGATCTACGGGGTCTACGACGCCAAGCCGGAGGGGTTCGTGCCCGGCGGCATGAGCCTGCACAATTGCATGCTGCCGCACGGCCCGGACAATGACGCCTTCACTGCGGCCAGTTTCAGCAAGCTGGAGCCGCACAAGCTGTCGGGCACCCTGGCCTTCATGTTCGAGACCCGTTTCCCGCAGCACCTGACCGGCTTTGCCGGCGACCTGCCGACCCTGCAGGCCGGCTATACCGACTGCTGGTCGGGGCTGAAGAAGCATTTCGATCCGGCCCGCCGCGACTGGGGCGCGGCAGCCGAATGACGGTTCACGCAAGGGGAGGAAAAGGCCGATGAAACTCGCGACTTTGAAAAGCGGCGGACGGGACGGGACCCTGGTGCTGGTCAGCCGCGACCTGTCGCGGGCGGTGAAGGCCAGGGCGGCCCCGACCTTGCAGGCGGCGCTGGACCGCTGGGCGGAGGCGGCGCCGGCGCTGGAGGCCGAGGCCCGCGAGCTGGAGGCCGGCAAGGCGGCGGATGCCTTCGATTTCGACCAGGCCGCCTGCGCCTCGCCGCTGCCGCGCGCCTATCAGTGGGCGGACGGATCCGCCTACGTCAATCATGTCGAACTGGTCCGCAAGGCCCGCAATGCGGAGATGCCGGAGAGCTTCTGGAGCGACCCGCTGATGTACCAGGGCGGTTCGGATTCCTTCCTCGGCCCGCGCGACGACATCCTGATGGCGGACGAGGCCTGGGGCATCGACTTCGAAGGCGAGGTCGCGGTCATCGTCGACGATGTGCCGATGGGCGCCAGCCTGGAGCAGGCGGCCGCGGCGATCCGGCTGGTGGTGCTGGTCAACGACGTGTCGCTGCGCGGCCTGATCCCCGCGGAACTGGGCAAGGGATTCGGTTTCTTCCATGCCAAGCCCTCCAGCGCCTTCTCGCCGGTCGCCGTCACGCCGGACGAACTGGGCAGCGCCTGGGACGGCGAGAAGGTCAGCCTGGCGCTCAACTGCGACCTGAACGGCACGGCCTTCGGGCGGGCGCGGGCCGGGGTCGACATGACCTTCACTTTCCCCACCCTGATCGCCCATGCCGCAAAGACCCGGCCGCTCTGCGCCGGCAGCATCGTCGGCTCCGGAACCGTCTCCAACAAGGGCGAGGATGGCGGGCCCGGTCGGGCGGTCGTTGCCGGGGGCCTCGGCTATTCCTGCATCGCCGAGGTGCGGATGGTGGAGACCATCGAGGAGGGCCAGCCGAAGACGCCGTTCATGCGCTTCGGCGACCGGATCCGCATCGAGATGCCGGACGCCGATGGCCGGTCCGTGTTCGGCGCCATCGAACAGACGGTGCGCAAGTACGAAGGCCCATAGGACCCGGAACAGGGAGGGACCGCCATGGCACGCTACCAGTACACCCGCTTTCCCTACCGGACGCCGCCGGAACTGGACGATGGAGCGACCGCGCGCACGCCGGTGCTGATCGTCGGTGCCGGCCCGATCGGCCTCTGCGCCGCGATCGACCTGGCGCTGCACGGCATCAGGAGCATGGTGATCGACGACAATGACGTGGTCTCCATCGGCAGCCGGGCGATCTGCTGGTCGAAGCGCAGCCTGGAGATCATGGAGCGCCTGGGTGTCGGGCAGCGGATCGTCGACAAGGGGGTGACCTGGAAGGTCGGCCGCCTGTATCACCGCGACCGGGAGGTCTATTCCTTCGACATGCTGCCGGAAGGGGGGCACCACTTCCCCGCCTTCGTGAACCTGCAGCAATACTATGTCGAGGAATACCTGGTGGAGCGGGCGCGGGACTTCCCGGACCTGATCGACCTGCGCTTCAAGAACCGCTTCACCGCGCTGGAGCGGTATCCCGACAGGGTCGTCGCGCAGGTCGAGACGCCGGACGGTGCCTATGCCGTGGAGGCCGACTACCTGTTGGCCTGCGACGGCGTGCGCAGTGCAGTCCGCACGGCTCTGGGGCTGGACTTCGCCGGTCGCGTCTTCGAGGAACGCTTCCTGATCGCCGATGTCGAGTTGAAGGCGGATTTCCCCTCCGAGCGCTGGTTCTGGTTCGAGCCGCCCTTCCATCCCGGCCAGTCGGCGCTGTTGCACAAGCAGGCCGACGACATCTACCGCATCGACCTGCAACTGGGCCCCGATGCGGATCCGGAGGAAGAGAAGAAGCCGGAGAAGGTGATCCCGCGCATCCGCTCGATGATCGGCGACCGCCCGTTCGAGCTGGACTGGGTGTCCGTCTACACCTTCCAGTGCCGCCGCCTGGAGCGCTTCGTCCACGACCGGGTGATCTTCGCCGGCGACAGCGCGCATGTCGTCTCGCCGTTCGGCGCGCGCGGCGGCAATGGCGGCATCCAGGATGTCGACAATCTGTGCTGGAAGCTGGCCGCGATCCTGAAGGGGGAGGCGGGCCAGGGCCTGCTGTCCAGCTATGACGAGGAACGGATCCACGGCGCGGACGAGAACATCCGGAATTCCGCCCGCGCCACGAACTTCATGACGCCGAAATCGGCGATGGAGAAGCGCTTCCGCGACGAGATCCTGAACATGGCCGAAGTGCATCCCTTTGCACGCCGCATGGTGAATTCCGGCCGCCTGTCCATCGCCTGCTCCCTGGCGGGCTTCTCGCTGCAATCGGCCGACGATCCGGCCTTCGGCGGCGCGATGGTGCCCGGCGCTCCCTGCGCCGATGCACCAGTGACCGATGCGTCCGGCGCCCCCGCCTGGCTGTTGGACCATCTGGGCGGCCGCTTCCACCTGCTCAGCTTCGGCGGGCCGGTGGCCGCACCCGCCGGCCTGCCGCAGGTGGTGGTGGGCGAGGGGGCCGGCCAGCTGCGCGATGTCGAGGGCCTGGTCGCGCGCCGCTACGATGCGGGGCGGGGCGCGGCCTATCTTATCCGGCCCGACCAGCATGTGGCGGCCCGCTTCGCGGCCCCGACGGCGGAGCGCATCGCCGCCGCGTGGCGCCAGGCGCTGGGCGGCGATGCAGCCCATGCCGGGGGGCAGGCCGGGGGGCAGGCGGCATGACGGCGCTGAACACAGAGTTCAACCTGGGGCCGGCCGGCGACGACGTCTATTCGGCCCTGATCGCCGCACATGAAGGGCTGTCGGAGGAGGCGAGCGCGCGGTTGAACGTGCGCCTGGTGCTGCTGCTGGCGAACCAGGTCGGCGATCCGGAGGTCATCCGCCAGGCGATCGCGGCGGCCCGGGCCGGCCTCGCGGGAGCGGACGGCACCGGCGGCAAAGGTTAGCGGCGGGATGGAGGAGGCCGCCCGGGAGCGGTTTCGCAAGCGGCTGTCGGAGCGGCTGGCCGCGTTGCGCACCGCCTCCGGCGTCACGGAAGAGGACCGGCGTCCGGTCCAGCTGGACCAGTCGTCGGTCGGCCGGCTGTCGCGCATGGACGCGATGCAGGTGCAGGCCATGGCGCAGGCGGCGGAGCGCCGCCGCAGCGACGAGGTCCGCCGCATCGAGGCGGCGCTGCAGCGCATCGCAGAGGACGAATATGGCTGGTGCCTGCGCTGCGGCGAGGCCATCGCCGTGCCGCGGCTGGAGGCCGACCCCACCGCCACACTGTGTATCGGCTGCGCGGGCAGCAGCTAGGGTGGGCAACGCGTCCGGCTTGATGCGCCGCAGCAATTACTTAACAACACCGCTGGACCCCGGGGGGATGCTGCCCCATGATGATCGCCATCATCTGTCAAAGGGGGGCTCCTGGATGAGCAAGTTTCCTCGCTATGTCGTCGCGGCAGGCGCCGTGCTGACTGTTGCCGGAGCGGCCGGCACGGCTCTCGCGCACCATCCGATGGGCGGTGCGACGCCGAGCAACCTCGCCGAAGGGCTGCTTTCGGGCATCGGCCATCCGGTCATCGGGGTGGACCATCTGGCCTTCATCATTGCGGTGGGGATTGCCGCTGCATTCACGCCGCGCTCCTGGCTGTCGCCGCTCGCCTTCGTCGCCGCCACCGTTATCGGCTGCCTTTTCCTGGTCGGCGGGGTGATGCTGCCGGCGGCAGAGTTCGTGATCTCCGCATCGGTCGTCGTGGTCGGGGCGGCGATCCTGTCGGGCCGTGGCCTTCCGGCCTCGGCCTATGCCGCATTGTTCGCCGTGGCCGGCCTGTTCCATGGCTGGGCCTATGGCGAAGCCATCGTGGGGGCCGAGAGCACGCCGCTCCTTGCCTATCTGGTCGGCTTCGCGGTCACCCAGTACCTGATCGCGCTGGGCGTCTCGAAGATCGTACAGGCGACCGTGAAGGCGGGTCCGGAAGGCCTTCCGCTGTGGCGGCAGGTCGGGCCGCGCCTCGCCGGCGCCGTCGTGGCCGGCGTCGGTCTGGCCTTCTTCCTCGAGGCTGTCGAAGGCGCCGTCTTCGCCTGAACGCAGGGCCCGCTTCGGCGGGCCCTTCTTCCTTGTCTGATGTCTGCGCGTGTTACCGGAGGCTTTCTGGGTCGGGAGGACCTGACATGGCACATGACCATCACAACCGTCCGCTGACGGACGTCGAGTTGCGCGTCAAAGCTCTGGAATCCCTGCTGGTGGAGAAGGATCTGATCGATCCGGCCGCGGTGGACGAACTGATCCAGATGTACGAGACCAAGATCGGCCCGCGCAATGGCGCGAAGGTGGTGGCCAAGGCCTGGTCCGATCCGGAATACAAGAAGCGCCTCCTGGAGGACGGCACCAAGGCGATCGCCGAACTCGGCTTCTCCGGCCTGCAGGGCGAGGACATGATCGTCGTGGAGAACACGCCGCAGGTGCACAACATGGTCGTGTGCACCCTCTGCTCCTGCTATCCCTGGCCGACCCTGGGCCTGCCGCCGGTCTGGTACAAGTCGACGCCATACCGGGCGAAGGTGGTCGCCGATCCGCGCGGCGTGCTCAACGAATTCGGCACCAGCATCGGCGATGGTAAGGAAGTCCGTGTCTGGGATTCCAATGCCGAGCTGCGCTACCTGGTCCTGCCGGAGCGGCCGGCCGGCACCGACGGGATGTCGGAGGACCAGCTGGCGGAACTCGTCACCCGCGACAGCATGATCGGCACCGGACTGCCGAAGTCGCCGGCCTGACGCAGGCAAAGGGAGAGCATCATGAACGGAGTACATGATTGCGGCGGGATGCACGGCATGGGGCCGATCGATCCCGAACCGAACGAGCCCGTCTTCAAGGAGGACTGGCAGCGCCACATGTTCGGCATGTTCATCGCGATCCTGCCGGCCGGCCTGTTCACCCTCGACCAGGTGCGCCACGCGATCGAGCGCATGGGCGCCACCCACTACCTGAACACCAGCTATTACGAGCATTGGCTCGCGGCGCTGGAGACCCTGATGATCGAGGGCGGGCACGTCACCCGGGAAGAGCTCGACGCGCGCATCGCGCAGCTGTCGAAGGAGGCGGCGTGATGGCGGCGCTGACGAAGGAAATGGTCCCGATGGTGGTCGGTGGCGGCGCCTCGGCGCGGGTCGAGAGCGACATGCCGGCGAAGTTCAAGGCCGGCGACACGGTCCTTGTCAGGAACATCAACCCGCCGACCCATACCCGGATGCCGCGCTATATCCGCGGCAAGACCGGCAAGGTCGAGCATGACCACGGTGTCTTCATCTATCCCGACGCTTCCGCCCATGGCGAGGAGAAGCCGCAGCACTGCTACAGCGTGAGGTTCACCGCGCAGGAGTTGTGGGGACCGGAGGCGAACGCGAAGGACTCGCTCTATATCGACCTGTTCGACGACTATATCGAAAAGGCCTGAGGCGGCAGCAGGTCGCCATCGGAGTAGCATGACCGCGGGACAGGACAGCGAACGGCCGGTGTTCGGCGTCGAGAGGGCGCCCCAGGAGATCCCGGGCGCGGGGATGCGCGGGCGGCGAACGCCGCCCAGCCACCCCGACATGCCGCCCATCCCGCAGGATGCGGAGGGCCCCGTCTTCAAGGAGCCGTGGGAGGCGCAGGCCTTCGCCATGGTGCTGGACCTGTACGACAAGGGCCGCTTCACCTGGAACGAATGGGTGGAGACGATCAGCGCCGAGATCGCCGCGGCGAAGACCCGCGGCGATCCCGACCTGGGTGACAGCTACTACACGCACTGGCTGTCCGCGCTGGAGAAGCTGGTCGCGGCGAAGGGCCTCTCGTCTGCGGAGGAACTGGCCGGCCGCAAGGAAGCCTGGCGCCATGCCGACGAGCATCGCGACTTCGGTGCGCCGATCGAGCTGCACGACCACGACCAAGACCACTGACTGCGCCGGTGTCGAAGCGGGACACCGAGGGGTTCGACTGTGACGTGATCATTGCCGGCGCCGGGCCTGTCGGCCTGACCCTGGCGATTGACCTTGGCCGCCGCGGCATAGGCTGCGTGGTGCTGGAGCGCAATTCCGGGCCCACGCCCTGGCCGAAGATGGACCGCACCAACGCCCGCTCGATGGAGATGTTCCGGCGCATCGGCCTGGCCGACCGGATCCGGGCGCGCGGCTATCCGGCCGACAATCCGATGGATGTCCTGCTGGTCCGCCGGCTCTGCGACCCGCCGCTGGCGGTCCTGCCATTCCCGTCGGTGGCGGAGGCAAGGCGACGGATCGCCGCCTGCCGCGACGGCTCGCTGCCGCTGGAACCCTACCAGCTGGTTTCCCAGAACGACCTGGAACCGCTGCTGCGGGAAGCCGCAGACGAACTGCCGGCGGTCAGCCTGCGGGACAGCTCGGAGCTGTTGTCGCTGACACAGGACGAGAACGGGGTGACGGCGGAGGTGGCGGATGCCGCCGGCGGTGGTTCGCATCACGTGCACGGCCGGTACCTGATCGGCTGCGACGGTGGCCGCAGCACGGTGCGCCGGGCGCTCGGCATCGGACTGGAGGGGCAGGGGGGCTTGCGGGAACTGCGGCAGGTCGTGTTCGGGTCGCGCGACCTCTACGCAAAGATCCGTGCCGGCAAGGGACGCCACTACAACTTCGCTGAGCCCAACGGGTCGATGATCATCGCCCAGGGCAGCCGGCGGGAGTTCAGCCTGCACACCAACCTGCCGGCCGACACCGACTTCGTGCCGGTGCTGCGCGACCTGATCGGCTTCGACTGCGAGATCGAGATCCGCCACCTGCTGACCTGGCGCTACAACCTGCTGGTCGCCGAACGCTATCGCCTCGGCCGGGTCCTGCTGGCCGGCGATTCCGCCCACCTGGTGATCCCGACCGGCGGCCTGGGCATGAACACCGGCGTCGGCGACGCCTTCGACCTATCCTGGAAGCTGGCCGGCACCCTGGCCGGCTGGGGCGGTCCGGGGCTGCTGGACGCCTACGAGGCGGAGCGGCGCCCGGTCGCCATGTTCAACCGCGATGCTGCCGGCTGGGCAGCGGAAGGCGTTCCGCTCTGGCGCCGCTACGTGACGCCGGAGGCGGTGCAGGATGGGCCGGAGCAGGCGGCGCTGATCGAGGCCTTCTGCACCTGTCACAGCCGGATGCACAACATGGTCGGGGCGGAATGGGCCTACAGCTATGCCGGCTCGCCGCTGATCGCCGATGAACCCGGCAACGCGCCGGTCTGGGAGACCAGCCGCTACGAACCGCATGCCCGGCCCGGCGTGCGGCTGCCGCATATGTGGCTCCGCGACGGGCGACCGATCCAGGATGTGGCGGGCGACGGCTATACCCTGCTGGACCTCGGCGGCGCGGAGGGCGGGTCGGGGGCCGCGACCCTGGCTGATGCGTTCGCCGCCCTCGGCGCGCCGCTCGGGGTCCTGCGGCTGGACGATCCCGACCTGCGCGCGGTCTATGGCCGCCGGCTGCTGCTGTTGCGGCCCGACCTGCACATCGCCTGGCGCGGCGAGAGGATGCCGGACGATCCGTTGGCCCTTGCGCGGCGGGTGACGGGCCACCGGTCATAAGCGCCGGTCCGGGGCGCCGCTCCGGGGCGCCGCTCCGGGGCGCCGCTCCGGGGCGCCGGTCGGACGGTCGGGGCTGGACGCACTTGTGTGCGCGCAGGAACGACGGCACCATTTCCGTCGGGCCTGTTTGGAGTGATGCGATGCAGATTGGCAGGCATGCCGCAACCTGCGCGATCCTTGCCGCAGGGCTGCTCTGCGCGGGACTGTCGGCGCCGGGCTCCGCCCGCGCGGAGACCGAGGCGGCGGAACAGGCCGCCGCTCCACCGGCGCCGCTGATCGATACTCATATCCACTACAGCCACGACGCGTGGGAGATGCTCCCGCCGGAGGCGGCCGTGCAGGTCCTGAGGGAGGCCGGGCTGCGCCGCGCCTTCGTCTCCTCCTCCTCCGACGACGGCACCCAGATGCTGGCGCAGGCGGCGCCGGACCTGATCGTCCCGGTGCTGCGCCCGTACCGGCGCCGGGGCGAGATCTCGACCTGGTTCCAGGATCCGACCGTGGTCGCGATGATCGAGGAACGCCTGGCCGCCAACCGCTATGCGGGCATCGGCGAATTCCACATCTACGGCGCCGATGCCGACGGGCCGGTGATGCGCCGCCTTGTGGAGCTGGCCAGGGAGTACGGCATCTTCCTTCATGCCCATGCCGACGCCGACGCCGTCGAGCGGCTGTTCGCGCAGGATCCGGAGGCACGCATCCTCTGGGCCCATTCCGGGTTCGCACAGCCCGACGAGGTCAGGGCAATGCTCGACCGCCATGACACCCTCTGGGCGGACCTGGCGTTCCGCAGCGAGCATGGCAGCGGCGGCAAGGTGGATCCCGGCTGGAAGCAGCTGTTCCTGGACCACCCCGACCGTTTCATGGTCGGGACCGATACCTTCACCCCGGAGCGCTGGTACTACGTGATCGACCATGCCGACTGGAGCCGCGCCTGGCTGGACGACCTGCCGCCGGACGTGGCAGAGCGGATTGCCTGGCGCAATGCCCAGGCCCTGGCGGACTGGGCCCTGGCCGACCCTGCGGCCAAGCGCTAGGGCGCGGCACGATGCGCGGATTGCTACCGGCGCGACTGATCCTGGTCGCGCTCGCCGTCGTGGCGCCTGCGACGACCGTTTCCGCGGCGCCCGATGGCTGTCGCTTCGCTGATGGCGGCGATGCCGCCGGCAGTCTCACCGTCGACGGGCAGGCCTACCTGTTCCGCTTCGACCCGCCGCGGCTTGGTGTCGGGCAGCGCTTTTCCGTCGATGTGAAGGGTTGCGGCGCGGCGGCGGCGACGCTCGCCGGGGTGGATGCCCGCATGCCGGCGCATCGCCATGGCATGAACTACCGGCCACGACTGCAGGCCGTCTCGGCCACGGCCTGGCGGGCCGAGGGCCTGCTTCTGCACATGCCTGGCTCCTGGCGCTTCCTGTTCATCTTCGACGGGCCTTCGGGCAGGACCGTAGCGGCAGTCGACCGCAAGGTCCAATGACCGCCGCCGGGGCGCTGCTGGCGCTCCTGCTTCTTGCCTGGCCGCTCGGGCTTCTGGCCGGGGACGAAACCGGGGAGGATCCGTTCGCCGCCTTCGACGCGGAGGCCCGCGCTCTGATTCTGTCGCACGGGCCCTGGCCGCCAGCGGCTGGGGTGGATCCGGGCAACCGGCTGTCCGGCGATAGCGCGGCCATCGCGCTCGGCGAACACCTGTTCGGCCTGCGCTCCCTGTCGCGCGACGGCCTGTTCTCCTGCGCCGACTGCCACGATCCGGCTTCGGGGTTCGACGACGGAAGGGCCGTTGGCGCGGCACGCCCGCAGCCGGGAGCGGCCGGGCCGCCGGTGCTGGACCGGAACACGCCCGGACTGTGGGACGCCCGCTTCCAGCGCTGGTTCGGCTGGGGCGGGGCCACCGACAGCCTCTGGGCGGCCAGCCTGCGGGCAATGACGGCCCCGCGCGAGATGGCAGCCACGGCGGCGGAAATCCGCGCCGCGCTGGCGGCGGATCGGCAGGCCGCCGACGGCTTTGCGGCCCTGTTCGATGCGACCCCCGCCGCGCTTCCGGCGGAGGAGGCGATGGTGCTGTCCGCCAAGGCGATCGCCGCCTATCTGGAGACCCTGGTCAGCCCGCGCACCCCGTTCGACGAGTTCCGCGATGCGCTGGCGCGCGGCGACCGGGTGGCGGGCCGCGCCTATCCGGCGGCGGCGCGCCGCGGGTTGGCGCTGTTCGTGGGGGCGGGGCGCTGCAGCCTCTGCCATTTCGGCCCGACTTTCTCCAACGGCGAATTCGCCGATATCGGCATGCCGTTCTTCCTGCCCGGCGGCGGTGTCGACAGGGGGCGCTACGGCGGCATCCAGGAATTGCGGGCCTCGCCGTACAGCCTGGCCGGCCGGTTCAACGACGATGCGGCGGGCCGGAGCGCCTGGGCCACGGAGGGCGTGGTGCTGGAGCATCGAAATTTCGGCGAGTTCCAGGTCCCCTCGCTGCGGGGGCTCGGTGCCACCGCGCCCTACATGCATGACGGCAGCCTGCCCGATCTGGAGAGCGTGGTCCGGCACTATTCCGACCTGGACATGGAGCGGCTGCATGCCGACGGCGAGGCGATCCTGCGGCCGCTGCACTTGAGCGACGGGCAGATTGCCGACCTGGTCGCGTTTCTCCGCACGCTCGAACCGGCGGGGGAGGCACCGCTGGCGGATTGATGTTTCAGTTTTGCGACGGCTCCGATACCGTTCCCGCGGGGTCGATGGATCGGGGGAGGGGGACGGGATGGCGGACGGTCGAGCCGCGCGTCATGCGCTGCTGTCGGCGACGGCTTTGGTCTCCGTTGCGGTGGTCATGCCGCAGGGACTGCTTGCGGAAAATGGAGGCGCGCCGATCGCCCTGAAGCTGGGTGGCGAGTTCTACGGCGCCTTCAGCATTGCCGACCAGACCAGCGGCGCAGGGCCGGACGGGATCGTCGGCACCATTGACGACGCGCCGGGCCAGAACCGGCGCAACAACGGCTTCCTGCGCGTGTCGCGCATCTTCTTCAGCGGCGACACGAAGCTGGACAACGGGCTCGACGTCGGTGTCCTGGTGAAGCTGAACGCCGAGGATTGCCTCGACCAGATCGACGAGGCCTTCATCTGGTTCGAATCCCGTCTCGGCCGCTTCGAGTACGGGGCCACCGACGGCGTCGGCGACAAGATGGTCATCGGCTCGGCCAACCCTGTCGCCTATCTGGGGCTGAACACCCCGGACCTGCTGCCGGCCAATCCGACCAACAGCCTCGGCGCCGGCAACCTGGCGGCAACGCCGGTGACGACGGTGGATACCGCGACCCTGGAGCGGGTGAACTATTTCACGCCGCAGATCCACGGCCTGCAGCTGGGCCTGTCCTATGTGCCGGTGCAATGCCTGGAGGGCAATGCCGGCACCACGCCCTGCGGCGGCTCCTATGCCGGAATGCCGGCCGGCAATATCGCACAGGGCTATGACTATCTGCAGGGCGCAGCGACCTACGAGCGCCCCATCGGGCCGGTCGATCTGGGCCTCTACGCGGCCTATACCCGCGCCGACACGGGCAGCGGTGTGGTCGCGGTCCCGGGTGTCGCCGGCACCGGCGCGCAGCGGCAATGGGGCGCCGGTGCGTCGATCGGCTATCAAGGGGTCGCGCTGGGCGGGGGCTATCGCCGCTCCCTCGACGATGCCTTTACGGCGGATCTGAACGTGACCGACTGGAATGCCAGCCTGACCTATGCGACCGGCCCCTGGAGCGGCGGCGTCCAGTATGCGTCGAAGGAGGCGCGCCTGCTGGCGCGGACCGACAGTTTCGACGGCGTTTCCGTCGGGGCGGCCTATCAGCTGGGCCCGGGCATCAGCCTGTTCGGCGCAGCGCAGTACTATGACTGGAGCACGAACGCCGCCGCCGCCGCGGTCCGGTCGGCAGCGACCAACGAGGCCTGGACCTTGTCGCTGGGGGCGGGTCTGGCATTCTGACGCCATGCCTGCCCTTCCTGCCGCATTTCCGACCGTCGTCCATATGCTGCAGGCGACGGCCGCCCGTGTCCCGACCGCAATCGCCCTGAGCGTCCACGAGGCCGGCCGGCGCAGCCTGGTCCTGGACTACGCCCAGTACTGGTCCGCCGTCACCGCCTGTGCCGGCATGCTCGCCGCCGCCGGGGCCGGGCGCGGCAGCCGGGTCGCGCTGCTGCTGCCCAACGGCGTCGATGCCTGCATCGCTACCTATGGTGCGCTGGCGGCGGGCGCCCAATGCATGCCGCTGAACCCCGCCTATACCGACCACGAGCTGGCGGAGATCCTGGCCGACGGTGCGCCGCAGGTGCTGCTGGCGACCGCGGGCCGGGCGGCGTCGCTGGCCCCCCTGGCGGCGCGGCTCGGCATCCCGCATTTCCGCACGGTCGCACCCGGCGAACTGGCTGTCCTTGACGATGGCGGATCCGGCCACGGCCCGGCGCCGCCGCCGGACCCCGACTGGCCGGCCATGCTGCAATATACCGGCGGCACGACGGGCCGGCCGAAAGGGGTCGACCTGAGCCATCGGGCGACCGCGACGAATGTGGCCCAGCGGGAGGCGATGCTGCCGACCCGGGCAGAGGGCGAACGCATCCTCTGCGCGATGCCGCTGTTCCATGCCTATGCCCTGGCGATGGGACTGCATCTGGCGGCCGGCTGCGGCGGGCATCTGGCGATCCTGCCGCGCTATCAACCGGACGCGGTGCTGGACCTTGTGGAGCGGGAGAAGATCACCCTGTTCCCCGGCGCGCCGACGATGTTCGTCGGCCTGATGGCCCATGAACGCTTTGCCGCCACTGACTGGCGCACCGTCCGGCTCTGCTATTCCGGTGCCGCACCGCTGCCGGCGGCAACATTGCGGGCATGGGAGGCGGTGGTCGGCGCACCTGTCCTGGAAGGCTATGGCCAGACCGAAGCCGGGCCGGTGATCAGCTTCAATACCGAAGCGTGCCGCCGACCCGGTTCCGTCGGCCTGCCGGCGCCGGAGACGGAGGTCGAGATCGTCGACGCCGTGACCGGCGAGGGGCCGTTGCCGCAGGGGCAGGAGGGCGAGATCCGGGTGCGCGGGCCGCAGCTGATGACCGGCTATCGCAACCGGTCGGCGGAAACGTCGGAGGCGCTGCGTGGCGGCTGGCTGCATACCGGCGATATCGGCCGCATCGACGGCGACGGGATCCTGTTCATCACCGACCGCAAGAAGGACATGGCCATTGTCGGCGGCTACAACGTCTATCCGCGGGAGATCGACGAGGTGCTCGCCGCCCATCCCGACGTGGCCGAGGCCGCCGCCGTCCCGGCCCCGGATGCCTATCGCGGCGAGGTGGTGCGCGCCTTCGTGGTGGCGCGGCCGGGTGCGGCGCCAGAGCCCGAGGCGCTGCTGGCCCATTGCCGGGAGCGCCTGACCCGCTACAAGTTGCCGGCCAGCATCGACATCGTGGCGGAACTGCCGCGCACCACGGTCGGCAAGACCGACAAGCGCGACCTGCGCCGGATCGCGGCCGCGCGCTATCCGGCGGAAGCGCCGAAGGAGGAGGCATGACCAGCGACAGCCCGCCACCGTTCCGCCAGCGCCTGGTCTGGGATGAGGAAGGGGGCGAGATCCGCGACGGCGCCATCCGATACCTCATCCTGCGTCCCGACGGGCTGATGGGCATGTTCAGCCGCATGCCCCCGGAGGCGCGCGGGCCGGCGCTGGCTGCCCTGGCGGCCTCGATCGAGGAACATGGCGGCGGGTCGGCGCGGAAATACCGCGACATGGGCGCGGCTGCGCCGGAGGCACTGCTCTCCGTGATCGCCGGGACGGCACCGCAGCTGGGATGGGGGCGCTGGCGTTTCGGCCCGGTGGCGGCCGGACAGCTGGACCTCACGGTCGGCAATTCGCCGTTCGCCGCGGGCCATGGCCCGGCGGAACGGCCGGTATGCGCGCCGATATCCGGCATGTTCGCCGCCGTGGCCGGGATGGTCCTCGGCGCGTCCGCGACGGTGGAGGAGGTGGCCTGCGCCGCGACAGGCGCAGCCGACTGCCGTTTCGTGGCACGGACCGGCGGCACCGGCGCGGCATGAGCCGGATCCTGATCCCGGACGCGCAGTTCCCCGACGATTATGCGCTGGAACGGGAGGCGGCCGCCCCCTGCGAGCTGCAGGTCGCCCGTGCGAAGGGTCCCGACGACCTGCCGCCGGCCGACTGGGCGGCCGCGGATGCGCTGGTGGTCTATCACCGCATGACCTATGGCGCGGACATCGCCGCGCGCTGCCCGAATGTCCGCCTGCTCTGCCGGGTCGGGGTCGGCGTCGACAATGTCGATGTCGCGGCCTGGACGGCGCGCGGCGCCGCCGTCTGCAACGTGCCCGACTACGGCACCGACGAAGTGGCGGACCATGCGGTCGCCATGCTGCTGGCCCTGGCCCGCGGCCTGTTCGCGTTCCAGGGCAGGCTTGCCGGCGGCCGTCGCAGCGACTTCGTGCCGCTGCCGGTGCCGGATCATGTGCGCCGCCTGTCCGGCGCACGTCTGCTGCTGCTGGGCCTGGGGCCGATCGCGGTGGCGACCGCCCGCCGCGCGCAGGCCTTCGGCATCGACGTCGCGGCCTGGGCCCCGCGGATGAAAGGCGGCATGGAAAAGGCCCTGGGCATCCGGCGGGTGCACGATCTGGCCTCGGCCCTCGGCGAGGCGGACATGGTCAGCCTGCATCTGGCCCTGACCGACGAGACGCGGAACCTGATCGATGCCGGTGCGATCGCCGCGATGCGGCCGGGCGCATTGCTGGTGAACACCGCGCGCGGCGGCCTGGTCGACCTCGACGCGCTGACCGCGGCATTGCAGGAGGGCCGGCTGGGCGGTGCGGCGCTGGACGTCTTCCCGGTGGAGCCGCCGGATCCGGCGCATCCGCTGATCGCCGCGGTGCGCGACGGCGCCGACTGGGCGCGGGGACGGGTGGTGCTCAGCCCGCACGCCGCCTGGGCGAGCCCCGAGGCGATGGCCGACATGCGGCGCGGTGCGATCCTGACGGCACGCCGCTTCCTGCTGGATGGCGTGCTGGGCAACGCGGTCGCGACACCTTAGGGTGTTTGTCTGAACCAACGATGCGGCTGCCGGCCGCAGGCGTCGGGGAACCCGCCGGGCGGCCTCCTTGCGGGGGCTTTGCGGGCCGGACAGAATACGAATTCAAGGAGCCGCGCGCGCAGGGACGACGCGGGACAGACGGAACCGTCCGGGCAATGCATCCGGGGTCCGAGGCTTCATCGGGATTTCCACAACGGTCCGCCAGGCCGGGCCATCCGCTTGGAGAGGGAGACAGACCATGACGATCTTTTCGCGCATCGCGCTGGGCGCGGCGGCCGCCGTCGCCATTGCCGGGCTGTCGGCCGCGCCGGCTGCGGCGGACGAGGAAGTCCTGACCGCGGTCCATGCCTTCCCGAAGAACCTCGTCTACAGCCAGAGCTTCCTGGAATTCGTCGACAAGGTGAACAAGGAAGGCGAAGGCGTCGTGAAGATCGAGGTCCGCGGCGGGCCCGAGGCGATCGCCATGTTCGAGCAGCCGCAGGCGGTGCAGCGCGGCGTGGTGGACATGGTCTACACGCCGGGCAGCTTCTACACCTCGACGATTCCGGAGAAGGACCTGCTGGTCGCCTCCAGCATTAACGGGCCGGAAGCGCGCGCCAGCGGCGCGCTGGAGATCTACGACCAGATCCACCAGAAGAACATGGGCGTGAAGTATCTGGGCTGGATGGACAGCGGCATCCCGTTCCACATCTATACGATCGACGAGCCGAAGGTGACGGCGGAGGGCAAGCCGGACTTCTCCGGCCTGAAGATGCGCGGCAACCCGATCTACAACGAATGGCTGAAGGGCTATCTGGAGGCCACGGTCGCCACGATCCCGTCGAACGAGGTCTATACCGCGCTGGAGCGGGGCACGGTGGACGCCACCCCCTGGACCTCCATCGGCATCATGGACTGGAACTGGGACAAGTTCCTGAAATACCGCATCGACCCGGCCTTCTTCTCCACCGACCTGGGCGTGATCGTGAACCTGGAGAAATGGAACAGCCTGTCGCCGCAGGCGCAGAAGATCCTGCAGGACGTCGCCATCGCGCATGAGAAGTCGAGCTTCGAGGCGCTGCAGGAGCAGCAGAACTCCGAATATGCCGAGCAGGAGAAGCGCGGCATCAAGTCCTTCAAGCTGAGCGAAGAGGCGGCCGCCGCCTATGTCAACGCCGCCAAGGCGGCGGCGATGGAGCGGATGAAGACCGATATGGAGGCGAAGGGCCGGGCCGGCGATTTCGACATGCTGGTCGAGAAGTTCAAGGCCGGCGGCCAGTCCTGACCGTCGCCTGACCGGTACCGTGGCCGGCGCCGAACCCGCCGGCCGCGGTTCCCCGCCTGTGCCAACTGAGACCGGATCCACCGCCGTTGTCCGCGCCCCTGGCCCCCCTTGTCCGCGCCTATGACTGGATGATCACCGCACTCGCCGTTGTGGCGGGGATCATGCTGTTCCTGACCGCCCTGGTGGTCGCCCTGCAGATCCTGCTGCGGGAGACCGCCCTGCAGGCGCCGGACTGGCTGTTCACCTCGGTGGAGTTCGGCCTGCTCTACATGACCATGTTCAGCGTACCCTGGCTGATGCGCGAACGTGGCCATATCTACATCGAACTTCTGACCGCGTCGGTGCCGGACGCGACCCGCCACGTGATCAGCCGCTGCGTCGCCGCCGGAGCGGCCGTCGTCTGCGCCATTCTGACCTGGTACGGCATCGACTTCGTGGCGGGCGACATCGCGACGGCGAAGTACGACTGGCGGGCGCCCGACATCCCGCGCGCCTGGGTCAGCATTTCGCTGCCGATCGGCTTCGGCCTGCTCGGCATCGAATGCCTGCGCTATGTCTTCGGCCGCGAGATCCTGCACAGCGGCGAGATCGGCATCCATGAATAGGCCGCTCCCGTCGGACTGCCTGTCCCGCAAGGTACCGCGGCACTGCCGGACGGGACGGGACAGCTAGATGGAGTGGTACTGGGCCTTTGCCCTGATGATCGGGATGATCCTGGCGCTGATGGCGTTCGGCTTCCCGGTGGCGCTCGCCTTCATCACCGCCAACCTGATCGGCGCCGTGATCTTCATGGGCGGCAGCGGCGGCATCCTGACCTTCCTGGGCAATGCCTTCGAGTCCATGACCTCCTTCGCCCTGGCGCCGGTGCCGCTGTTCCTGCTGATGGGGGAGCTGTTCTTCCATACCGGCCTGGCGAACCGCATGTTCGACGCGGTCGACCGGCTGCTCGGCCGGGTGCCGGGGCGGCTGTCCTACGTCACCGTCGCGGGCGGCACCGCCTTCGCCACCCTGTCGGGGTCGAGCATGGGCTCCACCGCGCTGATGGGCTCGCTGATGGTCCCGGAGATGACGAAGCGGGGCTACAAGAAGATCCTGTCGATCGGGCCGATCCTGGGGACCGGCGGCCTGGCGATGATCATCCCGCCCTCGGCCCTGGGGGTGCTGCTGGCGACCCTGGCGAAGATCGACGTGGGCAAGCTGCTGATCGCCGGCGTCGTGCCGGGGCTGGTGCTGGCGTCGATGTATGCCGCGATGATCTTCGGCATCACCATGGTCGACAAGAAGGCGGCGCCCGCCTACGACATGCCGCCGGTGGCCCTGGCGGAGAAGCTGCGGATGTTCCTGGTGAACATCGGTCCGATGGCCCTGGTGGTCGTCATCGTCATCGCCTTCATGCTGCTGGGCTGGGCGACGCCGAGCGAGGCCGCGGCCGTCGGCGTGATCGGGGTCCTGCTGCTGGCGCTGGCATATCGGGCGCTGACCTGGAAATCGCTTGTGAAGAGTGTAACCGGCGCGCTGCGGGTCACGGCGATGGCCTTCCTGATCATCTTCGGTTCCGCGACCTTCAGCCAGCTGCTGTCCTGGTCGGGTGCCTCCAGCGGCCTGATCGGCTGGGTCACCGGCTTCGACCTGGCGCCGCTGGTGATGTTGCTGGCAATGTTCGGCATCCTCCTGGTCCTGGGGATGTTCATGGACCAGCTGTCGATGATGCTGCTGACGATCCCCATATTCTATCCGCTGGCCACCCTGCAGCTGGGCTTCGACCCGATCTGGTTCGGCGTCGTCGTGCTGCTGGCGCTGGAGATCAGCTTCACGACGCCGCCCTTCGGCCTGCTGCTGTTCGTGATGAAGGGGGTGGCGCCGAAGGGCACGACGATGGCCGAGATCTATGTCGCGGCGATCCCCTTCATGGCCTGTGCGATGCTGCTGGTGGCGCTGCTGATCATCGAGCCGCAGATCGCGCTCTGGCTGCCGAACCTGGGAAGTCCCTGACGATGCAGGCACCACTGCCATCGACCCTGGCGGAGCGGATCGTCGCCCGCGCGGCGGGCCGCGACCGGGTGCGGCCGGGCGAGATCGTCACCGCCCGGGTCGACCTGGCGATGATCCACGATTCCGGCGGGCCCCGGCGCGTCAAGCCGATGCTGGAGGAGCTGGGCACCGGGGTCTGGGACCCGGACCGGGTGGTGGTGGTATCCGACCACTACGTGCCGGCGGTCGATGCGCAGAGCGCGGCGATCCTGAAGCTCACCCGCGACTGGGTGAAGGCGCAGTCGATCCGCCATTTCTACGACCAGATGGGAATCTGCCACGTGGTGCTGCCGGAGCGCGGGCATCTGCGGCCCGGCCAGTTCGTCGTCGGCGGCGACAGCCATTCGCCGACCGGCGGCGCCTGGGGCGCCTTCATGTTCGGCATCGGCGCCACCGACATGGCCGGGGTGCTGGCGACCGGGGAGACCTGGCTGCGGGTGCCGGAGACGATCCTGCTGCACTGGAGCGGCGCGCTGGCGGACGGCGTCTGCGCCAAGGACATGATGCTGCATCTCTGCGCCACCCTGGGCATGGATGGCGGCCGCTACCAGGTGGTGCAATATGCCGGCCCGACGATCGCCGGCCTGTCGATGACGGAGCGCATGACTCTCAGCAACATGGCGGCGGAACTGGGGGCGCAGACCGGCCTGATCGCGCCGGATGCCGTGACGGCGGAGGCGATCCGCGCCGCCGGCGGCGATCCCGGTGCCTGGCAGGACTGGCAGGACGATCCCGACGCGCCGGTGGCGGAACGCCACGACTTCGACGCCGCCGCCCTGGTCCCGCAGGTCGCCGCCCCGCACAGCCCCGCCAATGCCGGGCCGGTGATGGATGCCGAACCGACCGCGATCGACCAGTGCTATATCGGCGCCTGCACCGGCGCCAAGCTGGAGGACCTGCACGCGGCCGCCCGGGTGCTGAAGGGGCGCCGCGTGGCGGCGGGCACGCGCCTTCTGCTGGCGCCGGCCTCCACCCGGATCACGGCCGCCGCGGCGGCCGACGGCACCCTGGCCGCCCTGACGGAGGCCGGCGCCATCCTGCTGCCGTCCGGCTGCGGCGCCTGCGCCGGCTATGGCGCCGGCGTGCTGGCGGAGGACGAGACCTGCATGGCCTCCACCGCCCGCAACTTCCGCGGCCGGATGGGGGCGGCCAGCGCCAAGGTCTGGCTGGGCTCGCCCTACACGGTGGCGGCGACGGCGGTCGCCGGCTGCATCGCCGATCCGCGACCGCTGCTGGCGGAGGCGCCGCGATGACCGGACTGCCGGCAATCACCGGCCGCGCCTGGGTCGTGGGCGACGATGTCGACACCGACATCCTGGCCCCGGGCGCCTATATGCGCGGCCCGGTGGAGGATCTGGCCCGCCACTGCATGGAGGCTGTGCGGCCGGATTTCGCCGCCAATGTCGCGACAGGCGATATCGTGGTGGCGGGACGGAATTTCGGCATGGGTTCCAGCCGCGAGCAGGCGGCGCAGGCATTGCGGATCCTCGGCGTCGGCTGCGTGCTGGCGCCGTCCTTCGGCGGCATCTTCTACCGCAATGCCTTCAACCTCGGCCTGCCAGCCCTGGTCTGCGACCATGGCGGCCGCATCGCCGACGGCGACCGGCTCGTCGTCGACCCGACCGCAGGCCGGGTGACCGACGAAACGGCGGGCATCGAAATGGACAGCGACGCGGTACCGGGGCATCTGGCGGCGATCGTTACGGCCGGCGGGCTGATCCCCTATCTGAAGGCCCGGTTCCAGGGAGCATCATGAGCGGAGATTTCAAGGCCAGGCTGGCCGGCGGCGATATCGTCGTCGCGCCCGGCATCTACGACGCGCTGGGCGCGATGCTGGCGGAGCAGGCGGGGTTCGAGGCGCTCTACCTGTCCGGCGCCTCGCTGACCTATACCCGGCTCGGCCGGCCCGACCTGGGGCTGATCGACCGCGGCGAGATCGCCGACGCCATATCGATGATCCGCGAGCGCTGCGACCTGCCGCTGATCGTCGACGGGGAGGCCGGCTTCGGCAATGCCCTGAACGTGCAGCGGGAGGTGCGCAGCTTCGAGGCGGCGGGCGCCACGGTGATCCAGATCGAGGACCAGGACCTGCCGAAGCGCTGCGGCCATCTGGACGGCAAGACCCTGGTCCCGGCGGGGGAGATGGCGGGCAAGATCCGCGCCGCCGTCGATGCCCGCCGCAACGCCGGCACGCTGATCATGGCCCGCACCGATGCGGTCGCGGTGGAGGGAACCGAAGCCGCGCTGGACCGTGCGGAGCAGTACCTGGAGGCGGGCGCCGACCTCCTGTTCGTCGAAGCGCTGCGCACCGAGGCCGAGATGCAGGCGGCCTGTACCCGCTTCGCCGGCCGGGTGCCGCTGCTGGCGAACATGGTGGAAGGCGGCAAGACCCCGTTCCTGCCGGCCGACCGGCTGCAGGCGCTGGGCTTTTCGATCGCGATCTTCCCCGGCGGCCTGGTGCGCGCGCTGGCGAAGGCGGCGCAGGACTATTTCGCGGTGCTGAAGGCGCATGGCACGACCGCGCCGCATGCCGGCCGCATGCTCGATTTCGCGGGCCTGAACGGCCTGCTTGGCACCGCCCGCATCCTGGAGGAGGCGAAACGCTATGACAGCCGCGACTGAGGCCGGGCTCGCTACGGGGCAGGGGGCGCTCGACCCGGTCACCCTGTCGGTGCTGAAGGGACGGCTGGAACAGATCGCCGACGAGATGGACGCGACCCTGTTCCGCTCCGCCTTCAACCCGATCATCGCCGAGGCGCATGACGCCAGCCATGGCCTGTACCATCCCGAAAGCGGCGAGACCCTGGTGCAGGGCAAGAACGGCCTGCCGGTGTTCGTCGGTGCGATGTCCTTCGCCGTGAAGGCGGTGATCGACAGGGTCGCGTCGGAGAACCGGCCGCTCGTGCCCGGCGACACCTATATCTTCAACGACCCCTATGACGGCGGCACCCACCTGTCGGACTTCAAGCTGGTGCGGCCGCATTTCCACGACGGAGAGCTGTTCTGCTGGCTGGCCTCCGTCGGGCATTGGCACGATGTCGGCGGCAACGTGCCCGGCAACTACAATCCGGTCGCCACCGAGAGCTTCCAGGAGGGCATGCTGATCCCGCCGGTGAAGCTGATCGACGGCGGCCAGTTCCGCGACGATATCGTCGCCATCCTGCAGGCCAATTCGCGCCTGCCGGGCAGCCTGTACGGCGACCTGAACGGCCAGCTCAACGCGCTGTCGCTGGGCGCGGAGCGTCTGGACGCGCTGATTGCCGATTATGGTGCCGGCACCATCCGCCAGGCGCTGACGGAGCTTCGCACCCGTGCCGCGCAACTGATGGCGAGCCATATCGCGGAGCTGCCCGACGGCACCTATTCGGCGGAGGACTGGCTGGACAATGACGGCATCGTCGACCGGCCGCTGAAGATCGCGCTGGACGTCACGATCGCGGGCGACCGCATGAAGCTGGATTTCAGCCGCACCTCGGCCGCCTGTGCCGGGCCGGTCAACATCGCGCGCTCCACGGCCATCGCCTCCTGCTACGTGGCCTTGAAGCATGTCTTCCGCGAGGTGCCGGCCAATGCCGGCGTGCTGGAGCCGATCGACTTCGTGATCCCGCCCGACAGCCTGCTCAGCGTCGGCGCGCCGAAGCCGGTCGGCGGCTATACGGAGACCATCCTGCGGGTGATCGACGCGGTGTTCGTTGCCCTGGCGCAGGCCGATCCGGCGATCTCGAACGGCTGCGCCTACGGCACCATCAATGCCCTGTCGCTCGCCGGGCATCGCAGGAACGGCCAGCGCTGGGTGATGTTCTCCTTCTTTGGCGGCGGCCATGGCGGCCATCCGGCCGGCGATGGCCTGGCGCATGGCAATGCGCCGATCTCCACCGCCACCATCCCGCCGCTGGAGATCCTGGAGGCGGCCTATCCGGTGCGCTTCACGCAATGGGCGTTGCGGCCCGATTCCGGCGGTCCCGGCCGCCATCGCGGCGGCTGCGGCGCGGTCTACGAGATCGAGCTGCTGGAGGAGGAGGCGACGGGCTTCCTGTTCGGCGAGCGCGGCCGCCATGCGCCGCCCGGCGTGGCCGGCGGCGGGCCGGCCGCGATGAACGTCTTCACCTACGACCAGGATGACGGGCCGCACCATCCGGCCATGGTCTCGAAGATCAGCGGCATTGCCCTGCACCGCGGACAGAAGGTGCGGCTGGAGACCCCGGGCGGCGGCGGCTATGGCCCGGCCCAGGAGCGGGATCCGGACGCGGTCGCCGCCGACGTACGCCTCGGCTATGTCACGGCCGAGGCGGCGCGGCGCGACTATGCCTGCGTGGTGGCTGCGGACGGCAGCCTGGACCGGCACGCAACGGCAGTGCTGCGCGAGAGCGCCTCGTGACCGCGCGCGGCCTGGTCGTCGGCGTCGATGTCGGCGGCACCTTCACCGACATCTTCGTGCTGGGCGAGGCGGCGGGCACCGCGCAGGTGGCCAAGGTACCGTCCACCCGGCCGGACCAGTCGGTGGGCATCCGCGCCGGCATTGCCGAGCGGGTCGACCAGCTGGGTCGGGTCGCGACCATCGTGCATGGCACCACGGTCGGCACCAATGCGCTGCTGGAGCGCAAGGGCGCCCGGACCGGCCTGATCACCACCGCGGGCTTTCGGGACGTTCTGGAAATGCGCCGCCGCGACCGGCCGCAGACCTGGGGCCTGTGGGGCAGCTTCGAGCCCGTGGTGCCGCGCGACCTGCGGCGCGAGGTAGCGGAGCGGGTGCTGGCCGACGGCACCGTCCTGCAGCCGGTCGACCCCGACGAAGTGCAGGCGGCGGCCCGCGCCCTGCTGGCGGATGGGGTGGAGGCGGTCTGCATCTTCTTCGTCAACGGCTATGCCAATCCGGCGAACGAGGCGGCTGCTGCCGCCGCCGTGCGCGCCGTCTGGCCGAACGACTGCGTCACCGCCGCGACCGAGATCCTGCCGGAGATCCGCGAGTTCGAGCGTGCCTCCACCGCCGCGCTGAACGCCTACCTTCAGCCGCCGGTCGGCTCCTACCTGGCGCGTCTGGGGGAAGGGCTGGAGAGCGGCGGCTTTGACGGCCGGCTGCTCATAGTGCAGTCAAATGGCGGGGTGATGTCCGCGGAGACCGCCCGCGCGACCCCGGTGAAGACGGCGCTGTCGGGCCCGGCCGCCGGCGTGATCGCGGCGGCGGAGATCGCCAGGGTGGCGGGCTTCCCCAACGTCATCACCTGCGACATGGGGGGCACCAGCTTCGACGTCTCCCTGATCGCGGAGGGCCGCAGCGCCGTCAGTCCGCAGACCAGCATCGACTTCGGCATGGTGATCCGGTCGCCGATGATCGAGATCACCACCATCGGTGCCGGCGGCGGTTCGATCGCCCGGATCGACCGCGGCGGCCTGCTGCAGGTCGGCCCGGAAAGCGCCGGCTCGGACCCGGGCCCGGTCGCCTATGGCCGCGGCAATGACCGGCCGACGGTCACCGACGCCAATATCGTGCTGGGCCGTATCAACGCGGAGCGCCCCATCGGCGGCGGCAGTGCGCGCCTCGACGTGGAAGCGGCGCGGGCGGCGATCCTGGAACATGTCGGCAGGCCGCTGGGCATGGATGCGGAGGCCGCGGCGGAGGCGATCATCCGGGTCGCCAATGCCAAGATGGCCGCGGCGATCCGCCTGGTCTCGGTAGAGCGCGGGCATGACCCGAAGCGCTTCGTCGCCATGCCGTTCGGCGGCGGCGGCGCGCTGCATGCTGGCGCCCTGATCGAAGAGGTCGGCCTGGCCCGCGCCCTGGTGCCGCGCTTCCCGGGCGTGACCAGCGCGCTGGGCTGTGTGATCGCGGACATGCGCTTCGACAAGGTGGCAACGGTGAACCGCCTGCTCGACGGCCTGGATGCGCAGGCCCTGGCCGCGCCGGTGCGGGAGCTGGAGGCGGAGGGCCGCGACCTGGTCGGCGGTGCCGGGGTCACGCTTGCCGGGATCGAGAGCCGGGTCGAGCTGGACATGCATTATCTGGGACAGACCCATACCGTCGCGGTCCAGGTGCCACTGCAGCCGGATGCGGCCGATCTGGGCCTGGGCGAGGCGGCGGTGCGCGGCGCCTTCGAGGGCGCCTATCGCCGCGCCTACGGCAAGGTGCTGCAGGGCCTCGGCATCCGGATCCTGAACGTGCGGGTCACGGTGGTGGGGCAGCGGCCGAAGTTCGACCTGGCGGTGCTGGCACCCGGATCCGATGCGCGTATCGAAGCCGCCCTGCTGGGGGAGCGCCAGGTGCATGCCGGCGGCCGGGGGCAGACCGCGAAGGTCTGGGACCGGCTGGCCCTGCCGGTCGGTGCCCGCATCGAAGGCCCGGCGCTGCTGGAGCAGCCGGACACCACCATCTTCGTCGATCCCGGCCTGGCGGCGGAGGTCGACCGCTACGGCAACCTGGTGATCGCGCGGCAGTCGGAGTTGGAGTGATGAGCGATCCCGGACCATGGATGCCGGCGCAGACGGCGCTGCTGCTGGTGGACATGCAGAACGACTTCCTGCACCCCGACGGCGCCTATGCGCGCGGCGGCGCCACGGCGGCGCCGATCGCCGCGCTGCCGGACCGGCTCGCGCCCGTCGCCGCGGCGGTGCGGGCGGCCGCCGGCTGGATCGTCTCGACCCATTTCACCCTGGTGCCGGGCAAGGACGGGTCGCCGCTGATCTCGCCGCACCTGAAGGCATTGCGGCCGTTCCTGGGCCCCGGCGATTTCGCCCCCGGCAGCTGGGGCCAGGCATTGATCGACGGCCTGGCACCGGCCGATCTGTCGGTGGAGAAGGTGGCCTATTCCGCCTTCTACATGTCCCGCCTGGAATGGGTGCTGGCCCGCGCCGGCATCAACCGCCTGATCGTCGGCGGCATCGTGACCAATGGCGGCGTCGCCTCGACCGTCCGCGACGCCCATGTCCGCGACATCCCCGTGACCGTGCTGTCGGACGGCTGCGCAGCCTTCGACCCGGCGGTGCACGACCTGCATGTGCGGGCGCTGGGCGCGGTGGCGGAGATCGCCGACTGCGCCACCACGATCGCGCGGCTGGAGGCGGCGGGATGAGCATCCTGCCGGCGGCGGAGGCGCGCTTCGCCGCAGAAACAGAGGTCCTGGTGGTCGGCGGCGGCGCCTGTGGCCTGACCGCTGCCCTTTCGGCGCAGGACGCCGGTGCCGTGCCCCTGGTCCTGGAACGCGATCCGGCGCCGAGCGGCTCCACCGCGCTCTCGTCGGGCTTCGTGCCGGCGGCGGCAACCCGCTTCCAGGCGGCCCAGGGGATAGCGGATTCCGCTGCAGGGTTTGCCGCCGACATCATGGCGAAGGCGCATGGCGAGGCCGATCCCGCCCTGGTGGACGCGGTCGCCGGCGAGAGCGGGCCGGCGCTGGAATGGCTTGCCGACCGTCACGGCCTGGAATGGCAGGTGCTGGACGACTTCCTCTATCCGGGCCACAGCGCCCATCGCATGCATGCGGTGCCGGAGCGCAGCGGTGCCGGGCTGATCGGCCGCCTGGCCAGGTCCGCGGGTGCGGCCGGGGTCGACCTGGTCTGCGACGCCCATGTCACAGGTCTGTTCGCAGATGGCGATGGCCTGGTGCACGGCGTTCGGTTGCAGCGCCCGGATGGCGGTGTCGAGGATCTTGCCTGCCGCGCCCTGATCCTCGCCTGCAACGGCTATGGCGGCGATCCTGCGCTGGTCCGGCGCCACGTGCCGGAACTGGCCGATGCGCTCTACTTCGGTCATCGCGGCAATACCGGCGACGCCCTGCGCTGGGGCGAGGCGCTGGGCGGGGAGGGGGCGGACCTGTCGGCCGCGCAGGGCCATGGTTCCGTGGCGTTGCCGCACGGCATTCTGATCACCTGGGCGCTGATGATGGCCGGCGGCATCCAGGTGAACGGCGCCGGCAAACGCTTTTCGAACGAGCATCAGGGCTATTCGGAGCAGGCCATCGACGTGCTGCGCCAGCCGGGCGGCCAGGCCTGGTGCATCTACGACGCGCGGCTGCACGAGCTGGGCATGGGCTTTCCCGACTATCGCGACGCAATGGCACAGGGCGCGGTGCGGTCCGGCGCCGACCCGGCGGCGCTGGCTGCCGCGACCGGCCTTCCGGAAGCCGCGCTGTCTGCCGCGATCGCGGAGACGGCGGCGAATGGACCCGACAGGTTCGGCCGCGACATGGCGGCCACCTTGCCCCTCGCGCCTCCGTTCCACGCGATCCGGGTCACCGGCGCGTTGTTCCACACCCAGGGCGGCCTGCGCATCGACCGGCAGGCGCGGGTGCTGCGCCGCGGCAGCGATGCGCCCCTGCCGAACCTGCTGGCCGGCGGCGGGGCCGCGCGCGGCGTCTCGGGCCGGCAGATCTCCGGCTACCTGTCCGGTAACGGGCTGTTGACCGCGGTGAGCCTGGGCCGGATCGCCGGCCGCACCGCCGCTGCCTTGACCGCGGGCGAACGAGGACGACCTTAGGGACATCGACCCACCCACGGGAAGGATGCCGCCATGGGGAAGGATGCCGCCATGCTCGACCGCCGCCGTTTCATCCTGGCTGCAGGGGCCACAGCGCTTCTCGCACCACTGGCGATATTCGCCCCCGCATCCGCCCATCACGGTTGGGCCTGGACGACGGGCGAGAATGTCGAACTGACCGGCACCATCACTGAGACCCGGCTCGGCATGCCGCATGGGGAACTGGTGATGGACGTCGATGGCACCGCCTGGACGGTCGAAGTCGGCCAGCCCTATCGCAACGACCGTTCCGGGCTGAAGGAAGGCGATCTCGCCAAGGGCGTGAAGATTACCGTCTCCGGCGAACCCTCCGCCGATCCGGACGAGAAGCTCCTGAAGGTGGAGCGCCTCTGGATCGGCGAGCGCAAGTACGAGCTCTATCCGAACCGCGACTAGCGGTTGGACGCCCTTCTCGCCGCGCTGTCGGAGAGCGGGCCGGCGCAACTGATCCGCTTCTCCCGCTGGGGCTATGCGGCGGTCAACACCGCCCATGTCGCGTCGCTCGCTGTCCTCGTCGGCGCGATCCTGCCGCTCGACCTGCGCCTGCTCGGTGCCTGGCGTGCCGTGCCGCTGGAGCCGCTGGCCCGTATCCTGGTGCCGGTGGCCGCGGCGGGTCTGGCCTGCGCGCTTCTCACCGGCCTGCTGCTCTTCTCCACCCGCGCGCCCGGCTATGCCGGCATCGACCTGTTCTGGGTGAAGCTGGCGCTGATCGCCGCCGGCAGCCTGCACGCCATCGCGGTGCAGGCCGGGCCGGGGCTGGCGTCCCTGTCCAGCCGGGGCCGGCGCCTGTCGGGCGGCATCTCGCTCGCCTGCTGGGCTGGCGCCCTGGTCAGCGGCCGCTTCCTGGCATTCGTCGGGGATTGAACCGTCGTCGCTGCGATCCGCAACGCCCTCACGCCGCCTGCAGCGCGCGCCAGACCTTCTCCGGGGTCGTCGGCATGTCGATATGCGCGACCTCGGGCCGGGCTGAGCGCAGGGCATCGACCACGGCGTTGACGAAGGCGGGCGGGGCGCCGATCGAGCCCGCCTCGCCGGCGCCCTTCACCCCCAGCGGGTTGGTGCGGCAGCGCACATTGTGGGTGGAGAAGTCGTAGGCCGGCATCTCGTCCGCCCGCGGCAGGGCATAGTCCATGAAGCTGCCGGACAGGAGCTGCCCGCTCTCCGGGTCGTAGACGGTATGTTCGGTCCAGGCCTGCCCCAGACCCTGGGCGATGCCGCCCTGCACCTGGCCCTCCAACAGCAGAGGGTTCAGGGTGACGCCGAAATCGTCGACCACCGTGTAGCGGCAGATCTCGATCCGCCCGGTTTCCGGGTCGATCTCCAGCTCGCAGACATGGGCGCCGTTGGGGAAGGTCGGCGCCTCGGCGGTATGGTCGTGGTCGGCATCCAGCACGCCGGGCTCCAGCGCCTGGGCCAGCTCGAACAGGCCGATGCCGCGATCGGTGCCGACGACGGTGAAGGCACCGTCGTCATAGGCGATGTCGACTTCCGCCGCCTCCAGCCTCTCGGCTGCCAGGGCACGACCCTTGGCGATCACCTTGTCGGCTGCGCCCAGGATCGAGGCACCGCCGATCGGGATCGACTTCGACCCGCCGGTGAAGCCCGGCGGCGTGGCATCCGTGTCGCCCTGGCGCAGCACGATCCGGTCGGCGTCGATGCCCAGCTTCTCCGACAGGATCTGTGCGAAGGCGACGGCATGGCCCTGGCCGGAATCGAGGGTGCCGGAGCGGATCTCCAGGGTGCCGTCGGCGGTGAAATGCAGCGCGGCCGGCGCCATGCCGCCGCCGCCGCAGCGTTCCACATAGGTCGCCAGGCCGATGCCGCGCAGGCGGCCGCGGGCCTGCGCCTCCGCACGGCGGCTGGCGAATCCCTGCCAGTCCGCCTTCGCCATGGCTTCCTCCATGATCGCGGCGAACTCGCCGGAATCGATGACGTCCCCCAGGCCCATTGTGTGGGGCATCGCCTCGGGGGCCGGGAAATTCCGCCGCCGCAGTTCGTCCGGCGCGATACCGAGTTCGGCGGCCGCCTTGTCGACAAGGCGCTCGATCAAATAGGCGGCTTCCGGCCGGCCGGCGCCGCGATAGGCGTCCGTCGGCACAGTGTTGGTCATCACGCCTTTCACCGACACATGGAAGGCGGGGATCCGGTAGAGGCCGGTATACATGCCGACCGACGCATTCGTCGGTATCATCGGTCCGAAATTGGCGAGATAGGCGCCGAGCGCGGCATAGGTGGTGGCACGCAGGCCCAGGAAGCGGCCGTCGGCGTCGAGGGCCAGTTCCACCTCGCTGACATGGTCGCGGCCCTGTGCGTCCGACAGGAAGATCTCGGCGCGTTCGCCGGTCCAGCGCACGTCCCGCTGCAGCCGGCGGGAAGCCCAGAGGGTCAGCGCCGCCTCCGGATAGAGGAAGGCCTTGGTGCCGAAGCCGCCGCCGACATTGCGGGTGACGCAGCGCAGCTGCTCCGGCTTCAGATTCAGCATGCCGCAGAGCTGGTTCCAGGGTACCACCGGCCCCTGGCTCGGCAGGGTCAGGGTGCTGCGCCCGCTGTCGGCGTCGTATTCCGCAATCGCGGCGCGGGGCTCCATCGCATTGGACACCAGCCGGTTGTTCACCAGCCGCAGCGACACCCGGTGCGCCGCCGCGGCGAAGGCGGTCTCGACCGCGGCTTCGTCGCCGGCGGCGAAGTCGAAGGCGAGATTGCCGTCGATATGGTCCCAGACCTGCGGCGCGCCGGATTGCGCCGCGCCGTAGGTGTCGGTGACCGCGGGAAGGTCGTCGATCTCCAGCTCGATCAGCTCGGCGGCGTCGCGGGCATGGGCCAGGGTGTCGGCCACGACGAAGGCGACCGGATCGCCGACATGGCGCACGATGCCGTTCGCCAGCAGCGGCCGGGCCGTGTCGGCCCGGTCGGAACCGTCGCGGTTCTTCACCTCCACCAGGCAGAGCAGATTGCCGATACCGTCGGCGGCGATCTCGTCATGGGTCAGGACGACGGCCACCCCGGGGGCGGCGCGGGCCGCCTTTGTGTCGAGCCTGCGGATCCGCCCATGGGCCATCGGCGATCGCAGCACCACGCCGCGCAGTGCGCCCGGGGCGGCCTCGTCGTCGGTATAGCGACCGCGCCCGGTGACCAGCACCGGATCCTCGGTCCGCCTGACGCCCTGTCCGATCCCGAATTTCATGACAGCCCCCCTCGGTTCCAGACTCCGGGTGCATATGGGGACACCGCCCAAAGTGGCAATGGCCGCAGGCGATCGCCACCGTCCCATGAAGGGACGACCGGCCCTCCACGCACGTCCCGGTATGGCCGGCATCCGGACTGTACGGGGGGCGAATCGCCTAGGATCGGGGATCGCCGGCCTCCGGCATGCATGTTGCCGGTACCAACCGAAATGCAACCGCCTGTCTCATGCAGGCACAGGCACCGAAGGGCAGCAAAAATCCTAGGTGCCAAGTGTATGGAGGCTCGACCATGCCCGCAGCCACACTGCGATCCGGCCTGCTGACCGGGACCGCCCTGGTTTGCCTGACCCTGGTACCCGCTGCGGCCATGGCCCAGGACAGCCTGGTCCGCACGGAAACCGGCAGCAATGGCAGCAATGGCGAGCACAACGAGATCGAGTCCAACGTCTCGTCCAGCGCCGGCACCGCCGGCGGGGACATCACAGAGACCGTGTCGCGGTCGCTCAGCTACGATGGCGACCTGCCGCAATCGGTGATCCTGCTGACCACGGTCGGCGGAACCGGTGGCAATGGCGACGAAAACGTCTCGGCATCGGATGGCGGCAATGGTGGCGCCGTCACCCTGACCGTGGAACGCGACGTCACCGCAACCGGGCCGCTCGTGAACGGGCTCGTGGCGACCTCGACCGGCGGCGACAGCGGCGGCGGGGCCTATGCCAGCACGACGGAGCGCTCCAGCGTCGACGGGCCGGCCGCGGGCGAGGGCGGTGCTGTTACCGTGACGGTGGGGTCAGGCGCCCAGGTCAAGGTGAGCAAGCAGAGCTCGGCCCTGGTCGACCTGTTCGAGACCACCCTCTATGGCCTGCAGATCGCCTCCACCGGCGGCAATGGCGGCAATGGCGGTGGCGTGAGCGGTGGCTTCTTCAACGGCTATCCGGGAACCGGCGGCACCGGCGGCAAGGCGGGGACGGCAGGCCTGACCCTGGACGGCAAGGTTACGGCATCGGCGACCGGCGGCATCGGCCTTGCCGTCACCTCCGTCGGCGGCGATGGCGGCGACGGTGGCAGCGACGGCGGCAATATCGTCAACGATCCGGGCGATGGCGGCGCC
>NZ_JBHRTR010000023.1:198078-205470 GCF_042646425.1 Marinibaculum pumilum
TCTGCTGTCGGTGGCCGGCGGCAATGGTGGCCAGGGCGGTGGTGGCGGCGGCACGGACGGATCGCTGGGCGGCAAGGGCGGCAGCATCGTCGACAGCGACGACCGGCCGTCGGTCTCCTTCGTCCACAGCGGCAAGATCTCAACGACCGGCGACGAGGCCCCCGCCGTTACCCTGCAGAGCGTCGGCGGCAATGGCGGCAACGGCAATGGCAGCGCCGATGGCGGGACCGGCGGCAGCGGCGGCCGGGTCAGCGGCAGCAATCATGGCCGGATCACGACACAGGGCAGCTTCGGTTTCGGCATCTTCGCGCAGAGCGTCGGCGGCACCGGCGGCGATGGCGGCGACGCGACATTCGGCGGCGGCGATGGCGGCAATGCGGGTGCCGCCGGCGCGGTCACGATCAGCAACAGCGGCCATGTCGAGACGAAGGGCAAGGGCGCCATCGCGATCGTGGCGCAGAGCGTCGGCGGCGGCAACGCGACCGCGGCGATCAACAATGCCGATTTCCAGCTGACCAGCACCGGTTCCGGCAGCGGCGGTTCGGCGACCGGCTGGCTGAGCTTCGCCAACAAAGGGGGCTCGGGCGGGACCGGCGGCAATGGCGACGCGGTCAATGTCACAAATACCGGCACGCTCATCACCCATGGTGCCGTCGCTGCGGGCATCTGGGCACAGTCCATCGGCGGCGGCGGGGCCGCCGGCGGCAGCGTCACAGAGGACAGTCTGCTGATCAGCATCTCATCCGGCGGCAGCGGCGGGTCCGGCGGCAGTGGCGGCGACGTCAACATCCTGCGCGGCACCACCCTGGGGGCGATCACCACGCATGGGGTCAATTCGCCGGGCATCGTCGCCTACAGCATCGGCGGCGGCGGCGGGTCCGGCGGCGGCGTTGACTCGGAATCCCTGTCGCTGGGCCTGGGCGTCTCGATCGGCATCGGCGGCGATGGCGGCACCGGCAATGTCGGCGGCAAGGTGGTCGTCGACAACGGCTCCGCGATCACCACGTCCGGCATCGATTCCTATGGCATTCAGGCCACCAGCATCGGCAGTGGCGGCGGTGCCGGCGGCCAGGCGACGGCCGGCAGCACGACCCTCGGCAATGCCGACATTCCCAGCGTCTCGATCTCCTCCGCGATCGGCGGCAGCGGTGGGACGGGCGGCCATGGCGGCTTTGTCCGGGTCGACAATTCGGGCGCCATCAAGACCGGCGACGACGGCTCCTATGCGATCTATGCCACCAGCATCGGCGGCGGCGGCGGCCTGGGCGCCAACGCGGCCTCCACGGCGACCGCGGTCGGGACCGGTACCGATATCGGTCTCTCCGCCGGGGTCGGCGGCAAGTCCAGCACGGCCGGCGACGGCCACGAGGTCCATGTCACCAATGGCGGCCACCTGACCACCGCAGGCCGCTATGCCGACGGCCTGCACCTGGCGAGCATCGGTGGCGGCGGCGGCAATGGCGGCACCGGCTCCGGCACCGACGGCAGCGCCACCTTCGCCGACCAGTCGATCGGCCTGGGGCTGTCGATCGGCGGGTCAGGTTCGGCATCAGGCAAGGGTGGCACCGTACTGGCCAGCAACAGCGGCCACATCGTCACCAGCGGCGGCGACGCGCGGGCGATCTTCGCCCAGTCGGTCGGCGGCGGTGGCGGCACCGCTTCCGGGGCCGAAGCGTCTGCGACCGTCTGCAAGACCAACTCCTGCGACCCCACGCCGGGCGGCGATGCCGGGTCTTCGGTCGCCGGCAGCTCCGGCTCGCAGATCAACCTGACGGTCGGTAGCAAGGGCAGCGGCGGCGGCAAGGGCGGCGCGGTCACCGTGACCAACGAGAAATCCGCCACCCTGACCACGTCGGGCGGCGGCGCCCACGGCATCCATGCGCAGTCGATCGGCGGCGGCGGCGGCCATGGCGGCAGCGCCTCGGTGAACCAGACCGACGACGATGACGGGGACTCATCCCTGGTCGGGCAGATCTACGGCCAGATCGTCGACAAGGCGAAGGAGAAGGCGAAGGAAAGCATCCTCGACAAGGTGAAGGGCAAGTTCACCGGCAAGTCCGAAAAGGGCGGCGAGGAAGAAGAGGGCTCCGTCAGCTGGAGCGCCGACATCGCGATCGGCGGGCAGGGCGGGGCCAGCGGCGATGGCGGAACGGTGAAGGCCACCAACGACGGCACCATCGGAACCTCCGGCCATGGCGCCTACGGCATCCTGGTCCAGTCGGTCGGCGGCGGCGGCGGTACCGGCGGCGGCGCGGCTTCCTCCGGATCGGAGGATTTCAACGCCAATGTCGATATCGGCGGCAAGGGCGGCTCCTCCGGCAAGGGCGGCGAGGTCGATGTCACCAATGCCGGCAGCATCGCGACCGGCGGCAAGCTCGCCTACGGCATCTATGCCCAGTCGATCGGCGGCGGCGGCGGCATCGGCGGCGCGACCACCAGCGCGGCTAGCCTGTCCTACGGCGTCGGGGTCACCCTGGGCGGCGATTCCAGCGCCAGCGGCGAGGGCGGCGCGGTCAAGGTCGACAATTCCGGCTCCGTGGTCACGACCGGCAAGGAGGCGCATGCCATCGTCGCCGTCAGCATCGGCGGCGGCGGCGGCAGCCATATCCTGAACCTGGCGACGCAGGAGAGCGGCAGCGGCGGCGGGACCGAGAGCAGCGGCGGCTTCACCAACACCACGACCCTGGCATTCGGCGGCAAGGGCGCGAGCGGCGGCAGCGGCGGCGATGTGACCCTGACCAACCGCGGCACCGCGCATACCAAGGGGGACCTGGCCTTCGGCCTGTTCGCCCAGTCGATCGGCGGCGGCGGCGGCTTCGGCGGCGGCGGCACCGACGCCACGATCGGCACCTTGAACGGCACGATGGGCGGCACGGGCGGCAGCGGCAATCACGGCGGCCAGGTCACCGTGACCCTGGACCATGGCGCAGTCGTCCACACCCAGGGCAGCGGCGCGGTCGGCATCTTCCTGCAGTCGATCGGCGGCGGCGGCGGCTATTCCGGCGGCATGAAGTCGGAGCATGTGCTGAGCTTCGACGACTTCACCAGCGCCGACGGCGGCGGCGGCGATGGCGGCGCGATCGAGGTCCGCATGGGCGCCACCTCCGACAGGGCGACGATCACCACGACGGGAAAGAAGGCGCACGGCATCGTCGCGCAGAGCCTGGGCGGCGGTGGCGGGGCGCTGGGCGATACCGAGGGGCTGATCCTGTCCCGCACCACGGCCGGCAATGGAGTCGCGCGCAGCGGCGCGTCGGGCTCCGGCGGCAAGATCACCATGAACATCGCCGGGAGCATCTCCACCAGCGGCACGGACGCCTGGGCGGTGATCGGCCAGTCAGGCGTGCAGAAGACCGACGGCAGCATCGACCGCGACAAGGGGTCGGGCACGATCGCCGTCACCCTGGACGGCGACGTCACCGGCGGCAGCGGGACCGGCGGCGGCGTCTGGATCGACGGCAATGACAGCGGCAATACCTTGACCTATTCCGGCGGCACCCTCTCGGCGGCGTCGGGCCTGGCCGTGGCGGGGACCGGCGGCCACCTGACCGTCAAGAACAGCGGTACGATCAAGGGCAATATGGAACTCGCCTCCGGCCGCTTCGAGAACCTGAGCGGCGGTCATTTCGAGCCCGGCACCAAGGTCGATCTCGGAAGCACGGCGAACAGCCTGGTCAATGCGGGCACGATGAATGTCGGCGGCGCGAAGACGATCGCGACCACGAAGCTGACGGGGCGCCTGGAGCAACAGGCGGGCGGCATCTGGTATGTCGATGCCGATTTCGCCAGCGGCAGCTCGGACCGCATCGAGGCCACGGGCAGTTCGTCGCTGGCTGGCGAGATCTCGCCCCAGGTCAGCGATCTGCCGTCCAGCTTCGACAAGGCCAGCCTGCCATCCTTCACAATTCTGACCAGCGACGGCGGCCTGACCAGCAGCGGCGCGACGACCTCGACGGTCGGCGCGCTGCGCTACCGGATCGAGCATTCCGGCGGCACGGTCAAAGTCACCCTGGATGATGTCTCCTTCAACGGCGCGCACAGCAAGGCGACCGGCGGCCTCAGCGAGGGCGAGAAGAAGGCCGCCGACCATCTGCAGCATCACTGGGATCGCGGCCAGCTGGGTTCCCTGAAAGACCATTTCGTGCACCTGGCGAACCTGACATCGCCGCATGCATATCGCGAGGCGCTGAAGGACCTGGCGCCCGAATCCCATCACGTGCGCAGCGCCACCGCGCCCCATGCGGCGGCGAAGTTCCACAGGAACCTGCATTCCTGCCCGGTCTTCGTCGGCATGACGGCGCAGCTGAGCGAGGAAAGCTGCACCTATTCCCGTGGCATCTGGAGCAGCCTGCGCCATTCCAGCGACGGCAATGTCACCGGCTACAACCAGCATGCGGCGACCTACCAGCTGGGCGGCCAGAAGCAGGTCGGCACGACGGACTGGTTCATCGGCGGTGCCGGCGCCTATACCGAGGAAAGCGTTGTCGCGCATGACGGCCAGGCCTCCGGTACCGGCGACAGCTATTCGGCGGGCCTGGTGGTCAAGCGACGCATCGGCGAGAGCTGGCTGCTGGCCGGCTCGCTGGGCTACAGCTATGGCGAGATGGACAACCAGCGCCTGGTCTCCAATGCCGGCGTGGCGATGACCGCCAGTTCGGGCCAGAAGACGCACAGCTATTCGGGCCGGCTGCGCGGCGCCTACAATGTCGACATGGGGCAGTGGTATGTACGCCCGGCGCTGAACCTGGACGTCGTCCATGTCCGGGTCCCGGGCTATACGGAGACAGGCGCCGGCGCCCTGAACATGCAGTTCGATAGCGCCAGCGACACCAAGTTCGGCGCCACGCCGGAGGTCGAGGTCGGTGCGCGGGTCGATCTGGGAGATGCGATCCTGCGGCCCTATGCGGGGATCGGCGTGACGGTCTGGAGCGATGCGGAATGGACGCAGAGCGCCCGCCTGGCCGGGGCGCCGGCCGGCAGCGCCGCCATCACGACCTCGTTCGAGGGCGACCGGGTGGTCGGCCGTGGCGATCTGGGCCTCGACCTGGTCCATGGCAGCGGCATGGAGCTGCGGGCGCAGTACGGGGCCGATGTCGGCTCCGACTTCGTCTCCCATACCGGCAGCGTCCGGCTGGGCATCCGGTTCTGAGCGGGCGAGGGGCTCAGTCCGCGATCCGCAGAACCACCTTGCCGACGACCGCCCGGTCCTCCAGCAGCGCTGCCGCGGCCGGCAGCTCGTCAAGCGGCAGTTCGCGGGCGATACGCGGTGCCAGGCGCCCGGCACCGAACAGGTCCGCCAGCGCCCCGACCGTCAGCGCCGCCTTGTCCGGCAGGTCCTGCGCGAACTGGCGGAAGCTGACGCCGACCGCGTCCGCCTGCTTCAGCAGCAGCAGGTTGGCGCGCAGGGCGGGGATATCGCCGGCGGCGAAGCCGACCACCAGCAGCCGGCCATAGCGACCCAGGCTGCGCAGCGCCGGCTCGGTCGCTGCGCCGCCGACGGGGTCGTAGACGATGTCGACCCGGCCGTCGAAGCCTGCCTCGCGCAGTTGCGCCCGCAGGTCGCCGCGGCTGTCCAGCACGTGGGCTGCGCCATGGCCGAGGCAGGCCTGCCGCTTTTCCTCCGATCCCGCGGCGGCGATCACCGTGCAGCCGCGGGCGGCCGCGATTTCCAGCGCCGGCAGGCCGACGCCGCCGGCCGCACCGAGGACCAGCACGCATTCGCCGTCGCGCAGGCGGCCGCGGTCGATCAGGGCATGCCAGGCCGTGCCATAGGCCAGAACGAAGGCGGCGGCCGCGTCGTCGCTCATGCCGTCGGGCACAGGATGGACCAGCCCGGCCGGCACCACAATCTCCTCCGCGAAGCAGCCCTGGCCGGCATAGGTCATGACACGCTGGCCAGGGGCAAAGCGGTCCACATCGTCGGCAGCCTCCACGACTTCCCCCATGCCCTCCAGGCCCGGCACGAAGGGCAGGTCCGGGCGTACCTGATAGCGGCCGGCCGGCATCAGCAGGTCGGGAAAGTTGAGCGCCGCGGCGCGCAGCCGGATCCGCACCGTGCCTGGCCGCAGGGCGGGGGATGCCACCTCCTCCAGGCGCATCGCGGCGATCCCCTCCAGGCTGCGGCAGAGCCATGCTTTCATGCGCCGGCTTCCTCCTCGATCAGGGCAGCCGCACGCGCTGCCTGCTTTGCGGCCGCCGCCTCCTGCCGCAACCGGTGGGCGGCCTGCAGCGCCTCGGCGGCGATCTCCCGCTGGATTTCGGCTGCGGCCTTGATCGGGCAGAACAGGGTGATGGTGAAGCTGAGGCCGCCGATCGCCGTTGTGCCGGGGGTGACCCGTGGCGCGATGCCCGGCAGGTCGAGGCCGGAGCGGCTGGCCACCAGCGCATGGTAGCGCTGCGCCACGTCGCCGAGCGCGGCGGTCTGGCGCTCCGCGGCCGCCTGGATCGCTGCCGTCATGGCCGCGGGATCCAGTGCGGTGTCGAAGTCCATCTCGAAGCGGTGGAAGACATAGCGCCGGATCAGCCCATAGTTCACCAGCTGCTTGGACAAGAGGATGCTGTTGGGCAGCACCAGGCGCCGGCCGGTCAGCTGGTAGGGTTCGCTGGCCCCTTGCGGATGCACCTCCATGATCGCGGTGGACATAAGGTTGTGCTCGACGACCTCGCCGCAGACGCCGTCGATCTCGATCAGGTCGCCGACGCTGAAGGCCGTGGTCGTCGCCCGCAGGACCGACCCGGAGAGGCAGAGGATCAGCTCCTTCGTGGCGATGATGATCGCCAGCGCGAAGGCGGTCAGCGACAGGGCGAAGGTCTCCAGCTGCGGGAACCAGACCAGCGCCAGCGAGATCGCCAGGATCAGGAAGCTGAAGTTGCGGATATGCGAGGTCCAGCGCCGCTTGTTCTCGGCGGCCAGTTCCTCGTTCCGGTTCATCGCGCGCACGGCGAGCCAGCGCACCAGGAAGACGGCGGCAATGATGGCGATGGTGGAGAAGAACTGCGCCTCGCGCAGTAGATCCACCACATGGGCCCAATGCTCGTAGCTCAAGGACTGGAACAGGGTCTGAAACGGGTCGGATTCCATGCGGTCCGTTCGGCGGCTCCGGGTCGTACAGCGGCACGCGGCGGCGGCAAGGTCACTTGTTCCTGTCGCGGTCGCCCTGATACTTAGGCGATCGTCACCGCATCCGAAAGCGCGGCCATATCGACAGCCTGCAGGGAATGCGGCCATTATGGCGCCAGTTCCGAGGGCGGCGGCAGAACCGGCCGCGGACCCGAGGCGATGCAGTGGCATCAGTATCTGATGGGAAGGCTAGGGAGGCCTTGGTATGAAGAACTGGACATCCGTCGGACGGACCCTGGTGGGTGCGGCGGCAGCCGCGGCGCTGCTGGCGC
>NZ_JBHRTR010000023.1:205589-226897 GCF_042646425.1 Marinibaculum pumilum
GATATGAAGGACGCCGTCGAGCTGGCCGTCGAGGATATCGGCGGCAAGATGGCCGGCCATCCGGTCGAGGTCATCTTCGAGGATGACGGCTTCAAGCCCGAGGTGGGCAAGCAGAAGACCGACAAGCTGGTGAAGCAGGACGATGTCGACTTCATCGCCGGCTTCATCTGGAGCCACGTGCTGCTCGCCTCGTCGAAGTCGGCGCTGGACAGCGGCAAGTTCCTGATCAGCTCCAATGCCGGCCCGTCGCAGCTCGCCGGCAAGTTCTGCCACAAGAACTTCTTCTCCACCTCCTGGCAGAACGACCAGACGCCGATGGCGCTGGGCGAGGTGCTGAACAAGATCGGCATCAAGTCGATCTACATCATGGCGCCGAACTATGCGGCCGGTAAGGACATGGTCGCGGGCGTGGAGCGCACCTTCAAGGGCGAGATCAAGGGCAAGGACTTCACCAAGTGGGGCGCCGACGCGCAGCTCGACTTCTCCGCCGAACTGGCGAAGGCGAAGTCCTCGGGCGCCGAGGCGATCTTCGTCTTCTACCCGGGCAAGGCCGGCTCCGCCTTCGTGCAGCAGTACCAGCAGGCGGGCCTGCAGTCGGAGATGCCGCTCTACTCCGTCTTCACGGTGGACGAGATCGCCCTGCCGCAGTTCCAGAAGGCGGGCATGGACGTGACCGGCGCGCGCGAGACGATGTTCTGGAGCGCCGATCTCGACACGCCGCAGAACAAGCAGTTCGTGTCGAACTTCCGCAAGAAGTACGGCCGCTATCCGTCCTACTATGCCGCGCAGTCCTACGACACGATCTACCTGATCAAGAGCGCGGTCGAGGCGGTGAAGGGCAATCTGGACGATATCGACGGCATGCGCGCCGCCATGGAGAAGGCGGAGTTCCCGTCGGTCCGGGGCAAGTTCAACTACGGCAACAACCACATGCCGATCCAGAACTTCTACCTGCGCGAGGTGGTGAAGGATGCCGACGGCAACTACACCACCAAGATCATCGACACCGCCTATCAGAACCATCAGGACGTCTACGCAAAAACCTGCCAGATGAACTGATCGCGTGCTAAACCTGCGGCGGCGCCCGGTTCCGGCCGGGCGCCGTCTGCGTTTCCGCTGACCTTTCGGCGGACTTTTCGAGGGGCTCTGCCCCGCGCTTCCACTCTTGCCAAGGGCGCCGGATGGACTGGACCCTCGTCCTCATTCAGTTCCTGAACGGATTGCAGCTCGGTCTGCTGCTGTTCCTGCTGGCCTCCGGCCTGACCCTGGTCTTCGGCATCATGGACTTCGTCAACCTGGCCCATGGTGCGCTGTACATGGTGGGCGCGTATTTCTGCGCCACCCTGACCTTCTGGACGGACAGCTTCATCCTTGCCCTGGTGCTGGCGGTGCCGCTGACCGCGATCGTCGGCTTCCTGGTCGAGATGATCGTGGCGCGGCGGCTCTATCCGCGCAGCCATCTGGACCATGTCCTGGGCACCTTCGGCCTGATCCTGGTGTTCGACACCGCGGTGCAGATGATCTGGGGCCCGGAAGGGGTCGCCATTCCTCTGCCGGACTGGCTGAACGGCCAGGTCACGGTGGGGGAGGTGGTGCTGCCCAGCTACCGGCTGATGATCATCGGCGGCGGCCTTCTGGTTGCCGCCCTGCTCTATGTCCTGGTGAACCATACCCGGCTGGGCATGCTGATTCGCGCCGGCGCCTCCAACCGCACGATGGTCAGCGCGCTGGGGATCAACATCCAGCTTCTGTTTGCCGCCGTCTTCGCGCTGGGCGCGGCGCTGGCAGGCCTGGCCGGCATGCTGATCACGCCGATCACCGGGGCCTCCATCGGCATGGGCAACGAGATCATCATCGTCGCCTTCGTGGTGATCATCGTCGGCGGCATCGGCTCGATGAAGGGCGCCTTCATCGCCGCGATCCTGGTCGGCCTGATCGACACCCTGGGCCGCTCCTACCTGGACGACCTGTTCAAGCTGGGCATGGAGACGGAGGCGGCGGAGACCTCCGCGCCGGCCGTCTCCGCCATGCTGATCTACATCCTGATGGCGGTGATCCTGGCCTTCCGGCCGCAGGGTCTGTTCCCGCCGAAGGTCCGCTGAGATGACGGACGCAGCGGAAGGTGCTTCGGTGGCTGAGGGCCGGGCAGGGGCGACAGGCTGGAACCCGCGCCATTGGGGAACCCGCACCTGGTCGACGGTGGTGGTGCTGCTGTTCCTGGCGATCGCGCCGCCGGCGGCCTATTTCCTGGACGAACCGTTCTACCTGGACATGGGGATCCGGCTGGTCTGCCTGGCGATCGCCGCGGTCAGCCTGAACCTGATCCTGGGCTATGGCGGCATGATCTCCTTCGGCCATGCCGCCTATATCGGCATCGGCGCCTATTGCGTCGGCATCCCGGCCTTCCACGACCTCAATTCCGGCTGGCTGCACTTCCCGCTGGCGGTCGGCGTGGCAGCGCTTTTCGCGCTGGTCACCGGGGCGGTCTGCCTGCGCACGAAAGGGGTGCATTTCATCATGATCACCCTGGCTTTCGCGCAGATGGTCTATTTCCTGTTCGTCAGCCTGGAGGCCTATGGCGGCGATGACGGGCTGCTGATCTACTACCGCTCCGAATTCTCCGGCCTGTTCGACATCGACGACAACTTCAACCTCTACATCGTCTGCTTCGTTACCCTGCTGGTGTCGATGTACCTGGTGCATCGCATCGTGAACTCACGCTTCGGCATGGTGCTGCGCGGTTCCAAGGGCAACGATCCGCGGATGCGGGCGGTCGGCTACAACACCTATGCCTACCGGCTGACCGCCTATGTGATCTCCGCATCGATCTGCGCCTTTGCCGGCGCATTGCTGGGGAATTTCACCAACTTCATCAGCCCGGAGATGATGGCCTGGTCGCGCTCCGGCGAACTGATCTTCATGGTCATCCTGGGCGGTGCCGGGACCATCCTTGGCCCGGTCGCCGGTGCGATCGCCTTCCTGGCACTGGAGGAGGTTCTGTCCGGCTTCACCATCTACTGGCAGCTGATCTTCGGGCTGATCCTGATCCTGATCGTCCTCTACCTGAAGGGCGGCATCGTCTCCGTCCTCGGCAAGCGGTTGCCCGAAGATGGCTGACGACCTGCTGCAGATCCGCGACCTGCGGAAGAGCTTCGGCGGTATCGCCGTCACCGTCGGGGTGAATCTCGAGGTGCGCCGGGGCGAGACACATGCCCTGATCGGGCCCAACGGGGCGGGCAAGACGACCCTGATCGCCCAGCTGTCCGGGGATCTCAAGCCGGATGGCGGCCAGATCCTGTTCGCCGGCCGCGATATCACCGCGATGCCGGCCTATCGCCGCAGCCATCTGGGCATGGCGCGGTCGTTCCAGATCACCTCGATCTTCCTGGAGCTGTCGGTGCTGGACAATGTCGCCCTGGCCGTCCAGGCCCGCGCCGGCCATTCCTTCCGCTTCTGGGCGCCGGCACGCCGCGACCGCCGCCTGGTCGACCCCGCCATGGCGGCGCTGGAACGGGTCGGGCTGGGCGGTCGCGCGGACCGGCCGGCCGCCATCCTGTCGCATGGCGAACGCCGCGCGCTGGAGATCGCGATGGCGCTGGCGACGGAGCCGGAAATGCTGCTGCTCGACGAGCCGATGGCCGGCATGGGGCCGGAGGAATCGGCGGAGATGATCGCCACCCTGCAGGAACTGAAGGCCCAGAAGACGATCTTCCTGATCGAGCACGACATGGACGCCGTCTTTGCCCTGGCGGATCGCATCTCCGTCCTGGTCTACGGCAAGATCATCGCTTCCGGCACGCCGGACGAAATCCGCAACGACGAGCATGTCCGCCGCGCCTATCTGGGCGAGGAGGCGGCATGATCCGTCCGGCGAAGCGGCAGCCCGGGAGCGCGCCATGCTGAAGGTGCAGGGGCTGGAGGCATTCTACGGCGCCAGCCAGGCGCTGTTCGGCATCGACCTCGCCGTGAACGACGGCGAGGTCGTGACCCTGCTCGGCCGCAACGGCATGGGCAAGACGACGACGATCCATTCCGTCATGGGGATCGTCCGGCCGGCTGCGGGCAGTGTCGAATTCGACGGGACGGCGATCGCCGGCTGGCCGTCCTACCGGATCGCAAAGGCCGGGCTGGGCCTGGTGCCGGAGGGGCGGCAGATTTTCCCCAACCTGTCGGTGACCGAGAACCTGGTGGCCACTGCCGCCAACCGGCATGGCGCCGGGCGGCCCTGGACCCTGGAGCGGGTGTTCGAGATGTTCCCCGAACTGAATTCGCGGCGGAACTCCATGGGCACCCTGCTGTCGGGCGGCGAGCAGCAGATGCTGGCCATCGGCCGCGCCCTGATGACCAATCCGCGGCTGCTGATCCTGGACGAGGCGACGGAGGGCCTGGCCCCCCTGATCCGGCAGGAGATCTGGTCCTGCCTGGCCCGTATCAAGGCGGAGGGCCTGTCGATCCTGGTCGTCGACAAGAACGTCGCCGACCTGCTGAAGCTCGCCGACCGCCACACCATCATCGAGAAGGGGCGGGTGGTCTGGGCCGGCACCTCCGCCGAACTCGCCGCCGACGAGGGCCTGCAGGCCAGGTATCTGGGCGTCTGAGCGCCCGATGACCTCACACTGTGGGTAACCCCGCGACAGACCGGGTGCCGCTCAACTCGGTCCTGATGCTGCTGGCTGTGAGCGCCCTGTGGGGCGCGAACTGGCCGGCGATGAAGATCGGCCTGACCGAGCTTTCCCCCTTCGCCTTCCGCGGCCTGGTGAACGTGGTGGGCGCGGCCGGCCTGCTGGGCCTGACCTGGGCGCGCGGCGGCGCGCTGCTGCCGCCGTCGGATGACAGGCCGCAGGGCCGGCGGCGGGCCTGGATGCTGCTGGCGATCTGCGGCGTGATCAATTTCTGCGGCTTCGGCGCCCTGATCATGTTCGGAGTCGAACTGGTCGGTTCCGGGCGGGCGGCGGCGCTGGGCAATCTCTATCCGGTCTGGGCGGTGATCCTGGCTGTCGCCCTGTTCGGCGAGCGGCTGCGCTGGCAATGGGCGCTGGCGGTGCTGCTCTGCGTCGGCGGGGTGCTGCTGTTCTTCATCGCCGACCCGCAGGCACTGGACGGCCGGCTGCTCGGCTTCGGCTACCTGATCCTGGGGTCGATGCTGTTTGCCGTCGGCACCGTGCTGGTGCGGATGGCGCGCCTGCAGATGCCGATGAGCGCGATCGTCGGCTGGCAGGAAGCGTTCGGCGCGGTGCCGCTGCTGGCGATCGCCCTGGTCGTCGATCCCGGCATCCGGCAACTGCCGGGCACCGCGTCGCTGCTGGCGATCGGCTATGTCGGGATCTTCACCGGCATCCTGTCGTTCTGGATGTATTTCACCGTGGTGGCGCAGGTCCCGGTGGCGGTATCTACGGTCGGCGTCCAGCTCACCCCCGTCTTCGGCTTCCTCGTGGGCGCCCTGCTGCTGAACGAGACGGTGCGCCTGCCGGACATCGGCGCACTGCTGCTGATCGGCACCGCGGTCTACCTCGTCGTGGCGCCGCCGCGCCGGCGGTAGCGGTGCGGCAGCGGCGCCGTGGCGCCGGCCCGGCGGACTTGTTATGAGGTTCGACGGACCGGCAGGACAAGGGTCGACGGAGGGGGAAAAGCATGCACGTCACGGACAGCTTCTATCTCGGCGCACGGCACTATCCCGAGCGCCTGGCCTTTGCCGGCGAGGGCGGGAATTTCACCTACGATGCCGCGCGGCTGCTGGCGAACAGGATCGCGCATGCGGCGCGGGCCAAGGGGCTGGGCATCGGCAACCGTTTCGCGGTGCTGAGCCCCAATTGCGGCCCGGCGATGATCGTCCAGATCGGCTGCCTGCGGGCCGGCATGGCCTGGTGCAACCTGAACCTGCGCAATACCTTGGAGGGCAATGTCGACATCCTCTCCCGCGGCCGGGTGGATGCGCTGTTCTACCATTCCTCGGTGTCGGAGCAGATCCCGCACTTCAAGGCCGGGGTGCAGAGCCTGGCCCATGCCGTCTGCCTGGATGCGGAGGACGCCAACGGTCCGTCGCTGGCGCAGTGGTGCGATGGCCAGCCCGACAGCAACCCGGACTGGGAGATCCCCGCCGACGCCTTCGGCCTGCAGGGGGCGACCGGCGGCACCACCGGCCAGCCGAAACTGACCCAGTCCGACAATCACTGGCTGTTCATGTCGAACCTGGGCTGGGCGGTCTGCCTGCATCCGAAGGCGCCGCCGGTGAACCTCGCCGTGGCGCCGATCACCCATGCCGGCGGCATGATCGCGATGGCGCAATGGGCGATGGGCGGCACCTCGGTGATGATGGCCCAGGTCGACCTGGAAGCGATCCTGAAGACGATCCAGGAACGGCGGGTGACCACCATGTTCCTGCCGCCGACGGTGATCTACATGCTGCTGGCCCATCCGAAGCTGAAGGACTACGACACCTCCAGCCTGGAATACCTGATCTCCGCCGCCGCCCCCCTGGCGCCGGAAAAGATCGTCGAGGCGATCGGCAGCCTGGGTCCCGTCATCTGCCAGGCCTTCGGCCAGACCGAGGCAGGCTTTCCGCTGACCTTCATGTCGACGGCGGAAACGGCGGAGGCGGTCGCCGACCCGGCGAAGCGGCACCGCCTGCTGTCCTGCGGTCGCCAGACCCCGGTGGTCGAGGCGATGGAGGTGATGGACGAGGAGGGGCGGATCCTCGGCCCCGACGAGGTGGGCGAGATCGTCCTGCGCGCGCCGTCGATCATGAAGGAATATCTGGACGACCCGCAGGCGACGGCCGAGATCAAGAAGTTCGGCTGGCTGCACACCGGCGATATCGGCTATCGCGACCGCGACGGCTACTGGTACATCACGGACCGCAAGCGGGACATGATCGTCTCCGGCGGCTTCAACATCTTCCCGTTCGAGATCGAGTCCGTGCTGATGGCGCATCCCGCCGTCCAGGACTGCGCCGTGGTCGGCGTACCCGACGAGAAGTGGGGCGAGGCGGTGAAGGCCGTCGTGCTGCTGACCCCCGGGCGGGAAGCTTCGGCGCAGGAACTGGCGGAACTGTGCCGCGAGAAGCTGGGCGGCATGAAGACCCCGAAGAGCATCGACTTCTGGGAGGACCTGCCGCGCAGCCCGGTCGGCAAGGTGCTGAAGCGGGAGATCCGCAAGGCGTTCTGGGAAGGCCGCGGCCGCAGCGTCGGCTGAACCGGTGCAGAGCGGTGCGCGGACCCGCGGTCAGCCTGCGGCGAAGCGCGCCGCGATCCGGTCGATCGCGGCATGCCGGTCGGCCAGGCGCTGGTTGATCGCAGCGGTGACGAGGTCGCGGATCTCCGGCCGCGCGCTGTCCGGCGTGCCGCCGGAGAGCGGCTCCGGCGCATATTCGATGCCGAGCTGGATCGCCTCCGCGATGTCGCGGCCGCAGCGTTCCGCGATCACCCGGAAACCGAAGTCGATGCCGGCCGTGACGCCGCCGGCGGTGATCCGGTTGCGGTCGATCACCACCCGCTCGCGCACCGGCGTGGCGCCGAACAGGGCGAGCTTGTCGGTCCAGGCCCAGTGGCAGGCGGCGCGATAGCCGCGCAGCAGGCCGGCGGCCGCCAGCACCAGGGAGCCGGTGCAGACGCTGGTGACATAGCTGGCCTCCGTTGCCTGGCGGCGCAGCCAGTCCAGCGTCGCCGCATCCTCCATCGCCTCCGTGCAGCCGGGCCCGCCCGGCACGCAGATCATGTCGAAGGCCCGGTCGTCGTCGAAGGTGGCGGTCGGCAGCACGGACAGGCCGCAATCGCTGGCGATCGGCGCGTCGCTGCCGGCGACGAAGGACAGCGCTGCACCCGGCATCCGCGCCAGGGTCTCCGCCGGGCCGGTGAAGTCGAGCTGCGTGACGCCGGGGTAGAGCAGGAAGGCGATGCGGAAGGGCTGGTCGGTCATGGCAACTCTCCTCTGGCTGGAGGTCATGAATAGCTCCGACCGGGTTTGGCGTGAATGTCAAAGACATATAGATTTGCGCCAATGACCCGACAGATCGTCCTCCTTGCGGCGCGGGGCGCCCAGGTCCTCGACGCCACCGGCCCGGCCGCCGTCTTCAGTGCCGCCAATGACGGGCGGGCCGAACGCGGCGGGTCACCGCCGTCATACCAGGTGATCCTCGCCTCGCCCGCCGGCGGTGCGGTCGAGACGATCTCCAGCGTGACCCTGCAGACCGCCGCACTGGCCGATGTCGATCCGGCCGGCGTCCACACCTGCCTGGTGGCGGGGCATGATCGCGACGGCATGCAGGCGCTGATCGCCGACCGCGGCGCCCGGGACTGGGTCCTGCAGGCCGCAGCGCAGGCCCCGCGCTGGGGTTCTGTCTGTTCCGGTGCCTTCGCGCTGGCGGCCTGGGGGCTGTTGGACGGGCGGCGGGCGGCGACCCACTGGGGGGTGACGGAGGAGATGGCGCGCGGCTATCCCAAGGTCGCCGTCGATGCGGACTCCCTCTATGTCACCGACGGGCCGGTCTGGACCTCCGCCGGCATCACCGCGGGCATCGACATGAGCCTGGCCATGGTGGAAGCCGATCTCGGCGCCCGCATTGCCGCGACGATCGCCCGGCGCCTTGTCGTCTATCTGCGGCGGCCCGGCAGCCAGGCGCAGTTCTCCGATGCGCTGAAGCGCCAGTGCGCGGCGGCGACGCCCTATGCCGAACTGATCGACTGGGCGGAGGCCAACCTGGCGACCGACCTGAACGTGGAGCGGCTGGCGGAACGGGCGGGGCAGAGCCTGCGGACCTTCCAGCGGCGTTTCGCCGCCGCGACGGGACGCAGCCCGGCCGCCTTCGTCGAGGACCTGCGGATCGACCGCGCCAAGATGCTGATCGCCTCAGGCGTCGCGCTGAAGGTCGTGGCCGGCGATGTCGGCTATCCGGATGCCGGTCGCCTGTCGACTGCCTTCCGCCGGCGCATGGGCCTGTCGCCGTCGGTCTGGCGGGCGATGCACGGCAATGACCCGGATCATTCCGCGATCCGGCCCGCGGCGACCAACTGATCGCGCATGGCGGGCAGGGCGCGTTCCGGGCCCAGGGCGCTGTAGCCGCCATCGGCGGCATAGTCCGCGCCGGTGACGCAGGCGGCATCGTCGCTGCACAGGAAGGCCACCACGGCGGCCACTTCTTCCGAAGTCGAGGTGCGGCCCTGCAGGTGATAGTCCGCCGCCAGGCCGTCGATCACAGCACGGTCGCCGCCGGACAGGTCTTCCATCAGGTGCGACCAGGTCCAGCCCGGCGAGACGCTGTTCACCCGGATCCGGTCCGCGGCCAGGTCGGTTGCGGCACAGCGGGTCAGCTGCAGCAGGGCGGCCTTGGTGGACGGATAGAGCCAGCGTCCGGCCATCGCCACTTTGCCGGCAATGCTGGCGATATTGACGATGCTGCCGCCGCCCCGCGCCGCCATTTCCGGTGCGGCTGCCCGGATCGTCAGCGCAGCGCCCACCAGGTTGATGTTGCAGGCCACCAGCCAGTCCGCCCGCTCGGCCGCGATGCCGCCGTCGCGATAGGTGCAGGCGCCATTGACCAGCAGGTCCAGGCCTCCGAACTGGTCCACGGCCTCGCGCACGCATTGCTGGATGCTGCCGTCGATCTGCAGGTCGGTCTGCATGAAGAAGGCGGCATCGCCAAGTTCCGCCGCCATGGCCGCGCCGCGCGCGGCGTCCATGTCGGCAAGGCAGAGCCGGGCCCCGTCGGCCACCAGGCGATGCGCAATGCCCGCGCCGACGCGGCTCGCCGCACCGGTGACGATCCCTGCCTTGCCGGCAAGCCTGCCGGTACCGACGCCACTGTCGCCTGCCTGCTGGGTCATATGCTGTCCTCATGCGATTGGAAGGAAAGGGCGAGTGGTCGCCGGGCGGCGCTTCCGGGCGGCCCTATAGCATGGCAGTCCGGGATCGGGCATCGTAGGCCGATAACCGGGAACTGCTGCGGGTCACCCGGAGGCGATACGGACCGATCCTTCCAAACCGGCGGAGCTGATGACAGAGACCCAGCCGACCGACCCGCCGGCCGGCACGACGCCGGCCGACCCGTCCTACGAGATGCTGCCCACCGCGCTCGACAGCCTGTCCGAGGGCTTCGTGCTGTTCGACGCGCAGGGCCGGCTGGTCCTGTGCAACCGGCGCTACCGCGAGGCCTATCCGCAGATCGCGGACATGCTGGTGCCCGGCGCACCGTTCCGCGAGATCCTGCGCCAGGCGGCGATCCGCGGCGGCCATGTGCGCGCGGAGCTGGACATGGAGGCCTGGATCGACGAGCGGATGTCCCGGCATGAGAAGAATGCCGGGCCGGTCGACCTCTGGCTGTCGGACGGCCGCTACTACCGGCTGAGCGAGCATGCGGTCCCGGGCGGCGGGATCGTGAAGCTGCTGACCGAGATCACGGCGCTGCACGAAAGCGAGATGCGCTACCGCGACCTGGTCGAGCAGTCGCCGTTCGGCATCGCCATCGCGCAGGATTCAGTGCTGCGTTATGCCAACCCGAAGGCGCTGGAGATCATGGGCGCGGACCGGGCCGACGAGGTGCTGGGCCGCGCCTTCCAGGACTATGTCCTGCCCGGCGGCGACCCGCTGCTCTACGACCTGCTGTCGGGCCATGCCGACGAACAGCGCGACGGCGCGGTAGCGGCGGTCGACCTGCAGCCGCTGCGCGGCCGCCAGCGCCATGTCGAGATCGGCGTCAGCCGCACCCGCTTCGAAGGCCGCGACGCCCTGCGCATCGCGATGAACGACGTCACCGCCCGGCAGGATGCCGAGCGTGCCCTGCAGCATGCGCAGAAGATGGATGCGATCGGCCAGCTGGCCGGCGGCGTCGCGCACGAGTTCAACAACCTGCTGACCGCGATGGGCGGCTTCGCGCAGATGGGCCTGCGCACCCCGGGCGACCAGGACCGCCTGCGCTACTGCCTGCAGGAGATCGTCAGCGCGTCGGAACGGGCGGCGGCGATGACCCGGCAGCTGCTGGACTTCGCGCGGCGGGAGACCGATCACCAGTCGGAATATGTCGACATCGCCCGCCTGCTTGCCGAACTGGATGCCTTCCTGCGCCCGGTCCTGGGCGAGGCGGTCGCCACCCGGATCGAGATCCCGGACGAGGCGATGCCGGTGATGGTCGACCGGGGCGCCCTGCTGCAGGCCATCGTCAACCTGGCGATCAACGGCCGCGATGCCATGCCGGGCGGCGGCACCCTGCGCATCGGCGCCCGCATCCTGCCGCCCGGCGACCCGCTGCGGCTGCGGCATCCGGACCTGGAGCATGACAGCTACGCGGCGATCTCCGTCACCGACGAGGGGGTCGGGATCGACCAGGCCATCGCCGACCGGATCTTCGAGCCGTTCTACACCACGAAGGCGCAGGGCCAGGGAACCGGCCTGGGGCTGCCCATGGTCTATGCGACGGCGGTCCGGGCGGGCGGATCGGTGGACATGGAGTCCGCGCCGGGCGAGGGCGCGACCTTCACCCTGCTGCTGCCCATCACGGCGATTCCGGAGCCGGAAGCGCCAGCCGCCGACGTGCTGGAGGAGGGCGGCAGCCTGTCCGGCACCGTCCTCCTGGTGGAGGACGACCCGGCCGTCCTGCGGTTCGTGCGGATGGCGTTGCAGGACATGGGCCTGACCGTGATCAGTGCCGGCGACGTCGCCACTGCTACGGCCGCCTTTGCCCGCAATGGCGACACGGTGGACATGCTGCTGTGCGACATCGTCCTGCCGGATGGCGGCGGCGACGTGCTTGCCCGGCGGCTGGCACGTCAACGGCCGGACTTGCCGATCGTCCTGATGACGGGCTACAGCCCTGTCGCGGCGCGCCCGGATGTGCAGGAACTGGCACCGGGGCGGGTGCTGGCGAAGCCGGTCGACCGTGCCGCGCTGTCCGCTGTCGTGCGGGACGTGTTCGAGGGCTGAAGGTCGTGGCATCCGGGAAAGTGGAACAGGGGGACGGCCCGGGGGAACCCGACCTCGTCCTCGGCGTATTGGAGCCGCGCATCGCCACCGCGCTGGCGGAGGCATGTCCCGCCTTCTTCGAGGCAGAGGGCGTCTCCGCCCTGGAAGTTCTGCTTCAGCCGGACCTGTTCGCCGCACTGCTCGATAGTGCGGAAGCGGGTGCCGCAGCGACCGTGCTGTCGCGGGCGGACGGGGCGAGCGGCTATCCAGATTCCGTCGGGCTGATGATCGCATTGCGGCAGGGTCTGGAGCGACGCCTTTCGGGACTGGACATACCGGAGGTGACGCCGAAGACCCTGGCGACGGCCTGCCGACGGATCGGCGACGCGCTGAAGAGCAGCGACGGACAGCTGGCGCTGCTCGCGGCGCTGGTCCGGATGACGCCGCAGGACCGGGGCGCGGGCAAGCGGATTGCCGGACTTGCGGCATGCCTGCGCCAGCCGCTGCCGTCCGGCGCGGTGGAACCGCTCGACCGCCTGCTGGGAGACATGCTGTCCCGTCCCGCCATGGCCCGCGAACTGTTCCCGGCAGAGATGTCGATGGCACAGCAGATCGGCACGCTGCTGGACACCGCGGAAGGCCGGGGCGACGCACTGGGGCGGTCGGTCCCGGTCCTGGCCGCCGTGGTGCGCAGCGAGGCCTATCCGCGCCTGGGCCAGACGCGGCGCGGCGCCCGCAGCACGGCGATCTCGATGCTGGGCAGCCCGGGGCAGCTTGCCGGCACGGACCTGGAGGCCGCGGACCTTGCAGTGCTCTCCGACGAACTGGCGGGGATGCAGGAGCTCGGGCGGCGGATCCGGCGCCTCGCCGCCGGGGACGAGGAGCAGCGCCTGCGGCAGGCATTGCGGCAACGGGCGACCTGGCTGCTGCAGGAGCCGATCCTCGCCTCCGTGCTGGCCGGACTGGACCTGTACGAGAGCCTCTGCGCCCTGTTCGAGTTGCAGACCGTCACCAGCGAGTTCGACCTGCGCCCGGTCGACGACCGGCTGCGGCGCATGCTGAACGACCGGAACCTGTCGGCCGACCTGCGGCGCGCTTCGCCGACCATCGCCGGCCAGGTCCGGATCTGCGGGCAGCTGCACCGGCGCGCCCAGGAGAGCACCTTTGCGCCGGCAGAGCGGGAGCGCCTCGCCAAGATGTTCGACGGCTTCCAGCTCAGCCTGCTGAAGCGCAGCCAGATCCTGGACGGCATCTCCACCGAGAAGCGCATCGACATCGACCTTCTGCTGCAGGCCGCCGACCTGCTGGCGGAAGAGGCCTTCCCCGAGGGCGAGGCCCGGCGCGCCGTGCATCGCACCCTGCAGCGGACCATCCGCCGGCCGCTGTTCTTCCGCACGGTGCTGGGCGACGAGACCGACAGGGATGCCCGGATCGCAGGGCTGAACGAGGTCCTCGGCCGGTTGCGCGATGCGGGGATCACCTGCCGGTCGCCGCAGGACCTGCGCGTCCTCTGCGTCGACGACGAACCCGGCGCGCGGAAGTTCGTCCGCATGATCCTGGAGGACCTGGCGGTCGGCGAGATCATGGAGGCGCGCGACGGCCAGGAGGCGCTGGAGATGGTGGAGCAGGAGGACAATGTGCTCGACCTGATCATCGCCGACTGGCGGATGCCGCGCCTGAACGGGCTGGAGCTGCTCAAGCGGGTGCGCAAGAGCCATGCGCAGATGCCGTTCCTGATGATCACCGCGCTGGCGACCGTGCCGGCGGTGCGCGAGGCGATGCACTACGAGGTCGACGCCTATCTTGCGAAGCCGTTCCCCCCGGAACAGCTGGAGGAGAAGATCCTCACCCTCATCAACCGCTGAAGGCTGCCATCATGCAGATCGTCTACGACCCGCGGCAGAAGGGCCACGACCCGCAGCATTTCCTGGTGCGCGGTCAGCCGAAGGCCAACCCGGAAACGCCGGAAAGGGTCGACATCCTGCTTGCTGCACTGCAAGCGGGCGGTCATCCCGTGAGCACGCCGGAGGAGCACGGCGCCGGGCCGCGTGCCGCCGTGCACAGCCCGGACTATCTCCGTTTCCTGGCAACGATCGCGGACCGCTGGCAGGCGCTGCCGGATGCCGGCGCGGAGGTCCTGCCCAATGTCCATCCGCCGATGCGGGACGGCGGCTATCCCCGTTCGCCGGTCGGCCAGGCCGGCTACCACATGGCCGACACCGCCTGCCCGATCGCTGCCGGCACCTGGGAGGCCGTCTGCGCCAGCGCCAACACCGCCGTCGATGCCGCGGCCCGGCTGCTGGGGGGCGCCGCCGATGCGGTCTACGCCCTGTGCCGGCCGCCGGGGCATCATGCCTTCGCCGACATGGCGGGCGGCTTCTGCTACCTCAACAATTCGGCAATCGCCGCACAGTACCTGCGCCGCAGCGCCGCGCGGGTGGCGATCCTCGACATCGACGTGCATCACGGCAACGGCACGCAGGGCATTTTCTATGCCCGCCGCGATGTCCTGACCCTGTCGATCCATGCCGACCCGGCCGACTATTACCCCTTCTTCTGGGGCTATGAGGCGGAGCGCGGCACGGGCGAGGGGCTCGGCTTCAACATGAACCTGCCGCTGCCGGTGGGCAGCGGCGATGCGGAGGTGGCGGCGGCGCTGGACCGCGCACTGGAACGGATGGCCGCCTACGCACCGGAGATCCTCGTCGTCGCGCTGGGCCTGGACGCGTCCCGCGACGATCCCCTGAAGGGCATGACGGTGACGCCGGCCGGCTTCCAGGACCTGGGGCGGCGGATCGGATCGCTCACCTGCCCGGTCCTGGCGGTTCAGGAAGGCGGCTATGTCTCCGCCAGCCTGGGCGAGAACCTCGCCGCCTTTCTCACCGGCTTCGAGGCGGCCCGCGCCTGACCTGTCAGGCGACGGCACGCCTGTGGCGCGCCGCCACCGCCAGCAGGGCATCGACATCCCATTGGTCGTCGGCATGCCGGCCGTGCCGCAGCTCCAGAATCCGGCCGTCGGGTGCGACCAGGGCATCCGCCGGAAAACCGAGGCGGCCGCCATCGGCGCGCAGCGGCGGCAGCTTCCGGCCGCGCAGGGGCGCGACACTTGCCCAGGCCACGGCGCGCATCAGGGCGGGCCAGGCGCCGGACCGCGCCAGGGAACGGGCGCCGGCCGTCACCCCGAACGTGGCATAGAGCTGCCGGTCCGGGTCCGGGATCACGGCGAAGGGCAGGGCGGCGGCATAGGGCAGCAGGGCCTGCGCTGACGAATGGAACAGCACCACCTCGACCAGCCCGGCCGCTTCGATCTCCGCATGGCGCCTCGCGAAGTTGCGCAGGTGGAGGTCGCAGATCGGACATCCGGCGAAGCGACGGAACTGAAGGTGGACCAGCCGCCCCGGCGCCGGGATCCGGATTTCCCGCCCGTGCATGTCGACGAGGGCCAAGGGCGGCAGCACCGTGCCCTTGCGATGTCGTTGCGGGAAAGTTGCGGCGACGGGACTGTCCAGGTCCGGACTGTCTGTGGCGGTGAAGGTGTCAGTCATCTGGTTCCCTCATGGCTGATATCGTACGATGTACGGTAAAAGTTAAATATCCGTACATCGTACGTTTTCAAGGGGGCCCGATGCCCGGACGCAGGAAACTTCAACGACGGCAGATCCAGCAGGCCGCCCTCGACCTGGTAGACCGGGACGGCCTCCACGCTTTGTCGATGCGCAGCCTGGCGCGGGAACTGGGCACCGGCACGATGACCCTCTACGGCTATGTCGCGGACCGGGCCGCGCTCGATGCCCTTGTGGTCGCCGCGGTGCTGGACGAGGCCGGGCCCATGCCGGCCGATGACGCCATGCCGGGCGGGGAGGCGGCGGAGGACGCCGAATGGCGGGCGCGGGCGGCCGTGCTGGCCCTGGCGGCTTGGCGTGCGATCTGCGCCCATCCCAACGCGATCCCCCTGATCCTGACCGTCCGGCTCAGTTCCGGGCCGGCCCTGGCGCACGGCGAGGCCCTGCTTGCGGCGCTGGCCGGCAGCGGATTGCGGGGGGAAGGCCTGCTGGCGGCGTTCCGGGCAGTCAACGGCTTCATCGTCGGCCAGGCGCAGGTGCAGACCGCGGACCTGCGCATTGCGGTGGAGAAGGGGGCCCCGGACGCGGCGATCGCCAGCGCCATGTCGCTGGACTTGGCGCAGTTCCCGCATCTGCGGGAGATCGCCGCCGCCGCCGCACAGACGACCCCTGAGGCACAGTTCCGCGCAGGCCTGCGGCTGGTCCTGGACGGCGTCGCCGCCGCCGCATCCGTCAGCTGAACGGGCGTCAACTGAACGGGTGCGGGCCGCGGGCGGGGACCTGCTGGGTGATGCAGTGGATGTTGCCGCCGCCCAGCAGGATCTCGCGGGACGGCAGGCCGACGATCCGATGCCGCGGCAACAGGTCCTGCAGGACCCGCAGCGCCACCGGATCCAGCCCCGGGTCAAGGAGCGGCATCACCACCAGGCCATTGCCGAAATAGAAGTTCACGTAGGACGCTGCCAGGCGGCTGCCGGCCGGGCGCACCATCGGCCGGTCGCCGGCGGGCCCCGGCGCCAGGTCCGTCGTCTCCGCGGCCTCCCTGTACAGCGGTCCGGGCTGCGGGATCCGATGGACCGCGATCGTCCGGCCGGCGGCATCCGGCGTCCGACGCAGGATATCCTCTGCCGCGCGGCAGACCGGATGCAGGGGGTCCGCCGGGTCGTCGGTCCAGGTCAGCAGAACCTCGGCCGGGCGGATGAAGCAGCACAGATTGTCGACATGGCCGTTCGTCTCGTCCTCCGGCACGCCTTCCGGCAGCCAGATCACCCGGGCTGCGCCCAGATGGTCGCACAGGCTCCGCTCGGCCGCGGCCCGGCCGATGCCCGGGTTCCGGTTCGGGTCCAGCAGGACGCTCTCGGTGGTCAGCAGGGTGCCCTCGCCGTCGGTGTGGACGGCGCCGCCTTCCATCACCAGCGGGCAGCGCCAGCCTTCGGCCCGTTCCACCTCCAGCACCTTGGCGGCAACGGCATCGTCGAATTCATGCGCGGCGTACATGCCGCCCCAGGCATTGAAGCGCCAGTCGATGCCGGCCAGGCGCCCGGCTTCGTCCCGCACGAAGGTGGGACCGGTGTCGCGCATCCAGGAATCGTCGGCCGTCAGCTCCACCACGTCGACCTGGGACGGCAGGCTGGCGCGGGCCGAGGCATAGGCCGCCGCCGACGCGCCGACCCGCACCGGCTCCCCTTCGGAGATCGCCGCGGCCACGGCGGCAAAGGCCCGCCGTCCGGGTGCCGCGCCGGCACGCCAGTTGTCGGGGCGTTCCGGCCAGAGCATCCAGCAGCCGTCATGCGGCGTCCATTCGGCCGGCATGCGGAACCCGGCGGCCGCCGGCGTCGCCGCATCCGTATCGTGCATCACGACCATGCCGGCACCTCAGCCGAACATGCGGTAGAGCAGCGCCAGCAGCACCGCCAGGCCCAGCCAGATCGCGATGTAGGTGACGGCGGTCGAGCCGCGCAGGCGCGACCAGCCGATGCCGCCGGCCACCAGGACGATGGCGCCGACCAGGGCGGCCAGGGTGGCGATCTGGGTGGTGTCCATGCGGATGGAGCCTCGGAAAGGTTTCAAATCTGGGTCGGGCAATTAGCGCTTGCCGCAGATATAGTGTACCAGCAGGCACGCGCCGCATCGTGCTGCGCCATGATGCCGGAATCGGCCGAGATGCCGGTTCGGGCATCATGGCGCCGGCGCCCCGCTTCGCGGGCTGTGGCAATCAGAGATTTCGAGTTGTGAGGGCGACTTGTCCGAGAGCGAGCTATTCCGCGAGATCGATGAGGAAGTCCGCAAGGAGAAGTTCCAGAAGCTGGCACGGCGTCTGGCCCCTGCGGCGATCGGCATCGCGCTTGTCGTGGCCCTGGCGGTCGGCGGCTGGTTCGGCTGGCAGGCATGGAGGAATGCCGAGGCCGACGACCATGCGCGGGCCTTCGTCTCTGCCGTCGGCAAGTTCCGCGGCGGCGATGCCACGGCGGCGGCCGATGACCTGGCGGTCCTGGCGGGCGAGGCCTCCGGCGGCTATCGCACCCTGGCTCTGCTGCAGCGGGCTGCGGCGCTGGAGGATGGCGGCTTCGATGCCGCGGCGATGGAAAGCTATCGCCAGCTTGTTGCCGATCCGGATGTCGCGCCGGACTTGCGGGCGGTCGCGCGGCTGCGGGCCGCGCTTCTTGCCGTCGTGACGGGCGCCGACCCGGACCGGGTACGCCAGGACCTGGGGCCCCTGCTGACCGGCGGCGCGCCTTACCAGCCGCTGGCCACAGAGATCGAGGCCGCAGCCCTGCTGCAGTCGGGCGACCGTGAGGGCGCGATCTCCGCCTACAAGGCCCTGACGGAAGAGGCCTCCGCGCAGCCGGGCGTCCGCCAGCGCGCCGATGAGGCACTGCGGGCGCTCGGTGTCGAGACGGGCGGTGCGGATGGCGATGGCGCCGAAGCGGCACCCGCCGGCGGCGACCCTGCCGCGGGGGATACCGGCACCACCAGCGCCACCGACTGATCCCGCGGGCAAGGACGATGTCGACATCCATCCTGCGCAGGATTGCCGTCGTGACCGGCGCTGTCGCGATGCTTGCCAGCACCGCCGCCTGCGACCTGACCGATCTCTACGGCGTCGAGGAGGACAAGCCGCTGCCGGGCGAGCGCATCCCGGTGATGCAGCTGGACAGTACCCTGCAGGCGGATCCGCGCCTGGAGGAACTGGACGTGCGCCTGCCGGCGCCCTGGGCCAATGCCGACTGGCCGCAGGTGGGCGGCTATCCCAGCCATGCGATGCACCATCTGGCGCTGGGCGAGCAGATCGCCGAGGCCTGGCGGATCGATATCGGCGCCGGCGCCTCCGATGGCCAGCGGATCTTCGCGCCGCCGGTGGTGGCGGATGGCCGGCTCTACGCCATCGACGCCGAATCCAACCTGTCGGCGTTCGACACGCAGACCGGCGACCGGCTGTGGCGGGTCGCCCTGGCGCCGGAGGAGGAGGACGAGGGCGCCATCGGCGGCGGCATCGCCTACTGGAACGGCTGGCTCTATGCGACCACCGCCTATGGCCTGGTCTACAAGCTGTCGCCCGCGGATGGCAGCCAGGTCTGGGTGAACGATCTGGGCCTGCCGATGCGCCCCGCGCCGACCGTGTTCGGCGGCCGGGTCTATGTGGTCACCGGCGACAATACCCTTCACGCCCTGTCCGTCGCGGACGGCACCGAGGAATGGAGCCATACCGGCATCGCCGAGGGCGCCGCCCTGGTCAACGCCGCCGCCCCGGCGGCGACCGAGTCCGTGGTGGTGGTGCCGTTTTCCTCCGGCGAGATCTTCGCCCTGCGCGCGGGCAACGGGGTCGTGGCCTGGGGCGACACCCTGATCCGCACCGGCCGCATCTCCCCTGTGGGGGAGATCAACGACATCACCGGGGAGCCGGTGATGGACCGCGGCGTGGTCTTCGCGGTGAGCCATGCCGGCCGCATGGTGGCGATCGACCAGCGCACCGGGGCGCGGCTGTGGGAAACCACCTTCGGCGGCCTGAACATGCCCTGGGTCGCCGGCGACTTCATCTTCCTGGTCACCCTCGATTCCGAGGTCGTGGCCCTGACCCGCAGCGACGGACGGGTGCGCTGGGTGCAGCAGCTGGAGCGCTATATCAACCCGGACCGGAAGCAGAACCGCGGCGTCGTCGTGTGGTACGGCCCGGTCCTGGCGGGCGACCGGCTGATCCTGCTGTCCAGCGTCGGCCAGGCGGTCACCCTGTCGCCCTATTCCGGGGAGCTTCTGGGAGAACTGGAGCTGCCGGACCGCGCCATGGTGCCGCCGATCGTCGCGGAGGAAACCCTCTACATCACCACCGCGGACGGCGAGATCTTCGCCTATCGGTAGGACCATGACCCCGCCCGAACGCCTGCTCGTCGCGGCCATCGTCGGCCGCCCCAATGTCGGCAAGTCGACCCTGTTCAACAGGCTGGCCGGCCGGCGGATCGCCATCGTCGCCGACACCCCCGGGGTGACCCGCGACCGGCAGGAGGCGACCGCCAGCCTGGGCGATCTGAGCTTCCGCGTCTTCGACACCGCCGGGCTGGAGGAGGCGGCGGGCGATTCCACCGAGGCACGGATGCGCGCGCAGACCGACCGGGCGGTGGCGGATGCCGATGTCGTCCTGTTCCTGATCGACGCGCGCGCCGGGGTGACGCCGCTGGACCGGCATTTCGGCCAGGCCCTGCGCGCCACCCGGAAACCAGTGATCCTGCTGGCCAACAAGGCGGAAGGCCGCGCCGGCGAGGCCGGTGTGCTGGAGGCCTATTCCCTCGGCCTCGGCGAGCCGGTCGCCCTGTCGGCGGAGCATGGCGAGGGGATGGTCGACCTTCTCGATGCATTGCTGGCGCATGCGCCGGCGGACGCGGACACGGCTCCGTCAGGCGATGAGGGTCAGGACCCCGGCTTCTCGGAAGAGGGCAGCGAAGGCGACGACGACGAGGACGCGCCCGCCGGCCCCCTGCAACTGGCCGTGGTCGGCCGCCCGAATGCGGGCAAGTCGACCCTGGTGAACCGCCTGCTGGGGGACGAGCGGCTGCTGACCGGACCGGAGCCGGGCCTGACCCGCGACGCGATCTCCATCGACTGGTCGTTCGAGGGCCAGTGGATCCGCCTGGTGGATACCGCCGGCATGCGCCGCAAGGCCCGGATCGAGGAGGACCTGGAGCGCCTGTCGGTGCGCGACAGCCTGGACGCGGTGAAGATGGCGCAGGTCGTCGTGCTGCTGATCGACGGCCAGCGCGGTCTGGACCGTCAGGACCTGACCATCGCCGCGCATGTGGCGGAAGAGGGGCGGGCGATGGTCCTGGCGGTCAACAAGTGGGACCTGGTCGAGGACAGGGCGCGCCGGCTGAAGGAGATCGAGGAGCGGCTGGAGATCTCGCTGACCCAGGTGCGCGGCATCCCGATCGTCACCCTGTCCGCCCTGACCGGGCGGCATGTCGACCGCCTCCTGCCGGCGGTGATGCAGCAATACGCCCGCTGGACCCGCCGGCTGCCGACCGCCCAGCTGAACCGCTTCCTGGCGGAAGCGCAGGAGCTGCACCCGCCGCCCGCGGTTTCCGGCCGCCGGCTGCGGATCCGTTATGCGACCCAGGTGAAGGCACGGCCGCCGACCTTCGCGCTGTTCGTGAACAAGCCGGAGGAGCTGCCCGACAGCTATCTGCGCTATCTCGCGAACGGCCTGCGCGAGCTGTTCGACCTGACCGGCATTCCCCTGCGGCTGATGACCCGAAAGGGACGCAATCCCTACGCGCCCGACTAGGGCGTTCCCATTGAAGGCAGAATCGATAGGGGATTCCCCTGAGGGGCGAACTGTGATTCACCCTATCTGCTGGATGAGGAGGC
>NZ_JBHRTR010000024.1:0-67588 GCF_042646425.1 Marinibaculum pumilum
TTGTCCATCGGCCCGCAGCTTCGATCCACGCTTCCTCCCCACGGTCGGTCGCCCTTCCGCAGTTGCGCTTCACTTCGTTCGCTGTGACCAGCTTACGGAGGGACTTCCACCCTCAAGAACGCGCCCATGCTGGGCGCACAACGCAAAAGGCCCGGCACTGGGCCGGGCCTTCGCAAGGTCGTGATGCCTTGCCGTCGCGATGCCTGGGATCAGGCGGCGACCGGACGCATCATCTTGTCGACGGTCTGCTGGAAGCGCTCGTTGAGCGGCTCGAAGGTCTCCTTCGACAGCTTGGTCGACATCTCGCCCAGCTTGGTGGACTGCTGCATCATCGCGTCCATGCTGGACTTCATGTAGTCGTTCTGCAGGTCGTACAGTTCCTGCAGGGTCTTGGCGCCCATCATCGCCTTGGCAGCGGCGACGGTGTCGTCGACCTGCGCCTTGGTGAAGGCGAGATGCTCGGCGTTCATGTTCTCGAACAGCTTCGCCGCGCTGTTGCTGGCCTGCACCCAGGCGTCGAAATTCTCGCGCCCGAAGCTGCCGAAGGTCTCGAAGCTCTTCATCGCGGCGTCCATGCGCTCGCGGCCGGCGCTGACGAACTGCTCGGCGGCGTCGGTCTGGGCCTTCATGATCTTGTCCATATTTTCTTTCCCAACGTTGACTGCGTCCTCGATGGCGACGTTCGCCGTTTCCTTGGCGGTCTTCGCACTGCTCTTCGCTGTGGCCATCACTCGCTCCTTGGTCGCTTCCGATCCGCGCCGGGATGCGCCCGGCATGGATCCTTTCTGGTGTCGACCGCATGGCAGGTGCCGGGCACTGCCGTTTGGCGGTCGCGACAAGACCCGCAGCCCCACCCCGGCTGAGCCGGCGGCGGATGCGCAACGGGCCGCACAAGGAGGGTGCCCTCTCTGCGGGACCGCTCATCGCAAAGTCATCGCGATCCCTGTGGCGGTGCGCCTGCCCGAAATCGAACGCAAAACCTATGCGGGAGGCGCCGCACCCTCATGCTGCACTGCAACATATTGGCAAAGTACGCCGCGCCGTCCAGGGGGTCAAGGCAATTTTTTTGCACTGCACAATGACGCCGCAACCTGCCGTCGCGGCGCCGCCCCGGCGAGCCCTTTACGCAGCGTCAGCCTCAGAACTGGGGGCCGATATCCAGCCCGTCGCCGTCGACCTGCAGGCGGAACCCACCGGCGTTGAAGCCCCGGCTGCCCCAGGGCGGCAGGGTCTGGCGCTGCGGCGGCGCATAGGGCACGCCGGTCGCGTCGGCCTTGAGCAGGTAATCGACGAAACGCACGCGGGCGATGTAGTTCGGCGAGCCGCGCGACCAGTTCGATGCCCAGGCGTTCCAGTGATAGGCGCCGTCGATGCAGGCGGCGGCCACCCAGTAATAGGCATCGGACCGCAGGAAGTCGCCATCCGGCGGCGCGTCGCGGAAACCGCTTGCCAGCAGCGCCCCCACCAGGTCGGCGAAGCTGTCGCGGTCGATGCGGTCCACGGCCTTCTGCGCATCCCAGGGGGCCAGCAGGTTGAAGCCCTCGACCATCACGTTGGCGAGATTGCCCTGGCCCATGACCCGGGCCTCGACCTCCGCCCCGGTGGCCGTCTGCGTCACGTCATAGCTGCGGACCTGGCTGTCCCAGGTGCCGTTGTAGACGAACCGCAGCCGCGACGGCGTGCCGGGCGCGCAGGCCGCCTTGATGTCCTGGCCGTCCAGATAGCTAAACCAGGTCAGCCGCTGGGCCACAGGATTGTCGACCGGCCCGGACGAGGCGCAGGCCGCAACCATGGCTACACCGAGGCAGGCGGCGAGCAACCGCCGGAGGATGGGCAGGCGGAAGACAGGCAGACCGGACAGCGCGACACGATGCGCTGCGGCAGCGAAGATCTGTGCGACACGGAACATGCTTGGCCTCACCGTTGGACGCAGCCCCCCCGACCCGAAGAAGTCCTAGCAGCCCGGCGCCGCGTTGGCCAACGCGATGGCGGTTCAGGCGATTCGTCCGAATCGGTGGCGACTCGCCGGCGGGCGCGCGGTAGCGGGCGACCATTTCGACTCCTTCTGGTCGCTTTTCGTTCCCTGTTCGTTTTCATAAACAAGAGCGATCTGGACTTGAGCGCCGATTCCTTTTTATTGTCAAAGTGTTGCTTGGGGATCTTGATGCATGAGTCCCAGGCAAGGCCGGAACGTCCGCGAATTGCGCGGGAATCCGGTATGCGCTCGGGTGAGTCGGTGGCGGCGGACCGGGCCGAGGGGGATAGACGCTGCCCATGCCTGCTGCGCGACCGAGTCGCGTGCAAGGCCGGGCGGCACGGCCGAATTGCGAATGGGGACCCGCCATGCGTCTGATCCGAGCGGCTGCTGCCGTGACCGCCGTGTTCCTGGTGACCGCGGTGTTCATGTCCGCGCCGGCGCAAGCCCGGAAATACGCCTCGATCATCGTCGATGCGGAAACCGGCGACGTGCTGCACGAGCGGCATGCCAGCGACCTGCGCTATCCCGCCTCCCTGACCAAGATCATGACCCTGATGCTGGCCTTCGACGCGCTGAAGTCCGGCAAGCTGAAGCTGGACCAGCGGCTTCGGGTCTCCCCCCATGCCGCCGCGCAGCCGCCGTCGAAGCTCGGCCTGCGGGCCGGGCAGAGCGTGAAGGTGCGCGACCTGATCCTGGCGCTGGTGACCAAGTCGGCCAATGACGCCGCCGTGGTCCTGGCAGAGGGGCTGGGCGGCACCGAATCCGGCTTCGCCCGCAAGATGACCGACCGCGCGCGCGGCCTGGGCATGTCGAAGACCACCTTCCGCAACGCCTCCGGCCTGCCCGATCCGCGCCAGCGCACGACGGCGCGGGACATGGCGAAGCTGGGCATCGCCATGATGCGCGACTATCCGGAGCAGTACCGCTACTTCTCCGTCCAGCGCTTCACCTGGAACGGCCGGACCTACAAGAACCACAACCACCTGCTGGGCCGCTACGAAGGCACCGACGGCATCAAGACCGGCTATATCCGCGCGTCCGGCTACAACCTCGTCGCCTCGGTGGAACGCAACGGCCATCGCCTGGTCGGCGTCGTCTTCGGCGGCCGTACCGGCGCCTCGCGCGACAAGCACATGATCAAGCTGCTGGACCGCGGCTTCGACCACTACAAGGGTGGCGACAGCCTGATCCAGGAGGCCTTCAAGTCGATCGAGATGCCGTCGCTGATCGCCAGCGCCCATGCCGCCACCCCGGCCATCGTGCCGGTCCCGCGGCCGCGGCCGACCTCCGGCGTCGGCCTGCTGGCCCATGCCCTGTCGCCGCGCGGCGAGATGGCCGACGGCTCCGCCTTTTCCGCCGGCATGAACCTTGGCCGCGAGGCCGCGGTCGGCCAGGTCGCGCAAGGCGACGCAGAGGACAGTCCCGGCCCCACCCGCCTGGTCGGCGTGCAGGCCGGCGGCGAGGCGGCGGCCATCGAAGCCGAAGCCTGGGCAATCCAGGTCGGTGCCTTCCGGGTGGCCGACAGCGCCCACCGCCGGGCCGCGGCCGCCGCCGCCCGCGCGCCGGGCCTGCTGACCAGCGACCAGGTGCGGATCATGCCGCTGGAGACCGGCAAGGGCCGGCTCTACCGCGCCCGCCTGGTCGGCCTCGACCGCAATGCGGCGATCAAGGCCTGCCGTCACCTGGCCAGCCGCGACTTCTCCTGCATCACCCTGGCACCCGGCGCCTCCTGAGAGGGGCGCGTCCTGAGAGACAGGCTAATGCGCTCCAAGAACTGGTCGAAACGGTGCTGCGAGACCAGGCCATCATCCTAGGCCTTGAGCCTAGGATCCATTCCGCCGAATGCGAGGTATGTCACGGCTTGCGGAATGGGTTCTCGGGTCAAGCCCGAGAACGACGAGTTTCCATCTAAGAGGGAACGCTCTGGGGCTGCGCTGCCAGGGCTACCGCCAGGGCGCCGCCAAGCCCGGCATTGGCGACCGCCAGCGCGGCATTCGTGGCCGTGGTGCGGCCGCCGGAGAGGCGATCCATTTCCGCCAGCAGGAAGGGCGTGACCGCGGGCCCGGCGATGCCCTCCGCCGCGGCGCGCGCCAGCGCGGCGGCGATCCAGCCGTCGAGCTCGGCCATCGCGATCCGCACCCCTTCCGGCGGCGGCTGCACCACCAGCACCGCAGCCGGCAGGGCCAGCAGGCGCTGTGCGCGCACCACGCCCGCCAGCTCGCCGATCTCCGCCACGGTGCAGGGCAGCGCGATGCCGCTGTCGGCGGCATGGAAGGCGGGAAACTCCGCGGTCCGGTAGCCGACCACCGGCACGCCGAACGCCTCCAGCGCCTCCATCGTCGCCGGCAGGTCGAGGATCGACTTGGCGCCGGCGCTGATCACCGCGATCGGCGTGTCGGCCAGCGCCGGCAGGTCGCCGGAGAGGTCCGGAAAGGCCGGCGGCGCCCCGTCCAGGTGCCGGTGCACCCCGCCGATGCCGCCGGTGGCGAAGACGGCGATGCCGCAGCGCGCCGCGGCCCAGGCGGTGGCGGCGACCGTCGTCGCCGCCAGGCTGCCGCCGGCCAGATGCATCGCCAGGTCGCGCCGCGACGCCTTGCGGGCCGCACCGGGCGCGCACAGGCGATCCACCAGGTCCTGCCCCGCGCCCACCTGCAGCCGGCCGTCGGCCACGGCGATCACCGCCGGTACGGCGCCGGCATCGCGCACGGCGGCGCGCATCTCCGCCGCCAGCTCGCCGTTGCGGGGATGCGGAAAGCCATGTGCGAAGATGGTCGATTCCAGGGCCACGACCGGCCGACCGTCGGCGAGCGCGGCGGCCACCTCCTCCGCCACGGCGAAGCCGTCCGGCCCCTGCGGCCGCGCCTGCCAGTCGTGGCCCGGCCGGCCGGCCTCCCCCGGATCGGTGGCCTGTCGGTGATGCACGGTCATGGGCGAGGTCCTATAGTGCGGCCGACCCTGCCATCGCCAGAACCGGTACGCACGTGCGTCTGACCCAGTCCCGCCTCCGGCAGCTGACGACCATTGCCATCATCGTCGTCCTATCCACCGCCGGCGGCGCCGTCTACGGCATTCTGGTGTCGCGGGCCGCCGGCGGCGATGCCGCCATCATCCTGGCCGGCGCCCTGCGCGGCGGCCTGACCGGCTTCACCATCTCGCTGCTGGCCTCCGTCCTGGAGGTCTACGTGGTGGGCGGCCCATTGGGCCGGAACCTGCGGCAGCTTCCCTTCCTCGCCTTCCTGGCGATCAAGAGCCTCGGCTACCTCGCCGTGATCGTGCTGGGCCTGCGGCTGGGCCAGGTGCTGGTGCCGATCGACGGCGACGAAAGCACGACTGCCTCCGGCTGGCTGCAGCAGATCCTCGTCTCCTTCCTGATCGGCTTCGTCTTCACAACGATCCTGGCGATCAACGAGCTGCTGGGCCCCGGCGTGCTCGGCCGGCTGCTGGCCGGGCGCTACCACCGGCCGAAGAGCGAGGAACGGATCTTCCTGATCGTCGATATCCGCGGCTCCACCCGGATCGCGGAGCGGATCGGCGACCATGCCTTCCTGTCCTTCCTCGATGCCGCCTTCTACGACATCACCGACCCGCTGCTGGAGCAGCGGGCGGAGATCTACAAGTATGTCGGCGACGAGATCATCGCCACCTGGCGGCTGGCGGACGGGTTGCGCGACGCGCGCTGCGTGCGCGCCTGCTTCGCCGCCGCCGACCGGCTGCAGCTCTATGCCGAAGCCTATCGCCGGCTGCACGGCGAGGTGCCGGCCTTCCGTGCCGCGCTGCATGCCGGCCCGGTGGTGACCGGCGAGCTGGGCCATGTGAAGCGCGAGATCGCCTATCTGGGCGACACCCTGAACACCGCCGCCCGGATCGAGCAGGAATGCAAGACCCGCGACCGCTTCTGCCTGATCTCCGGCCCGCTGCTGGAGCAGCTGCAGCTGCCGGAAGGGATCACCGCGACCCCGATCGGCGAGACGGCGCTGGCCGGCCGCACCGCGCTGCTGCCGCTGTTCAGCCTGGAGAAGAAGGTGCCGGGATCGTGAGCGCGGAGAACGCGGCATCGGACAAGACCGTATTGCTGCATGGCGGCACCGTCCGGACGATGGTTCCGGACGCCGGGCCGGCCGCGGCGATCCTGCTTCGCGACGGACGGGTTGCGGCGACCGGCACGGCCGAAAGCCTGCGGCGCAGCCTGGACGCGCCCTGCCGCGAGGTTGCGCTGGAAGGCCGCACCGTGTTGCCGGGCCTGATCGACAGCCACCCGCACCTGCTGCACTACGGCACCCTGCAGGCGCCGCTGGTCGACCTGGCCGACGCCACCTGCCATGCCGAGATCGTGGAGCGGATCGCCGCACGGGCCGCGGAGGTGCCGGCCGGCGACTGGATCATGTGCAGCCCGGTGGGCGAAGGACATTACTTCGTCGCCCGCTCCTGGCGCGACCTGGCGGAGGGCCGCCTGCCCGACCGCGCGGTGCTGGACCGCGCGACGGCGGCGCATCCGGTGATGATCCAGGCCTGGGCGCCGGTCACGCCGAACGTCATCGCCTTCAACTCCGCCGCCCTGGCCCGGCTGGAGATCGGGCCGGAGACCGCCGACCGGATCGGCGATGTCTGGATCGAGAAGGATCGCGACGGCCGGCCCACCGGCCTGCTGACCGGAAGCCTGACCAACTATTTCTGCAACGACGCCTTCGGGCAGGAGATCTGGCGGCGGATCCCCTTCCTGCAGGCGGAACTGATGCTGCCGGCCACCGAACGGGCGATGCACGACTACAATGCGCAGGGGGTCACCGCGGTCTACGAGAACCACATGATGGACCCGCCGCTGCTGGACGTGTACCGCCGGCTGCGGCGGGAGGACCGGCTGACCCTGCGGGTGATGCTGGCGCAGGAGGCGGAATCCTACGGCATGCCGTGGAGCCGGCCGCGGGCGCCGGCGGAATTCGTGCATCGGATCGAGGAGTCGGCCGGCCAGGTGCAGCTGACCGACCCGCTGCTGCGCTTCGACGGGGTGACCTTCACCCGCGACGGTTCCTGCTGGCCCGGCGGCATGCAGATGAAGGAGCCCTATCTGGGCCCCTATGGCGAGATGACCTCGGGCCGCGCCTATATCGCGCCGGAACGCGCGGAACAGGCGATGCGGCTCTGCGCCGGCCTGGGCATGCGGCTGAACACGATCGCGCTGGGCACCGCCGCGCAGGAGCAGAACCTGGCGCAGCTGGAGGCGGTGGCCGCCGATGCCGACATCGGATCGCTGGACTGGCTGCTGGTGCATGCGATGTTCGTGGAGCCGGAGCAGGCGCGCCGCTATGCCCGCCTGGGCATGAATGTCACCACCTGCCCCTCCTTCGTCTACGGCAAGGGGGAGCTGTTCCGCCGGCGGATGAAGGAAAATGTCCTGGCCGACCTGCTGCCGCTGCGCCGCTTCCTGGACAACGGCATGACGGTGGCCTGCGGCAGCGACTGGGGCCCGAAGAACGCCTTCCGGCAGATCGAGATCTCGCTGACCCACGCCTTCGGCGGCAGCGACCGCAACAATCTGGGCCCGGCACAGCGGATCACGCGGGAGGAGGCGCTGGCGATGTGGACCCGCGACGCCGCCCGGCTTCTGCGCTGGCAGGGCATCGGTGCCCTTGCGCCGGGCGACCATGCGGACCTTATCGTCGTGGACCGCGACCCCCTCACCTGCCCGGTGGAACAGATCGGCGGCACCCGTGTCGACCTCACCCTGCTGGGCGGCGAACCGGTCTACCGCTCCGGCGGCTTGCCGTTCTGAGGGGGCCGGATCCTGGTGGCGTACCGGCGTCCCCGGACCCGTTTCGTCGATGGCGTCCACACACCGCGTCGACGAATCTTCACTGCCGCCGTCGTCCTTGGGCGCGACCCAAGGACCGTGACGATACGGCGACGCTGCGCAGCATCACCGTCCTGCCACGATCCTCGGGTCGCGCCCGAGGACGACGGCGGCGGGGAGCCGCGGCGAGAAGATGTGTGATTGCCGTAGGGTCAGGCCCGAGGGCGACGGCAACCGGGGAGAACGGCAGGGAGGTACCGGCCTCCGGCGGCGAAAGCGAGCGCCCGCCCCCTCAGCCGCGCATCTCCTGCGGCAGGTCGATGCCGACCGCCTCCAGCGCCGCGATCATGGCGTTGCGCACCGCGGTCAGGGCGGCGTCATCCTCGGCCTCGCAACGGGCGACCAGCACCGGCTGGGTGTTGGAGGCGCGTAGCAGCCACCAGCCCTTGTCCAGGGTGACGCGGACGCCGTCGACGTCGGAGACATCGGCCCCCGCCTGGCGCAGATGGGCATCCAGGCGGGCCACCTTCTCGAACTTCTCGGTATCGTCGCAGGGGAAGCGCAGCTCCGGGGTGTTCGCCGGCTGCGGCAGGCTGCGGCGCAGATCGGCGACCTTGTCGGTGCCGGCGGCGACCTGGGCCAGGAAGCGCAGCGCGACATAGAGACCGTCGTCGAAGCCGTAGAAGCGGTCTGCGAAGAAGATATGGCCGCTCATCTCGCCGGCCAGCGGCGCCTTCATCTCCGCCATCTTCTGCTTGATCAGGGAATGGCCGGTTTTCCACATCACCGGTTGGCCGCCCAGCCGCGCGATCTCGTCGAACAGCACCTGGCTGGCCTTCACGTCGGCGATGATCGGCGCGCCGGGGGCCGCCTGCAGCACCTCGCGCGCCAGCAGGGCGACCAGCTGGTCGCCCCAGATGATCTCACCCCCGCCGTCGATCACGCCGATCCGGTCGCCATCGCCGTCGAAGGCGAAGCCGAGGTCCAGCCCCTCCCCCGTCACCGCGTCCTGCAGCTGCCGCAAATTGGCCGGCACCGTCGGGTCGGGATGGTGGTTGGGGAAGGTGCCGTCGATGGTGGCGTTCAGCAGGCGCTGAACGCCCGGCAGGCGCGCCGCCACGGCGCTGACCGTTTCCGCCGTCGCGCCGTTGCCCGGGTCCCAGGCGACCTTCAGCGGCCGCTTCAGGTCGATGTCGCGCAGCAGCCGGTCGATATAGGCGTCGAACACCGGCGCGTCGGCAGCGGAACCGCTGCCGCTGGCGAAATCGCCCGCGGCGATGCGGCGGCCCAGGTCCAGGATCGCCTGGCCGTAGACCGGCCCGCCCTTCGGCGAGCGCGGCCCGCGCATCATCTTGAAACCGTTATGGTCCGGCGGATTGTGGCTGCCGGTAACCATCAGCCCGGCATCGGCGTCCAGGTGATAGACGGCGAAATAGAGCATCGGGGTCGGGCCGCGGCCGATGCGCAGCACTTCGGCGCCGGCGGCGATCATGCCGTCCTCGACCGCGGCGACGAAATCGGGCGAGCTGAGCCGGCCATCATAGCCCAGGCAGATCCGGGGCGACGCCTTCTCCTCCGCGGTGGCGCTGGCGAAGGCGCGGCCGATGCTGCGGGCATCCTCGACCGACAGGGTCTCCCCCACCACGCCGCGGATATCGTATTCCCGCAGGATGGTGGGATGCAGCGCCGCGCCGCTCATTGCGCGGCCTCCGTATTGCCTGCCGCCGGGTCGACCTTCGGCCGGCCGATGGAGTGGTAGACGAAGCCGGCCTCCCGCGCCTCGTCCAGGGTGTAGATGTTGCGCAGATCGACCAGCAGCGGCACCCGCATCAGCTCACGCACCCTGGCCAGGTCGAGCGCCCGGAACTGATTCCATTCGGTGACGATCACCAGGGCGTCCGCATCGGACATCACCGCATAGGCATCGTCGCACCAGGCGACCCCGTCGATCAGCTTGCGCGCCTCCTCCATGCCCTCCGGGTCGAAGACGCTCACCTCCGCCCCGGCATTCACCAGGCCGGGCACGACCTCCAGGCTGGGGCTCTCCCGCATGTCGTCGGTGTTCGGCTTGAAGGTCAGGCCCAGCACGCCGATCTTCCGGCCCCGCACCGAGCCGCCGCAGGCGGCGACCACCTTGTCCACCATCTGCCGCTTGCGGGCATCGTTCACCGCGACCACCGTCTCCACGATCGACAGCGGTGCCTCCGCCCGCCGGGCCAGCGCCACCAGCGCCCGGGTGTCCTTCGGGAAGCAGGAACCGCCATAGCCCGGCCCCGCATGCAGGAACTTCGCGCCGATCCGCTTGTCCAGGCCGATCCCCCGGGCGACGTCCTGGACGTTCACCCCGACCTTTTCGCACAGGTCCGCCACCTCGTTGATGAAGGTGATCTTGGTCGCCAGGAAGGTGTTGGCGGCGTACTTGATCAGCTCCGCCGTCTCCAGGTCGGTGAACAGGACCGGCGTCTCGTTCAGGAACAGCGGGCGGTAGACCAGGCGCATCGCGTCGCGCGCGCGCTGGCTGCGGACGCCGACCACCACCCGGTCGGGCCGCATGAAATCCTCGATCGCGGAGCCCTCGCGCAGGAATTCCGGATTGGAAGCGATGTCGACATCGGCATCAGGCCGCGTCCTGGCGACCACCCGCGCGACCTCCGCGCCGGTACCGACCGGCACCGTCGACTTGGTGACGATCACGGTATAGCCGTCGACCGCGCGCGCGACCTGTTCCGCGGCGGCGTAGACATAGCTCAGGTCCGCCTCGCCATCGCCGCGGCGGGACGGCGTGCCGACCGCGATGAAGACCGCGTCCGCCTGCGCCACCGGTTCGGTCAGGTCGGTGGCGAAATGCAGCCGGCCCGCCTTCGTGTTGCGGGCCACGACCTCCTCCAGCCCCGGCTCGAAGATCGGGATCCGGCCCGCCTCCAGCGCGGCGATGCGGCTGGCATCGGTATCGACGCAGGTGACGTCATGGCCGAACTCGGAAAAACAGGCACCGGAGACGAGTCCGACATAGCCGGTGCCGATCATCGCCACGCGCATTGTGGCCCCCCAAGATTCTGCGCCGGACCCTGCCGCCAGAGCGGACGGCGCCGGGTTCCGACGCTGGTTGCCCCGCTACCTGCCGTACTTGCTGCCGTACAGCGCGTGCAGGCGCTGGCCCAGGAATTCCGCGACGGACGGGCCGATATCGGACCGCGCCAGGCCGAAGGCCAGGTTGGCGCAGAGAAACCCGGCCTTGTCGCCGCAGTCGAAGCGCTCGCCTTCAAACGCCAAAGCGTGGAACGGCGTCTCGCCGATCATCGCCGCCATCGCGTCGGTCAGCTGGATCTCGCCGCCGGCGCCGGCCTGGGTCTGCGACAGCCGGTCGAACACCTCCGGCTGCAGGATGTAGCGGCCGATCACCGCCAGGCGGGACGGCGCCTCTTCCGGGGCCGGCTTTTCCACCAGGGCCTTCACGCCGACCAGTTCGCCCGGCGCCGCGGCGGCACGCCCGCCCTCGGCGGTGATGATGCCGTAGCGGCTGGTCTCCTCCTGCGCGACTTCCATGGCAGCGACGATATTGCCGCCAACCTCCTCATAGGCCTCGACCATCTGCTTCAGGCAGGGGGTCCGGCTCAGGATCAGGTCGTCCGCCAGCAGCACGGCGAAGGGCTCCCGCCCCACCAGATGCGCGGCGCAGGCCACCGCATGCCCCAGCCCCAGCGGCTGCATCTGCCGGGTATAGGCGACCCGGCCGGGCGGCGGCACGAAGGCATCCACCTGCTGCAGGGCGCTGTCCTTGCCGCGCCGGCGCAGGGTGTCTTCCAGCTCGTAGGAATGGTCGAAATGATCCTCGATCACCGCCTTGCCGCGGCCGGTGACGAAGACGAAATGGTCGATCCCGGCGGCCTGCGCCTCTTCCAGCGCATACTGGATCAGCGGCTTGTCGACGACCGGGAGCATCTCCTTCGGCATCGCCTTGGTGGCGGGAAGGAAACGCGTCCCCAGGCCACCGACCGGGAACACCGCGGTACGGACCTTCTGCTTCATTGGCGTGGCGGCATTCCTGCTGGCGGGCCTGACGGCTGGATGGGCCTGGCGGCCGGTGGGTCTATCGGACCGGACGGTACCGGATCCGGATACGGGTGGCCACGCGGCCAACGGACCGCAACGCCCCGGCACGAACGGTTTTTACGCCCCCGCCCAAGCCCGTTGCAAGGTCGAAACCGTCAACGCATGCGGCCGCTTCAGGTTCCCAGAAGGACATCCTTCGCCTCGTTGATCTTGCCGGCCAGGTAGTTGGAGCCGCCATGGTCGGGGTGCAGCTTCTTCATCAGCCGGCGATGCGCCTCGCGGACCTCGTCCGGCCCGGCATCGGTTCCCAGGTTCAGGATCTCCCGCGCCTCGGCCGGCGACATGCGGCCGCGGCGGCCCCCGTCCGCACCACCGCCCTTCGCGCCGCCCCGGCTTCCGGACCGGTCCCGGTCCCCGGCCTCCGACCGATTGCCCGTACCGCCCCCGTCGCCCGCACCGCCATGCATGTGCCGCCAGTCGGGCCCGACCATGCGATCCAGATAGGCCTCCAGCAGGCTGACCGAGTCGGGATCCTCCACCTCGCATTCGCGCAACAGGACGATCAGTTCGTCGGCCTGCAGCGCCTCGATCCGGCGGCCGCGGAAGCGGCCCTGCAGCACCGTGCCCGACATCTCGCCGGTGTCATGTTCCAGGGTCATGCGCAGCCAGGCGGTCTGTACCTGCGACGAATTGCCGGCGCCGCCGGCGGCATCGTGCCAGCGCGGACCGCTGCCCGGCGCACCGCCTGCGCCTGGCCAGGTGCCGCCCGCCCCTGGCCGTCCCTGCCCGGCGCCGCCGAACAGGCTGCCCAACATGCCGAACAGGCCGCCGCCCATGCCCAAACCGCCCGGCGCCTTGCCGAAGGCCAGCAGCGCCCCCATGCCCAGAAGCCCGGCCAGCATCGGCCGGCCGAAGGCCAGCAGCGCCAGCGCAGCCGCGCCCAGCAGGGTGCCGCCGGTGATCCGGATCACCTTGGCCAGCTTCTTCGGGTCGGCGGTCAGCAGCACGCGCCCGGCCAGCAGCAGGGCGCCGATCAGGCAGAGGGCAAGGATGAACCAGGCCATGGGCGGGCCGCTAGCGCAGCTGGCCGGTCAGCAGCGCAACGTCGCCGCCATGCGCCTTGGCGAAATCCTCCAGCGCCGGGCGGCCGCCGGCGGCATAGACCGCGACCGCCGACAGCAGGTCGCGCAGCGCGCGGGCCGAACTGGCGTCGAAGCTGCAATAGGCGCCGCCGCTCAGATGAGCGATCTGCTGGAAGCCCATCCGGGCATAGGGCTCCGCGCCCTCCTGGAAGACGAAGCAGGGCACGCCCAGCACGCCCAGTTCGCCGGCCAGGTGGGCCAGGTCGTCGACCTTCTCCTCCATGCAGTCGCCGACATAGACCAGGGCGTTGACCCGGCGGCGGCGTGTTTCCGCCGCGCAATGCTTCAGGATACGGCCGATCTGGGTATAGCCGCCACGGCAGGACACCTTGCCCATATAGTCGACCAGCCGGGCGCTGTCGGAGACCCAGGGCGAAGACTTGCATTCGCTGTAGCCGCGGAAGAAGACCAGCTGGACGTCCAGCCCGCCCAGCGCGGCGGTTTCCAGGAACATCCGGTTCTGCAGGTGGCTGGCGCGGTCCCAGGTCGGCTGCCGGCTGGCGGTCGCGTCCATGCCGAATATCAGGCGGCCGCGGGTGCCGGCCGGCTTGACGTTCGGCGTGCGCGCCAGCTTGTCCAGGAAAGCATCGACCTCCGCGCCGCCGCTGTCGCGGCCACGTGTCGCGGCACCGTCGCGCCGCCGGTCGATATGCCGATCGCTTCCGGACATCCGTCACACAATCCAGGTCAAGCTGCGCCGGCAGCAGCCGGCCCTTCCAGACCTATTAGATTGGTACGATACGGACCCTGTCCAGTCGGTCAGGCTGCGCCTCTCTGGGGTTCCTGTTCGCCTGCGGAATCGAAGGCATTCTGCGCCACCGGCAGCTTGAGCCCGCGCAGCAGCGCGCGCACCTCGGATCGCGCGGCGACATGGCTCATCGTCATGTTCATGCCGGCCTCCGGCTCCGCCAGGTCGGAAAGGGTCAGGCCGGACAGGAACATCTCGCGGAAGATCACCCGCTCGCCGAAGCCCGGCACCAGGCGGAAGCCGATACGCTTCGCCAGCTTCTCCAGCACCCGGCCGACCCGCCGCTTGTTCTTGGCATCCAGGTTGGACAGCCGGTTGCGGATCACGATCCAGTCCAGGTTGGTGCCGGTGCGCAGCATGCGCTGCTTGCGCTGTTCGAAGACCATCTCGGAATAATGGCTCAGCTTGCTCTGCGCGATCTCCCGCGGGTTGACCTGCGCCAGCAGGTCCAGGTCGATGAAGCTGTCGTTCATCGGCGTCACCAGGGTGTCGGCATAGGAATGGCCAAGCGCCGCCAGGTAGGTGTGGTTGCCGGGACAGTCGACCACGATGAAGTCGTGCCGGTCGCTGAAGCGGGCGTGCCATTCCTCGAAGCGAGCGCCCTCCTCCGCCTCCGCCTCCGCCCGGTCCTGCGCTTCGGACCGGCGGATCGACACCCAGTCCGGCATCGGCAGCCGGACCTGCATCTGATCCATATAGGCCTGCCGGTTCTCCAGGTAGCGGCTCAGGGTGCGCTGCCGTCCGTCCAGGTCGATGGCTCCGACCCGGTAGCCGGCATAGAGCAGGCCGACCACAAGATGCACCGCGGTCGTCGACTTGCCGGAACCGCCTTTCTCGTTCCCCAGAACGATGGTATGCGCCATGCGACCGGTGCACCTCGCTTGATTTTCGCCCCGCCGGCGCCCGCACCGGATGGTGCCGCCGCGGGCGGGGCCGTCTGTGACAAAGCATTGCCGGCAGCCCGCAGACCCGGTCAAGTACCCGGCCGCAACGGGCGGTTTCACGCGTTTCCGCGGCGTCCGGGCGGCTGCCGGCAGAATCGGTGCACATTCCCGGCAGGCCTCGAATCGCACCGGCAAGAACAGTGCAGGTGCCGCAGGTTGGAGACAGGAATGGACGAAGTTGATGCCGTCGTGGTCGGTGCCGGCGTGGTGGGGTTGGCCGCGGCGCGGGCGCTCGCCCTGCAGGGGCGCGAGGTGATCGTGCTGGAGGCGGAAGATGCCATCGGCACAGGCACCTCGTCGCGCAACAGCGAGGTAATCCATGCCGGCATCTACTATCCCACCGGCAGCCTGAAGGCGGCGTCCTGCATCGCCGGGCGCCGCCGGCTCTACGCCTATTGCGACAGCCGGGGCATCCCCTACCGCCGCTGCGGCAAGCTGATCGTCGCCGCCGATGACGAGGAACTGCCGAAGCTGGAGGCCCTGGTCGTGAAGGCGGAGGAGAACGGCCTGACCGGGCCGGACGAGGCGCTGCGCATGATCGGCCATAACGAGGCGCTGGCGCTGGAACCTGAACTGGCCTGCATCGCCGCCGCCGTCTCGCCCTCCACCGGCATCATCGACAGCCACGGCCTGATGCTCTCCTACCAGGGGGAGATGGAGGCGTGCGGCGGCATGATCGCCTTCAACACGCCGCTGCTCCGTGCAGAAGCCACCGGCGGCGGCTTCGAGATCTCCGCCGGGGGCGACGATTTCCGCCTCCGCACACGGGTCCTGGTGAATGCCGCCGGGCTGCATGCGCAGGAGGTGGCGCGCCGGATCGACGGCCTGGCGGCAGGTACCATCCCGCCCGGCTACTACGCGAAGGGCTGCTATTTCAGTCTGGCCGGCCGCGCGCCGTTCAGCCGGCTGGTCTATCCGATGCCGGTCAAGGCGGGGCTGGGTGTCCACCTGACCATCGACCTGGGCGGCCAGGCCCGCTTCGGCCCGGACGCGGAATATGTCGACAGCCTGGACTATGACGTCGACCCGCGGCGCGCCGACAGCTTCTACGCCGCGATCCGGCGCTACTGGCCGGCTTTGCCCGACGGTGCCCTGCAGCCGGGCTATGCCGGCATCCGGCCGAAACTTCAGGCGCCGGGCGAGGATCCGAAGGACTTCCTGATTCAGGGCCCGGCGGACCATGGCCTGCCCGGGCTGGTCAACCTCTACGGCATCGAGAGCCCGGGCCTGACCGCCTCGCTGGACCTGGCCGACCGGGTGACCGCGGCGCTCGACTAAGGGCAGGTCGGCCCGGAAGCCAGGTGACGAACCGCTACGCTCGCTGTAGACCCTTGCAAAAGGGACGATGACACGGACAGGGGCGGACCATGGGGCGACCGGGCGGGGGAACCACCAGGCGGCGTTTCCTGCAGGGGCTGGGCGCGCTGGGCGGCGCGGCGGCGGTCTATCACGGCGCCGGCGCCCTGGGCCTGCTGAAGATGAAGAGCGCGCAGGCCGCGATGGCGGACTATCCCGCCGGTACCGGCACCGGCCATTCGGTGGTCGTGATCGGTGCCGGGGTGGCCGGCATCTGTGCCGCCTGGCATCTGGCCCGGGCCGGCTTCGCCGTCACCGTGCTGGAGGCGAATGCCCGCCCCGGCGGGCGCAATTTCACCATCCGCGACGGCGACAGCTTCGCCGAAGTGGGCGGCCCGGTGCAGACCGCCCGGTTCGTCCAGAACAGCTATCCGGACGGCACGCCGGTGCCGGTGCCGACCTACGCCAATTGCGGCGCCGGCCGCATCGGCGCCCACAGCGCGCTGGTGCTGGACTATTGCCGCCGCTTCGGCACCCGGCTTGAGCCCTACCAGTTCTACAGCGCCAGCGCGCTGCTGCAGAGCGATCGCGCCTTCGGCGGCCGGCCGATGCCGATGCGCCAGATCCGCCACAACCTGCGCGGCGAGATCGCGGAGATGCTGGCCACGAACGTGCAGCAGAAGGGCCTCGACGCGCCTCTGACGAAGGAGGACCGTGACCGCTTCCTGGCTATGCTGCAGCAGTTCGGCGACCTGCGCAGCCTGCCGGACGGCCGCTACCTGTTCGACCAGACCGAGCGCGCGGGCTTCCTGATCGACCCGATCGCCGGCCTGGAGGCGGGCGAGCCGATGCCGGCGGTGAGCCTGAGGGAGATCCTGCAGTCCGACTTCTGGAACCATAAGCTGTTCCAGCAGCTGTCCTACCGCTGGCAGGCCACCCTGGTGCAGCCGGTCGGCGGCATGGACATGCTCTGGCGCAACATGCTGCGGCAGGAAATGCCGGACGGCCGTATCCTGGCCGACAGGATGCGCCTGCAAAGCCCGGTTGCGGAGATCCGCAACCGCGACGACGGCGTCACCGTCGTCACCGAGGCCGGCGAACAGCTCGACGCGGCGTTCTGCATCTCCACCATCGCGCCGCCGCAGCTGGCGGAGCGGGTGCAGGGGCTGGAACCGCCGGTGGTCGCCGCCCTGGCCGACGTGCCCTACGAGCCCTGCGTGACCATGGCGGCGCAGTTCGACAACCGCTTCTGGGAGAGCGACAGCAGGACCACCGGCCGCATCCTGGGCGGCATCAGCTGGACGGACGGGGTCACCGACCAGCTCTGGTACCCGTCGTCGGAATTCTTCACCACGCATGGCGTGATGCGCATCTGCTACAATTTCGACAGGACCGCCGCCGCCTTCGGCGCCCTCAGCCCGTCGGAGCGCCTGGATGCCGCCATCGCCCAGGGCGAGAAGTTCCATCCCGGCCTGTTCGCCAGGCACATCATGCGCGAGTCCGCGGTCAGCGTCGCCTGGCACCGCATGCCCTATTTCATCGGCATCGGCGTCTACGAGGACTATTACGCCGATGGCGAGGTCGATCCGAACCGCGGCAACCTGGACCGCTACCGCTTCCTGAAGACCCGCTTCCCGGCGGGAAGGCTGCATCTGGCGGGCGACTATTTCAGCCTGGTGCCGGGCTGGATGGACGGCGCCCTGGAATCCGCGGAACAGGCCGTCAGCCAGATCGTCCACCAGGTCCGCAGCCGCTGAGCCGGGCGGGCCGCCCGACGAAATCGGCGCGGCCGCGATTGTCCTGACGCCGCAGACAACCCATGTAAAAGGGGCAGCCGAACACAGGCACAACCTTCAAGGACCGCGATTGCCCCAAACTGCGTCTGCGCCCCGCCTGCCGCGGGACGAGGACGGTCGACGCACGCTTCGTGCGTCGCTTGTCGCCCACGAAGGCGCTCAACCCGGAAAGAGCGTCGTTCAGATCTTCACCAGTATCGGTTTGTTTCTGGGGGCTTGTGCCGCGATGTATGTCGCGGCGGGGATCTCGGTCCCGCTGACCCTGGCGCTGGCGATCCCGACCGGCGCGCTGCTTGTCCGGGTCTTCATCGTGCAGCACGATTGCGGGCATGGTGCCTTCTTCAGGGGGCGGCGCGCCAACGCGGTGCTGGGCAATATCTGCGGCGTCCTGACCCTGACTCCTTACGCGAACTGGCGTCGCCAGCATGCCCGGCACCATGCCAGCTGGAACAACCTGGACCAACGCCAGTCGGGGCTGGACATCTATTCCGTGTGCCTGACGGTGTCGGAATACCGGGCGCTGCCTGGCTGGCAGCGGCGGCTCTATCGCGTCGGCCGGCATCCGCTGGTGATGCATCTGCTGCTGCCACCGCTGATCTTCCTGCTGCTCTACCGGGTCCCATTCGACACCCCGCCGCGATGGCGCCGGGAGCGCTGGTCCGTGTACCTCACGAACCTCGCCCTTCTCTGCCTGTTCGGCGGGCTGGCCGCGATCTTCGGCATCGGCACCGTGGCCCTGGTGCATCTGCCCGTCATCGCCGTCGGTGCGGTGATCGGGGTCTGGCTTTTCACCCTGCAGCACCGGTACGACGGCGCGCTCTGGTCGCGGGATCCCCAGTGGAGCCACGAGCGCGCGTCGCTGGAGGGGTCGTCCCACCTGCGGCTGCCCCGCATCCTGCAATGGTTCACCGGCAATATCGGCCTGCACCATATCCACCACCTGGCACCGCGGATCCCGAACTACCAGCTGCAGGCCTGCCACGACGCCCTGCCGGAACTGCGCCGTCAGAAGCCGCTGGACCTCTGGGGCGGGCTGAAGGCGATGCGGCTGTCGCTGTGGGACGAGGGCCGCAACCGGATGATCGGCTTCCGCGACATGCCTGACAGCCGGGCGACCGCAACAGCCGGCTGAATCACCATTTTCTCCTGACCCGGCGCACTGTCGGCGCCACCGGCTTTCCAGGCGCAGCGGTTTGTCTGTCGCCGGTGCCCCGTCTAGGGTCCCGATGCCGATGCCGCCGTGCCCAGGCTGGCGGCGCCACGACAGGGGATTCAGGGGATGGCGGAACGCTCTGGCACCGTGGTGCTGGATCCGGAGCAGCGACGGCTGTCGATCCTGGCGAACATCGCCGGCAATGCGGTCGAATGGTTCGACTTCGCGATCTACGGCGCGTTCGCGCTCACCATCGGCCGGGTCTTCTTTCCCTCCGACGATCCGACGACATCGCTGCTCGCTTCCTTCGGCACCTTTGCCGCGGGCTTCCTGGCGCGGCCGTTCGGCGGCCTGGTCTTCGGCCAGATCGGCGACCGGGTCGGCCGGCGCTGGGCGCTGCTGCTCTCCGTCGGCATGATGTCGATCCCCACCCTTCTGCTGGGCCTGCTGCCGGGCTATGAGACCCTGGGCATCGCGGCGCCGGCGATCCTGATCGGGCTGCGCATCCTGCAGGGCCTGTCCGCCGGCGGCGAATACATCACCTCGATCGTCTACCTGGCGGAAAGCGCGCCGCCGCGGTCGCGGGCGCTGGCCTCCAGCTGGTCGATCTTCGGCTCGGTCGTCGGCGCCCTGGCCGGCTCGGCGCTGGCCGCGCTGCTGACAGAGGCGCTGAGCCCCGAACAGCTGGACTCCTATGGCTGGCGGATCGCCTTCCTCGTGGGCTTCGGCATGGCCCTGCTTGGCCTGCTGCTGCGCCGCGCCCTGCCCGACATCGAGGCAGAGACGGAGAGCGAGGATTCGAAGGGATTGCCCATTGTCCAGGCGCTACGCCGGCATTTCGGCGACGTGATGCGGGTCGTCGGCCTGAACCTCGCCTATGGCATCGTCTGGTACGTCACCTTCGTCTACGTGGTCTCCTGGCTCACCGACCGGGTCGGCGAGCCGCAGAGCGAGGCACATACGATCAACACCGTCAGCATGATCGCCATGCTGCTGCTGACGCCGGTGATGGCGGCCCTGTCCGACCGCTTCGGCCGGCGCCCCTTCCTGCTGTTCGGCGCCGGTGCCCTGGCGGTCGCGGCCTGGCCGGCGTTCTGGCTGATGGACCATTCCAATGTCGCGATGATCCTCGCCGGCGAGCTGCTGCTGGTGACCCTGCTCGCCTTCTACACATCGTCGATGCCGGCGGTCTTCGCGGAGCTGTTCCCCTCCGCTGTCCGGATCACGGCGGTCGGCGCCGGCTACAACCTGTCCGCGGCCCTGTTCGGCGGCATGGTGCCGCTGGTCGCGACCTGGCTGGTCGGCACCACGGGCGACGATCTGTCGATCGCATGGCTGCTCAGCGGGGCCTGCCTGATCTCGTTCCTCGTCGCCCTGAAGGTGCCGGAGAGCGCCTTCGCGCCGCTGCCGGACTGAAGGCGGGCCGGCCTCAGGCCCCGTCTTCGGGATCGTCGATCGCGCTGACATGGGCGGCGACGATGCGCCAGCCGTCGGGCATGCGGACCCAGGTCTGCATCTGGCGGCCGATCCTGCCCGGGGCCGAGGGCCGCCGGTACAGGGTCGAGGCGGTGGCGAAATCGGTCCCGAAGGTGGTGATCACGGTCTGCTCCAGGCTCCGCTCCAGCCCCTTCGAGGGACGCGCCGCGCGGAATGCCGCGATCTCGTCATAGCCGTAGAGGTTCTCCGCCAGGCCATAGCGGATCGTCGTCGGCGAGACGTGGAACAGCTCGTCCAGCACGGCAACATCGTTGCCCACCAGCGCCTTCTCGTAGCGGGCGAAGGCACGCTCCACCTCGGCCCGCACCACGGGATCGTTGATCTTCATCGCTGCCCCCGACCTTCCACCGTCACGCCCGGCAACCGCGCCTTCGCTCCCGCTCCACCGGAGCCGGGCCCGTCGTGCTACAGCAGCCCGAGCTCCCGCAACTCCTGCACCATCTCCGCCGGCATCTCCTCGGCCCCCTCGGCCAGGCCGGTGCCGGACAGGTCCCGCGGCGCATGCCGGGGTTCCAGATAGCGCCAGCCCTGATGGGGCCGCCGCGGCTGCGGCTCGGTCTGGACCAGGTCCGGATCCAGCCGGATCGCGCAGCACCGTCCCCGCCCCTCAAGGGTCACCATGTCCAGCCCGAGGATCCGCTGCCGGGCGCGGGCGAAGCCGGCGATAACCCAGTACAGCGAGCCGCCGTCCAGCACCTCCTCCGCCCGCTTCGGCCGGAAGCGGGTGTGGTGCACCAGCGGCTGCCCGGCCGCCGTGCGCCGGGCGATCGATGCCTCCAGCTGCTCGATCCGGTCGACGCCGACGCAGAGCTTGAGGAGATGGACCGTCAAGGCTTGGTCCAGTTCAGCGGTAATATAGTGTTCAGGTCACGCTTCATTGTCTACAAGAGACCGACAATCATCAGCCAGAGAATCTCCAGCGGCAACAGGAACAGGATCGTGCCGGCAGCGATCAGCAGGGTGAACCGGGTGCCGACGGCCAGCGGAACCGCGCCCAGCTGCAACGCCACCACCATCGGCGCCGCCTGGTAGGGCAGCAGCGGGGTGGCGCAGCCCAGCATGATCGCGGTCAGCACGGTGTCGAGCGCCAGGCCGGCGGCATCCGCGATCTGCGCCGCCAGGGGGACCATGACCGCAGCCGCACCCGGCAATGTGGTGCCCAATGCAACGACGAGCGCGGTCGCGGTCACCGCGACGAAGCTGCCGACGGCTCCCAGCGCAGCCAGGTCGCCGATCGACAGCAGGCCTTCCGCCACCCGGACGCCCAGCCCGCTCTCCGCCACCACCGCGCCCAGGCCAAGGATGCCGACCACATAGAGCAGCGGGCCGAGGCCGAGGGTGGACAGGTCCTTGCCGTCCATCACCCCGATCAGGGGCAGGACGCAGATGCCGCCGGCCAGCATGGCGATCCAGGCGGGCGACAGGCCATGGGCCGTGTCGGTCATCCAGCCCACGATCGCCAGCAGAAGGATCAGGCCCAGGCGCCATTCGGCCGGCCGGGCGGGGCCGCGCAGCGGCGGCCGGTCGCTGCCCTCGCGCGGCGGGTCGCCATAGAGCAGCAGCACCAGCCCGGCAACCATCGCCACCCGCAGCAGCCCCATCACGGGGAAGAAGCGCCACAGCCATTCGCCATAGAGGAAGTGGTGGTCCAGGACCCGTTCCGCCGCGCCGACCAGCACCAGGTTGATCAGGTTGGCCGGCATCACGGCGAAGCCGGCGATGAAGGTGCCGAAGGCGCCGGCCAGGATCAGCCCCTCATAGCCGCGGCTGCCCTCCGGATAGCCGCTTGCCTTGGCCAGGGCCGCGACGATCGGGATCACCAGCACCGCCCGGCCCATCGCGGAGGGCATCGGGAAGGCGAGCAGCCCGGCGGACAGCACCACGCCGAACACCAAAGCGGCATAGCGGGTGCCGAACAGGGTCGCCAGCCGCAGGGCGATGCGGGCGCCGAGGCCGGTGCGGTCGACCGCGATGCCGAAGATCATGCCGGCAAAGACCAGCCAGAAGGCTGGCGACAGGAAGCCGGAGAAGGTCACCTCCGGCGGCGCCACCCCGATCACCGCCAGCGCCATGAACAGGAAGGCGGTCACCGGCTCCGGCAGGGCGCCGGTGCCCCAGAAGGCGATCGCGCCCAGGGTCAGCGCCGCCGCCGCCCACTGGTGCGGCGCCAGCCAGTCCGCCGGCCCGGCCAGCACCATCGCCAGCCCCAGCAGGACGACGAAGCCGCAGAACCAGAAGCGCCAGTCGCGCCCGCTCGTCACCGCCGCCAAGGCAGGCGGCTCCCGTTCCGCAGCGGGCGCGGCCGGATCAGGCGGCGCACTTCGCCTTCATCGCCCGTGCGACATTGGAGGCGGGCGGCCGGCCCAGCGCATCGGAGATGAACCAGGAGGTCTGGACCAGCTTCTCCAGGTCGATGCCGGTCTCCACCCCCAGCCCGTCCAGCATGTAGACGACATCGTCGGTGGCGACATTGCCGGTGGCGCCCGGGGCATAGGGACAACCGCCGAGGCCGCCGACCGAGGAATCGATGCTGGCCACCCCGACCTCCAGCGCGGCCAGGATGTTCGCCAGGGCCTGGCCATAGGTGTCGTGGCAATGGACGGCGATCTTCTCCAGCGGCACCTGAGCCGCACAGGCCTCCACCGCGGCCCGCACCTTGCCCGGCGTGCCGACCCCGATGGTGTCGCCCAGCGCCACCTCGTAGGCGCCCATGGCCGCCAGGGCGGCGGTGACCTCCGCCACCTTCGCCGGCGCGATCTCGCCCTCGAACGGGCAGCCGGCGATGCAGGAGACGAAGGCGCGCACCTTCACGCCGCGCGCCAGCGCCGCCTCGCAGACAGGCCGCAGGCGCTCCAGGCTCTCCGCGATGCTGCAATTGGTGTTGCGCCTGCAGAAGCTCTCGCTGGCCGCGGTGAAGATGCCGATCTCCTCCGCGCCGGCCGCCATCGCCGCCTCGAAGCCCTTCATGTTCGGCACCAGCACCTGGTAGTGGATGCCGGGACGGCGGCGGATCTGCGCCATCACCTGGGCATTGTCGGCCATCTGCGGCACCCATTTCGGCGACACGAAGCTGGTGGTCTCCAGATGGCTGACCCCGGCATCGACCAGCCGCTCGATCAGCTCCACCTTCACAGCCGTCGGAACGGTACCGGGCTCGTTCTGCAGGCCGTCCCGGGGGCCGGCCTCCCAGATCGTGACCTGCTTCGGCAGTCCGGAGATCGACATCGCCGCCATCCTCGTTCGCTGTCCTTCGGCAAGACCCGCCCGCCCGGTCAGGCGGCGGCCTCCGCCTCCTCGGCGAAGCGCACCAGCACATCGCCCTCCTGCACCTGCTGGCCGACGCTAAAGGGCATCGCCTCGATCACGCCGTCGCCGGGGGCGGCGATGGTATGCTCCATCTTCATCGCCTCCAGCACCAGAAGCGCATCGCCCTTCGCCACCGCGTCGCCGGCCGCCGCCGTCACTTTCACGATCTTGCCCGGCATCGGCGCCTTGAGGGTGCCGCCGGCGCCCTCCTCCAGATGCTCCACCTGCATCGGGTCGACCAGCAGGTAGCGCCGCATCTCGCCGCCGCAGGCGAGCCAGACCTGGCCGGGCAGCACGCAGGCGGCGCCCTGCAGCTGCAGGCCGTCCAGGACCGCGGCGAAGCTGGCCCCGCCCTGCCCCACACGCCATTGCAGGTCGAGCTCTGCGCCGTCGGCGGCCATGCGGATGCGCCACCGGCCGGGACCGCCATGGGTCACCCGCAATTCGCTTTCCGCCTCGCCGCGCTGGAAGGTCAGCACCTCCTCCGCCGGCAGGTTCATGCGCCAGCCGTCCGACCGCCCCCAGGGCGACCAGGGATCGGCGGTCGCCGCCATGCGCGCGGTGTCGGCGGCCGCGCGATGCGCCAGCAGGGCACCGGCCGCCAGCGCAAGCAGGCGGCCCTCCACAGCCGGATCGGGCGCCAGCAGCGCCTGCAGGTCGCGGTCGATCAGGCCTGTGTCGAAATGGCCGTCGCGGAACGCCTCATGCGCCAGCAGCCGGCGCAGGAAGCTGCCATTGGTGGTCACGCCGAGGACCGAACTGCCGGCCAGGGCGCGGCTCAGCCGGTCCAGCGCGGTGCGCCGGTCCGGCCCCCAGGCGATCAGCTTCGCGATCATCGGGTCGTAGTGCGGCGAGACGGTGTCGCCTTCCGCCACGCCGGTGTCGATGCGCAGACCCGGCGCGGCCTCCGGCAGGGCGAAGACCCGCAGCTCGCCGGTGGCGGGCACGAAGCCCTGCGCGGCATCTTCGGCATAGAGCCGCACCTCGACCGCATGGCCGTCGATCGCAAGGTCTTCCTGCGCGACCGGCAGCGCCTCGCCCGCGGCCACCCGCAGCTGCCATTCCACCAGGTCCTGCCCGGTGATCGCCTCGGTCACCGGATGCTCCACCTGCAGGCGGGTGTTCATCTCCATGAAATAGAACTGGTCGGCATCCAGTCCGCCGGCGCTGTCGGCGATGAACTCGACGGTCCCGGCGCCGACATAGCCCACGGCCTGGGCGGCGGCCACAGCCGCGGCGCCCATCGCGGCGCGCATCTGTTCCGGCATGCCCGGCGCGGGCGCCTCCTCGACCACCTTCTGGTGGCGGCGCTGCAGGGAGCAGTCGCGCTCGAACAGGTGGACGGCATTGCCGTGTGTATCGGCAAAGACCTGCACCTCTATATGCCGCGGCGCACTGACATATTTCTCCACCAGCACCGCCTCGTTGCCGAAGGCGTTGCGGGCCTCCCGCTGCGCGCCTTCCAGCGCGGCGGTGAAGCCGGCGGGCTCGTCCACCCGGCGCATGCCCTTGCCGCCGCCGCCGGCGACCGCCTTGATCAGCACCGGATAGCCGATCCGCTCCGCCTCCGCCGCCAGCAGGGCGGGATCCTGGTCGGCGCCGTGATAGCCCGGCACCACCGGCACCCCGGCGCCTTCCATCCGCGCCTTCGCCTTGTCCTTCAGGCCCATCGCCCGGATCGCATCGGCCGGCGGGCCGATGAAGACGATCCCCGCGGCGGCGCAGGCCTCGGCGAATTCCGCATTCTCCGACAGGAAGCCGTAGCCGGGATGGATCGCTTCGGCGCCGGTGCGCTGTGCCGCGGCGATGATGGCATCGGCACGCAGATAGCTTTCCGCCACCGGCGCGGGGCCGAGGCGCACCGCCTCGTCTGCCTGGCGCACATGCTGCGCATCCGCATCGGCGTCCGAATAGACCGCGACGCAGGCAATGCCCATGCGATGCGCGGTGCGGATCACCCGGCAGGCGATCTCGCCCCGGTTGGCGATCAGGATCTTCTGGAACATCTCAGCCCCGCTCGGACGACCAGGACGGCTTGCGCTTCTCCAGGAAGGCGGCGACCCCTTCCCGCCCCTCCTCGCTGACCCGCCGCTCCGCGATCGCGCGCGCGGTATAGCCGCGCACGTCCTGCGGGTCGACGAAGGCCACCTCGGCGATCAGCTCCTTGGTCGCGGCGATCGCCTCCGGCCCCGCCTGCAGGAACTGCTCCACCAGCGCGTCGCAGGCTTCATGCAGCGCCGCCTCGTCGGCCACCACCTTGTGCACCAGGCCCAGGCGCCAGGCCTCCTGCGCATCGAACCGTTCCGCGGTCAGGAAATAGCGCCGCGCCGCGCGCGGGCCGATGGCGTTCACCACGAAGGGTGAGATCACCGCCGGCAGCAGGCCCAGCCGCACCTCCGACAGGCAGAACACCGCGCGCTCCGCGGCGATGGCGATGTCGCAGGCGGCGACCAGGCCGACCCCGCCGCCAAACGCCGCGCCCTGCACGCAGGCGATGGTCGGCTTCGGGCAAGCGTCCAGCGCCGCCATCATCGACGCCAGGGCGCGGGCATCTTCCTCGTTCTGGTCCTCGGTGAAATGCGCCGCGCGCTGCATCCATTCCAGGTCCGCCCCGGCGGAAAAGCTCTTGCCGCGGGCGCGCAGGATCATCGCCCGCACGCCGTCCTGGTTGCCGACATCGGTGAAGATCTCGGTCAGGCGGGCGATCACGTCCTCGTTGAAGCAGTTATGCACCGCCGGCCGGTTCATCGTCACATAGGCGATGCCGTCGGTGGTGATCTCCAGTTCCACATATTCGCTGGAATCGGCGACGGTGGGTTCGCTCATGGCCGCTGCATCCTGAAGGTTACATCCGGAAGATGCCGAAGCGGGGATCCCCGATCGGCGCATTGTGGGCGGCGGACAGCGCGAGGCCGAGCACGGTCCGCGTATCCGCCGGGTCGATGATGCCGTCGTCCCAGATCCGGGCCGAGGCATAGGTCGGGTGGCCCTGCTCCTCGTACTGGGCGCGGATCGGCGTCTTGAACGCCTCCTCTTCGTCGGCCGACCAGCTTTCGCCGCGGCCTTCGATGCCTTCGCGCCGCACGGTCGCCAGGACGCTGGCCGCCTGCTCGCCCCCCATCACGGAGATCCGGGCATTCGGCCACATCCACAGGAAGCGCGGGCTGTAGGCCCGGCCGCACATGCCGTAATTGCCGGCGCCATGGCTGCCGCCGACGATCACGGTGAACTTCGGCACCTGGGCGGTGGCGACCGCGGTGACCAGCTTCGCGCCGTCCTTGGCGATGCCGCCGGCCTCGTACTTCTGGCCGACCATGAAGCCGGTGATGTTCTGCAGGAACAAGAGCGGGATCTTCCGCTGGCTGCAAAGCTCGATGAAATGCGCGCCCTTCAGCGCGCTTTCCGAGAACAGGATGCCGTTGTTCGCCAGGATGCCGATCGGATAGCCGTGGATATGGGCGAAGCCGCAGACCAGGGTGGTGCCGTACAGCTTCTTGAACGGGTCGAAGGCGCTGTCGTCGACGATGCGGGCGATCACCTCGTGTACGTCGTAGGGCACCCGGTTGTCGTCGGGCACGATGCCGTACAGCTCCGCCGGGTCGTAGCGCGGCGGCAGCGGCCTGCGCAACTCCCCGGTGGGTCGCTTCGGCAGGTTCAGGTCGCCCACGATGCGGCGCGCAATGGCCAGGGCGTGCAGGTCGTTCATCGCGTAATGATCGGTCACGCCGGAGGTGCGCGAATGCACGTCCGCGCCGCCCAGATCCTCCGCCGAGACGATCTCGCCCGTCGCCGCCTTCACCAGCGGCGGTCCGCCCAGGAAGATCGTGCCCTGCTTGCGCACGATCACCGATTCGTCCGACATCGCCGGGACATAGGCGCCACCGGCGGTGCAGGAGCCCATCACCACCGCGATCTGCGGGATGCCGGCGGCCGACATGCTGGCCTGGTTGAAGAAGATGCGGCCGAAATGCCCCTTGTCCGGAAACACCTCGTCCTGGTTCGGCAGGTTGGCGCCGCCGGAATCCACCAGGTAGATGCAGGGCAGCCGGTTCTCCAGCGCGATCTCCTGCGCGCGCAGATGCTTCTTCACGGTGATCGGATAGTAGGTGCCGCCCTTCACCGTCGCGTCGTTGCAGACGATCATGCATTCGCGGCCCGAGACCCGGCCGATGCCGGTGATGATACCGGCCGAGGGGATGCTCTCGCCATACATGCCCCAGGCGGCCAGCTGGCTGCATTCCAGGAACGGGCTGCCGGGGTCCAGCAGGTGATGCACCCGGTCGCGCGGCAGCAGCTTGCCGCGCTCCAGGTGCCGGGCGCGCGCCCGCTCGCCACCGCCCAGCGCGACCTCCGCCGCCTTGGCGCGAAGATCCGCCACCAGGGCGGACATGCGCTCCGCATTGGCGCGGAAGCCGTCGGCGGAGCGGTCGATTGCGGTCTCAAGCACGGTCATCGGTAGCGGTCACCATCTGGGACAGGGCCCGCCGGATCGGCCGGGCCGGGATTACAGGGCCGGTAACGTCGGGGCCGGCACCTTCGGGGCGGGCCGGCGGGTCCGGCATTATGCCGAAATCGTCTGACAATGCGACCGGGCGGCGAAAGCCGCCACAGGCCGCCGGCGGGAACAGGATTCCATTCGGATTCCGGCCACGGCGATCCGCCCCTGCGCTTGGAACCATCGCCGCCTCCAGCTTTTCCTGCACCGTATCCGGAACGGACGATGCGCCGCGAGAGCGACGGCCGCCGAGCCGTCCCCCGGAAACGGAATGGCCGGCAGGACGAGCCCGCCGGCCGCGACAGTACCGGAAGCAGGAAAGGCTCGATATGACCCGCAATCTGCTGAAGACCACCGCCCTCGGACTCGTCATGTCGGCGGGCCTCGCCACAGGCGCCATCGCCGCCAACGAGGGGCCGGACCCGACCATGAACAACACCCATGCCGCGGTGAAGATGGATCACCACAACGACACCGCGATCACCATCGAATCGCTGATGAACGACCGGGTGATGGCCGCCGGCGAGGAGGAGCTGGGCCGGATCATCAACGTCTATCAGGCCGACGAGACCGCGGACCCCTACATCATCGTCGATCGGGGCATGTCCTACGATCCGGCGGTGCGGTACGTGCCGATCCGCCATGACAGCATCGCGCGCGCCGACGCCGACAACAATGCGATCTACGTCACCACCACCCGGACCCAGTTCGACACCGCGCCGGCCTACAGCGCCGAGAGCGTGAATGCCGATCTGGACGCCTGGCCGGATCGTGTCGACGAGTTCTGGCAGGACAAGTATGCCAACGACCGCGGTGTGAACGTCACCGTGTCCGAGGCGGTCAATGTCCGTCCGAACGACCTGTCCACGCAGGCGCCGGGCTACCGGACGCCGGGTGCGACGCCGTCGAACTGACGCGCCGGCACACCGCATGGCAGCCCGTTCCGGCTGCCATGGTTTGACGCCCCCGGGCTCCGCCCGGGGGCGTCGTCGTTTCAGGGTCGCTTCGCCGCCCGCGCGGACATGCCGCGCGGGAACCAAAGCCTTCCCCGATGCTTCTTCAGACAGCGGCCGCGACGCATCGGATCGCGGCCCGGGGACGGAGGGACGGAGGCTCGACATGAACCGCAAGCAGATCGGAACCGCAGCCGGCGGCGCAATCCTGGCCGTGGGCCTGGCGCTGGGCGCGATCACCGCCGCCGACGGCATGGCGGGGGGCGAGGCCGCGCCGGAGGGCAGCATCGACGCGCTGGTGCTGATGAACGACCGGGTCGTCGGCATGGACGACAGCGCCTTCGGCTACGTCATCAACGCCTACGAACCGGGCGAGGCCGGTCAGGCCTACCTGATCGTCGACCGGGGGATCGCCTATGGCCGCACCGGCCGCTTCGTCCCGGTACCGCAGTCCAGCTTCGCGGTGGTCGATGCCGGCACCATCATGGTCGCCGCCGACGCGGAAGCCTTCGCGGCAGCGCCGGCCTTCGGCGAGGCGGAGATCAACGACCGCGCCCGCTGGCCGGAGACGACCGGCCGCTACTGGGCGGACCGCCCGGCGCATCGTAAGGAACCGCTCTGGATCTCCCAGGCGGTGCGCACCGGCACCACCGACCTGTCGATCCAGGCCAGCGGCTACCTGCCCGCCGATACCTGACGGTCCGGCCGCCGGCACCGGCAAACAGGGATTCAGGCCCGTCGGAATTGTCTCTACACTCCCGCGCGAAAAGCAACAGGAGGTAGAACCGACATGGCTTACACGCCCTTCGACCTGACGGGACGCACGGTCCTGGTCACCGGCGGCAATCGCGGTATCGGCCTGGGCATGGCCGAGGCGCTGGTGCAGTCCGGTGCCGGGGTGGTGATCTGGGGCAGCAATCCCGACAACAATGCCAAAGCCGAGTCCGCGCTGAAGGCGCTGCAGGGCAAGGGCCCGATCCTGACCCAGGTCTGCGATGTGTCGGACGAGGCGGCCGTGGACGCACGCATGGCCGAGGCGGTCAGGCAAGTCGGCCCGATCTACGGCTGCATCGCCAATGCCGGCATCTCCGGCGGCGCCAAGTCCTTCATGGAGATGACCACCGAGGAATGGCGGCGGATGCTGTCGATAAACCTCGACGGGGCCTTCTACACGCTGCGCGCGGCATCGCGGCACATGGTGGAGGCCGGCCAGGGTGGCTCGCTGATTTCCATGGCCTCCACCGCCGCGATCGAGGGCGCCGCCCGCAGCGAACATTATGCCGCGACCAAGGGCGGCCTGCTGTCGATGACCCGCGCCATCGCGGTGGAGCTGGCGCGCTATCGGATCCGCGCCAACTCCATCCTGCCCGGCTGGATCGAGACCGACATGACGGAGCGACTGACCAGCTACGACAAGTTCGTCGACAACGTGATGCCGCGGATCCCGGCGCGGCGCTGGGGCAAGCGGTCGGATTTCGGCGGCATCGGCGTCTACCTGATGTCCGACGCCGCCGACTATCACACCGGCGACCATTTCGTGATCGACGGCGGCTACACCCTGTTCTGACGGCCCCAGCGGCGGCCCGGCAGGCCGGGCCGCCGCACGCCGCTCCGCCCCCGCACCTTCAACTCTTGGCGGCCAGATCCCTGTCCAGCGCGTCGAGGCGGTCATGGCCCCAGTACATCTCGCCGTCGACGAAGAAGGTCGGCGTGCCGAAGGCGCCAAGTTCCTCCGCCTTCGCCACCGCATCGGCGACCGCCTTCTTCGCCGCCTCGTCGTTCTCCGCGACGACCAGGTCGGCCGGGTCGATGCCCAGCTCCTTCGCGATCCCTTCCAGATCGGCCGCATCGGAGATCGGCTGCCCCTTGCCCCAGAAGCGGTCGAACACAGCCCTGGCGAAGGCCTCGGCCTTCGCCGGGTCGCTGGCCTTCAGGTGGTAGAAGACCCGCAGCGGCACCTTCGGATTGGCCGGAAAGCTGTCGGGCTTGGTCACGATCGGCAGACCCATCTGCCGGGCGCAGCGGGTCCAGTCCTTCATCGAATACTGCATCTTCCGCGGCGCGACGCCCTGGCTGTTATGGCCGATCGCCTTCCACAGATGGCCGAGCGAGATCGGCAGCCAGTCCACCGACCGGCCATGCTTCTTCGCCACCTCATCCACCATCTGGGCGGCGATATAGGCATAGGGCGAGGAGAACTCGCTGATGAACAGGATCGGCTCGGCCATGGGTTCCTCCGTTTCTTGCGATGGCATCGGGTCGGCGCGGACTTTGCGCCGGCGGATCGCCGTTGAAAAGGGCGGCCCGGAGCGGCGCCACGGGTTTCCGTCAGCTGCCCTCTTCCTGTCCGTCGCGGGAGCCGGCGCCCCCTGCGCCGCCGCCCTCCGCTTCCCGCGATGACGGTCGCGGCGGCTCCAGCCCCGCCGGTGGCGGGGCCGCCACGCCCTGTCCCGGGGCGGGTCGCGCGGCGGGCGCGATCGCCGGGCGCCGCAGGAAGCCGACCAGCCGCCGCAGCACCTCGTAGCGCATCAGCGGCGCGGTCCGGGGGTCGAGTTCCAGGCCGACCCGCACGATGCGGCTGTCGGCCATCTCCTCCACCACCAGTTCGACCCGGTCGAGCGCCACCCGGTCGCCGACCACGATATGCCGCCGGCCGCGGCGCTCGACATAGCGGCCCAGGGTCGAGCCCCGATAGCGCGGCGGCACGGTCAGGCCATAGAGCGCGGCGATCTCGTCGACATTCACCGCGGCATCGAAGCTGAACTCGCCGAACACGCCGGCGCTGCCCCGCGTCCGCCGCCCGGCGAACAGCCGGTCCAGGAGGTAGAGATTCTCCGGCGCGGCGAGTGCCAGGACGGTGTCGCCCTCCTGCAGCCGCATCAGGGCGGAACGGTCGATCACCACCCCCTGGCGGATCACCCCGATCACCCGGGTGCGCGGCGGCAGCGGCACCTGGCGATAGGGATAGCCGGTGGCGATGGCGTCGCGACCGACACGGTAGCCCGCAATGTCGCGGTCGATGCCCTGCGCGATCTCCAGGTCCTGGCGGTCGACCGGGTCCTCCCGCGGCGGCAGTTCCAGGTCCAGGGCACGGCCCACCGGCGTGATGGTCCAGCCCTGCACCAGAAGCGAGAGCAGAACGACGACGAAGGCCAGGGTGAAATAGCTCTCCGCCCCCGGCAGGCCGGCCAGGACCGGGACGGTGGCCAGGAAGATCGGCACCGCGCCGCGCAGGCCCACCCAGGAGATGAAGGCGATCTCCTTGGCGCTGAAGCGGAACGGCAGCAGGCAGACGCCCACCGCCAGCGGCCGGGCGAGGAACATCAGGGCGGCCGCGATCGCCACGGCGATCCCCAGTTCGTCCAGCAACCGGGTCGGCGTCACCAGCAGCCCCAGCAGCAGGAACATGGTGATCTGCATCAGCCAGGCCATGCCGTCCATGAAGCGGCTGACCAGCTGCCGCCCGCGGTGGCGCCGGTTGCCGACGATCATGCCGGCCAGGTAGATCGCCAGGAAGCCGGAAGCGCCGATCGACTGCGCGAAGGCGAAGGTGAGCAATGCGGCCGCCACCGCCAGGATGGCGTAGAGGCCGGAGGCGATCTCCAGCCGGTTGACCAGCCAGACGATCGCCTGGCCGCCGGCGATGCCGATCGCGGCACCGCCCAGCAGGTCGGCGGCGAAGCTGGCGCCGACGGTCAGCCAGCCCGCGTCCAGAGGCTGCTGCATCAGGGCCACGCAGGTGGTGACCAGGAACACCGCCATCGGGTCGTTCAGGCCGCTCTCCACCTCCAGGGTGGCGTTGACCCGCTTCTGCAGCTCCATGCCGGAGACGTTCAGCAGGAAGAACACCGCCGCCGCGTCGGTGGAGGAGATCACCGCGCCGATCAGCACCGACTGCAGGATCCCGAAGCCGAACAGACCCCAGGCGATCGCCGCGACGATCGCGGTGGTCAGGAAGACACCGGCGCTGGCCAGGGTGATCGCCGGCCACATCGCCAGCTTGAAGGTGGCGCGCTTCGTGCGCATGCCGCCGTCGAACAGGATAACCGCAAGGGCGACCGAACCGATCCCATAGACCAGGTCGAAGTCCTGGAAGGCGATGCCGCCGGGCCCGTCCTCGCCGGCCAGCATGCCGAGGGCGAGGAAGACCAGCAGCAGCGGCGCCCCGACCCGGCTGGAGATCATCCCGGCAAAGATGCTGAGCAGGACCAGCGCCGAACCGAGCAGGATCAGATGGTCGAGACTGTCAGCCACGGCGGACCCCAGGATCAACAGAGAGACGCGACGGGCCGCCGAAGGTCACCCATCGCACATGCGGCCCGCAATACCGCCTTCGAATCCGGGCATTTTCGTGGCGCAATACCGACCAGCCAGCGCGGCAAGCACCCGGATCAGCCAAGTCTCGGCCTCACCGGTGATTGCTTGTTGTTCCGGCAGTATCGACCTCAACTTCCTTGTCGGAAAGCCTCTCTTGGGGCAGGCGCAGGCTATCGGATCGCTCTGGCAAGGAGTTGCGTGCCGCGCCTGATTTCCTCCGGCGTGAGCGCGGCATAGCCGAGCACCAGCCCGGCAACAACTTTCGGCGCGCCGAGCCCGCCGCCGTAGAGCGGCGCCACGCCGTAGACGCCGACTCCCTCGGCCCGCGCCGCTTCGACCAGCTCCGCCTCGCGAGAGGCGGGGATGTCGTCGAACCAGACGATCAGGTGAAGGCCCGCATCCGCCCCGGAAATCCGGATGCGGTCCCCGAGGGCTTCGGCGAGTGACGCAGTCAACGCCGCGCGTCGCTCGGCATATCGTCGTCTCACGCGGCGAATATGGCGCTCATAGGCACCGCCCTCGATAAAGGCGGCCAGCGCCTCCTGCCCGAGCGCCGAGGTGTGACGGTCCAGCAGACCCTTCGCCCGCACAAGCAATTGGGCGAGCGGCGGCGGCGCCACCAGCCAGCCGAGGCGCAGGCGGGGCGACAGGCTCTTCGAGGCGGTCCCGAGATAGATCACGCGATCGGGCGCCAGCACATGCAGCGGTGGCGCGGGGCGCGCGTGGTAGCGGAACTCGCCATCGTAGTCGTCCTCGATCACCCAGGCGCCCGAGCGCTCCGCCCAGGCGATGATCTCGCGTCGCCGTTCGGCAGACAGGACACCGCCGAGTGGAAACTGATGCGAGGGCGTCACGAATGCGAGCCGCGCCTTATCAATGGCGGCGAGTGCTTCCGTCCGGAGGCCGTCGTCATCTACCGGAACGGGGACGAGCCGTGCTCCGCAGGCGGCGAAGACGCTGCTCGCCATCGGATAGCATGGATGCTCGATGACCACCGAGTCCCCGGCATCGACGAGCACCCGGGCCAGGAGGTCGATCCCTTGCTGCGAGCCGTTCACGACGATGATCTGGTCGGCATCGCAGCGCAGTCCGCGCGACCGCCAGAGATAGGCCTTCAGAATCCGCCGCAATCCTGACAGCCCGGCGGGGGCATCATAGCCGAGCCGGTCAGGCCGCTTCAGCGCAACTGCGTCCAGCACGCGCTTCCAGCCGAGGATCGGGAAGTCGTTTTCGTGCAGGTCGCCATAGCGGAAGTCGATTGCGGCCCCCTCGACCCGCGGCTGTGGCGGCGGCAGCGCGGCAAGCCGACCGGACCAGGCAGAGACGGCAGGCGGCGGCTGAGCCTCGCGCCGTGCTGGCGCCGGTCGTGCCGGGTCCACCCTGCCCGCCACCCGGGTTCGGGCGCCCTGCGAGGCCTCGAGGAACCCCTCGGCGTGCAACTGCTCGTAGGCCGCAGTAACCGTACCGCGCGACACCCCAAGCTCGGCCGCTAGGGCGCGCGTCGATGGCAGGGCCTCCCCAGGCAAGTAGACGCCGTGCGTAATCTGCTCACGCAGATCGTCGGCGATGCGACGTGCGCGGCCGCCAGACTGCTGAGCAGATCCCACTGGACCAGCCAATCTCTGTGAAACTGGTCGTTCCATTCGGACCAGTTTTGCCTGATCTAGGCGGGGCAGCAAGGAGGCCCGCCATGTATGTACCGCCCCAGTTCCGCATCGACGACCGCGACGCGATCCAAACGGCGCTGCGCGCCGCCCGCCTCGCGAACCTGGTCACCTGCGGCACGGATGGCCTGATGGCAACGCCGCTGCCGCTGCTCCTGGACGAGACCGAGGGCGCATTCGGCACGCTCTATGGGCATGTGTCCCGAGCCAACCCGCAGTGGAAGACGGATGCGAGCGAGGCCATGGCGATCTTCATGGGCCCGGACGCCTACGTCACGCCGAGCTGGTACGCCACGAAGCAGGAGACCGGCAAGGTCGTGCCGACCTGGAACTACATTGCTGTGCATGCCTATGGCGCCATCGAGTTCTTTGACGAGGCCGATCGTCTGATCGATGTCGTGACACGCCTCACACGCCTGCACGAGGCCGATCGGCCCGAGCCATGGGCGGTCACGGATGCTCCGGCCCGGTTCATCGAGGCCCAGCTTCGCGGCATCGTCGGCGTCCGCATGCCGATCGCTCGGATCGATGCGAAAAGCAAGATGAGCCAGAACCGAAACGAGGCGGATCGTGTCGGAGTTGCTACCGGGCTTGCGGCCAGCGAGCGGGCCTCCGACCGCGAGGTCGCCGACCTAATCCCGACCTGAGATATCGTCGACCTGGGCCATCAACGCCGGGCTCGCCCTCTACCCAGACTCCCGCACAGCGGAAGACGGCGCGACCGTGCCGGAATCGGGTCGCCGGCCAGCCGGACACCGACGTTGACGAGCATACGTCTATCCCCGCAGCGCCCGACCGATGACGATCCGCTGCACGTCGGACGTGCCTTCGTAGATCTGGCAGACGCGGACGTCGCGGTAGATCCGCTCCACCGGATAGTCGGACAGGTAGCCATAGCCGCCATGCACCTGGATCGCGGCGGAGCAGACCCGCTCCGCCATCTCCGAGGCGAACAGCTTCGCCATGCTGGCCTCCTTCAGGCAGGGCTGGCCGGCATCCTTCAGGCGCGCGGCGTGGTGCACCATCTGGCGGGCGACCTCGACCTCCGTCGCCATGTCGGCCAGGCGGAAGGCCACCGCCTGATGCTCCACGATCGCCTGGCCGAAGGCCTCTCGCTCCTCCGCATAGGCGAGGGCGGCATCGAGCGCGGCGCGGGCCATGCCCACCGCCTGCGCGGCGATGCCGATGCGGCCGCTCTCCAGGTTGGCGAGCGCGATGCGATAGCCGTCCCCCGGGGCGCCGAGCATCTGGTCGGCGGTGACGGACACCCCGTCCAGCACGATCTGGCAGGTGTCGGAACAGCGCTGCCCCAGCTTGCTCTCCACCCGGGCGACCTGGAAGCCGGCGGCATCGGTGGGCACGGCGAAGCAGCTGAGGCCGCGCTTGCCCGCCTGCGGGTCGGTGACCGCGAAGACCAGCGCCAGGCCGGCGATGGAGCCGGAGGTGATGAACTGCTTGGTGCCGGAGATCCGCCAGCCATTGCCGTCGGCCTCCGCCCGGCAGCGCAGCGCCGAGGCGTCGGATCCCGCCTGCGGCTCGGTCAGGCAGAAAGCGCCGATCGCCTCGCCGCGCGCCAACGGCGGCAGCCAGGTCTGTTTCAGCCCGTCCGGGGCGTATTGCAGCAGCGCCGCGCAGACCGGGGAATTGTTCACCGACATGATGGTGGAGATCGCGCCATCGGCGGCGGCCACCTCCTCCAGCGCCAGGACATAGGACAGGAAGTCGGTGCCGGCACCGCCCCACTGCTCCGGCACGGTCATGCCCATCAGGCCGAGGCCGCCCATCTCCGCCAGCAGGTCGCGCGGCGGCTCGCCGCTGCGGTCGCGCTCCGCGGCGCCCGGCGCCAGCCGTTCGGCGGCGAAGGCGCGGGCCATGTCGCGGATCATGCCCTGGTCTTCGCTGAGCAGGCTCATGAACGGCCCTCCTCCGCCGGCGGCCGCCGGGCGGTCACCTCGATCTCGATCAGGATCTCCGGCTCGATGAAGTCGCAGATCACCGCCGTCGCGGCCGGTTTCGCGTGGGACAGGTATTCGCCGAAGATCGGCGCGACGGCGCGGAAGTCGTGGCGGCTGGCGAGGTAGTAGTTGACCCGCACGACGTCATCCAGCGAGGCGCCGGCCTCGGTCAGCGCCGCGCCGATATTCTTGAACGCCTGGTGGGTCTGGCTGGCGACCGTCGGCTCGATCCGCATCCGGGTATAGTCGTAGCCGGTGGTGCCGGAGACGAAGACCCAGTCGCCGGCCGGATCCGGCCAGACCACCGCGCGGCTGTAGCCGGCGATCGCCTCGAAGGTGGAGCCGGAGGTGATCCGCCGGCGGTTGTCGTCGGGCAGCGGCGGCGGTGCCTCGCGCCCCCCCCCTCCGCCGCCGCTCAATGCAGCAGCTCCACGGCAACCGCCGTCGCCTCGCCGCCGCCGATGCAGAGCGAAGCCATGCCGCGGCTGCCGCCATGGCGCTTCAGCGCGGCCAGCAGGGTGACGATCAGCCGCGCGCCGGAACAGCCGATCGGATGGCCCAGCGCACAGGCGCCGCCATGCACGTTCACCCGGTCGGCGGACAGGTCCAGATCGCGGATTGCCGCCATCGCGACGACGGCGAAGGCCTCGTTGATCTCGAACAGGTCGACATCGCCAAGCTTCCAGCCGGTCTTTTCCGACAGCTTGCGCAGCGCGCCGACCGGCGCCGTGGTGAACCAGGCAGGCTCCTGCGCATGGCCGGCATGGCCGACCAGGCGGGCGATCGGGGTCAGGCCGCGGGCCTCCGCCTCGCCCAGGGTGGTCAGCACCAGGGCCGCGCCGCCGTCGGAGATCGAGGAGGAATTGGCCGCCGTCACCGTGCCGTCCTTGGCGAAGGCCGGCTTCAGCTGCGGGATCTTCGCCGGGTCCGCCTTCAGCGGCTGTTCGTCGTCGCGCACCTCCTGGCTGCCGCCGCGGCCGGTGACGGTCACCGGCACCACCTCGTCGGCGAAGGCGCCGCCCTCGATCGCGGCGCGCGCCCGGCGCAGGGATTCGATGGCATAGGCGTCCTGCGCCTCGCGGGTGAACTGGTAGCTGCGCGCGGTATCTTCGGCGAAGGTGCCCATCAGCCGGCCGGGATCGTAGGCATCCTCCAGCCCGTCCAGGAACATATGGTCCTTCACCTCGCCATGGCCGAGGCGGAAGCCGCCGCGTGCCTTGGGCAGCAGGTAGGGGGCGTTGGTCATGCTTTCCATGCCGCCGGCGACCATCAGGCTGCCGGAACCGGCGCGGATCATGTCCGCGGCCATCATCGTCGCCTTCATGCCGGAGCCGCAGACCTTGTTCAGGGTCTCGCAGGGCACCGCGTCGGGCAGGCCGGCGCCCTTGGACGCCTGCCGCGCCGGCGCCTGGCCCAGGCCCGCGGGCAGGACGCAGCCCATCACCACCTCGTCGACCTGATCGGCGGCGACCCCGGCCCGCTGCAGCGCCGCGGCGATCGCCGCACTGCCCAGCTCGGTGGCGCTCTTGTCCTTCAGGGCGCCCTGGAAGCCGCCCATCGGCGTGCGTGCCGATCCGACGATGACGATGTCCGACTTTTCCATACCGGTTCCTCCGCATGCCCGAACGCTGCTGCGCGACACCTCGCCGTGGTGTCACGCGGTTGCGATATCTTGTGCCACACTCACATGAAGAATACATCCGCGGCCAGCGTCGACCGCCCTGCCCCCGCGGCAGGTGCGACAGGCCGCCGAACCCGATGCGGGAGGAACCCAGCGATGTCGGAAGCCCGTGACAGCCAGCCGTCCCTGGCCACCCCCTATGCAACGCATGAGGTCACCAACCAGCCGCCCCCGCTGGAGGACATCAACCTGTTCAGCAGCGATACCGCCCTGCGCGAAGGCGTGGCGCGCGAAGGCGCCGGTTGGGCGGTGGACGACCTGACCGCCTTCGGCGCCAAGGTCGGCAGTGCGGAGATGATCGAGGCCGGGCATCTGGCGAACCGCCACACGCCGGAGCTGAAGGCCTTCGACCGCTTCGGTCATCGCCTCGACAGGGTTGATTTCCACCCCGCCTACCACAAGGTGATGGCCGCCAGCATCAAGCAGGGGCTGCATGCCTCCCCCTGGTCGGAGCCGCGCCCGGGCGCGCAGGTGAAGCGGGCGGCCGGCATGATCCTGATGTCCCAGGTGGAGGTCGGCCATCTCTGCCCCGTCAGCATGACCTATGCCAGCGTGCCGGTGCTCCGCCGGCAGCCCGATCTCGGCGGCGCCTGGCTGCCGAAGATCCTGAGCCGCGACTACGACCCGCGCTTCCTGCCGGCGCCGCAAAAGAAGGCGCTGCAGATCGGCATGGGCATGACGGAGAAGCAGGGCGGCTCCGACGTCCGCACCAACGCGACCCAGGCGGTGCCGCTGGACGGCGGCGGCCCCGGCACGGCCTATGCCATCACCGGCCACAAATGGTTCATGTCGGCGCCGATGTGCGACGCCTTCCTGATCCTGGCGCAGGCGCCGGCCGGCATCTCCTGCTTCCTGCTGCCGCGCTTCCTGCCCGACGGCAGCCTCAACGCGATCCGCATCCAGCGGCTGAAGGAAAAGGTCGGCAACCGCTCCAACGCCTCGTCGGAGGTGGAGTTCGCCAACGCCACCGGCTGGCTGGTGGGCGAAGAGGGGCGCGGCGTGTCCACGATCATCGAGATGGCGTCGTACAGCCGCCAGGAATCGGCGCTGGCCAGCACCGGCCTGATGCGCCAGGCCGTCGTGCAGGCGGTGCACCATGCCCGCCATCGCCGGGCCTTCCAGCGGCACCTGATCGACCAGCCGCTGATGACCAACGTGCTGGCCGACATGGCGCTGGAGGTGGAGGCGGCGACGGCGCTGATGCTGCGCCTGGCGCGCGCCGTCGACGCGCAGGAGGACGATCCGCTGGAACAGGCGCTGCGCCGCATCGTCACCCCGGCCGCGAAATACTGGATCTGCAAGCGTGCGCCGATCCTGGCGGCCGAGGCGATGGAGGTGCTGGGCGGTAACGGCTATGTCGAAGATGGCATCCTGGGCCGCATCTACCGCGAGATGCCGGTGAACTCGATCTGGGAAGGATCGGGCAACGTGATGTGCCTGGACGTGCTGCGGGCGATGCAGCGCAACCCGGAATCCCTGGAGGCCCTGCTGGCCATGCTGCGTGACGCCGCCGGCGCCGACCGGCGCCTGGACGGCGCGATCGCGCGGATCGAGGCCTATCTGGCGGCACCGGCGGAAATCGAGGCGCAGGGGCGCCGCTTCGTCGAGCTGCTGGCGGTCACCCTGCAGGCCGCGCTGCTGGTGAACCATGCTCCGGCGGCGGTGGCCGACGCCTTCTGCGCCAGCCGCCTGGCGGACGACTGGGGCCATGCCTACGGCACATTGCCCGGCGGCACCGACCAGCGGGCGATCGCGGAACGGGCCTTCGCCGCATGACCCGCAGCACGGGTGCAGGCGCTTGCAGGGCCCGCCTCTGGCGCCGGGGCCTTGCATGCGCGGCATTGCTGGCGGCATTGGGCGCCGGATCGATGGCTGCCCCCGCGGCGCAGGCGGACGGTGCCGCCGACCGGGACGCCATCCGCAAGCGGCTGGAGGACTGGACGGCCGACTTCAATGCCGGCCGGGCCGACCGGGTCTGCGACCTGTTCGCGCCGGACCTGCGCGCGAACTATCGCGGCCAGCCGGAGAAGCGGTTCGGCACCCTCTGCCCGGCGCTGAAGGACGCGCTGGCGGACGAGCGCCTGGCCTACCGTTACGAACTGGACCTGCACGAGATCCTGGTGGACCAGGACATGGCAGCCGTCCGCCTGACCTGGCACCTGACCGTCACCGACCGCGCCAGCGGTACCAGCGAGCATTCCAGCGATGTCGGCCTGGACATCTTCCGGCGGCAGCCGAACGGCACCTGGCGCATTGCCCGCTTCATCGCCTATGGCGAACCGGCGGATGACTGACCGGCGCATCGGCTGCATGTCCCAAAGCAATACCGCGACTTATTTTCAGCAACGGAATGCTTGTTATCGGAGATAATATTTACATCTCTGGCTAGTTGTCAGAGCGCACATTATTTCCAGATTGGCACCTCTTCCTTCCAGCCATTTACCGATTGTTCACCCGTCGAATTTACAACAATTTCCCGAGTAATCCGCTCGGGAGCCCAACGATGCCTCTTCGCCCCGCCACCGCCCTGGCCATGGCCGCTCTGGCTTGCGTCCTGGCCGGCCCTCCCACGAGCCAGAGCCTGGCCGCCACGGATCAGCCGCCGGCGGCCAGCCTCGAGATTCCCGCCGCGCTGGTCGACGACCTGAGGAAAGTGGTGCAGCAGGAGGTCGCGCTGATCTCGCTGCGGTCGCAGAACGGCCGCCATGCCGGCATCGCCCAGGCGGAGATCGACGCGCTGGACAAGCAGTGGCGGGACGAGACCAAGGCCGCCACGCAGCCGCTGATCGCACAGCTGATGGGCAGCCCGCTGTCGAGCTACCTGATCGACATGAAGGCCCGCTCCCTGGGCCTGTTCGTCGAGATCTTCGTGATGGACGAGAAGGGCCTGAATGTCGGCCAGTCCAGCATCACCAGCGACTATTGGCAGGGCGACGAGGACAAGTACCTGAAGACCTTCGCCATCGGTCCGGACGCCGTCCACTACGGCGAGGTCGAGTATGACGACACCTACAAGATCCAGAAGCAGCAGGTGAGCTTTCCCATCGTCGACCCGGCAGATGGCAAGGCGCTGGGCGCCGTGACCTTCGAAATCAACCTGACGGAACTGGAGCGGCGGTCATGAGCAGCCAGGGCGGGATCCGCAATCTCAAGATCCGGACGAAGATCGCTCTCGCCTTCGCGGTGATGGTGGTCGTGGCCCTGGCGGCCGGCGGCATCACCTTCTGGAGCGGGGCGCAGATCGGCAGTGCCGTGACGGCCAAGGACGAGGCCTTCGCCAAGCAGGAACGGGCCCTCAACATCGTCCTGCTGATGCGCGGCCAGGAAGGCGCGATCCGCGGCCTGCTGAACACCGGCGACCGCGACTTCATCGACGACCTGGAGGAGCACCGCGGCGCCCTGACGGCACTGCTGGCCGAGGCGGTCCAGGCCAGCGCCGACGAGGTGCAGCGCCAGCGCCTGCAGGAGATCTCGACCCTGGCCGACCGCTGGTACAACGAGTTCGCCGCCCAGCAGGTCCGCCTGATGGGCCATCCCGACACCGTGACCCAGGCCCGGGCGATCGAGTTCTCCGGCGCCCCTGCCATGCTGCTGCTGCAGATCGCCGCGCTCATCGACGAGGTGCGCGCCGCCGAGGCCATGCAGATCGAGGCTGCCAAGGAAACCCAGGACACCGCGTTCGAGATCATGGACATCGCCATGGCCGTCGCCGCGCTGCTGTCGATCTTCTTCGCCGCCCTGTTCGGCATGCTGCTGGTCCGCGCTGTGGCCCGCCCTGTCGTGCAGATGACGGACGTGATGACCGAACTGGCCGGCGGCCAGCTGCAGGGCGAGATCCCGGCCACCGGGCGCGGCGACGAGATCGGCGCCATGGCCCGCGCGGTTGAGGTGTTCAAGGAGAATGCCATCGAACGCGAGCGCCTGGCGGCACAGGAGGCGGAAGCCCTGCAGGCCCGCGAGGCCCGAGCCCGCCGGATGGAGGAACTGACCGGCAACTTCGACGAACAGGTCCGCAGCAGCCTGGAGGTGGTCGCGGCGGCGGCGACCGAACTGCAGGCGACGGCGGAGACCCTGCTGTCGACCGCAAACCTGTCGCAGGACCAGGCGGCTGCCGTGTCGGCTGCCTCCGACGAGGCCGCTGCCAGCGTGCAGACTGTGGCCGCGGCAACGCAGGAGCTGTCCCACTCCATCGAGGAGATCAACCGTCAGATGGCGCAGTCGACCGATGCGACCAACCGTGCCGTACAGACCGCCGAGCATACCAGCGAGACGGTGCGCCGGCTGTCTGACGGTGCCCGCAAGATCGGCGATGTCGTCACCCTGATCTCGGAGATCGCGGAGCAGACCAACCTGCTGGCCCTGAACGCGACCATCGAGGCGGCGCGCGCCGGCGATGCCGGCAAGGGCTTCGCCGTGGTGGCCTCGGAGGTGAAGCAGCTGGCCAGCCAGACCGCGAAGGCGACGGAGGAGATCTCCCAGCAGGTCGGCGCGATCCAGGGCGACACCAAGGGCGCCGTCGATGCCATCGAGGCGATCCGCAACGTGATCTCCGAGGTCAACGAGATCGCCACCGCCATCGCCTCCGCAATGACGGAGCAGCGCGCCGCGACGGAGGAGATCAGCCGCAACATCCAGCAGGCCGCCGACGGCAGCCGGGAGGTCTCCTCCAACATCGTCGGCGTCAGGGACGGGGCGGACCGCACCCTGGAGGCCGCCGGCAACGTGAAGACCGCGGCCGGCGACCTGTCCAGCAATTCAGAGAGCCTGCGCGCCGACGTGGTGCGCTTCCTGACCGACGTCCGGGCCGCCTGACGGCTGCGCCGGCAGATGGATCGGATGCCGCAAGGCTTGAGGAGCGGCACGCCCGGACCGTACCGCTGCGTGCCCCCCGGGGTGGCCCCAGGAGAGTAGGAACGGTCCTACGGTTCGTGAGCGTTGTCCCGGGCCTAACCCGGGATCCACTCCGCAAGCCTCGAAGCGCCTGGCAGGCTGTCGGAATGGGTTCTCGGGTCAAGCCCGAGAACGACGCACTTTCATCATGACCGGGAAGACTCTGGGCCTCACCATCGCTCTCCTCGCGGCGGGCGGACAGCTCGAACCCGACACCGGCATGTGGCCGGTCGGGCCGGGCGGCCTCAGGCCGTGGCGCCGAACAGCTCGCGGCCGATCAGCATGCGGCGGATCTCCGAGGTGCCGGCGCCGATCTCGTAGAGCTTGGCGTCGCGCAGCAGGCGGCCGGTCGGGTACTCGTTGATATAGCCGTTGCCGCCCAGCAGCTGGATCGCGTCCAGCGCCACCTGGGTCGCCTTCTCCGCCGCGTAGAGGATCGCCCCGGCGGCGTCCTGGCGGGTGGTCTGGGCGCGGTCGCAGGCCTTCGCCACCGCATAGACATAGGCCCGGCAGGCGTTCATCGACGTGTACATGTCGGCGATCTTGCCCTGCACCAGCTGGAACTCGCCGATCGACTGGCCGAACTGCTTGCGCTCGTGCACATAGGGCAGGACCACGTCCATGCAGGCCTGCATGATGCCGATCGGGCCGGCCGCCAGCACCGCACGCTCGTAGTCCAGACCCGACATCAGGATCCGCACCCCTTCGCCCTCGGCGCCGATGCGGTTCTCCTCCGGCACCTCGCAGTCCTCGAACACCAGCTCGCAGGTGCTGGAGCCGCGCATGCCCAGCTTGTCCAGCTTCTGCGCGGTGGAGAAGCCCTTGAAGCCCCTCTCGATCAGGAAGGCGGAGATGCCGCGCGGGCCGGCCTCCGGATCGGTCTTGGCATAGACCACCAGCACGTCGGCATCGGGGCCGTTGGTGATCCACATCTTGTTGCCGTTCAGGACGTAGCGGTCGCCCCGCTTCGCCGCCCGCAGCTTCATGCCGACCACGTCGGAGCCGGCACCGGGTTCCGACATCGCCAGGGCGCCGACATGTTCGCCGGTCATCAGCTTCGGCAGGTAGCGGCCGCGCTGGTCGTCATTGCCGCAGCGGCGGATCTGGTTGACGCAGAGGTTGGAATGGGCGCCGTAGCTCAACCCGACCGAGGCAGAGGCGCGGCTGACCTCTTCCATCGCCACGACATGTTCCAGATAGCCCAGGCCGGTGCCGCCGAGCTCCTCCTCCACGGTCATGCCGAGCAGGCCGAGCGCGCCCATCTCCGGCCAGAGGTCGCGCGGGAATTCGTTGCTGCGGTCGATCTCCTCCGCCCGCGGCGCGATCCGGTCGGAGGCGAAGCGCGAGACGGTGTCGCGGATCTGGTCCGCCATGTCGCCCAGGTCGAAATCCAGGCTGGGCATCTGGTTGGCTAGCATTCTTTCCTCCCGCTCACGCGCTTGACTGAAGCGGTCCTACTCCGCCGCCCGTATCGCCGGCAACAGGGGACCGACCTTGCCGTCGCAATGGTCCTGCGCCCGCACCGCCGCCAGCGCCGTCATGTTGACCAGGCCCCGGGCGGTGATCGACTGCGTCACCGCATGCACCGACTTCTGCAGCCCCATCAGTACCGGCCCGACGGTGATCCCCTCCGTCAGGTGCCGGATCAGGTTCACCGCGATGTTGGCGGCATCGACATTGGGCATGATCAGCAGGTTCGCGGTGCCGCTCAGCGGGCTTTCCGGGAACAGCTTGCGGCGGATCGCCTCGCTCAGCGCGCTGTCGCCCTTCATCTCGCCATCCACCTCCAGATGCGGCGCGTGGCGGTGCAGCAGCGCCGTGGCGCGGCGCATCTTCACGCAGGAGGGATCGTCGCTGGAGCCGAAATTGCTGTGGCTCAGCAGGGCGATCTTCGGCGTGATGCCGAAATAGCTGACATGGTCGGCCGCCAGCAGGGTCAGTTCGAAGATCTCCTCCGCCGTGGGGTTCGGCGTGACATTGGTGTCGGCGATGAAGATCGTGCCGCGGCCGGGGATCACCAGCACCTGCATGCAGGAGGGCTGCGTCACGTTGGGGCGCAGGCCGATGATGTCGACCAGGCGGCGCAGATGCCGGTGATGCTGGCCGAAGGTGCCGCAGATCAGGGTGTCGGCATCGTCGCGGCGCACCATCATGGCACCGATCAGGGTCGGGTTGGTGCGGATCGCATAGCGCGCCATGTCGGGGTCCGTGCCCTTGCGCGCCATGATCGAATGATAGTCGCGCCAGTAATCGTCGTAGCGCCAGTCATTGTCCGGGTCGATCAGCTGCACCTCGTCGTCCAGCCGCATCCGCAGGTGCAGCTTGGCAATGCGGCTTTCCACCACCGACCGGCGGCCGATCAGGATCGGCTGCGCCAGGCCCTCGTCCAGCACGGTCTGGACGGCATGCAGCACGCGCCATTCCTCGCCCTCGGCAAAGGCCACGCGCATCGGCCGCGAGCGCGCGCGCTCGAACACCGGCTTCATCAGGAAGCCGGTCTTGTAGACATATTCGCCCAGGGTCCGGCGGTAGGCGGCCATGTCCTCGATCGGCCGGCTGGCGACCCCGCTGGCCATCGCCGCCTCCGCCACCGCCGAGGAGACCTTGACGATCAGCCGCGGGTCGAACGGCTTGGGGATCAGGTATTCGGGGCCGAAATCCAGGCCCCTTTCCGCGCCGTAGGCGCTGGCCACCTCGTCGGAGGTCTCTACCAGCGCCAGTTCGGCGATGGCATGCACCGCCGCCTTCTTCATCTCCTCGTTGATCGTGGTGGCGCCGACATCCAGCGCGCCGCGGAAGATGAAGGGGAAGCAGAGCAGGTTGTTGACCTGGTTGGGGAAATCCGACCGGCCGGTGGCGATCACCGCGTCGGGGCGCGCCTCCTTCGCCAGGTCGGGCATGATCTCCGGCCGCGGATTGGCGAGCGCCAGGATCAGCGGCCGGTCCGCCATCCGCTTCACCATCTCCGGCTTCAGGATGTCGGGGCCCGACAGGCCCAGGAACATGTCCGCGCCGCCGATCGCGTCATCCAGGGTCCGCCAGTCGGTCTCCCGCGCATAGCGCGCCTTGAACGGGTCCATCAGCTCGGTGCGGCCGGCATAGACCACGCCGGCCAGGTCGACGACGGTGATGTTCTCCTGCCGCAGGCCCAGCGCCACCAGCATGTCCAGGCAGGCCAGCGCGGCGGCGCCGGCGCCGGTGCAGACGAGGCGGATCTGGGTGATATCCTTTTCCACCACCCGCAGGCCGTTGATCGCCGCCGCGCCGACGCAGATCGCCGTGCCGTGCTGGTCGTCGTGCATGACCGGGATGTTCATCCGCTCCTTGCACTTCTGCTCCACGATGAAGCATTCCGGCGCCTTGATATCCTCCAGGTTGATCGCCCCGAACGTCGGCTCCAGCGCACAGATCGCATCGACCAGCCGGTCGGCATCGGTTTCCGCCAGCTCGATATCGAACACGTCGATGCCGGCGAACTTCTTGAACAGGACCCCCTTGCCCTCCATCACCGGCTTCGAGGCGAGCGGGCCGATATTGCCCAGGCCCAGCACGGCAGTCCCGTTGGTGATGACGCCGACCAGGTTGCCGCGGACCGTGTACTGGGCGGCGTTCAGCGGGTCCTGCTGGATCGCCAGGCAGGCGGCGGCGACGCCGGGACTGTAGGCCAGCGACAGGTCCGCCTGGGTCCCCAGCGGCTTCGTCGGCGTGACCGACAGCTTCCCCGGCCGCGGTTCGCGATGATAGGCAAGCGCCCGGCTGTCCAGGTCCTGCGCCATGACCCTCTCCCGATCTTCTACTTATGAAAAATCAACGGCTTGCCGTCGTTTTTTTGGATATGACGCGAGCGTCATGCCATAAGCCGTATTGGCTTCGGCCAAGACGCAGTATCGCGCGGCGGCACCGGCCGTGACAAGCGGGGAGAATGGCGCTCTGCGGCAGGTTCCAGGCCAGCCATGGGGCGCTCTGCCCCGGGCACAGGGGCCTGCGGGCAGCGCAGGCGGGATGGGGAGAGGGCGAGGCTCAAGGCGGCTCTGCAGGCAGGTCGCGGGGCGGTCGTCGCCTGGCAGCGAAGCGGCCGCCCGCTCTCCGAGCATTGGGGGAGCGTCAGGGGACAAGGCGGGCCCGCCTCCTGCACCTCTGCCTTCGGCCCGCGATGCATCGACGTCGATCAGCCGAACATCTTCTCGCCGAGTGAATTGATAAAGCCGGAGAAATCGAACCCACCGCCGCCGACATCGTCGAGCTGCCCGACCGGGATCCGGTCGATGGGAGTGCGGTCGACGGAAATCTCGCTCGCGGCGCCATCTCCGCCATCCTGTTCGGTCCGCTCCATGTCATGCCCCTTTCCCTGTAGCCTGACATCGGGGCCGGTCGACGATCCCGATGCCAATGGATGTGATGGGATGCAGATGGCGTCGACGGCCGCTGTCCTCAACGCGGCGACATGCAGCGACACCGATCGCCCGGATCCGGTCACCAGGCGGGCGGTGACGGAGAGGGCGATAGGGGACCGGATCTCCGGCAGGAATGTCAGGGGAGAGAGTGTGTGGTGCGGTCGAGAAGACTCGAACTTCCACCCCGTTTCCGGGACAGCGACCTCAACGCTGCGCGTCTACCAATTCCGCCACGACCGCACGTGCGGCAGGCGTGATTGTCCGACACCTGCCGTGGAAAGGAAAGGGCTGATAGCAAATCGGCCGTTCCCCCGCAAGGGCGGAATGCGGCGGCCGACCAGGCGCCCCACGGGCGCGGCGCCGACCTGCGTCCTGAGCCGCTACTGGTTCACCGTCTCGGTGATCGAGATCGCCACATTCTCGCCCGAGACGACGATCTCACCGCGGGCGATCAGCTTGTTGTTGGCGAAGATCCAGGCATGGTCGTCCAGCTTCGCGTTCAGCTCGATCACGGCGCCGCGGCCCATCTTCAGCAGCTGGTTGATCGGCATCGTCGCCTTGCCGAGCACCACGGAGATCTCGACATCGACATCTTCGACAGCCGTATTGGCCATGGAGCACTCCTCCGCACTAAGTTGACGGAGTGTAGCACCGCCGCCATGACCACGCGAACCGCCGGAGACGAGCCGATGTCCAGCCCCGCCCCCTTGCCGCCGGAAGACAGGCTGCTGTCCGACACGGGCCTGACGGCGCCGGCGCCGGCCCTGCCCGGGGTGGCCTGGCGGATCGACTATGCGCCGGTGCCCTATGAAGCGGCGGTGGCGGCGATGGAGGCGCAGGTCGCCGCGATCCGTGCCGGCACCGCGCCGGAGCTGATCTGGCTGCTGCAGCATCCGCCGCTCTACACCGCCGGCACCTCGGCGCGGGAAGCCGACCTGCGGGATCCGGACCGGTTCCCGGTCTACAAGGCCGGGCGCGGCGGCCAGTACACCTATCACGGCCCCGGCCAGCGGGTTGCCTATGTGATGCTGGACCTGTCGCGGCGCGACCGCGATCTGCGCGGCTTCGTCTGCGCCGTGGAGCAATGGGTGATCGACACCCTCGCCCGCTTCAACGTCACCGCCGAGCGGCGGCAGGGCCGGGTCGGCGTCTGGGTGGACCGCCACCGGCAGGACCCGGCGCAGCCCGCCGGCCGCGAGGACAAGATCGCCGCGATCGGCGTGCGGGTGCGCCACTGGGTGACCTTCCACGGCATGAGCCTGAACGTCGACTGCGACCTGGACCATTACGGCGGCATCGTCCCCTGCGGCATCGCCGAACATGGCGTCACCTCGCTCTGGGACCTGGGACTGACGCCGACCATGGCCGATGTCGATGCCGCGTTGCGCGACACCGCAGGCGCGCTGGGCCGCCCGGCAACCTGCGCCGCACTGCCGGTCGCGACATGAACATCCTCGCCCTGAATTTCGGCCATGACGCCGCGGTCGCGGTACTGGACGAGCGGCAGATCAGGAACTGCCTGATGCGGGAACGCAGCACCCGCGTGAAGCATCATATGGGCCTTTCGATCGACCTGATCGACAGGGCCCTGGAGGATGCCGGCCTGACGGTGGCCGATATCGACTATTGCGCCATCGTCTCATCGCAGTGGATCGAAGTGATACTGCCGGCGGAGATCCCTCTCGACATCCGCTTCACCCTTCACCCCGGGCATCCGGAGTCGCACGATCCTGCCACCGCGGCGCAGTATGGCGCACGGGCACAGGCCGCACAGTCGATCGACCCCGTCATTCGCAGCCTGCTCGCTGCCCAGGATGCCCGCAGCAAGGCTTTCATCACCACGATATTTCCGGAGGGGCGCGACTACGACGCCACCGCATGGCGCCACATCCCCCTCCCAGACACCTACATCTTTCCCGAGGACTGGAAGCGGTGCCGGACCCTGGCAGAGATCGCCCGCCAACGGATCGACCTCGCGGCATTGCAACCCCGGCTGCGCCAGTTCGACCTGCCGGTCACCGTCACCCTGCATGGCCGCGAGATCCCAGGATACTGCGTCCACCACCATCTGGCACACGCGGCTTCCAGCTTTCACCAGTCCGGCTTCGAGGAAGCGGGAATCCTGTCGAACGACGGGGCCGGCGCCACCGACTATCTGTCGGGACTGTTCCTCTACGGCAGCGGCGGACGCATCTATCCACTGTTCCCGCACTACAACACGGTCGGGTCGATCTACCTGCTGATCTCCCGGCACCTGAAGCTCGGCGGGTGGGACGCCTCCGGCAAGCTGATGGGCCTGGCCTCCTACGGCGAACCGGCCTTCTTCCGGCCGGACTTCGTCGGCAATCGCTACGACCGGGGTCTCGACAGCTCAGAGGGCTACGAGGAATGGTTGTCCCACTGCGAGCGGCAGGCACATGCGCAGGGCTACGATGTCGGGCCGCTGGCCCGCCCGGCCGTCGCCACCGCTCCGATCAACGCCGACATCGCGGCCAGCTCGCAGAAGCTGCTGGAACAGACCCTCCTGTCGTCGGCCCGCTGCCTGCACCGCCTGCTGGAGAATTCGGGTCTGCCAGCGACGCAGATCTGCCATACCGGCGGTACCGCGCTCAGTTGCCCGGCAAACACTCTGATTGCCCATGCGAGCGGCTTCGACCGGCTGTTCGTGGACCCCGGATGCAACGACAGCGGCCTCGCGATCGGGGCCGGCCTGTTCCTGCGCCACCAGATCCTCGACCTGCCGCCCGGCCGCATAGCGACCACGCCCTATCTGGGGCCTTGCCGCCAGGCAGCCGAGGTCGACAGGGCCTATGACACCTTCCGCGGCGACCTGGTCGAGATCGCGGTGGAGGATGCCGCCACGGACGCGGCGGACCGACTCGCCCGCAACGAGGTGGTGGCATGGTTCGAGGGGCGCAGCGAGATCGGACCACGCGCCCTCGGCCACCGCTCGATCCTGGCGGACCCGCGTCACGGCGCGAACCTGTTGCGGGTGAACGCCATCAAGGGCCGGGAAAGCTGGCGGCCCTTCGCGCCGGCTGTCCTGGCGGAGGAAGCCGCGAACTGGTTCGCCGGCGCCCCACTGCCCTCGCCCTACATGCTGCTGACGGCCGAAGTGCTCCGCCCCGACCTGGTTCCGGCGATCACCCATGTGGACGGCACGGCGCGCCTGCAGACCGTGGATGCGTCCTGCGGCGCCTTCCATGAATTGCTGCAGGCCTTTTTCCGGCTGACCGGCGTGCCGATCGTGATCAACACCTCCTTCAACGGCCCGGGCGAGCCGATCGTGGAGACGCCGGCGCAGGCCATGGCCTTTCTTGCGTCGACGGAGCTGGACTGCCTGTATGTCGACGGCCGCAGCTTCATGCGGCGGTCCGGCGCGGAGACCCGCCGGGAAGCATCCTGACGGCTGCCGCCTGCCGAGGCGACCGGCTCAGGCGTCCGGCCGACGCACGAAGCTGGTCAGGTCGACCGCGCCGCCCTCATCGAAGGGCAGCGAGGGTTCGACCCGGACATTGCTGACGGCGGAAGCCGGCGGGCCGATCCACAGTTCCTGCACCACCAGGTCGACCTGGGCCGCATTGCCGTGCAGCAGCAGCTCCACGGAACCGCTGCGGCGGTTGCGCACCCAGCCGGTGAGCGCGCGGTCCACGGCCAGGTTGCGCACCCAGTCGCGGAAGCCGACGCCCTGGACGCGACCGCTGACCTCCACGCGGACGGTCTTCACCGATTGCATCGCGGTGCTCCTTCCGGACTGCTGGCGCGAAGGGCTGTCACTCGAATTCCAGGATGACCTCGTCGACCGCCAGGCTGTCGCCCGGCTTCGCCTTGATGACGGAGACGGTGCCGTCGCGCTCCGCGCGCAGCACATTCTCCATCTTCATGGCTTCCACGACCGCCAGTGGCTGGCCGGCCTTCACCTGGTCGCCCTCGCCCACGTCGATGGAGACCACCAGGCCCGGCATCGGGCAGAGCAGGAATTTCGAAAGATCCGGCGGCTGCTTCACCGGCATCAGCTCCGCCAGCTCCGCCGCCCGCGGGGTGCGGACGAAGGCCTTCACCTCCGCCCCCTGCAGGGTCAGGCGCCAGCCCTCGCGGTGGCGGCGCACCAGCAGGGCCAGTTCCAGCCCGTCCATCTGGCCGGAGAAGATCGTCTGCCCGGGCCGCCAGGGGGCGGAAATCATCACCGGCGGCGCGCCCGCCACCGACACCCGGTGCGCCCAGCCCTGGGCCGCCGGCTCGGCGCTGATCTCGACCTCGTAGCGGTCCTCGTCCAGCCAGACCACGAAGCGGTCGCGGCCCTGCAGCTCCGGCGGCGCCTCGGTGCCGACGGTGCGCGCATAGGCGCGGCCGATCCGCTCCAGATGCGCGGCGACGGCGGCCAGGGCGTGGCGGGTCTCGGTGCCAAGCGCGGCGCCCTCGAAGCCGTCCGGCCATTCCTCGGCGATGAAGTTGGTGGACAGCCGGCCTTCCTGGAAGCGCGGATGGTTGGCCACCGCGTTCACGAAATCCACGTTGTGGGAGATCCCCTCGATCCAGGTGCGGTCCAGCGCCGCCCGCATCACGTCGATCGCTTCCGCCCGGTCGCCGCCATAGGCGCAGAGCTTGGCGATCATCGGGTCGTAGAACATGGTGATCTCCGACCCCTCCTCCACGCCGGTATCGACGCGCACGCCTTCCAGGTCGGGGAAGCGGCAGCGCGACAGCCGGCCGATCGACGGCAGGAAGCCGCGATAGGGATCCTCCGCATAGATGCGGCTCTCGATCGCCCAGCCGTTCAGCTTCACGTCGGACTGCGCCAGGCTCAGCTTCTCGCCATTGGCGACCCGGATCATCTGCTCCACCAGGTCGATGCCGGTGATCAGCTCGGTCACCGGATGCTCCACCTGCAGGCGGGTGTTCATCTCCAGGAAGTAGAAGTTGCGGTCGCGGTCGACGATGAACTCCACCGTGCCGGCGGACTGGTAGTCCACCGCCTTCGACAGGGCGACGGCCTGCTCGCCCATCGCGGCGCGGGTGGCGGCATCAAGGAACGGGCTCGGCGCCTCTTCCACCACCTTCTGGTGGCGGCGCTGGATGGAGCATTCGCGCTCCCCCAGGTAGATCACGTTGCCGTGGCTGTCGCCCAGGACCTGGATCTCGATATGGCGGGGTTCCTCGACATATTTCTCGATGAAGACGCGGTCGTCGCCGAAGGAGGAGCGCGCCTCGTTCATCGCCGACTTGAAGCCTTCGCGCACCTCGTCGTCGGAGCGGGCGATGCGCATGCCCTTGCCGCCGCCGCCGGCAGAGGCCTTGATCATCACCGGATAGCCGATCTCGCCCGCGATCTTCACCGCCTCGTCGGCATCCGCGATGACGCCGAGATAGCCGGGCACCGTGTTCACGCCGGCCTTGCTGGCAAGCTTCTTGGATTCGATCTTGTCGCCCATGGCGCTGATCGCCTTGCGGCCCGGGCCGATGAAGGCGATGCCGGCCTCTTCCAGGGCAGCGGCGAACTTCTGGTTCTCGGACAGGAAGCCATAGCCGGGATGCACCGCCTGCGCGCCGGTATCCTTGCAGGCCTGCACGATGCGGTCGATGACCAGGTAGCTCTCCGCCGCGGCGGCCGGGCCGATATGCACCGCCTCGTCGGCCATCCGCATGTGGACCGCGCCGTCATCGGCGTCGGAATAGACCGCCACGGTGGCGATCCCCATCCGCTGGCAGGTGCGCATCACGCGGCAGGCGATCTCGCCGCGATTGGCAATCAGGATCTTGGTGAACATCGCGAGGGGCCCTTACAGCGGGATATTGTCGTGCTTCTTCCACGGATTCTCGAGCTGCTTGCTCTCGAGCATCCGCAGGCCCTTGGCGATCCGCCAGCGGGTGCCGTGCGGCATGATCACGTCGTCGATGAAGCCGCGATTGCCGGCGACGAAGGGGTTGGCGAACTTGTCCTGGTAGTCCGCCGTGCGCCGGGCGATCTTTTCCGGGTCGTTCAGCTCGCTGCGGTAGATGATCTCCACCGCGCCCTTGGCGCCCATCACCGCGATCTCCGCCGTCGGCCAGGCATAGTTCAGGTCGCCGCGCAGATGCTTGGAGCTCATCACATCGTAGGCGCCGCCATAGGCCTTGCGGGTGATCACGGTGATCTTCGGCGTGGTGGCCTCCGCATAGGCGAACAAGAGCTTCGCGCCATGCTTGATGATGCCGCCGAATTCCTGCGCCGTGCCCGGCAGGAAGCCCGGCACGTCGACGAAGGTGACGATCGGGATGTCGTAGCAGTCGCAGAACCGGACGAAGCGCGCCGCCTTGCGGGAGGAGGCGATGTCCAGGCAGCCCGCCAGCACCATGGGCTGGTTGGCCACGATGCCGACGGTGCGGCCGTCGATCCGCGCCATGCCGATGATGATGTTCTTGGCATAGGCCGGCTGCAGCTCGAAGAAATCGCCGTCATCCACCACCTTGTGGATCAGCTCGAGCATGTCGTAGGGCTTGTTCGGGTTCGCCGGCACCAGGCTGTCGAGCGACATCTCCTGCCGGTCCGACGGATCGGCGGTCGCCTGCCGCGGCACGTCGTGGCGGTTGGACAGCGGCAGGAAGTCGAAGAAGCGGCGCACCTGGTGCAGCGCCTCGACATCGTTCTCGAACGCGACATCGGCCACGGCCGACTTAGTGGTGTGGGTGATGGCGCCGCCGAGCTCCTCCTGGGTCACCACCTCCTGCGTGACCGTCTTCACCACGTCCGGTCCGGTAACGAACATGTAGGACGAATCCTTCACCATGAAGATGAAGTCTGTCATCGCCGGGCTGTAGACGGCGCCGCCGGCGCAGGGACCCATGATCACGGAGATCTGCGGCACCACACCGGAGGCATTGACGTTGCGCTGGAACACCTCGGCATAGCCGGCCAGGCTGTCGACCCCTTCCTGGATGCGGGCGCCGCCGGAATCGTTCAGGCCGATCACCGGCGCGCCGACCTGGATCGCCTTGTCCATCACCTTGCAGATCTTTGCCGCATGCTGCGACGACAGCGCGCCGCCGAACACGGTGAAGTCCTGGCTGAAGACGAAGACCAGGCGCCCGTTGATGGAACCGTAGCCGGTGACCACGCCGTCGCCGGGGACCTTCTGCTCCTCCATGCCGAAATCGCTGCAGGTATGTTCGACGAACATGTCCCACTCCTCGAAGGAGCCGGGGTCGAGGAGAAGCTCCAGCCGCTCGCGGGCGGTCAGCTTTCCCTTGCCGTGTTGCGCCGTGATGCGGCGCTCGCCGCCGCCCATCCGGGCCTCGGCGCGCTTCTCTTCGAGCAGCTTGACGATATCGCGCATTCTTCCGCTTTTGTTTGTGTGTTGGCCGGGCGGGGTGGGACGGGAGACGGATCGTGACGCGCCGCAGCGGCGCAGATCATGCCCGCGATTGCGCGCGTCCCCCCAGATCATGGGTTCGATAGCATGATGCCGCGGCGGTGGCCAGATTCGCCCGCGGCGGGCGGCGGCTTCCGGGACTGCGCCCCGCCGGACAGAGGCCGGCCGGTCAGCGCCCGTCGAGCAGCAGCAGGAAGCGCGCGGTCTGGGCCATGTCCTCGGCGATCGCGCGGCGTCGCTGCTCCGCCTCGCGGTCCGTGCCCCAGACCTCCGCCTGGTACAGCTCGTCCAGGAAGGCCGCGCGGAACGCGGCTTCCGGATCGAGCCGGCCCGCATCGAGGGCCAGGGTCACGACAGCCGAACCGGAGACCGCCACCAGGGTCTGCAGCGCGCCCAGCGCCAGGTCGCTGCGCGCCGCCAGCCGCGCGCTCAGCACCGCCGCCACCTCGGGTCGCTGGCTGACCGCCGAGATGCCGGAGGTGGTCTGCATCGGATGGCCGACATGCTCGGCGAACCAGTCGAGCAGCGGCTGCCATTCCGCCCTCTGCCGCGCCACCAGTTCGGCCGGATCCGGTGCCCAATACGCCAGGGTATCGGTGTCGGTGTAGCGGACGAGCTCTGCGACATAGCGGTCGCGCTCGCCGGCGACCCGGTCGATGCCGGTATTCGCCAGCCGGGTCAGCGGCATGCTCAGCGGATCCACCTTGTCGCCCTGCGCCCGCCATTCCTCGGCGATCGCCTCCGCCAGGTCCGGGGTCGGCAGAACCAGGTTGCGCCGCGTCGTGGTCGGCAGCGGCCGGTCATCGAGGCGGATGGCATGGCCGTCCGCATCGGGATGGACGGTAACCGTCTTGTAGAAACGCTTCGTCATGACGCTGCTTTGCCATGGCCGGGCCGGCCAGTTCAATCGCCTTGCGGCCGCTATGCCCCGCTCACTGCGGGGCCGAGGCTGCGGTCGGCCAGGATCCGGTCAACCAGCGGCGGGATCTCCTCCGGCGTGCCGGCCACCGCGATGGCGCCGGCATCACGCAGCAGCGCCGGCGGCGCTGTGCCCCAGGACACGCCGAGCGCTGCAACGCCGGCATTGCGCGCCATGTCCATGTCGAACAGGGAATCGCCCACCACCACCGTGTCGGCGGCATCGGCACCGGTCAGCGCCAGCAGGTCGAGCACCATGCCGGGATGCGGCTTGCCGGGGCTCTCGTCCGGCGTGCGCGTGGCAACGAAGCGCTGCAGCAGGCCATGCCCGTCCAGCACCCGCTCCATCCCCCGCCGACCCTTGCCCGTGGCCACCGCCAGCAGCAGGCCGTCCGCCTCCAGCCGTTCCAGCACGGCGGGGATGCCCGGGAACAGCATCGATCCCTGTTCAGGGTCGCTGTCCAGCCGCAGGAAATGGTGGCGATAGGCTCCGGTCAGCGCGGCGGCGGCCGCACCTTCCGGAACATCGCAGCCGATGGCGGCGCAGAGCCGGGCCATCGCCTCCGGCAGGTGGAGGCCGATGACGCCATGCACGGCCGACGGCGCCGGTGCCGGGCGACCGGTCTCGGCAAAGGCGGCCTGCATCGCCGCCACGATGACGCCGGCGGAATCGACCAGGGTGCCGTCCATGTCGAAGATCACGAGGCGCAGGGGCGATGGGGCGGTGATCCGGGCCATCGGCGCGGCCGCGGCGGGAGGGCTATTCGATGGTCGTCAGGTGCCAGTTGAAGTCTTCTATCGAGCGGTCTTCCAGATAGTCGACCGCCCAGGGCGGCCCCACGAATTCCGGCTTGTTGAAAAGGTCATTGGCCACCAGGACGACGGTATAGCCTTCCAGCCGGCGGGACAGCGCGGAGACGCTGCGCTTGGCCATGTCGTCGGTCGAGATCGCCTCATAGCTCACGTAGATGAGCTTGACCGCCTTTCCGTCCACATGGGTGTCGGCAATGTAGTACTGCACGGCTCACTTCCCGATCATTGGCGCGCATCTGCCAAGGGCAGCACGCAACTGTCCCGCATGGTCAATAAGGGTCGTGTCCGATTTACTCGGCCCCTCCCGCCCTTCGATCATGGCGATCCTTGTCACCACGATCAATGCCGGTCCCTTGTCTCTTCGGCCGCGAAGCCGAGATATGCGATCGTCTCCCGCATATGTTCGGGCAATTCGGCCGCCACATCCAGCACCCCGCCCGCCGGGTGCGGCATCGTGATCCGGCGCGCATGCAGATGCAGGCGGCGTGCCACACCGCCCGGCAGATGCGCCGCGGCGCCGCCATACTTGCCGTCGCCGAGGATCGGCGCGCCGATCTGCGCGCAATGGACCCGCAGCTGATGGGTGCGCCCGGTCAGCGGCTGCAGCTCCACCAGCGCGGCGCGGCGTGCCGCCCGGTCCAGCACCCGGTAGTCCGTGACCGCGGCCTGCCCCTCCTCGTCGTCGACCTGCACGCGCTGGCCGCCGGGCCGGCCCGCCTTCACCAGCGGCATGACGATCCGTCCTTCCGGCTGCTGCGGCACGCCGGCGGTGACCGCCCAGTAGACCTTCCGGGCGTCGCGGCCACGGAAGGCCGCAGCCAGCTTCGCCGCCACCGCCGCGCTGCGCGCCAGCACCAGCACGCCAGAGGTATCCTTGTCCAGGCGATGAACCAGGCGCGGCCGCTCCTTCGCATCAAACTGCAGGCCGTCCAGCATGGCGTCGATGTGGCGCTGCTGGTTCGTGCCGCCCTGCACCGCCAGGCCGGCCGGCTTGTCGAGGACGATTACCTGCGGGTCCATGTGCAGGACGCGATCGCGCAGCATCGCGATGTCCGCCGGGCGCGGCGCCGCCTGTGCCGGCCGCGCCGGCCCGGCTGCCGCCCTGGCACCGCCGGCGGCGGTCCTGGCCGCAGGGTCGGGTGCGGGCAGCGGCGGAACGCGGATCGACTGGCCCGGCTGCAGGCGGGTTCCCGCCTTGGCGCGGGCACCATCCACCCGCACCTGGCCGGTGCGCAGCAGCCGTTCCAGCCGGCCATGCGGCAGCTCGGGGAAGTGCCGCCTGAACCAGCGGTCCAGGCGCAGTTCCGCTTCGTCCTCTGCGACCTGTCGGGTCTCCACCTGGGTCATCGCCCGATCGGCTCCCTCTTCCTCGGCCCCGCCCCGCGGCCCTGCCGGCTCAGCCGGCCACCAGCCAATGGCCCAGCCGCATGCCGCCGACCAGCCCGGCCACGGCCAGGGAAACGGAGGCGACGACATAGACGATGGCAAGCAGATGCGTGCCGCGTTCCCAAAGCAGCATCGTGTCGAGCGAGAAGGTGGAGAATGTGGTGAAGGCGCCCAGGAACCCGACCTGCAGGGCGGAACGCCCCACCAGCCCCAGTTCCAGCCGGGAAGCAAGGCCACCGACCAGCAGGCCCATCGCGACGGAGCCGAGGATGTTCGCCAGCAGGATGCCGGTCGGGAAATGCCCGCCGATCAGATGCGCCTGCGCCCGCATCACCGCGGCCCCGAAATAGTGCCGCGCCAGCGCCCCGCAGGCGCCACCGATGGCGATGGCGACGGGCACCATCAGGGAATGTGCGGCCATGTTCGATCCTGCCCTGCCCCATGTCCGATCCGCGGCGGCGCGCACAGTGCGTCGCGCGCCCGCCGCAATCAACCGGAATCGCGCCCCCGCTGCTCGCGTCGCAGCCTTTCCCAGTTCGCCAGCCGCTCGCTGATACGCGCCTCCACGCCCCGGTCGCTGGGCCGGTAGAAGCGCTGCCGCCGCATGCCCTCCGGGAAATGGTCCTGGCCGGAGAAGGCCTCCGGGCTGTCATGGTCATAGGCGTAGCCGGCCGAATAGCCCAGATCCTTCATCAGCCGTGTCGGCGCGTTGAGGCTGTGCAGCGGCGGCATCAGGGAGCCGGTGTCGCGCGCCGCCCGGTGCGCGGCGCCGAAGGCCTTGTAGGCGGCATTCGATTTCGGCGCGACCGCCAGGTAGATCGTGGCCTGGGCGATCGCCAGCTCGCCCTCTGGCGAGCCCAGGAAGTCGTAGGCGGATTTCGCTGCCAGGGCCTGCTGCAGGGCGTTGGGGTCGGCCAGGCCGATATCCTCCGAGGCGAAGCGCACCAGGCGCCGGACGATGTAGAGCGGCTCCTCGCCCGCATCCAGCATGCGGGAGAGCCAGTACAGGCCGGCATCGACGTCGGAGGCGCGCAGCGCCTTGTGCAGCGCGCTGATCAGGTTGTAGTGGCCGTCCTGCGCCTTGTCGTAGAGCGGCGCACGGCGCTGCAGCAGGTCCGCCATCCCGGCCGTGTCCAGCGGCGCCTCCGGTGCCAGGGCATCGATCTGCTCGGCCATGTTCAGGAGATAGCGCCCGTCGCCGTCGGCCAGCGCGCGCAGCGCCGTACGGGCCTCCGCCTGCAGCGGCAGGTCCGTGCCCAGCGCCGCCTCCGCCCGCTGCAACAGGGCCTCCAGTGCCGCATCGTCCAGCCGGTGCAGGACCAGCACCTGGGCGCGCGACAGCAGTGCGGCATTGATCTCGAAAGAGGGATTCTCGGTGGTGGCCCCCACCAGGGTCACCGTACCGTCCTCCACATAGGGCAGGAAGCCGTCCTGCTGCGACCGGTTGAAACGGTGGATCTCATCCACGAACAGCAGGGTGCCGCGACCCTCGCGGCGGCGGGCCCGTGCCTCGTCGAAGGCCTTGCGCAGGTCGGCCACGCCGGAGAAGACCGCCGACAGGGCGGTGAACTCCAGGTCGGAGTCCCGCGCCAGCAGGCGCGCGATGGTGGTCTTGCCCGTGCCCGGCGGCCCCCAGAGGATCAGCGAGGGCAGGTGCCGCGCCTGCAGCAGGCGCCGCAGCCCGCCCTCGGGTCGCAGCAGATGATCCTGCCCGACCACCTCGTCCAGGTTCGCCGGCCGCAGCCGGTCGGCCAGGGGCCGCGGCGCTTCCGCCTCCATGCCGGCGGCGGCGAACAGGTTCTGCGGCTCCCGGTCGCTCACCGGACCGGTCCCCGCTGCCCGCGCCCCCCGCCCTTGCGGCAGCGGCAGGAAGGGCTCAAGAGCGCACCTCGAGATTGAGGATCCGGGTGCCGCGGCGCAGCCGCAGGTGCCAGCTGCCGCGGTCGGCCTCCAGTTCCTGCAGCAGGTCGTCGACCAGCACCAGTTCCTGTTCGTTGAGGGAGACGAGGATGTCGCCGCGCTGCAGCCGGTAGTAGCCGGCGCGGCTGTCGCGGGCGATCTCCAGGACCACCACGCCTTCCACGAAGGGGTCGAGGCCGAGTTCCAGAGCCAGCGCGGGCGAGAGATTGCCGACGGTCGCACCGGCCAGCGGGTTGCGGCCGTCGATGGCGGTGCGGTCGCTGGGCGGATCCTCCGGCGCCTCGGCCAGGCGGATGTGGATCCGGGTCGGGGTGCCGTCGCGCCGCACCTCGATGTCGACCTCGTCGCCGGGCCGGCGGGTGGCGATCTGGAACTTCAGCGCCTGCGGGTCGTCCACCGTCCGCCCGTCGATCGCGGTGATGATGTCGCCGCGCTGCAGGCCGGAATCCGCGGCGGCGCCGCGCGGGTGGACATTGCTGACCAGCACGCCGTGCGGCCGGCCCATGTCCAGCGACCGGGCGATGTCGGAGGTGACCGCCTGGCCGGCCGCGCCGAGCCAGGGCCGGCGCAGCCCGTCGCCGGCCAGCGCATCGGCGACCACGGCGCGCACCAGGTCGGCCGGGATCGCGAAGCCGATGCCGTCCGAGCCGCCACCTTCCGAGAAGATCAGGGTGTTCACGCCGGCCAGCCGGCCGTCCAGGGTCACCAGGGCGCCGCCGGAATTGCCGGGGTTGATGGCCGCGTCGGTCTGGATGAAGGAATGAGTGTCCAGGCGCGAGACCCCGGTGCGGCCGACGGCGGAGACGATGCCGGAGGTGACCGACTGGCGCAGCCCGAAGGGATTGCCGATGGCAAGCACCAGGTCACCGACCTCCAGCTCCGCCATCTCCGCGAGTTCCAGGTGCGGCAGGGCCTCGTCCCCGGTGTCGATCTGCAGGATGGCCAGGTCGGAATGCGGATCCGACAGCAGGACCCGGGCCTCGAACTCCCGCCGGTCGGGCAATGCCACTGTGATGTCGTCGCCGCCCTCGACCACATGGCGGTTGGTGACGATGACGCCGTCCGGATCGACGATCACGCCGGAGCCGAGGGAATTCTCCACCCGCTCCTGGGTCTGGCCGCCGAAGGCGCGGCCGAGGTCGGGGCCGAAGAAACGCTTGAAGAAGGGATCGTTGAACAGGGCCGACGGCGCGCGGCGCACCACGCGACGGCTGGCATAGATGTTCACCACCGCCGGCGAGGCGCTCTTCACGACCGGCGCGAAGGACAGCAGGACCTGGCCTTGCGACTGCGGCAGCTGGCGTTCGGCGGCGACCGACGCGGCCAGGGGAACGGCCTGCAGGGCGGCGGCCAGAAGCATGGCCGGAAGCAGGTGGCGGACGACCTGCCGGAGGCTGGCGGGATGCTGTGTCAGGCTGCTCATGCCCCTGACATAGAACCGGCGCGCTCCCGCTGCAACGGGGCGCGCCGGGTCCGTTCGGCGCCGCGCCGGGCGGCGCGGCGATGCCTGGACGGCGGCCCGGAAGGCCCGGCCGACTCGGCCGGCCCCATCGGGCCCGTCAGGATCACGCAGGCTGCGTCAGGCAGCCTGGGCTTCGTCCTCGTCCTCGTCGACCGGGCCGGAATCCAGCCCCTTGGCCGTCGGGTCGCGATCGACCAGTTCCAGCACCGCCATCGGCGCCATGTCGCCCTTGCGGAAGCCGGCCTTGACGATCCGGCAATAGCCGCCTGTGCGGTCGGCGTAGCGCTCCGCCAGGGTGTCGAACAGCTTGTCCACGGCCGCCTTCTCCGGCAGCTTGGCCAGCGCCTGACGGCGGGCATGCAGGTCGCCCCGCTTGCCCAGGCTGATCAGCCGGTCGACGATCGGCTTCAGTTCCTTGGCCTTCGGCACGGTGGTCCGGATCTGCTCGTGCTTGATCAGCGAGGACGCCATGTTGCCGAACATGGACAGACGGTGCTGGGAGCGTCGGCCCAGCTTGCGATGGGCGTTACGATGCCGCATGGGTAACTCCTTCGCCGGCCGGCGGCGCGATCGTCACGATCGCCGCCGGGCCGGATGACAGTACTGCCTCAGTAGTTCTCCTGAAGCTTCTTCGCCATTTCCTCGACATTGTCTGGCGGCCAGTTCGGCACGTGCATGCCGAGATGCAGCCCCATCTGCGCGAGGACTTCCTTGATTTCATTGAGCGACTTGCGGCCGAAGTTCGGCGTCCGCAGCATCTCGCTCTCGGTCTTCTGGATCAGATCGCCGATATAGACGATGTTGTCGTTCTTCAGGCAGTTCGCCGACCGGACCGACAGCTCCAGCTCGTCGACCCGGCGCAGGAGGTTCGGATTGAACTCCGGCTCCGAGGGCATAGCCTCCTCGGTGCGCTTGGTCGGCTCCTCGAAGTTGATGAACAGCTGCAGCTGGTCCTGCAGGATCCTGGCGGCGATGGCGACCGCGTCGTCCGGGTTCACCGTGCCGTTGGTCTCCACCCGCATCGACAGGCGGTCATAGTCCAGGACCTGGCCTTCGCGGGTGTTCTCCACCTTGTAGGAGACCTTCCGCACCGGGCTGTACAGCGCGTCCACCGGGATCAGGCCGATCGGCGCATCTTCCGGCCGGTTCGACGCGGCGGAGACATAGCCCTTGCCGGCCTCGACCGTCAGCTCCATGCGGATCGCGGCCTCGGAATCCAGGGTGCAGAGCACCAGGTCCGGGTCCATGATCTCGATGTCGTGGCCGGTCTCGATCATGCCGGCGGTGACCTCGCAGGGCCCCGTCGCCGTCAGGGTCATCCGCTTCGGCCCCTCGCCATGCATGCGCAGGGCCAGGCTCTTCACGTTCAGAACGATGTCGGTGACATCTTCCTGCACCCCGGGAATCGACGAGAATTCGTGCAGCACACCGTCGATCTTGATCGCGGTGACGGCCGCACCCTGCAGGGAGGAGAGAAGCACCCGGCGCAGGGCATTGCCCAGGGTCAGGCCGAAGCCCCGCTCCAGCGGCTCGGCGACCAGCGTGGCCACCCGGCCCTGCTCGCCGGCGCTTTCCACCTGCAGCTTGTTGGGCTTTATCAGCTCCGTCCAGTTTCGCTGAATCACGTGCTCACCTCATCGCTGGCATCGGCGGCCGGCGTCCGGCACCGTCCGCATCGCAGAGCCGCCGCAAGGGTGCGGCCGATCCGGACGGGCTGCCACGTTCCGCCGGTCCCGGCTCTGGTATCTGTCTCGGGCGCGCCGTCCGGTCCGGCATAGCGCCCATGGCGCGGCGCGGCAGGCCCCCTCGGGAGCGGCCACGCCGGGCCGGCGGTCGCGGCGCCGTCGCGACGGCGCCGCCAGGGCTCAGACGCGCCGCCGCTTCCGCGGCCGGCAGCCGTTGTGCGGGATCGGCGTGACGTCGCGGATCGTGGTGATGCTGAAGCCGACGGCCTGCAGCGCACGCAGCGCCGATTCCCGCCCGGAGCCGGGGCCCCGCACCTCGACCTCCAGGGTCTTCACACCGTGTTCGGCCGCCTTGCGGCCGGCATTGTCGGCGGCGACCTGTGCGGCATAGGGGGTCGATTTCCGCGATCCCTTGAAGCCCTGTGCGCCGGCCGACGACCAGGCCACCGTATTGCCCTGGGCATCGGTGATCGTGATCATGGTGTTGTTGAAGGTGGCATTCACATGCGCGACCGCATTGGTGATGTTCTTGCGCTCGCGCCTGCGGATGCGGGTGGTCTTTTCTCGTGCCATGCCTAATCCAAATGCTGAAGGCGCTCCCGGACACCCTCGGTCCGCCGCCTGCATCGGCATGATCGCGCCGCCTGACGGCGACCGGCCATGCCGTACCCAGAAACCATAAAAGGCGGCCTGCGTGCGACCGGTCCGCCGGGCCTCCCCCGCCGGGCCGGCGCCGCAGGAACGCCGCTGCTTGCTGCCGTCGTCCGGCCGCTATTTCTTCTTGCCGGCGATCGGCTTCGCGGGACCCTTCCGGGTCCGCGCATTGGTGTGCGTGCGCTGACCGCGCACCGGCAGGCCGCGCCGGTGGCGCAGGCCGCGATAGCAGCCCAGGTCCATCAGCCGCTTGATGTTCATCGCCTCTTCGCGCCGCAGGTCGCCTTCGACCCGGTAGTCGCGCTCGATGACCTCACGGACGCCGATGATCTCGGCCTCGGTCAGCTCATTGACCCGCCGCTCCGCCGGCACGCCGACCTTGCTGCAGATCTCCTTCGCCTTCATCCGGCCGATGCCGTAGATGTAGGTCAAAGCGATCTCCACCCGCTTGTTGGACGGGATATTCACGCCAGCGATACGTGCCACGCGCTGTCTCCTGCTTTCGCGTTGCGCCGACCGGCCCGCTATCCGGGCCTCGCGCGCCATTACTCAGACTTTCCACCGCCGGGCCGATCGGACACTGGTCCGGGGCCATGGCGCTGCCATCACCGCTTAGCCCGGCTTCCGCCTTGGCCGTCGCCTGCGACGGGCCGAAGCGGCCCCGCAGACGGGCAGACACCGCCCCTCGGACGCTGCCCGCCTTCGAATTGCCCGCCGTCGAACTGCCCGCCGTTGAGCTGTCCGGGCAGGACCGATCCGCATGTGCAGATCACCGCCGCAGATGCCGTGCATCGCCGAGCATCACGATTTGTGCAGTCGATCTGAGTGGCTGGAGTCCGGTGAGCCCATGACCCGGACGGCCTGAGCCGCGGGATTATATGGGTTGTCGCCCCTCAGTCAACAATGGATATGCACAAATTCTTGTCGCGTGACCGCAATGCCGCACCCGGCTTTGCCGGCTGCGGTCCCCCTGCCCGCTCAGGCCGCGACGATTGCCTCCAGCTGGCGGGTCACCTCGTCGAAATCGGCCATCCCGTCGACCTTGCCGAGCACGCCCTTCGCCCCGTAGTAGGGCAGGAGCGGCGCCGTCTGCTCGTGATAGGCCTTCAGGCGGGACGTCACGGTCTCGGCCGTGTCGTCCTTCCGCCGCGTGAATTCGGTGCTGCCGCAGACGTCGCAGACCCCCTCGACCTTCGGCGTCTTGAAGCGGTCGTGATAGCCGGCGCCGCACTTGGCGCAGGTGAAGCGACCGGTGATTCGCTCCACCAGCGCCTGGTCGTTCACCTTCATCTCGATCACATGGTCGAGCGACTGGCCCTTCGCCGCCAGCATGCTGTCCAGCGCTTCGGCCTGGCCCAGCGTGCGGGGAAAGCCGTCCAGGATGAACCCCTTCGCGCAATCGTCATGGTCCAGCCGCTCGTCGATGATGCCGACCACCACCTCGTCCGGCACCAGGTCGCCGCGCTCCATGATCGCAGCGGCCCTGCGGCCCAGCTCCGTCCCCTCCTTCACGGCGGCCCGCAGCATGTCCCCTGTGGACAGCTGCGGAATGCCGTGGCGCTCGACCAGCCGCTGCGCCTGGGTCCCCTTCCCGGCGCCGGGCGGTCCCAGCAGTATCAGCCTCATCGGCGTGCTCCCCTCAGCTTCGCTTTCTTGATCAGCCCTTCGTACTGGTGGGCCAGCAGGTGCGACTGGATCTGCGACACGGTGTCCATCGTCACCGTGACCATGATCAACAGCGAGGTGCCGCCGAGGAAGAAGAAGGTCATCCCGAAGCGGCCCATGATGAACTCGGGCAGCAGGCAGATCGCGGCGAGGTAGAGCGCGCCGACCATGGTCAGGCGGGTCAGGACATAGTCCAGATATTCCGCCGTCCGCTGGCCCGGCCGGATGCCGGGAATGAATCCGCCATACTTCTTCAGGTTGTCGGCCGTGTCCTGCGGGTTGAACACGATCGCCGTGTAGAAGAAGGCGAAGAAGATGATCATCGCCCCGTACAGGATCATGAAGATCGGCTGACCGTGTGCCAGCTGCCCGACGACGAAGGTCGCCCAGTCCGGCAGGTTGGTGGCGCCGGTCGAGAACTGCGCCACCGCCGACGGCATCAGCAGCAGGCTGGAGGCGAAAATCGGCGGGATCACGCCGGCCGTGTTCAGCTTCAACGGCAGGTGCGAGCTTTCGCCGCCGAACATCTTGTTGCCCATCTGGCGCTTCGGGTACTGCACCAGGATCCGCCGCTGCGCACGCTCCATGAAGACGATGAAGGTGATGACGGCGATCATGCCGATCAGCACCAGGATCACGAAGGCGGTGGAGAGCGAGCCGGACCGGCCCAGCTCCAGCAGGGTCGCCAGCGCCGAGGGCAGTTCCGCGACGATGCCGGCGAAGATGATCAGCGAGATGCCGTTGCCGACGCCGCGCTGCGTGATCTGCTCGCCCAGCCACATCAGGAAGATGGTGCCGCCGGTCAGGGTGATGACCGTGGTCGCGCGGAAGAACAGCCCGGGCTCCAGCACAGCGGAGCCGGCCGCCAGTGCCTCCAGTCCGACGGCGATGCCATAGGACTGCACCATCGCCAGCAGCACCGTGCCGTAGCGGGTGTACTGGTTGATCTTCTTGCGGCCGCTCTCGCCTTCCTTCTTCAGCTGCTCCAGGTGGGGCGAGACGGTGGTCAGCAGCTGGATGATGATCGATGCCGAGATGTACGGCATGATGTTCAGCGCGAAGATCGTCATCCGGCCGAGCGCGCCGCCCGAGAACATGTTGAACATGTCCAGGACGCCGCCCTGCTGCTGGTTGAAGATGTCCTGGATGACGCCGGGCTCGATTCCCGGCAGCGGCACGTAGGTGCCCAGGCGATAGACGATCAGCGCCCCCAGAGTGAACCAGATGCGCTTCTTAAGGTCGGTGGCCTTGGCGATCGCGCCGAAGTTCAGGTTGGCCGCCAATTGCTCCGCGGCTGACGCCATTGCGGGTGCTCCTCGTCTGTCGGTGCGGGCCGCCCGGCAATGGCCCGGGGCGCGTCAGCGGACCGTGCGGAAACCCGGCCTGCCGGTCCCGCCGCGATCAGGGGATCATGCACCCCGGGTCGGCGGCGCCGGGCCTGTCGGCCTGCCTGGTTCCCGGTCCGGGCGCGCGCCGGTCAACAGGCGCGGTCCAGGTCGCCGCGGCCCGGCGATCGGCGCCGGGCGATGCCCGGCGGAAGCCGCTGCGGCGGACGGGTGGCGATATTGGGCGGCGGTGCGGCAGACCGCAAGTGCCTGCGCGCCGCCCCCGACGAACGAGCCTGTGATCAGGCTGCTGCGCCGGCCTCGGCCTTCGGCTTCATCTTGCCGCCGCCGCGGCGGCGGC
>NZ_JBHRTR010000024.1:67723-77698 GCF_042646425.1 Marinibaculum pumilum
GGTGATCTCGATCTTCGCGGTCAGCTCGCCGCGGGCGAGCAGGCGGATGCCGTCGCCGCGACGGCCCACCACGCCGCTGTCCAGCAGGATCGCCGGCGTGATCGGCTTGCCGGCGTCGATCTTGCCGGCGTCGATCGCCTGCTGCAGCCGCCCCAGGTTGACCGGTGCATAGGTCTTGCCGAACGGCGGCTTGAAGCCGCGCTTCGGCAGACGGCGATAGATCGGCGTCTGACCGCCTTCGAACGCCTTCAGCGCCACGCCGGTGCGCGAGGTCTGTCCCTTCACGCCGCGGCCGGCGGTCTTGCCCGTGCCCGACCCGATGCCGCGCCCGACCCGCTTCCGCGCCTTCGTCGCGCCGTCGCGATCGGCAATCTCATTGAGCCGCATTGTGCTACTCCCTCATGGCCGGGGCTGCCGCCGGGGCGACCTGGCCCGCGCCAAAAACGCTTCAGTCCTGGTCCAGGACCTGGACCAGATGCTGGACCTTGTTGATCATCCCGCGCACCGCAGGCGTGTCTTCCAGTTCGCGCACGCGGTTGATCTTCGCAAGACCGAGACCGCGCAGGGTCTCCTGCTGGTCCTTCGGCCGCTTCACGCCGCTGCGGATCTGCTTCACCTTGATCGTCTTGCCGCTCGCCTGAGCCATCTCTCACTCGTCCCTATCTTGCCGGAAGACGCGGCTGCGTCCGGCGCCCAGGAAGCCGGCCCACCGGGCGGCCCCCGCGTCGGACGCCCGCCCGATCCGGCCGGATCAGGCGCCGCCGGCCTGCGCGGCGTCGCCCTCGTCGTCACCGCCCTCGGCACGGCCCTCGCCCTCCGGCCGGCGGCCGAAGATCTCGCTGACCTTCTTGCCGCGGCGCTGGGCCACGGCCCGCGGGGCAACAAGGTTGCTCAGCCCGTCGAAGGTGGCCTTGATCATGTTGTAGGGGTTGGACGAACCGATCGACTTGGCGACCACGTCGCCGACACCGAGCGTCTCGAACACCGCGCGCATCGGCCCGCCGGCAATGATGCCGGTACCGGCCGGCGCGGCACGCAGCACCACCTTGCCGGCGCCGTGACGGCCCTCGACGTCGTGGTGCAGGGTCCGGCCCTCGCGCAGCGGCACGCGGATCATCGTCCGCTTCGCCTGGTCGGTCGCCTTGCGGATCGCCTCAGGCACCTCGCGGGCCTTGCCGGAGCCGAAGCCCACCCGCCCCTTCTGATCGCCCACCACGACCAGGGCGGCGAAGCCGAAACGCCGGCCGCCTTTCACCACCTTCGCGACGCGGTTGATGCTGACCAGCTTGTCGACCAGCTCGCCGTCGCCACGTTCCCCGGTTTCGGGACGCATCATCTGTCCGATTCCCTCGACTGATTCCGTTTACGCCGCCGCCTCAGAACGACAGGCCGCCCTCGCGGGCGCCGTCGGCCAGGGCCTTGATGCGGCCGTGATACACATAAGAGCCGCGGTCGAAGACCACCCTGTCGACACCCGCTGCGGTCGCGCGGCTGGCCAGCAGCTTGCCGACCGCCTCCGCCGCCGCCTTGTCGGCACCCGTCTTCAGGCTGCCGCGCAATTCCTTGTCCAGGGTCGACGCCGCGGCGACCGTCCGGCCGGCCTCATCGTCGATCACCTGCGCATAGATATGCTGCGAGGAGCGGAACACGGACAGCCGGAGCCGCCCGGCGGAACCGCGCCGCAGCTTCGCACGGACGCGCTGCTTGCGGCGCTCGCGCAGGTCCATGCCTTTCGTGCCGTTTACACCCTTGCCCATCGTTCCATTCTCCTCGCGCGGCGGATCCCGCCCGGTGCTCCCGGGCCAGCCGCCCCGGCGCCCGGCCGTCCGGCCGGCGCGTGCTACTTCTTCTTGCCTTCCTTGCGCAGGATCTGCTCGCCTGCGTACTTGATGCCCTTGCCCTTGTAGGGCTCCGGCCGGCGCCAGGCGCGGATCTCCGCGGCGACCTGTCCCACCTGCTGGCGGTCATAGCCGCTGATGGTGATCACGGTCTGCCGGTCGACGGCGATCTGGATCCCCTGCGGGATCGGGTACTTCACCTCGTGGCTGTAGCCAAGCTGCAGCACGAGTTCGCTGCCCTGGACCGCGGCGCGATAGCCGACGCCGACCAGCTCCATGGTGATGGTGAAGCCCTCGGACACGCCGACGACCATGTTGCTGACCAGGGTGCGCTGCATGCCCCACATGGTCCTCGACCGGCGATTGCCCTCGACCGGCCGGACGCGCAGGAGATTGTCCTCCTGCTGCACGGTGACCTCGTCCATCAGGGTCATCGCCAGCTCGCCCTTCGGGCCCTTCACCTTGATGTCCTGGCCCGCCAGGGTGACCTGCACCCCGGACGGAACCGCCACCGGCATCCTGCCAATACGGGACATCGTTCAACTCCTCTTCCCTTGCCGGCGCAGGTCCTGCGCCGGCCTTCGGTCGCGCCGCGCCGCCCCGTCCCGGGGCCGCGCGGCAGCGGCCTCAGTAGACCTGGAACAGCACCTCGCCGCCGACCCGCTCGGCCCGCGCTTCGTTGTCCGACATCACGCCCTTCGGCGTGGAAAGGACCGAGATGCCAAGGCCGTTGCGCACGCGCGCCAGGTCGTCGATGCCGGAATAGACCCGGCGCCCGGGACGCGACACGCGCTTGATCGTCTCGATGACGGGCGCGCCGTTGTGGTACTTCAACTCGATGGAGATGTCGGCCTTGCTGCCGTCCTCCACCTTCTCGAAGGCGCGGATATAACCCTCCCGCTGCAGCGCCGCCAGGGCGCTCATGCGCAGGGTCGAGAAGGGCGCCGTCACCACGGCCTTCTTGGCGCGCTGACCGTTGCGGATGCGGGTCAGCAGGTCGCCGAGCGGATCACTGAGACTCATGACCTTCTCCTCACCAGCTCGACTTGACCATGCCGGGGATCTTGCCTTCGGAGGCGAGGTCCCGCAGCGCGATACGCGAGAGCATGAACTTGCGGTAGACGGCCTTGCTGCGGCCGCTGACCTGGCAGCGGTTCTTGATCCGGGTCTTCGAGGCATTGCGCGGAATCTGCGCCAGCTTGAGATGCGCCTCGAAGCGCTCCTCCGGATCCAGGCTCTCGTCGCGGGTGATCGCCTTCAGCCGCGCCCGCCGGGCCGCGTACTGCTTGGCCATCTTCTGCCGCTTCTTGTTCCGCTCGATAATGCTCGTCTTGGCCATCGTTTCTGTCTTTCTGCCCGTTTCGGCGTGCCGTGGCGCCGCGATCAGTTCGCGAAGGGCATGCGGAAACCGGCCAGGAGGGCCTTCGCCTCCGCGTCGGTCTTCGCGGTGGTGCAGATGATCACGTCCATGCCCCGGATCTCGCCGACCTTGTCGTAGTTGATCTCGGGGAAGACGATCTGCTCCTTGATGCCCATGGCATAATTGCCCCGGCCGTCGAACGCCTTGCCGTTCACGCCGCGGAAGTCGCGGACCCGCGGCAGGGCGATGTTGATCAGCCGGTCCAGGAACTCGTACATCCGGTCGCGGCGCAGGGTCACCTTGCAGCCAACCGGCTGGCCTTCGCGCAGCTTGAAGCCGGCGATCGACTTCTTCGCCTTGGTGATCACCGGCTTCTGGCCGGCGATCAGCGCCATTTCCTCGACCGCCGCCTGGATCTTCTTCGAATCCTGGGAAGCCTCGCCGACCCCCATGTTGATCACGATCTTGTCCAGGCGGGGCACTTCCATCCTGTTCGTGTAGCTGAACTTCTGCTGCAGCTCCTCGCGAAGCTGCGCATCGTAGAGCTGCTTGAGACGCGGCTTGTCCGACATGGTCCTATCCTCTTGCCGCCCTTAGCGGTCAATCACTTCGCCGGAGCGCTTCGCGAACCGCACCTTGCGGCCATCCTCCAGGAACCTGAAGCCGACCCGGGTCGGCTTGCCGCCGTCGGGGTCGCTCAGCGCCAGGTTGGAGATGTGGATCGGCGCCTCCTTGTCGATGATGCCGCCCTGCTGCAGCCGGTCCGGCCGCTGGTGGCGCTTCACCATGTTGACGCCGGACACAAGCGCCCGGTTTTCCTTCGGCATGACCTTCAAAACCTCGCCGGTCTTGCCGCGGTCGCGACCGGCGGTCACCACCACCCGGTCGCCCTTCTTTATCTTCAGCTTTACGGCCATCTCAGTTCATCCCGCTCAGATCACTTCCGGCGCCAGCGAGACGATCTTCATGTGCGCCTTGGCGCGCAGCTCGCGCGTCACCGGGCCGAAGATACGCGTGCCGATCGGCTCGTTCTGCTTGTTGATCAGAACCGCCGCGTTCCGGTCGAAGCGGATCGCGGTGCCGTCCGGCCGCCGGATCTCCTTCGCCGTCCGGACGATCACCGCCCGATGCACGTCGCCCTTCTTCACCCGGCCGCGCGGAATCGCCTCTTTCACCGACACCACGATGATGTCGCCGACGCCGGCGAACTTCCGCTTGGAGCCGCCCAGCACCTTGATGCACTGGACACGGCGTGCGCCGGAATTGTCCGCCACGTCCAGATTGGTTTCCGCCTGAATCATCGCGTCTCGTTCCTACTCCAGGAGCCCGTCCGTCACGCGCCCGCGCCCGGCGCGTCGCCGGACGCCTCGGCGGCCGCGCCCTCGGCGGCCTCCGGCGTGAGCACGACCCAACGCTTCAGCTTCGAGATCGGCCTGCTCTCCTGGATGCGCACCCAGTCGCCGGTCTTGCACTGATTGTCTTCGTCGTGGGCGTGATACTTCTTCGACCGGCGGATGAACTTCTTGTAGAGCGGGTGCATCAGCCGCCGCTCCACGCTCACCACCACGGTCTTGTCGCCTTTGTCGCTGACGACGGTGCCCTGCAAAATGCGCCGCGGCATTGCCTCTCTCCTTGGCTCGCGATCAGGCCTGCGCGGTGCGCGCGTGCAGCACGGTCTTGACCCGTGCAATGTCGCGCCGCACCTCGCGTACCCGCGCGGTGTTTTCCAGCTGCCCGGTCGCCTTCTGGAAGCGCAGGTTGAACTGCTCCTTCCGCAGCGCCTCGAGCGACGTCTTCAGCTCGTCGACGGTCTTTCCCGTCAGGTCCACGGCCTTCATGACCTACTCCCCGATGCGGGCCACGACCCGCGTCTTGATCGGCAGCTTCGCCGCGCCCAGCTCGAAGGCCTCGCGGGCGATCGCCTCGGGCACGCCGTCGATCTCGAACATGATCCGGCCCGGCTTCACCCGGCAGGCCCAGTATTCGGGCGAGCCCTTGCCCTTGCCCATCCGCACCTCGGCCGGCTTCGAGGAGACCGGCACATCCGGGAAGATGCGGATCCACACCTTGCCCGCACGCTTCATGTGGCGGGTGATGGCACGACGGGTCGCCTCGATCTGGCGCGCCGTCACGCGGCCCGGCTCCATCGCCTTCAGGCCATGGCTGCCGAAATTCAGATCGGTGCCGCCCTTGGCCTTGCCGTGGATGCGGCCCTTATGGGCCTTCCGGTACTTCGTCCTGCGCGGTTGCAACATCGCCCGCTACTCCAGTCTCTCTCTTACGCGTCCCAATGCCGGCCGTCAGCGCCCGCCCAAATCACCGGCCACCCTGGGAGGCCTGCTCGTTCAGCCGCTTGTCCTGCGCCATCGGGTCGTGCGCCATGATCTCGCCCTTGAACACCCAGACCTTCACGCCGCAGGTGCCATAGGCGGTCTTCGCCGTCGCCTCGCCATAGTCGATGTCGGCGCGCAGGGTGTGCAGCGGCACCCGCCCCTCGCGGTACCATTCCGTCCGCGCGATCTCCGCGCCGCCCAGCCGGCCGCCGCAGTTGATCCGGATGCCCTGGGCACCCAGGCGCATCGCCGACTGCACCGCGCGCTTCATGGCGCGGCGGAAGGCGACCCGGCGCTCCAGCTGCTGGGCGATGTTTTCGGCCACCAGCTTGGCATCGATCTCCGGCTTGCGGATCTCGACGATGTTCAGGCTGACCTCGGACCCGGTCATCTTGGCCAGTTCGCCGCGCAGCTTCTCGATGTCGGCGCCCTTCTTGCCGATCACCACGCCGGGACGGGCGGAATGGATCGTGATCCGCGCCTTCTTCGCCGGCCGCTCGATGACGATGCGGCTGACGCCGGCCTGCGCCAGCTTCTTTTCCAGGAAGCGGCGGATCGCCAGGTCCTCGTGCAGCTGGCCGGCGAAATCCTTCTTGTTCGCGTACCAGCGGCTGTCCCAGGTGCGGTTGATGCCGAGGCGAAGGCCGATCGGCGAGACTTTCTGACCCATTATGCGTCCTCCTCGGCCTCTTCGACCTCGCGCACGACGACCCGCAGGTTGCTGAACGGCTTCTGGATCGGCGCAGCGCGACCGCGCGCCCGCGCCCGGAAGCGCTTCATCACCAGGGCCTTGCCGACGCTTGCCTCGCTCACCACCAGGCGGTCGACGTCGAGCGACTGGTTGTTCTCCGCATTGGCGATCGCCGCCTGCAGAACCTTGCGGACATCCACCGCCGCCGACCGCTTGGAGAAGGCGAGCTGCGTCAGCGCCCGCTCCGCCGGCATGCCGCGGATCAGCTCCGCCACCAGGTTCAGCTTGCGCGGGCTGCAGCGGATCATCCGCCCGACCGCGATCGCCTCGTTCTCGGGCAGCGCCCGTTCACGTGCCTGCTTGCCCATCTCAGCCTCTCCGCGACTTCTTGTCGGCGGCGTGACCCTGATAGGTCCGCGTCGGCGAGAATTCGCCCAGCTTGTGGCCCACCATGTCCTCGGTGACCAGAACCGGCACGAACTTCTTGCCGTTGTAGACGCCGAACGTCAGACCGACGAACTGCGGCATGATCGTGGACCTGCGCGACCAGGTCTTGATCACGTCCTTGCGGCCGGAATCCTGGGCCGTCTCCGCCTTCTTCAGAAGGTAGGAGTCCACAAACGGCCCTTTCCAAACTGAACGTGCCATCAGGGCACTCCTTAACTGTTCCTGCCTGCCGCCTTACTTGCCCTTGCCCGAGGGCCGGCGGCGGATGATGTACTTCTGGGTCGCCTTGTTCTGCCGCGTCCGCTTGCCCTTGGTGGGCTTGCCCCACGGGGTGACCGGGTGACGGCCGCCGGAGGTGCGGCCTTCGCCGCCGCCATGCGGATGGTCCACCGGGTTCATCACCACGCCGCGGACATGCGGCCGCTTGCCCATCCAGCGGGAGCGACCGGCCTTCGCCAGCTTCTTGTTCTGGTTGTCCGGGTTGGACACCGCGCCGACCGTCGCCATGCATTCCGAGCGGACGATGCGCTGCTCGCCCGACGACAGGCGCAGCTGCGCATAGCCGCGGTCCTTGCCGATCAGCTGCACATAATTGCCCGCGGAGCGGCCCATCTGGCCGCCCTTGCCCGGCTTCATCTCCACATTGTGGACGACGGTGCCGACCGGGATGTTCTTCAGCGGCATGGCGTTGCCGGGCTTGATGTCGACCTTCTCGCCCGAGATCACCGTGTCGCCCGGCTGCAGCCGCTGCGGCGCCAGGATATAGGCCTGCTCGCCATCCTCGTAGACGATCAGCGCGATGAACGCGGTACGGTTGGGGTCATATTCCAGCCGCTCCACCTTCGCCGGCACGTCGAACTTGCGACGCTTGAAGTCCACCAGGCGATAGCGCTGCTTGTGCCCGCCGCCGCGGAACCGCACCGTGGTGCGGCCCAGATTGTTGCGCCCGCCCTTGGAGGTCTTGCCTTCGGTCAGCGCCTTGACCGGGTTGCCCTTCCAGAGCCCGGCACGGGACACCGTGACGAGGCCGCGGCGGCCCGGGGTGACCGGATTGTGCTGTTTGAGAGCCATCGCCTCAGATTCCCGTCGTCACGTCGATCGAATCGCCTTCGGCCAGGGTCACGATCGCCTTCTTGAAGTCCGACCGGCGGCCCGGGATGCCCCGGAAGCGCTTGGTCTTGCCCTTCACGCGGATCGTGTTGACCGCGGTCACCTTGACCTTGAACAGGTTCTCCACCGCGGTCTTGATCTGCGGCTTCGAAGCGTCCAGCGGCACGCGGAACGCCACCTGGTTGTATTCGCTGATCCGGGTGGCCTTCTCGGTGATCACCGGGCCCAGGATCGTGCTGTAGTCGCGCTCAGTGGTCATCGGTTGATCTCCGCCGTCAGCCGCGCCTGCAGCGCGTCGACCGCCGCCTTGGTCAGCACCAGCTGCCGCCGCCGCAGGATGTCGTAGACATTGGCACCCTGGCTCGGCAGCACGTCGATGCCGGGGATGTTCCGCGCGGCCCGCGCGAAATTCCCGTCGACCTCGGCGCCGTCGATGATCAGCGCATTGCTCCAGCCCAGCGTCTTCAGCTTGCGCGCCAGCTCGCCGGTCTTGGCCTCCGCCATCGCAGCACTGTCGAGCACCACCAGCTCGCCGGCCTGGGCCTTTGCCGACAGCGCGCATTTCAGCGCCAGCCGCCGCACCTTCTTGGGCAGGTCGTGGGCATGGCTGCGCACCACCGGCCCGTGGGCCTTGCCGCCGCCGCGGAACTGCGGCGCGCGATCGTCACCGTGCCGCGCGCGGCCGGTGCCCTTCTGCTTGAACATCTTGCGGGTCGAGCCCGACACCTCGCCATAGGTCTTCGCCTTGTGGGTGCCGGCCTGGCGCTTCGCAAGCTGCCAGCGAACCATGCGCTGCAGGATGTCGCTGCGCGGCGCGACCCCGTAGATCGCGTCGTCGAGCTCGATCGTGCCCTGCTGCTGGTTGTCCAGCGAGGTTACCGTCGCCTCCATGGCGTCAGTCCTTATTCTCTGTCTGCTCGGCCGCGGGCTCGGCCTCTGCCGTCTCCGCTGCCGCGACCGCTGCCGGCGCCGCATCCGCCATGTCCGGCTTGCGGAACGCCGCCGGATAGGGGACGCCGTCAGGCAGCGTGTGCTTCACCGCGTCGCGGATCAGCACCCAGCCGCCATCGGCGCCCGGCACGCTGCCGCGCACCAGGATCAGGCCGCGGTCGCTGTCGGTGCGGACCACTTCCAGGTTCTGCTGGGTGCGCCGCTTGGCGCCCATATGGCCGGCCATCTTCTTGCCCTTGAAGACGCGGCCGGGATCCTGGTTCTGACCGGTCGAGCCATGGCTGCGATGGCTGATCGACACGCCGTGGCTGGCCCGCAGGCCGCCGAAGCCGTGGCGCTTCATCGCGCCGGCAAAGCCCTTGCCGATCGAGGTGCCGGTGACGTCGACATGCTGGCCGGCGACGAAATGGTCGACCGTGATCTCGACGCCGACCTCGAGCAGGGCGTCCTCCGCCACGCGGAACTCCACCAGCTTCTGCTTCGGCTCCACCTGCGCTGTCGCATAATGGCCGCGCAGCGCCTTGGTCACCCGGCTGGCCTTGGCCGCACCGGCACCCAGCTGGACCGCGAAATAGCCGTCGCGCTCCTTGGTCCGTGTCGCCACGACCTGGCACTGGTCAACCTTGAGAACGGTGACGGGGATGTGTGTGCCATCCTCCCCGAACAACCGCGTCATGCCCATCTTCCGGGCGACGATGCCTGTACGCATCGGGTCCACCCCTCAGAGCTTGATTTCGACGTCCACGCCGGCGGCCAGATCGAGCTTCATCAGCGCGTCGACCGTCTGCGGGGTCGGATCAACAATGTCCAACAGACGCTTGTGCGTCCGAATCTCGAATTGCTCGCGCGACTTCTTGTCGATGTGCGGCGAGCGCAGCACGGTGTACCGCTCGATCTTGGTCGGCAGCGGGATCGGGCCCCGCACCTGTGCGCCGGTCCGCTTGGCGGTGTTCACGATCTCGCTGGTCGACTGGTCGAGCACGCGATGATCGAACGCCTTGAGCCGGATGCGGATATTCTGGCTGTCCATCTCTCGTCACTTCCCGCCAAATTGGCGCTCTCGGCCGGGTTTCGCGCCGGCGCTGTCCGGGTCGCACGGGGCGGCGATCCGCCGCCCCGGCCCCGTTGTCTGTGCCGGGCGATCGGCCCGCTGCGGTCCGCCGCCTACTCGGTAATGGAGGAGACGACGCCGGCGCCGACGGTACGGCCGCCCTCGCGGATCGCGAAGCGCAGGCCCTCGTCCAT
>NZ_JBHRTR010000025.1:0-35870 GCF_042646425.1 Marinibaculum pumilum
GAGACAGGAACCGAAGACCCGAAGCCGGCCCACAACTCGAACTCAAACTCACATGAGCAAGCAATGTGCCGGACAGCACTGGCCCCCGAGCCGAGGATCGTGGCAGGACGTTGCGGCCTCCGCCGGGCGGTGATGCCGGGCCGCGGCACAGTCCCGTCGCGCTCCTCGGGTCAGGCCCGAGGAGGACGGCAAATGCGGGAGAAGCGGCGCGCCCCCCCTCAATGCTCCGCCGGTGCCAGGCCCGCCAGCTTCAGCGCCTTCTTCTTCGCCGCCTCCATGTCGTAATGCTTGCGGGTGACGATGCGCTGGGCATAGAGGCCGCCGCCGGCCTGCAGGTTGGTAACGAACTTCCAGCCGCCATAGGCGTCCGCGGTCAGGTCGCGGATGGCGTGGAACAGGCGCATGCGGTACTCGCCATCTTCCGCCGGGCCGACCCCGGTGGCCATGTACTTGCGCACCAGGGCGCCCACCTCGTTGTTCTCCAGGTCGGCGATGCCGGGCGCGGTCAGCACCGAGCCGCCGGCGATGTCGTGCAGGTGGCGGCACATCAGGTTGTAGTTCGCCGCGCCGTGATACTTGCCGGCGTTGGTGTACAGCTCGTCGGGGAAGGCGGCGCCGTCCTCGCCGATCTTGCAGTTGGCGATCGCCGCCTCCAGCGCCGCCCGGATCAGGGTGGCGTGGATGATCATCTCGGTGATCTTCTCGCGGATATGCCCTTCCTTCGCCAGGCCGTTCGCCTCTGCGATCAGCTGCGCGAAGCCGACCAGCTCATCCGCCTCGTCGGCCAGGAAGGCGAGCCCGCCCAGCCGCTCCCACAGCCCCAGGGAATGGGCGAAGACGGCGGCGAACTTCGTCTCCCCGTCCAGGAAGATCCGCTCGTTCGGCACGAACACATCGTCGAAGATGACGAAGCCTTCCGGGAAGTTGTGGGTGGCGGAGATCGGGAAGCTCCGCATGTCCTCGTGCCGGGGGGCATAGGTGGTGTTGACGATCTTCACCCCCGCCGCGTTCACCGGCACCGCACAGGCGATGGCATAGTCCTCCTCGCCCGGCTTCATCGCCTTGGTCGGGATGGTCAGCAGCTCGTGGCTCAGCGAGGCGCCGGTGATGTGCAGCTTGGCGCCGCGGATCACCACCCCGTCGTCGCGCCGCTCCACCACCCTTGTATAGGCGTCGGGGTCGGTCTGCTTGCCTGGCGGCAGCGAGCGGTCGCCCTTGGCGTCGGTGATGCATTCGGTGATGCGGGTGTCGGCCGCCTGCATCTCCGCCACCCATTTGCGCATCCGTTCCGCATAGACCGGGAACTGCTCGCCGATCCGCCCCGCCACCGTGGTGACCGTCATCAGCGACTGGTAGGTAGTGTTGGCGACGATGTCCGCCTGGTGCAGCAGCGGGATGCGGTCGCGCAGTTCCGCCCCGGAGCGCGGGATCGACATCATCGCGTTCACCGCGCCGGGCGCGGGATCGTAGAAGCTGTCGTAGCAGTCCGCGATCCGGTCGAGCGAGGCATTGAGCTGCGGATGCGCCGCCACGTCGGGCACCCGCTCCCCCTCGAAATAGGTTTCCCGCCCGTCGTTCAGCGAGGCCTTGTACTGCGCGCCGGTCATCATGGTCGGGGCGTCCTCCGATATTCTGTTTTCTTTTGGTCCGACCGATGGTGCCCTATCCGGCCCGGCACCGCCAGATCGCGTCAGGCAAAATTGTCGGACAGTCCGGCCGGTTCAGCCGGCCTGGCCACGCAGGATCGCCACCACTTCCTCCGGCATCGGCACGGCGCGGATTCGGCCCGGATCGTCGGGATCGCGGGCAGTCCAGACCCGGGTCTCGGACGCCTCCACCGACTTCGTGCCGTTTCTGCTCAGGACATGGCGGACCTGGAAACTGGAGCGGCTGAGATCGGCGATCTCGCTGTCGATCGCCACCTCGTCGCCGAACTTGCAGGGCGCGAAGAACTCGCCCCCGGTCTTCACCATCGGGATGCCGAGGATGCCGTACTTCGCCGTCCACTTGATCTTCACCATGCCGAAGCCGGTGGAGAGCAGCCGGTCGGTGGAGGCGTCGAACATCGCGAAATAGCGCGGATAGAAGACGATCCCGGCCGGATCGCAATCGCCCCACTCGATCTGCAGTTCGCGCCTGTTCGTCAGCATGGACGATTCCTCCCCTTTGCCTCGGTTGCGGCCGACATCTTGCCCGGCCGCCGCAAAAGTCGGCAAGGCACGCGGTCGCGGCCGGCGGAAAGGCCAGGCAGGAAGGTCAGGCGGAGCGAGGACGGTGGCCGGCGCGGAAATCGCGCGGCGTGCAGCCGAAGGCGCGCCGGAAGGCGCGGCTGAAATGGGCGGCATCGCTGAACCCCCAGCGATAGGCGATCTGGGACACAGGCGTGCCCTCCGAGGCCGTCAGCGCATCGCGGCAGCGCAGCAGGCGCTGGTGCCAGATCCAGCGGTCGGGGGTCCAGCCGCTGCCGGCGAACAGGCGATGCAGCTGGCGGCCAGAGATCCCGACCGCCGCCGCGACCCGCTCCGGCGACAGTTCCGGATCGGCCAGGTTCCTCAGGATATGGCCGGTCACCCGTGCCAGCAGGCGGCGGCGGTGGTCGTCGCCGGCACCGGCCACCACCGGCTCCAGCGCCGTGGCCAGCAGCTCCAGGCTGGCCTGCAGCACCGCCTCCTGCTGCCCTTCGGGCAGCGCATTGCCCGGCTGCGCCAGGAAGCGCAGATGGGCGGCCAGGAGGCCGGCGGTCCCGGTGCGCGCATCCACCGCCCGGCCCGTCAGGTCGCGGGCATTGGGCAGCAGCGCGTCCAGCCCCGCCTGCGGCAGCAGCAGGGTCAGCTTGCGCAGGCGGCCGGGCACCTGGAAGTCGATCGGACGGGTGGTGTCCCACAACAGGAAGCGGCCGGGCGACAGCTCCGCCTCCTGCCCGTTCTGGGCGATCCGCTCCCGCCCCTCCAGGACATAGAGCAGGCCATAGCCCGCCCGGTCGGTCCGCGCGATCTCCGCGCGGCCGCGCCGGCCGCGGCAGGGATCGCAGGCGCATGCCAGGATCTCCGCCCGGCCGAGGGCCTGCCGGCGGATCCGGCCGTCGAAGGCCGGGTCGCGGCTGAACGGCAGGTCCCAGGCGTTGTGCGTGGCGCTGACCGCCTCGCGCCAGGCCTCGTACTGGCGCGGGCGGGCGATGCCGATCGTGCTGAAACGCTCCCCGCCTTGCGCAGGCGGCGCGGCGGCGGCCATGCCCCGTCTCCTCCCGATGGTTGCGGGCCGGCCGTTATCCCCGGCCTGGCACCCTCCCTTATCGCATGCCGTGCGCGCGACGTCTTCCCGAGCGGCGGCCCGAGGCAGCCTGGGTCAAGCTTTCGGTCACGGCGGGGCAAGACCGCGCCGGCGGCACCGTTCAGGATCGGCGGTCAAGGGCAGGCGCTAGGACCGGCCCGCACCGGAGATGGAGAAACGCCCATGAACATCGCCACGACCACCGACGACAATCCCGCCGACATCCTGTGCCGCGCCGACGACATCGCCTGGATCGGCTTCGCCCCCGGCATCGACTACAAGGTGCTGCGCACCAGCGCCGAGACCGGCACCTGGACGGTCATGTTCCGCTGCGCCAAGGGAACGGAGTTCCCGCCGCACTATCATCACGGCGCCGGCGAATACCTGATGACCAAGGGTGTGATGGACTATCGCGCCGGCACCGCGAAGGCCGGCGACTATGGCTACGAGCCGCTCGGCGTCTATCACGAGAGCACGCGCTTCCTGGAGGATTCCGAGCTCCTGTTCACCAACCACGGCCCGGTCGCCTTCGTGAACCCGGACATGTCGATCCAGATGCTGCTGGACTGGAAGTTCTTCGCCGACGCCGCCGCGCAACAGAAGGCGGCAGCCTGAGCGCGGGCCACATGCCCCGGCCGGCGGCACCCGCCGCGGCCGGGGAACCGGCTACGCGGCCGAGACCTGTCCCGGCCGCCGCAGTTCCGGCGCCAGGCCCGCGCCCATCATGTCGACGAAATTGTCGCGGTAGAAGCGGTCGACGGCGCGGGCCGGGGTGTCGCGCAGGCTCTCGTCGAAGCGCTTGCAGGGGTTCCGCCCGCCTTCGATATGCGGGAAGTCGGAGGAGAACATCGCCACTTCCGGCCCCGCATTGGCGATGATCCAGCCGGCATCCTCGTGCGGATAGGGCGCGGCGCGGAACTGCCGGCGCACGATCTCCGACGGCTTCGCGCTCAGCCTCTGCAGCCGTTCCTCGTTGCGCATGAAGGCATGGGCGGCGGAATCCATCGCCCGCATCCAGCCCGGCAGCCAGTTCGCGCCCAGCTCGATCGCGCCCCATTTCAGGGCGGGGAAGCGGTCGAACACGCCGTCGAAGATCAGGGTGGCGGCGGTCTGCATCACCGCCTCCGGGATCGGCATGTAGCTGACGGAGGTGAAATTGTCGTCGCCGCCGTGGAAGTCCGGCACCGGCGGCAGGCCGTTCTCCTTGTAGACCGGGTTCACCTTTTCCTCGCCGCCGACATGGAACAGCACCGGCAGGCCGGCCTCCTGCGCCAGCGCCCAGAGCGGGTCCAGGCCGACATGGCTGGGCGAATGGGCCTGCGGGCATTTCGACGGCACCATCAGTCCCTTGGCGCCCAGCCGGATCGCCTCCTCCGCGCAGGCCCGCGCGCGGTCGAAATCTTCCAGGGGCACATAGGCGGTAGCCAGCAGCCGCCGGTCGACGGCGCAGAAGTCGGTCATCATCCGGTTGTGGGCGCTGGCGGCGGCGTAGCACAGCTCCATGTCGTCGGACTGGTCGAGGCCGAAATTGCCCAGGCAGAAGGTGGTGAAGACCAGCTGGCTGGCAAAGCCCATATAGTCCAGCGCCTCGCTGCGGTCGGCGGGAATGAAGGCGCCATGCGCGTCGTAGTTCTTGCGCAGCATGACATTCTCGTTCGCCGCCGCGCGGAAGTCGGGGTCCGCGTGATGGTCCTTCGCCGCCGCGACCGCCTTTGCCTGCTGCGCCGACAGCGCCCGGTACTGCGGCCGTTCATGCAGCCGTTCCCGCAGGCGCGCTTCCAGGTAGGAGTCCAGGCAGTCCGCCGTCTCCATCAGGTGGCTGTCGGCGTCGTGGATCAGGCGATCCCCGGCATAGGACATCTCACTCTCCCGTCATTCCGGCGCTGGCGCCGTTTCCTACCCCTCGACCGCGACTTTCATGTTCGCGCCCCGCTCGATCACGAAGTTGCGGTCCAGGAAGACTTCCGAATGGGTCAGCTCCGACTGGCTGATCAGGATCGCGGTATTGCTGCTCTTCAGGCCGGAGATCACGTCGGACAGGCGCTGCGCCAGCGCCGGCGCCACCCCTTCGAACGGCTCGTCGAGCAGCAGCAGGCGGGTGCCGGCGGCGAGCGCGCGACCCAGCGCGACCAGCTTCTGCTGCCCGCCGGAGAGCAGCAGTGCGCGGCGGTCGGCCATCTGGCGCAGCTCCGGCATCGCGGCATAGACCGCTTTCAGCCGCGCCTCGCCGTCCAGCTCGCTGGTCACCCAGGTCGGCAGCAGGATATTTTCCTCCACCGTCAGGTCGGGGATCAGGCCGCGATCCTCCGGCATGTAGCCGATGCCCAGCGCGGCGCGGTGATGCACCGGCACCTTCGTCAGGTCCACGCCGTCCAGGCTGATGCCGCCGGAGGCGGCCCGCACCATGCCCATGACCGCCCGCATCGCCGTGGTCTTGCCGGCGCCGTTGCGGCCCGACAGGCCCACCATCTCGCCGCGCATCACCTCCAGCGAGAGGCCGCGCAGCGCCTCCACCGAGCCGATGCGCACATGCAGGCCGGAGACCTTAAGCATCGCCGCCTCCCCCGCCGTCCCGCTCGGGCGTCCCGTTGCCGTTCCCGCGGGCTGTGCCGGTGACGTATTTCTGCACCGCCGGGTCGGACAGCACCTCGTCGGGGGCATCGTCGGCGATGATCTCGCCGGCATAGAAGGCCAGTACCCGGTCGGCATAGCGGGTGACGATGTCCATGTCGTGTTCCACGAACAGCACGGCGACCTCCTCGCCGTCGGTGCCGGCGAGCGCGGCCATCACCCGGTCCATCAGGGGGAACTTCTCCTCCGTCGAGACGCCGCTGGTCGGTTCGTCCAGCAGCAGCACCCGCGGCCGGCGGGCCAGCGCCATGGCAATGTCGATCAGCTTCCGCACGCCGCCGGGCAGCTCATTCACCGGCTGGTCTGCATAATCCTGCAGCTCGAAGCGGGCCAGCATGGCATGGGCTGCCGCGAGCGCCGCGCCGCTGCGGGCGGCACCGAAAAAGGCACCGAGGCCGCGCGGTGCGGCGCCGCCATGGTCCGACCGGCCGGCACCGACCGCGACCAGCAGGTTCTCCAGCGGGGTCATCGGCTCGCAGAGCTGCGGGATCTGGAACGACCGGCAGACCCCCAGCCGGGTGATCTGCCGCGGCCCCAGCGCGGTGATGTCGCGGCCCGCCAGGGTGATGCGGCCGGCATCGGGCTTCAGGTAGCCGGTGACCATGTTCACGAAGGTGGTCTTGCCTGCCCCGTTGGCGCCGATCAGCGACAGCCGCGCGCCGGTCGGCACCGTGACATGGATATCGGATGCGGCGACCACCGCACCGAAGCGCTTCTGCAGGCCATGCGCCTCCAGCACCGTGCCGGCGGCGGCCGGCACCGGCGGGGCCTGTTCGTCCGCCTCGCTCATTCCTGCCCCTCCGCGCGCAGGGTGCGCCGCCGGCCCAGGCGGCTCCACAGCGAACCGATGCCGTTCGGCAGGAACAGCATCACCAGCAGCAGGAAGGCGCCGAGGAACAGCTGCCAGCTTTCCGGGAAGTACTGGTTGGCGAAGGAGCGCACCAGCTCCGTCGCCAGGGCAGCCAGGAACACCGCGCCGACCGAGGCGTGGCCGGCCAGGATGGCGATGAAGACGAACTCGCCGGAGGTCGTCCAGTAGCTGAAGAAGGGGTCGATATGGCCGAGCGCGAAGCCGTTCAGCACGCCGCCGATGCCGCCCAGCGCGCCGGCGATGGTGAAGTTGCGCACCGTCACCCAGAACACCGACGCGCCCAGATATTCCACCCGCAGCTCGTTCTCCCGCACCGCCTGGGCCAGCAGGCCGGCCATCGAATCGAAGTGGAGCCGCGACAGGCCGGCCGCCGTCACGGCGAGCAGGACGGCGACGACATAGAGGGCATAGTCGGACTGCGCCACGTCCGGCGCCCAGCCCAGATAGGTCGGCTCCGGCACGTTGAAGCCGTCGGAGCCGCCGATCACCGTCAGCTTCGCCAGCACGCCGTACAGCACCATCGACAACGCCATGGTCAGCATCGCGAAGAAGATGCCGCGATAGCGCGCGATCAGCGGCGCCACGATGCCGGAAATCACCATCCCGGCCACCGCGCCGACGGCCAGCAGCACGAAGATGTCGGTGACCCCGCCGCGCGACGCCAGCAGGCCGGCACCATAGGCCCCCAGGCAATAGACCAGGCCCTGGCCGAAGGAGACCAGGCCGCCGCGCATCAGATGCACAATGCCCAGCGCCACCAGGCCGTAGGCACCCGCCTTGGTCATGGTGAACAGCAGCCAGGCCGGCAGGGCCAGCCCGACCAGGATCAGCGCGACCGCGGCGATCACCGCCATCAGCGCGGTGAGCAGCGCCGCGCGAAGGGGGGAGGCAGCGGGGGGCGACGCGGCCGCGGAGCGGCCGTCCGTAGCGGGGCCGTTCATATCTTCCGTGCCTGCACGCGCTGGAACAGGCCCTCGGGCCGGAACACCAGCACCAGCACCATGACCATGTAGATGATGAAGATCTCCGCCTCCGGCAGTTCGTAGACCGCGAAGGAGCGCGCCAGGCCGACGATCACCGCGCCGATCGCAGCCCCCGGGATGCTGCCCAGGCCGCCGATGATCACCACCGCGAAACTGACCACGATGATGCTGACGCTGACCCCAGGCTGCACCGCGATCAGCGGGCTGGTGAAGGCGCCGCCCAGGGCGGCCAGGAAGATGCCGATGCCGAAGGCCAGCATGTAGATGCGGGCGACATTGACCCCCATCCCGGCGCTGACCTCCGGGTTGTGGATCACCGCGACGACGATCTTGCCGATCCGGGTGCGGTTCAGCCAGAGCCAGACGCCGAGGCCGCAGATCATCGCCAGCACGATCAGCAGCAGGTCGTAGCCGACATAGAACAGGCTGCCGATCTCCACATTGCCGAACAGGGTGCGCGGCTCGAAGACGTAGTAGGGCTGCACGCCCCAGATCAGCTTGGTGATGTCCTCCAGCATCAGGAAGACGGCATAGGTCACCAGCAGGATCACCACCTCGTCCCGGCCGTAGAACAGCCGCAGCAGGCCGCGCTCCAGCAGCGGCGCGACGATCACCGCCACCGCGATGGCGGACAGCAGCATCGCCAGCAGGCTGAACTCCGCCGGCAGGCCGAGCCCGGCGAAGAACGGCACGAACACCGCCGCGGCATAGGCGCCGACAGCGTAGAGCCCGCCATGCGCCAGGTTCAGGATCCGCAGGACACCGAAGATCAGGGTCAGGCCGAGCGCGACGATGAACAGCCAGGACGCATAGATCAGGCCGTCGACGACGATCGTCAGGACCTGGTTCATGGCCGCCCCCCGTCGGGGGGCAGGCGGCCGCCCGCGCGTATGCCGGCGGCCGCCCCTGTCATGCCAGCCCTGTCTCCGGCAATCAGAACGCCTAGTCGCTGCATTCGGCGCCCGGGAACCCGGCGTTGATCCAGTCGACGCTCTTGGTGCCCGGCGGCGGGTTCACGCAGCGCGCATCGAAGCGGATCACGTCGCCCAGGATCACCTCGCCATCGGCGTTCTTCATGGTTGTGCCGAAGCCGATCGGCTGGATCGCCTGGTGGCCGTTGCCCAGCACCATCTCGATCTTGCCGCCGGGGCTCTCCCAGCTCAGTCCCTTCAGCGCGGCGGCCAGTTCCTCGTCGGTCGGCTTCTTGCCGCCATTGGCTTCCATCGCCTTCTCCACCGCGGCCTTCAGGCCCAGCAGCGCCTGCGCCATGCGATAGGGCGCCTGCACCGGGAAGACGTCATAGGTCTGCTTGTAGTTGTCGAACCACCACTTGTTCAGCTCCGTCTCCGGCGCCATGAAGCCGTAGGCGCCGCGGGCGCCGACGATCACGCCTTCCGGCATGTTGCCGCCCAGCGGCGGCATCACATGGTCGCCGGCGGAATAGACCACCTGGCTGCGCTGGTAGAGGCCGCGCGGCAGGGCCTGCAGGGTCATCGCCTGCAGATCGCCGCCCCAGAGCGAGGAATGCACCACGTCCGCGGGCTTCTGCATCAGCGCGGAGATCTCCGTACCGTACTGGCCGGCACCGAACGCCGGATAGAGTTCGGCCACCACCTCGGCATCGGGATAGATCTGGCCCATTGCCGCTTTGAAGTCGTTCCAGCTGTCATGGCCCCAGGCATAGTCCTGGTTGATGCCGGAGAAGGTGTTGACCTCCTTGCCCTTCTTCTTGAGATAGCGGGCCAGGCCGACATTGTCCTGGGTGGCATGGGCGGCGGTGCGGAAGACATATTCGTATTCGCCGTCCTCGAAGACCCGCGGCGTGCCGCAGTCGTAGAGGATGGTGAACTGCTTCAGTTCCTCCGCCACCGGCGCGATCGCCAGGCAGTCGCCGGAGGAGACATAGCCGACCACGGCGTCCACATTCTCGCGCTGCGCCAGGTTGCGGAACTCCTGCACCTGGGTGGAGGCGCCACCGGCCTCGTCGATCACGACCGGCTCGATGGTCAGGCCGCCGAAGCCCTTCTTGTCGTAGGGAGCCGGAACCTCGCCCGCGTTCAGCTTCTCCACCAGCATCTTGCCGCCGTTCCAGGCCGGCACGCCGAAGCTCTGCGCCGCCTGCCCGGACAGGAAGGTCACGATCCCGACCTTGAAGGTGTCGTCGGCCGCACTGGCCGGCATGGCCAGGGCCAGGGCCGCAACACTGCCGATGAGGGCCGCCGCAAGGCCGCGGCGGGACGGATTCGTCTTGTAGGGTTCCGGCATATGGTCCTCCCGTTTCTCGGCGGCTCCGCGGGCGGATCTTGGATCCGCTTTCCGGGCCGACCTTGTCGTGATCCCTGCCGCATCGCTGCCAGCAACACGGACCCGGGCAGTATGGATAGGATCGCTATCGGGAGCAATCGCCGCACGGGCGCCGGCTTTAAGCGAAAATTCAACGCTTCTCCGGCAGCGTCGTTCCGTCGATCGCTGTCCGGGACCCGAAAACGTCCCGTGGCGCGACATCGCGTCTGCCCGCCAACAAGCAATCGGAACCAAATCAGTGAACACGGCATTGCCGATCTTCATCTGCCTCCTTGTCATCACGCTCTATTTTCTAAGTCAGCGACGGCATATGTCGTCCATGGTGCGGGGCAGCGCCAACCTTGTCTCCGCCGGCATGATCCTGCTCTGCCTGACGGGTTTCCTGGATACCCTGTTCCTGGGCCCAGATCCGCTTTGGCCTCTGCTGCAACAGCGCACCGATTTGGCCGAGGTCCTGATGAGCTGGGTGGGATATCCGTCGGGTCTGCTGCTTGTCGGCCTCGGGCTCCGCCAATGGCTGCCGGCGCTTTTTCGCCTGGACAGCGAGATCCGGCGCCGTGAAGAGGCCGAGCTGGCCGCCCGCCAGCAGGCGGTGGAACTGATGGAGGCGAGCCTGCAGGCCGACCTCGCCAACCGCGCCAAGGGCCGCTTCCTGGCGCATATGAGCCACGAGCTGCGCACCCCACTGAATGCGATCCTCGGCTTTTCGGAAATGTTGCGGCTGGAACCCTTCGGACCGCTCGGCGACCCCCGCTACGCCGGCTATGTCGTCGACATCCACCGTTCCGGCAGCCATCTGTTGCACCTGGTGAACGATGTCCTGGACCTGTCGAAGATCGATGCCGGGTTGGAGGAACTGAATGACGCGCCAATGGAGCTTGCCGTGGTCGCAGACGAGGTCGAGCGCCTGTTCCGGCCTGGCTTCCAGAAGGCGCGGGTCGCATTGCAAGTCGATCACGACAGCCTGCGCCAGCGGCTGAACTACGACCGGACCAAGCTGTCGCGCGTTCTTATCAACCTGCTGGGCAATGCGATGAAGTTCACCCCCCGGGATGGCACCGTCCGGATCCACGGCGGCCGGGCGCCGGGCGGCGGCATGACGATCATCGTGCAGGATAACGGCGTCGGCATGTCGGCCGAGCAGAAGCAGGTCGCCCTGACCGCCTTCGGCCAGGCGGACAACCGCATCCGGCACGAAAACGAGGGCAGCGGGCTGGGCCTGCCGATCGTGAAATCCCTTGTGGAACTGCATGGCGGCAGCCTGGCCATCGACAGCGAGCCGGGCCGCGGCACCAAAGTGACGATCCTGGTGCCGCCGGACCGCCTGCTGCCGGCGGAGGAGGATGCGTCGCCCGGCGCACTGCCCCGGACCCTGCCGGGCGCGGGCTGACCTGTCGCCGGGCTTGCCCTGCCGGGGCGCAGCCGGCATCCATGTCGGCAGCGACGGCCGAGGGGAGGACCAGATGCAGCAGGCAGCCAGGCAGGAGCGCAACCGGATCCATACCGCCATCGCCGCGCGCGGCATGGCCTTCGGCACCTGGGTGCAGATGGCTGCGCCCGAAGTGGCGGAGCTCGCCGCGGCGAGCGGCCTGGACTTCGTGATCGTCGACATGGAGCACGGCACCCTCGGCATCGGCGAGGCGGCGGGGCTGATCCGTGCGGTGCAGGCCGGCGGCGCCGCGCCGCTCGTACGGGTGCCCGACCATGACCCGACGGGCCTGTTGAAGGTGCTGGATGCCGGCGCCGTCGGCGTGCTGGTGCCCGGGGTCGAGACGGCGGCGCAGGCGGAGGCCATCGTCGCCGCCACCCGCTTCGCGCCCGAGGGCAGCCGCGGCGCCTGCCCGGCGACCCGTGCCACCTGGCACGGCCTGGTCGACTGGCCCGACCACCTGGCCTGGGCGCGGGAGAACATCGTCACCATCCTGATCGTCGAAAGCCTGGAAGGGGTCCGCAATTTCGAGGCGATCCTGCAGGTGCCGGGCATCACCGCCATCGGAATCGGCATGTTCGACCTGGCCCAGTCGATGGGCCATGGCGGCGATGTCGCGCATCCCGCCGTGCAGGCGGAGCTGGCACGCTTGGCCGGCCTGGTGCGGGGCGCCGGTATCGAAGTCTTTTCCGCCACCTTCGACAGCGCCCCCGACCGGGTCGCCGCCGCGACCCGGCACTGGCAGGGCCTGGGCTGCCGGATCTTCGCCGCCAGCGCCGACCGGATGATGCTGGCCACCGGCTTCCGTGCCATCGTCGCGGCAACCGCGGAGGCAAGCGGCACCTGAACCCGCCCGCGGCGATGCCGCCGGCCGGAACTGTCATCAAACCGTCGCAAAGCAGGTCTACCTTCCGCCCCCTTCCAGGCAGGCCAGAGCGGAGACCGACCATCCCCATGAAGGCGGACCTTGTCATCGTCGGCGCCGGCATCGTCGGCCTGGCCCATGCCCTGGCCGCCGCCCGGCGCGGCCTGCAGGTGGTCGTGATCGACCGGGACCGCGCCGCCAACGGCGCCTCGATCCGCAATTTCGGCTTCGTCACCGTCACCGGCCAGCGGGCAGGACAGGTGCATGAACGCGCGATGCGCGCCCGCGACATCTGGCTGGAGGTGGTGGCGGAGACCGGCCTGCCGGTGCTGCAGATCGGCCTGCTGGTCGCCGCCCACAGCCCGGAAGCCGTGGCCGTGCTGGAGGCGTTCCGCGCCACCGAGATGGGCGAAGGCTGCGCGCTGCTGACCGCGGAAGAGGCACGCATTCATTGCCCGCCACTGGCGCAATCCGGGCTGGCCGCCGCGCTTTGGAGCCCGCACGAGCGCCGGGTCGAGGCGCGGGAGGCGCTGCCCGCGATCGCCCGCTGGCTGGCGGAACGGCATGGCGTGTCCTTCCGCTTCGGCTGCACCGCGCTGGCGGCGGAGCCGGCGGGCGACGGCTGGCGGCTGGAGACGAATGCCGGGCCGGCCGAGGCCGGCGCGCTGGCGGTCTGCACCGGCGATGCCTTTCAGGGCCCGTTCGCCGATCGCATCGCCGGTTTCGGCCTGACCCGCTGCAAGCTGCAGATGAGCCGCCTGGATGCCGCCACCGGCCGGATACCGGACCTGCCCTGCGCAGTGATGTCGGATACCAGCCTGGTGCGCTATGACGGCTATGCCCGCCTGCCCGAGGCCGCAGCCCTGCGCCGCCGGCTCGAGCAGGAAGTGCCGGAAACCCTGGCGCATGGCGTCCACCTGATCTGCGTGCAGAGCGCCGATGGCAGCATCGTCGTCGGCGACAGCCACGACTACGGCGACACCCTGGACCCGTTCTTCCGGCGGGAGGTGGAGGCGCTGTATCTAGACGAACTGCGCCGCACCCTGGAACTGCCCCCGCTGCTGCCGACGGAAAGCTGGATCGGCGTCTATGCCTCGCACCCCGACCATGTCGCCATCGTCGACACGCCGGCTCAGGGCGCGCGCATCGCGATCGTCACCAGCGGCACGGGGATGAGCACCGCCTTCGCCATCGGCGAGGAAGTGGTGGCCGGCCTTTTCGACTGAACGGACGATCGATGGACGGAAGCGGAAACCTGCAGGCGGTGGTCTTCGACTGGGCGGGCACAATCGTCGACCATGGCAGCCTGGCGCCGATGGGCGTCTTCGTGGAGGCGTTCCGCCGCTTCGGCGTCGACATCGAGGTGGCGGAGGCCCGCGCGCCGATGGGCATGGCGAAGTGGGACCATATCAAGGCGGTCGGTGCCCAGCCCCGCATCGCCGCCGCCTGGCTGGCGGCGCATGGCCGCGATTTCGGCGATGAGGATGTCGACCGGATCTACGAGGTCTTCGTGCCGCTGAACGTGGCGGTGGTGACCGACCATGCCGAGCTGATCCCCGGCGCGGCAGAGACGGTGCGGCGCTTGCGCGGCCGCGGCCTGAAGATCGGCTCCACCACCGGCTATACGCGGGAGATCATGGCCCCGCTGCTGCCGCTGGCGGCGGCTCAGGGCTTCGCCCCCGACAACCTGGTCTGCGCCGGCGACCTGCCGCAGGGGCGGCCGACCCCGGCGATGATGTACCGCAGCTTCCTGGACCTGGAGGTCTGGCCGGCGTCGACCTGCGTGAAGGTCGACGACACCCCGGCCGGCATCGGCGAGGGGCTGGCGGCCGGCTGCTGGACTGTGGGCGTCGCGGTGACCGGCAATGCCTTCGGCCTGTCGCTGGCCGAGACGCAAGCGCTGGCACCCGCCGACTTCGCCGCGCGGCGCGCCGCCGCGAGGTCGGAACTGACCCGCGCCGGCGCCCACCACGTGATCGACGGGGTGGCGGAGCTACTGCCGGTGATCGACGCGATCGAGGGCCGGCTGCGCCGGGGCGAACGGCCGTAGGCTCCGCCCGGCGCTATCGCCCCCGTCGTCGCCCTTGGCCTTGAGCCAGGGGCCCATTCCGACAGCCAGGCCGCGCCGCAAGAGGAATGGAACCCGGATCCAGCCCGGGATGACAGCCTCCCTACAGCTTCGGGCCGCCGGGCACGCCCTCGAACTTCTCCTGCAGGCGGCGCATGCCGCGCAGCCAGCGGTCATAGTCGGCGGTCTTGCGCTGCATGTATTCCTTCACCTGCGGATGCGGCAGGATCAGGAAGCGCTCCTCGCGGACGCAGTCCATCACGGTGTCGCAGAGCTGCTCCGGCTCCAGCATGCCGTCCACGCCGGCGACCCCGGGTCCGGCAGCGGTCATCGCGGTGCGGACCGCCTGCGGGCAGAGCACGGAGACCTTGATCCCCTTGTCGCCATAGGTGATCGACAGCCATTCCGCGAAGCCGACCGCGGCATGCTTGGTGACGCCGTAGGTGGCGGAGCCGATCTGGTTCAACAGGCCGGCGGCGGAGGCGGTATTGACCAGGTAGCCGCCGCCGCGTGCGGTCATCAGCGGCACCAGGGCGCGAGCAGCATAGACATGGCTCATCACGTTGACGGCCCAGCTGTCGGCCCAGTCGGCATCGGAACTGTCCGGCCCGCCGGGGCGGAAGATGCCGGCATTGGAGACGAACAGGTCGATCGGGCCGACCTCGGCCTCCGTGCGTTCGATCACCGCCTTGATATCGGCTTCCTGCGCAACATTGGCCTGCATCGCCTTGCAGCCTGCCAGAGCCGCCGTCTCCTCCGCGCCGGCGCCGTTCATGTCGACGGCGACGACCTGGGCCGCGCCGTCCTTCATCAGCCGCTGGCTGAGCGCGCGGCCGATGCCGCTGGCGCCGCCGGTGACGACGGCGATCTTCCCCGTGATGTCCATATGTCCTCCCTGAACTGTGGCGGCCGGCGATTGCGCCGGGGCCGCCGGCCCGGGAGTATAGGCGCGGTAGCCGTCAGGCAAAGGGGGCGGTGGCTGCGCCTATTCGTCCCGCGGGCCCAGGTCCGGGTCGCCGGCCAGCCGGCGGTCCTCCTGCATCTCCAGCCACATCGCGTTGACCACGGCGAACATCGCCGCCAGCGGCAGGCCCAGAAGCCAGGCGAAATACCACATTGCGGGATCCTTTCCTTGGTCCTGCCTAGTACAGCGACTCGCCGCCCTCGGCGACATCCTTCTCCGTCACCTTGCCCCACAGCACCCTGTAGACCCAGGCGGTGTAGAGCAGCACGATCGGCAGGAAGATGATCGTGGCCACCAGCATCACGAACAGGGTCAGCTGCGACGAGGAGGCGTCCCAGACGGTGAGCGAGCTGCGCGGCATGATCGACGAGGGCAGGATGAAGGGGAACATCGTCAGCCCGACGCTGGAGATCACGCCAAGGATGCCGAGCTTGGAGAACAGCAGGGTGGAAACCTCTCGCCCCCGCCGCAGCCCCAGCAGGGCCAGCACCATGCCGACGACGCCGAGCACGGGCGCGATGGCGATCCACGGCCGTTCGCCATAGGCGGCCAGCCAGGAGCGGTCTCGCGCCACCTCCGTCAGCAGCGGGTTGGAGGGACCGTCCGGCGCCGCTTCCTGCACCATCCGGTAGCCGTCGATACCGAAGGCGAGCCAGACCCCGGCCAGCAGGAAACCGGCGATGCCGATCAGCCCGGCGACCGTGCCGTATCGGCGCGCGCGTCCGGCAACCGGCCCTTCGGTCTTCAGCGACAGCCATGCCGCGCCGTGCATCACCAGCATACCCAGCGAAACGATGCCGCAGAGCAGCGCGAACGGGTTCAGCAGGCCCAGCAGCTTGCCCAGCACCCAGCCCTCGTAGATCGGCATCAGGTCGTCGGTCAGCCGGAACGGCACACCTTGCAGGACATTGCCGACCGCAACGCCGAACAGGGCCACCGGCACCACGCCGCTGACGAACAGCGCCCAGTCCCAGCGGCTGCGCCAGCGCGGCGCCTCCCGCTTCGAGCGGTACTTGAAGGCGACGGGACGCAGGATCAGCGCCGCCAGGATCAGGAACATCGCCAGGTAGAAGCCGGAGAAGCTGACCGCGTAGAGCGGCGGCCAGGCGGCGAAGATCGCCCCGCCGCCCAGGATGAACCAGACCTGGTTGCCCTCCCAGACCGGGCCGACGGTGTTGATCACGATGCGCCGCTCCACATCCGTCCGGGCAGCGAAGGGCAGCAGCGCGCAGACCCCCATGTCGAAGCCATCGGTCATCGCGAAGCCGATTAGCAGCACGCCGAGCAGCAGCCACCAGATCACCCGCAGGGCGTCATAGTCGATGAGGTCATGCAGGATCATCGCCGTCGCTCCCCTCTTCCGCCGGCCGCTATTCCGCCGGTCGCTATTCCGCCGCCCGCTATTCCGCCGGCTGGGCGGCTTCGACGGCCGCCGTCTCGTCCGGATCGCCGGAGGAACGCAGCCGCCGCTCGTGCCGGCGCATCCAGTCCTCCGTCTCCTCGACATCCTGGACCGGGCCCTTGCGGATGTATTTCAGCATCAGCGCGATCTCGATCACGAACAGCACCGAATAGAACAGGGTGAAGCCGGCCAGGGTGATCAGCAGGTCCGCCACCGACAGGTGGCTGACCGACAGGGCGGTCGGCAGCACGCCGTCCACGGTCCATGGCTGGCGGCCATATTCGGCGACGATCCAGCCCAGCTCCGCGGCGATCCAGGGCAGCGGGATCATCCAGACTGCCAGGTGCAGCGCCCAGCGCGGATAGCGCATGCGGCCGAAATTCGCGGTGAAGAAGAAGAAGGTCATCGTCACCAGGAACAGGAAGCCCAGGCCGACCATGATCCGGAACGACCAGAACAGCGGCCAGACGGTGGGGATCGTGTCCTCCGCCGCCATCACGATCTGTTCCTCGGTCGCCTGCAGCGGATCGTCGACATAGCGCTTCAGCAACAGGGCGAACCCCAGGTCGCGTCCATGCGCCTCGAAATTCTGGCGGGCCGACAGCGGCGCATTCTCGCGCTGCTCGCGGATCGTCAGGAGCGCGTCATAGGCGATCAGGCCCGACCGCACCCGCTGCTCGGCGATCTGCTCCAGCTCGTTGATGCCCGGGATCGGCTGGGTCAGCGAGCGGGTGCCGATCAGGCCCATCACCCAGGGGATCTCCACCGCATAGTGGGTCTCCCGTGCCTCCTGGTCGGGAAAGCCGAAGGCGGTGAAGGCGGCCGGCGCCGGCTCCGTCTCCCACATCGCCTCGATCGCGGCGAGCTTCATCTTCTGGGAATGGGAGGCGGCATAGCCGCTCTCGTCGCCCAGCACGATGACCGACAGGGTGCCGGCCAGGCCGAAGGATGCGGCGATGGTGATCGACCGCCGCGCCAGCTCCACATGGCGGCCGCGCAGCAGGTACCAGGCGGAGACGCCGAGCACGAAGAACGATGCCGTGACATAGCCGGCGGAGACGGTGTGGACGAACTTCGCCTGCGCCACGGTGTTGAAGATGACCTCGTAGAAGCTGGTCAGCTCCATCCGCATGGTCATCGGGTTGAACGCGGCACCCACCGGGTGCTGCATCCAGCCGTTGGCGATCAGGATCCACAGGGCGGAGAAGTTGGAGCCGATCGCCACCAGCCAGGCGACGACCAGATGCGCCAGCTTGGAGATCTTGCCCCAGCCGAAGAAGAACAGGCCGACGAAGGTCGCCTCCAGGAAGAAGGCCATCAGCCCTTCGATCGCCAGCGGCGCGCCGAACACGTCGCCGACATAGTGGCTGTAATAGCTCCAGTTCATGCCGAACTGGAATTCCATGGTCAGGCCGGTCGCGACGCCGAGGACGAAGTTGATGCCGAACAGGGTGCCCCAGAACTTCGTCATCTGCCGCCAGATCGGGCGGTTGGTCATGACGTAGACCGTCTCCATGATCGCGACGATCACGGACAGGCCCAGGGTCAACGGCACGAACAGGAAGTGGTAGAGCGCCGTCAGCGCGAACTGCAGGCGCGAGAGGTCAACGACGTCGAGTTCCATGTCTTGCCTCCTGAGATCGGCGGCAGACTAGCGGAACCCGGTTGCGAAATCCTTAGCAGGCCACGGGGTGCGGCCAAGCTTCGCAGTGCGGCAAGGCGCCCCGTTGCAGCGTGCCGGCATCGGTCATAGCTGAACCGGAATCAGCCCTCCAGCACCAGCAGGGTCGAGGTCGCCGCGGCCACCGCCCGGCCGTCCGCCCCCTCCAGTTCGGCGGTGGCGAACATCACCCGGCGCCCCGGCTTCGCCACCACGCCGCGGGCGGTATAGCTTTCGCTGCGGGCAGCGGCATAGAAGCTGGTGGTCAGGCTGGTGGTGGTGATCGTCTGGCTGTCGGTCGCCACCGCCATGCCGGCAAAACCCATCACGAAATCCAGCATCGCGGCCAGCGCGCCGCCCTGCACCACGCCGGCCCCCTGCCAGAACAGCGGTTGCGGCGTGAAGCGCATGGTCAGCACCCGCGCCTCCCGGTCCAGGGCCAGCAGCTCCGCGCCGAAGGCCGCGAGCAGCGGATTGGTCGGCATCGGCACCGGGCCGGAAGGATCAACCACGAAGGCGCGGATCGCCTCCCGGTCCGGGTTCATTGGCTGCTGCGTCACGTTTCGCCTCCCCTCCGATTGCGCCCCCGGTCTATCACAGTGCGGGCGGAGGGAGGATGCGCCGGCGGCGATCAGGCGGCAGGCGGCACCCGGCCCGGCTCAGGCGTCCGTGGCGGCCCCGGCGTGACGCCGCAGGAAGCCAACCGCCGCGGCATCGAATTCCTGCGGCTTCTCGATATTCACAAGATGGCCGGCACCGGGAATGATGGTCAGTTCCGCACCGGGCACCAGGTCCGCTACCTCCCGCGCCATGTCCGCTGTCGTCAGGGGATCGTCGGTCCCGCAGATGACATGGGTGGGAACGGCGATCCGCGGCAGGCTGTCACGGTAGTCGGTATGCACGACCGCCTCGATCGCCTTGATGAAGCTGCCCTTGTGCAGCCGCGCCATGCTGTCGACCAGCTGGTCGAGTGCCTCTGCCGATGCTGACGGGCTGACCAGGCTGCGCGCCACCGGCAGGGCGATGTCCGCGGGTTCCGCGCCGCCGAGCAGCGGCGCCTTGCGCGACCGCACGAACTCCGCCTTCGCGGCATCGCTGAACTGCGCGAAGCCGGTATGAGTGGCGCAGAGGGTCAGGGTGCCCACGCGCTCCGGCCAGTTTGCCGCGAAGTCCATGGCGATCCAGCTGCCCATCGACAGGCCGAGGATATGGGCCCGGCCTGCGCCGAAATGGTCGAGAACCCGCACCAGGTCGCGGGCGAAGTCGCGAAAATCCAGCGCGCCGTCATAATCGTCGCTGTCGCCATAGCCGCGCGCGTCCCAGGCCACGACATGCAGGCCTGCAGCCAGCGCCGGCAGGTTGACCCGCCAGTTGCGGCGGTTGCCGCCGATGCCGTGGAGCAGCACGAGAAGTTCGCCGCTGCCGACGCTGTCGACCCGGATCCGCGGCGCCGGACCGATGGAGAAACTCTGACAGGTGTCCAAGTCCGGCTCCGCTGGCTGTTGGGGCTATTTGCGCAGGATGTCGCGCAGCTTCGAGCCGCCGGTCGCGGCGATCAGGACGCCGCCGGCGAAAAGCTGCTGGGAATAGGCCGGCGCGCCGATCAGCAGCAGGCCGAAGGTGCCGGTGCCGATGATGTAGACGCCGATCACGCTGCCCAGGATGTGGAACCTCCGGTGGACCAGGGTGACGGAGCCCAGAAAGGCCGCGGCAAAGGCCGGCAGGAGCAGCGAATTGCCGAACAGCGGAGTCAGCGAGCCCTGCCGGGACGTGTAGACCAGGCCCGCGATGGCGGCGAGCAGGGCGCAGGCGATGAAGGCCAGCATCACCTGCCGTTCCACGCGGATGCCCGACATGCGGCTGGCGGCCCGGTTGCCGCCGGTGGCGTAGAGATGCCGGCCCGTCACCGTGTAGCGCAGCGCCAGAGCCAGAATGCCGGCCAGGACGGCGAGGTAGATCACCGGCGCCTGAAGGCCGCCGAGGCGCCAGTTGCCCAACGCCATGAAGGCATCGGTGAAGCCGGAGAAGATCACGGAATTGCCGGTGATCCACAGGGTCAGGCCGTCCAGCAGGCTGGCGCTGCCGATGGTGGCGACCAGGGCCGGGATCTCCAGCCGGATCACGAGCAGGCCGTTGACCAGGCCGATCGCCACGGCGCTGGCCAGCACGGCCAGGACCGCGGGCAGGACCGGCCAGCCCTGCTGCGTGATCAGCACCGTCGACAGCGCGCCGGCAAAGGATGCGACCGCCGCGATCGAGAGGTCGAATTCGCCCACGATCAGGACGAAGGTCAGGCCGCAGGCCAGGATCGCCAGCAGGGCGCCGTCGTTCAGGATCGTCACCGCATTTTCGCCGGTTGCGAAGTATTGCGGCTCGACGATGGTGAAGCCGAGGATCAGCAGCAGCAGGAACAGCACCGGCGCCCATGGCGTGACGTCGCGGGGTGCCAGGTCCATCGGCGTGAGCCGCAGGCCGCGACGCCGTTCCGGCGGCATCTCCCTGTTGGCGGATATCCGGTCGTCGCCCGAAGTCCGGTCTGTCATTGCGCGGCCAGAAGGTTATGAAGGATCCGGTCCTTGGTGATCGCCGCGCCGGCAAGCTGCGCGTCGATGGTGCCGCCGCGCAGCAGCAGCACCCGGTGGCAGAGCGCCTCCAGTTCCTCCAGTTCCGACGAGGCGACCAGGATCGCGATGCCGCGTGCCGCCAGCCCGCGGACGATGTCGTAGATCTGCGCCTTGGAGCCGATATCGACACCGTGGGTGGGCTCGTCCAGCAGCAGCAGGCGGACCGGCCCGGTCACCCAGCGGGCGAAGATCGCCTTCTGCTGGTTGCCGCCGGACAGCGCCGTCATGGAGGCGTCGATGGACGGCATCTTCACCCCCAGCCGCTCCGCCGCGCCGGCGGCTTCCCGCCGCTCCCGGTCCAGGTCCAGGACCCCGAAATGGCTGAACCGGTGCGGCCAGGGCAGGGTGACGTTCTGCCAGATCGGCAGGCTCTCGACATAGCCGTCCGTGTTGCGGTCTTCGGTGACCAGCGCCACCCCCTGTGCCAGCGCATCCCGCGTGGAGCGGTAGCTGCAGGGCACGCCATCGAGCAGGATCCGGCCTTCCCGGCAGGGCGCCGCGCCGCCCAGCATGCGCAGCAGCCGCGACCGCCCGGAGGCGCCCAGGCCAGCCAGTCCGACGATCTCACCGGCGGCGACCTGCAGGTCGATGCCGGCGAGGCGGCCGTCGCCCAGCCCTGCCACAGCCAGCCGCGGTGTCGCGTCGCCTGCGATCGTGGCGACCTCCTCGCGTCGGAACAGATCCCCGGCCTCGGAACCGACGATGTGGCGGGCGACATCCTCCGTCGTCAGGCCCGCGACGGCCAGGGTCGCCACGCGCAGGCCGTCCCGCAGCACCGTCACCCGGTTGGCCACCCGGAAGATCTCTTCCAGGCGGTGACTGACATAGACGATCGCCACACCGCTCCGCTTCAGTCGGCTGATCTGGCCCAGCAGCAGCGCGACCTCCGGCTCCGAAAGCGAAGCCGTCACTTCGTCCAGAACCAGAATCTTCGGCTGCCGGCGGATGGCGCGGGCCACCGCGACCATCTGGCGCTGATGCGCCGTCAGATGGCGGATCGGCAGCCGCGGGTCGACGACCAGCCCGAGCCGCGCCAGGGCCTCCCGGCAGTCGCGGTGAACCGCCCGCCAGTCGATCAGGCCGGCGCGTCGCCGGTCGTAGGGCAAGCCCAGCAGATAGTTCTCCGACACCGACAGGTCCGGCACGAATGCCGGGATCTGGTGCACGAAGCCCACGCCGCCGGCGATCGCATCGCCGGGATGGGCGAACCGCACCGGCACCCCGTCAAGCCGGATCTCTCCTGCGTCCGGCGCATGGTCGCCGGCCAGGATGCGGATCAGGGTCGACTTGCCGGCGCCGTTCTCGCCCACCAGGGCATGGATCTCCCCCGGGACCAGCTCGAAATCGACCCCCTTCAGCGCCCGGGTACGGCCGAACGCCTTTGCCAGCCCCGTGACGGCAAGGATCGGCGGTGGCGCGCGGTCGGCCATGACGGTCATGCTTTCGCCCCGCCGCCCACCCGCCTCAGCGGGCCGCGTCCCACATCGCCCTGTACTTCGCCTTGAAGTCCAGGCCGGGGTCGTAGCGCTTGCCGGGCTCGGCATTCGCCTTGTGGGTAAGCTGGATCGGGAAGTCCGTGTTCACGCCTGTCTGCGCCTTATTGATGGCACGGTTGCACTCGTCGATCCCGGCCCAGGCGACCCATTCCAGGCCCCAGCTGATCGTGGCGGCCTGGCCGCCATCCTTGGCGATCGCCTCCAGCGCCACCGGCTGACCGTCGAAGCCGAGGCCCTGGATCTCGGTCCTGTCGCGCTGCCGGGCGGTCGCCAGAAGCGGCACGACGGCCTCGTCATAGGGCGCGATCACCCACTGGATGCTGTCCTTGGGGTGGCGGGTCAGCACCGCCTGCATCTTGGTGATCAGGTCGGGCGCGCCGGCTCCAACATTGAACTCGATCTCCTCCAGCACCCTGGCATGATCGCCGGCATGTTCGGAGAGATAGTCCTTGAAGCCCTGCAGCCGCACGGCCAACTGCGGGAAGGCGGGCGCGTTGAATACGACGACATTGCCGCCGCCATTGGCCACCACATAGGCGGCCAGCAACTCGCCGGCCGTCGACTGCTCCAGGCCGAAGGCGGAATCGCCGCCGAACGCGCGGGCATCGTCGGCAAAGCCGGTGACGAAGGCGACGTCCTTCTCCTTGCCGCGGGCGATCTGGGCCCGGATGTCCCGCGCCGGCGCGCCCAGGGTCAGGACGCAGGCGACACCGCGGTTGATCGCGGCCTCGACGCCCTTCTGCGCGACCCCGGGATCGCCCTTGGAATCGATCGGGATCGTCTTCCAGCCGATCGCCTCTGCCGCCGCCTCGGCATCGCTGTACAGCGCCTGGCAGACCGAAAGGAACAGCGGACAGGGCAGGACGGCGACGGTGGCATCCTTGGCCGGCGGCGGCGAACTGTCGGCACCGACCCAGTGGACCTTGCCGGAGGCCAGATCGTCCCGCGACATGATGCTCTTGGTCCCGGCCGCGACGACCTGCTGCGCATAGCCTGCCGGGTCGTCAGCGGCCTGCGCCGTCGCGGCCGGCGCAACCGCCGATCCACCGGCGACGGCGGCAAGGACGAAGCCCCCTGCTGCGGCCCGTGCGCCCATGCCCAGCCATGCCCCGTATCTGCCCCTGCGCGCTTCGCTCGTTCCGATCATGCCCGCCTCCAGTGTTGTCCGGCGCCGCTGCGGCAGGGCCGCCGCGACCGTGCCGCAGATCCGATGGCAGCCAGTCTTGCGAAGCGCCGCCGCCGCGTCCTGCGGCTGCGCGCATCAAGGCATTGGATTTTGCGCACTGTCCCTGCCGGCAGCGCGGCTTGCCGGCCCGCGCGGCCTTCGGCTACCGTTGCCGGTCAGGTACGGCACGGAGCAGCGTCCCACGCAATGATCACTGTGCTTTCGACAGAGCCGATGGCGGAGGGCGCCCAGTTCGCCAGCTTCCGCGCCGCGATCTGTTCCGAAATCGTCGACCTGTCCGCGCACCAGCTGGATCGCGGCGGCTTCAAGGCAGTGATCCGCAAGCATCAGGTCGGCAGCCTGGGCTACACCTTCGTCGACTGCGAGCCGGTGGTGATCGAGCGTGCGGTGCGCAACATCGACCGCGACAAGTCCAGCTGCTACTTCCTGGCGCTGCAGCTGGAAGGAGTCGGCCGGGTCCGGCAGCTGGGACGCGAGGTGCGGCTGCATCCCGGCGACTATACGATCTTCGATTCTGCGCTGCCCTACAGCCTGCATTTCGACAGCCCGGTGCGGCGCCTTCTGGTGCGGCTGCCGCGCGCGGATTTTCTGCGCCGCGGCGTCGTGACCGAGAATATCTGCGGCCATGCCTTCCGCGGCGATACCGGCACCAGCGGCCTGGCCTCGCGGCTGGTGACCATGCTGGGGCTGGACGCCGACGGGATCGACCAGCCGCTGGGCAATTCACTCGCCTCTGCCGTGCTGGACGCGATCGCGGCGGCCGAATGCGAGGATCCGCTTCGGCGGCAGCAGGCCGTCAACCAGCCGCAGGCGGAGATCCTGCGCAGGGTGCGCGTCATCGTGATGGCCAACCTGTCCGATCCCGACCTGTCGACGGAGCGGATCGCGGAGATGGCCGGCATCTCGGTGCGCTATCTGCACAAGGTGTTCAGCGCCACCGGCATGACCCTGCACCAGTGGATCCAGGACGAACGGCTCAGTCGCTGCTACGAGTGCCTGACCAGCCCCAACCAGCGGCACCGCACGATCCGCGACATCGCCTTCAGCAACGGCTTCAACGATTCCGGCTATTTCAGCAGCCGCTTCTCGCGGCGCTACGGCGTGAGTCCCAGCAAGATTCGCAAGTCGGGCTGAACCCGCTCCGGCGGATCCGCCTGTGCGCGATTTCCCAATGTTTGATGCACGGGCACGCAGGACCGGGTTCCCCGCCGCCGGCTATCCTTTCCTGCCAGGCTGAGACAGGCCTGCACGAACGGATCCGGCGGGAGACAGGCATGGCAGACGGACAGGCGAGCGATCGGGCGCCCGCAGGCGGGGTGCAGAACGGGCTGGGCATCGACCCGGTCCTGGCGGCACGGATCTCCGGCGGCAAGGACTGGGAACCCGTTCCCGACGACCTGTTCGTCATCGACGGGGTCGCCCATACCTATCACTTCGCCGAGGAGAACTGGGTCCCCGGCTCCTATGCCCGCCTGCTGGTGGATGCGCTGTGGGGCATCCACGAATATTTCACCCCGCGGCAGGACCGCGCCTGGATCCTGCCGCCGGAGATGCGGGGCATGCAGGACGCCGACCTGCTGGGCCATTCGATGTTCGGCGAGAGCCGCATCGACGCCTGCATCTACCACCACCTGCCGATCTTTCCGCTGTTCAAGGATGGCGGCGGGCCGATCTCCGTCGGCAAGGAGATGCGGCAGCGCTGGCCCGGCCGGGTGGCGATCTATGGCGGCCTCAGCCCCTACCGCCCCGACGCCCTGGACGAGATTGACCGCATGGTCGAGGAGGATGGCGTCATCGCCTTCAAGTTCTACCCGCTGGACCTGGTCGGCGGGGAGGTGAAGGGCATCCGCATGGACGACGAGACGCTGATGTTCCCCCTGTACGAGCGCATGATGAAGCACGGCATCGGCACCGTGGCGATGCACAAGGCGATCGCCTTCGGGCCGGTCGGCCACCGGTTCTTCGGCATGGACGATGTCAGCGGCGCGGCGGTCGCGTTCCCGGACCTGAACTTCGAGATCTTCCACGGCGGCTTCGCCTTCCTGGAGGATACCGCGCTGAAGGCGACCTACAGCCCCAACGTGACGATCAACCTGGAAGGCACCAGCGCCCTGGTGTTCTACGCCCCCGACCGGCTGGGACATGTGCTGGGCAGCCTGATGCTGGCCGGCGCCGCCGACCGGATCGTCTGGGGCACCGGCGTGCCGGTGATCCATCCGGAACCCTTCCTGCAGGCGTTCTGGAACTACCAGATCCCGGAGGCGCTGCAGGAGGGCTATGCCTATCCGCCGCTGACACCGGAGATCAAGCGGATGATGCTGAGCGGCACCCAGGCCCGGATCGCCGGGCTGGACGTGGCGGCGATGAAGGCGGCATGCGCCGGCGACGAATTCGACCGCAACACGTCGCTGGCCGCACCCTGGACCAGCGGGAGGGTCACGGCATGAGCGGCAGCACGGAACTGAGGCAGCAGGTCGAGCGCCTGCTGGACGAGGTGATCGATCCCTGCAGCGCCGGCATCGGCCGGCCGGCGGGCCTGGTCTCCATGGGCCTGGTCAAGGCGCTGGACCTGGAAGACCTGCCGGAGGGCGGCACCCGGATACGCCTGCTGCTGCGCCTGACCTCGCCCTGCTGCATGATGGCGCCGCATTTCGCATCGCAGGCCGATGCCCGCCTGCGCGCCCTGCCGGGGGTCGAGGCGGTGGAGATCTCGGTCTCGCCGACCATCGACTGGGAGCCGTCGCACATGGACCCGGACTACCGCGCCTCCCTGCCCCGCCCGGACTTCATGCAGCCGTTCTGAGCCGGGACGGACCCGCGACCGGCGGAGATCGCCGGCCGCGGGCTGGTGCTCAGGCGGTGTTCAGCACGCCGCGACGGACCTGGTCGCGCTCGATGGATTCGAACAGGGCCTTGAAGTTGCCCTCGCCGAAACCCTCGTCGCGCTTGCGCTGGATGAACTCGAAGAAGACCGGACCCAGCAGGGTCTCGGAGAAGATCTGCACCAGCAGGCGCGGATCGCCGTCCTCGGTGGAGCCGTCCAGCAGCAGGCCGCGGCGCTTCAGTTCGTCGACCGGCTCGCCGTGGCCGGGCAGGCGCTCGTCCAGCATCTCGTAGTAGGTGTCCGGCGGCGGCGTCATGAACGGCAGGCCGCGCGCCTTCAGCTTGTCCCAGCAGGCCGGCAGGTCGTCGCAGGCGAGCGCGATGTGCTGGATGCCCTCGCCGTTGAAGGCCATCAGGAATTCCTCGATCTGGCCGGTGGCGTTCGACGCCTCCTCGTTCAGCGGGATGCGGATCTTGCCGTCCGGTGCGGTCATCGCCTTCGAGGTCAGGCCGGTATATTCGCCCTTGATGTCGAAGTAGCGCAGCTCCCGGAAATTGAAGAGCTTCTCGTAGTACTTCGCCCAGAACGCCATGCGGCCGCGATAGACGTTGTGGGTCATGTGGTCGATGGTGTGGAAGCCGCAGCCCTTCGGGTGGCGGTCCACACCGTCCAGCCAGCGGAAGTCGATGTCGTAGATCGACGAGCCCTCCGCGTAGCGGTCGATCAGGTAGAGCGCGGCGCCGCCGATCCCCTTGATCGCCGGCAGGCGCAGCTCCATCGGCCCGGTCTGCATGTCCATCGGCTGCGCGCCCAGCTCCAGCGCGCGGGCATAGGCGTGATGGCTGTCCTTCACCCGGAAGGCCAGGCCGCAGGGCGAGGGGCCGTGTTCCTCCGCGAAATAGGCGGCGGGGCTTTTCGGCTCGCGGTTCAGGATGAAGTTGATGCCGCCCTGGCGGTACAGGTCGACATCCTTGGAGCGGTGGGTCGCCACCTTGATGAAGCCCAGCATCTCGAAGACGGGCTCGATCACGCCGGGCTTGGGGGAGGCGAATTCGACGAACTCGAAGCCGTCGAGGCCCATCGGGTTTTCGGTCTGTTCGGTCATGGTCAGGTTCCTAGATCCGGATTCCGGGAAAACGTCTCGGCTCCGGCGGCGCGCAGGCGCGCTCAGCCGGCAGGAACCGGGCCCGGCGGCGCGCAGGGCACGCCACGCACGCTGTTCGCCAGGCAACGGGCGATGCACAGGAATGGTGCTGTCATGCTCTCCCTACCTTTGCGACAGATGTAGCGCGGAAACGGGGTTTCGGGAATGGCACCGCGGGGCCGCCGGCCGTTCAGAACAGCGGTCGTGCCTGCCAGCGCCCGGCATCGATCTCGGCGCGGATCAGTTCCAGCAGCAGGCCCTGCATCGCCTCCAGCACGAAGGTGGCGGGATGGTCGACCAGGCGGCAGAACTGCAGGCTTCGCGACAGGGTCGGGTTCACGATCGGGCGGGCATGCAGGGTGCCGGCCTCCAGCTGCTCGCGCATGAACAGCCTTGTGCCGATGATGCAGCCGATCCCTTCCGCCAGCGCGCCGGAGATCGCGTGGACGGAGTTCATCTGCAGCTTCGCCCGTGCCTCCAGCCGCTTCAGCAGCGCCGGATCGTCGATCAGCGCCCGCGACGAGGCGCCCTGCCGCAGCAGGATCAGCGGCAGGTCCAGCAGTGCGTCGAAGGCGATGGGGTCGTCGGTGGCGCCGATGATCTCCGGCCGGCCGACGCAGATCATCTCCTCCTCCAGCACCGGCTGGGTCTCCAGCAGCGGGTCGTCAGGCGGGTTGTAGACCAGCGCCAGTTCCACGTCCGACTTCATCACATGCAGCAGGGTGGAGGCGGACAGGCTCTCGGTGATGGAGACGCGGACCTGGGGATAGTCCTGCGTCACCCGTCGCATGAAGGGCACGCCGATCGCCTTCACCGCGGAATAGGCCATGCCGATCGAGACCTCGCCCGCCAGGCGGTCGCCGGCCTGGCGGATATCGGCCTCCGCCGCTTCCATCGCCCGCAGGATGCCCTTGGCATGCTGGTAGAGCCGCTCGCCGGCCGCGGTCGGCAGCATGCCGCGCGGCCGGCGGCGGAACAGAGGACTGCCGAGCTCGGCTTCCAGCCCCGCCAGATGGTGCGACAGCGCCGACTGCGCCACGTTGCAGGCGCGGGCGGCGCGGCTGAGGTTCCGCTCCTCGAAGATCGCCGCGAAGTAGCGCAGCTGCCGGCGGTCCATGCCTGCCCTTCTTCGACATCTGGTTTCCAGAACGGTTCGTTAGAAACATTGTATTTTTCCGAACAGAAGGGAAGACCTAGCCTGTCGGCTGTATTCGCGGACCGAGGGAGGATCGCCCCGTGACAGCGCCGGCCGCACCGCCGTTCCAGCCGCTTGCCGGTACGAAGGTGGTGGAGATGAGCCACATGATCATGGGCCCGTCCTGCGGCATGTTCCTGGCGTTCATGGGCGCCGAGGTGGTGAAGGTCGAGCCGCCGGACGGCGACAAGACCCGCCACCTGACCGGCATGGGGTCGGCTTTCTTTCCCACCTTCAACCGGGCGAAGATGTCGGTGACCCTCGACCTCAAGGCGCCGGCCGGGCGCGCCGCGCTGGACCGGCTGCTGGAAGGCGCCGACGTCTTCCTGGAGAATTTCCGCGACAGCGCGCTGCAGAAGATTGGCTTTGCGCCCGACCAGCTGCGCGCGAAATACCCGCAGCTGATCACCGCCTCCTGCAAGGGGTTCCTGCACGGCCCCTACCAGGACCGCACCGCGATGGACGAGGTGGTGCAGATGATGACCGGCATGGCCTACATGACCGGCCCGACGGGGCGGCCGCTGCGCATCGGCTCTTCCGCCAACGACATCATGGGCGGCCTGTTCGGCGCCTTCGCGGTGATGGGCGCGCTGATGCAGCGCCAGGCCGACGGAAGCGGACACGACGTGCGGATCGGCCTGTTCGAGAACTGCCTGCTGCTGGTCGCCCAGCACATGGTGCAGTTCGAGATCGAGGGGCGCGAGGCGCCGCCGATGCCGGAGCGCGAATTCTCCTGGCCGGTCTACGACATCTTCGACACCGAAGACGGCCGCCAGATCTTCGTCGGCGCGGTGACCGAGGGGCAATGGGCCACCCTCTGCGACATCCTGGGACTGGCGGCGCTGAAGGCGGATCCCGCCCTGCAGCACCGCATGGCGCAGATCGAGGCGCGCGACCGCACCATCCCGCTGGTCGCCGCGGCGATCCGCAGCCGCCGCTTCGACGACCTGATCGCCGCCTTCGAGCCGGCCGGCATTCCCTTTGCGCCGATCCACCGCCCGGCGGAGATGTATGCCGACCCGCATGTGAACCGGCCCGGCGGCCTGCTGACCTCCGCCCGGCCGGACGGGCCGGCCTTCCGCGCGCCCGGCCTGCCGCTGGAGCTGGACGGCCGGCCGGTGGCGCCGGCCTCCGCCGACCTGCCCGGCCTGGGCGACGACACGCGCGCGGTGCTGGCCGCGCTGGGCATGGACGAGGCGGAGATTGCGGCCGCCCGCGGACACCGCGAACCCGGAGAAGGGAGCGAGAGGGTATGAGCCGGATCGACGAGATCTATCCTGCGGACCGGGTCACCCTGCGCGAGGTCGGCCTGCGCGACGGGCTGCAGCTGGTGAAGCGCTTCCCCTCCACGGCGGCGAAGCGCGACTGGATCGCCCGGGAATATGCCGCCGGGGTGCGGCATTTCGAGATCGGCTCCTTCCTGCCGGCCGCCCGCATGCCGCAGTTCGCCGACCTCCCGGAGATGATCGCGGCGGTAGGCGCGCTGGACGGCGCCTTCTCGTCCGCCCTGGCGATGAACGAGCGCGGCATCAACGATGCCACCGCCTCCGCCGTCGACGAGATCGTCTGCGTGCTGTCCGCCACCGAAGCGCATGCCCAGGCCAACATGCGCCGTTCGCGCGCCGACGCGGTCGACCTGATCCGCCGCACCGCGGCGCTTTCCCGCCAGGTGCGCCCGGCCGGCGAACGGCAGCCGGTCTATGCCGGCATCGCCATGGCCTTCGGCTGCTCGATCGCCGGCACGGTCGCGCCCGCCGAGGTGCTGCGCCTGGCCGAGGCGGCGCTGGACGCCGGCGCCGACGTGGTCGGCCTGGCCGACACCGTCGGCTTCGCCGGTCCCGACCAGGTGGCGGAGCTGTGCCGCGGCATGGCCGGCCTGTGCGGCGACCGCCCGTTCGGCATCCACCTGCACGACACCCGCGGCATGGGCATCGCCAATGCCTCCGCCGCGCTGGATGCGGGCGCACGGATCCTCGACGGCTCGCTGGGTGGCCTGGGAGGCTGCCCGTTCGCGCCTGGGGCCACCGGCAATGTCGTGTTCGAGGACCTGGTCTTCCTCTGCGGCACCAAGGGCTTCGACACCGGCATCGACCTGGACGCCCTTGTCGCCGTGCGCGAAATCCCGGCCTCAGAAATGCCCGACGAACCGCTTTACGGCGCGCTGGCCCGCGCCGGACGTCCGCGCGTGCTGGGGCCGCCCGCCACCTGACCGACCGAAGAAGAAGCAATCAGAGAGATGGGGAGGAAGATGATGAACAGGCTCTCGACCACCGCGATCGCCGCCGCTCTGCTGCTGGCCGGCGCGGCCATCGCCGCCGGTCCCGCCGCCGCCGCGACGGAGATGCGCTGCAGCCACCAGCTGCCGCCCGCCCACCATATCGCCGGCGTGATCGACCGCTGGGCGGCGGAGGTGGAGACCCTGTCCGACGGCGAGATCGACGTGCAGGTGTTCGGCGCCGACAGCCTGGTCGGCGCCAAGGAGAACATCGTCGCCGTCGCGAAGGGCAATATCGAATGCGCCTTCTCGGTGAACTTCCAGTGGGGCAAGACCCTGCCGATCATGAACGTCACCGTCGCGCCTTTCGCCTTCAGCGACCTGGACATGTGGCGCAAATGGCCGGAGAGCGAGGCCGCGGCCTTCCTGGGCGACAAGCTGCGGGACAAGGGCGTGCAGAACGTGGTCTGGCTGTTCCAGACCAACTCCTCGGTCTTCACCTCCAAGGGGAAGCCGCTGGTGAAACCGGCGGATTTCGAGGGCATGAAGATCCGCGGCCTGGTGCCGGCCTTCAACGCCTCGCTGGAGGCGCTGGGCGCCACCCCGGTGTCGATGCCGGGGTCGGAGGTCTACCAGTCGCTGGCCACCGGGGTGATCGACGGCGGGCTGACCGACGTCGCCGCCGCCGTGGCCCGCAAGTACTACGAGGTGCAGGACCATTTCACCGTGGTGCCGGTGATCAGCGTCTATTTCCACGGCTATGTGAATCCCGGCTGGTATGACGGCCTGTCCGACAAGGCGAAGGCGGCCCTGGACGAGGCCGGGAAGAAGGCCGCGATCTGGGCGATCGACGCCGCGGAAGAGGCCGTCGCCGCCGCGCCCGACCAGCTGCGCGAGAAGGGGGTGAGCGTCCATGTCGCCACGCCTGAGGAGAATGCGGCGCTGGAGGCCGTGATGCGCCCCGCCTTCGACACTGTCTTCAATGCCGAAGACCCGGATGCGGCGAAGCTGATCGAGCTGATCGCGAAGATCCAGCCGAAGCAGATGTGAGGCGCGCCGGTCGCCGCGGCGGGTCCCGCCGGTGCGGCCCGACGATGCCGGCCCGCCCCCAGGGAATGCCGGGGGGCGGGTTGCGACCTTCCTGCGGGCGGCCGACTGGCCGGCGCGGGCGGGCGGCATCCTCGCGACCCTGCTGATCCTGTTCGTTGCCGGCCTCACCTGCCTGGCGGTCGCGCAGCGCTACCTGCTGGGCGCACCGCTGCTGTGGAGCGACGAACTGGCCGGCTACCTGTTGGTGACCCTTGTGATGGCCGGGCTGGCGGAGGCCTATCGGCGCGGCGACCATATCGCCATCGACCTTGTCACCGGCCGGCTGAGCGCAGGGGGCAGGCGCGCGGTGGCGATCTGGTCGGACCTCGCCGTCCTGGCCGTGGCGATCGTGCTGGGCCTCAGCGCCTGGGATGCGGTGACCTTCGCCCGCGCCTTCGGCGCCTATCCCGCCGGCGAGATCCAGGTGCCGACATGGATCCTGCAGGTGCCGCTGATCGGCGGCGCGGCGCTTCTGGCGCTTGCTGCCCTGACCCGGCTGCTGACCCGGCTGGCCGGCCCGGCGGCGGGAAGCAGGGCGGAATGACAATCGCGCTCGTCTTCGCCGGGCTGATCGTCCTGCTGCTGACCGGCATGCCGATCTTCGCCGCGCTGGCGCTGGCGGCCACCGCGATCCTGCTGCTGGCGGAGGGCTCCATCGGCAGCATCGCCGACACCGTCTTCGCCCATCTCGACAAGTCGGTGCTGACCACCATCCCGCTGTTCGTCTTCATGGCGCAGGTGATGATCCGGGCGAAGGTGATCGACGATCTCTACGACATGGCCAATACCCTGGTCGGCCATGTGAAGGGCGGCCTGGGGGTCGCCACGGTGCTGGCCTGCACCATCTTCGCCGCGATCTCCGGCTCCTCCGTCGCCACCGCCCTGTCGATCGGCGCCAGCGCAGTGCCGCAGATGAAGCGGCTGGGCTATCCGGAGCGCGACGCGCTGGGTGTGGTCGCCGCCGGCGGCACCCTCGGCATCCTGATCCCGCCGTCGGGCCCGATGATCCTCTATGCCATCGTCTCCGAGGCCTCGATCGGTGCGCTGTTCCTGGCCGGCGTGCTGCCGGGCCTGCTGCTGGCGCTGATCTTCGCCCTCTACTGCATGGCCCGCGCCCGGGCGCGGGGCACGGCCCGCCAGCCCTGGGCGGGATGGCCCCAGGTGGCGGGCGCGATGCGGCGCTCCGCCTGGGCGGTGGCGACCCCGCCGCTGATCATGGGCGGCATCTACCTGGGCATCTTCACCGCGACGGAAGCGGCGGCGATCGGCAGCCTCTACGCGCTGCTGGTCGCCACCCTGGTCTATCGCAACTTCTCCTTCCGCGCGCTCTACGACTGCGCCTACCAGGCGATGCGCACCTCGATGATGGTGTTCGCGATCATCGCGGCGGCGGCGATGTTCGGCCATGCCATCACCATCATCCGCCTGCCCGTCGGCGTGACGGAGGCGGTGGCGGCGATGGGCCTCGGCCCGCTGGGCTTCATCCTGGTGGTGATGGCGCTGATCTTCCTGATGGGCATGTTCTTCGAAAGCATCGCCATCATCCTGATCACCACGCCGATCCTGCTGCCCACCATGATCGCGCTGGACATCGACCTGATCTGGTACGGCGTGCTGCTGATGATCAATCTGGAGCTGGCGATGATCACGCCGCCGGTCGGCATGAACCTGTTCGTCATCAAGGGCATCACCGATGCGTCGATGGCCGAGGTGATCCGCGGTGCCGCCCCTTATGTCGGCCTGATGATCCTGGGCCTGGCGCTGCTGATCCTGGCGCCCGGCCTGGCAACCTGGCTGCCCTACTCCGCAGGCTTCGGGCGATAGCGGCCGGCGGGGCGGCTCAGCGGCCGGCTGCCGCCGCCGCGATCTGCTCGCGCAGCCAGACATGTGCCGGCGAGGTGTCGAGCCTGGGCGGCCAGTAGGCGTTGAGGGAGAAGCCCGGGACCGGCAGCGGCGGCTCGAACACCGCCAGGTCGCGGCGCATCATCGCGATCAGCCGCGCAGGCAGCACCGCGATCAGGTCGGTGCGTTCCAGCAGCGCGCCCACGACCGAGAAGCCGGGCACCACCAGGCCGATCGTCCGGCGCCGGCCGACGGCCGCCAGAGCGAGGTCGGTCGGGCCCGTGGCATCGCCGCGGAACGGCGCGACCAGCAGGTGGTGATGGGCGCAGAAGCCGTCCAGAGTGACCGGCCCGGCCGCCAGGATCGGATGGTCGGTCCGCGCGACACCGACATAGCGTTCCTCGAACAGGTGCAGCAGTCGGAAGCCCGGCGGGATGAATTCCGGCACCGTCAGGGCCAGGTCGATCCGCGCATCGCGCATCTCCACCTCCAGGGAGGCCAGGTCCGCCGGCCGCACCATCAGCCGCAGGCCCGGCGCCGCGCCGCGGATCCGGCCCAGCAGCGGCGGCATCAGCAGCGCCAGCGCATAGTCGCTGGCGGCGATGGTCATCGTACCCTCGTAGCACGCCGGGTCGAAGGAGGCCTGGGCCACCAGCGGCTCCAGCGCCGCCAGCGCCGCCCGCACCGCCGGCGCCAGTTCCTCCGCCCGCGGCGTCGGCACGACGCCGCCGCGGCCGCGCACGAACAGCGGGTCGCCGAAGATCTGCCGCAGCTGGGCCAGCTGCCCGCTCATCGCCTGCTGGGTCAGGTCGGCGCGCTCCGCCGCGCGGGTGACGTTCCGCTCGGCATGGATCGCCTCGAAGGCGACCAGCAGCCGGATCTCCAGCCGTCTTACATCGCGATTCATTGTGATGGCCATCGGAAACATCTGTTGGACCGATGACAGGATGCGGCGTAGGAGCGAGAGGTGCAAATCCGCGGCCGGCGACGATCCGGCACGGAAACGAGAGCGCGTCCCGAGGCGCGCCATACAGGGAGCAGACGCCATGGAAATACTGGCCGATCCGATTACCGTGAACTGCCGCAAGGTGATTGCGGGACTCAAAATGATGGATGCCGACTACCGGCTGACCAAGATCGACTATTTCCAGGGCGAGCAGAAATCGCCGGCCTATGTCGCGCTCAACCCGATGGCCGCGATCCCGGCGATGCGCGACGGGGACCTGGTGCTGACGGAGTCCAATTCGATCCTGCAATATGCCGCCGACAAGCTGGGCCGGGCGGAGGCCTATCCGACCGACCTGAAGACCCGGGCCGACATCAACCGCTGGCTGCTGTGGGAATGCGGCCACTGGTTCCCCAGCTGCTATGTCTACCTGGTGGAGAACTGCGTGAAGCCGCTGCTGGGGGCGGAGACCGATCCGGCCGCCCTGGCGGCGGAGGCGGACAATTTCGCCAAGCTGGCGGGCATCCTGGACAGCCGCCTGGCCGGCAGCCGGTACATTGCCGGCGATGCGCCCACCATCGCCGACGTGGCCGTCGCCGCGCCGATGCACCTGCACGGCTGGATGAAGCTGCCGCTGGAGCCGCATGCCAATGTGCGCCGCTGGATCGGCGAGATCGAGGCACAGCCCTGGTGGAAGGCCACCCATGTGGGCGAGGGCTTCGTGGCGGCAGAGGCGGCGTAGCCCGCCGGCAGAAGGAGTGTCGATGAGCGAACAGGACCTGGCGGGCCGCACCGCCCTGGTGACCGGCGGCTCCCGCGGCATCGGCCGCGGGATCTGCCTCCGCCTGGCACAGGCGGGCGC
>NZ_JBHRTR010000025.1:35939-47927 GCF_042646425.1 Marinibaculum pumilum
GGCCCGCGAAACCCTGGCCATGATCGCGGACGCCGGCGGCGAAGGCGGGATCTTCAAGGCCGACGTCGCGTCCTGGGAAGAAGTGGACGCGATGTTCGGCGAGATCGAACAGGCCCGCGGCCCCGTCGACCTGCTGGTCACAAATGCCGGCATCGCGTCGTTCCAGGACGATGTCGACATGCCGGTCGAACTGTGGCGGCGGATCCTGTCGGTGAACCTGGACGGCACCTTCCACTGCGTCTGGCGGGCCAAGGCGGCGATGCTGGAGCGCGGCGACGGGCGGATTGTCTGCATCTCGTCGATCAACGGGATCTCGCCCTCGACGATCCGCCGCGACCGGCTGATCGCCTACGGCACTTCGAAATCGGCGGTGATCGGCTTCGCGCGCAACTGCGCCAGCGCCTTCGGTCCGACAATCCGGGTCAACGGTGTTGCGCCGGGCCTGATCGACACCGACATGACCGGGGACATGAGCGCGGAGGTCCGCCAGCGGATCGTCGACAGCACGCCGGCGGCCCGGACCGGCACGCCGGCGGACATCGCGGAACTGACCTATTTCCTGCTGAGCGACAAGGCCGGCTTCATCACCGGCCAGACCTATGTCGCATCCGGCGGCCTGGTCACACTGCCCTGACCGGGATTGTTGACGGAGAAACGGAATGGCATCGGCGGAAGAGCTTTCCACCACGCGCATCGGCTCGTTCAAGTACCTGGCCGCGACGGCAGAACCGTCGCTGTTCCGCAACGGCAAGGTGCTGACCCGGCGCAACCGGGAAGGCAGCGACAGCGAATGGGTCGGCGTGGACCTGGAACCGCACGACATGGCGGTGCATGACGCCCGGGCGCTGGCCGGCGCCGCGCGGCCGACGGTGGAACGCAACGGTTTCGAGCTGCTGACCCGCCCCCTGCCGCCGGGCGGCATCGACTTCCGCGACCATGCACAGGTGCTGCGCGACTACTACCCCCATTGCGAGGCGATCGTCCGCGAGGCGACGGGCGCCGCGATCGTGCGCGCCTTCGACCACAACCTGCGCTCCGCCGGCGGCAAGAAGGCGAAGGAACGCATCGCCGGCGGCCAGGAGGTGCAGGGCCCCGCCCATGTGGTGCATGGCGACTATACCCTGACCAGCGCGCCGCAGCGCCTGCGCGACCTGGCCAGGCCGCCGAAGGAGAACGACACCGTCCGCGGCGTCCTGGCGGAGGGCGAGACCCTGCTGGACGCCGACCGGGTGGAGCGGGCGATCGAGAGCGGCCGCTTCGCCATCATCAATGTCTGGCGCAACATCGCCGAGGAACCCGTGGCGACCAACCCGCTGGCCCTGTGCGATGCGGAGCGGGTCGACCCGGAAGACCTGGTGGTGTTCGAGATCCACTACAGCGACCGGATCGGCGAGAACTATTTCGCGAAGCCGTCAGCCCGGCACGGCTGGTACTTCTACCCGGCGATGACCGGCGACGAGGCGCTACTGATCAAGCAGTGGGATTCCAGCGGCCACCTGGCACGGACAAGGGGCGCGGAGCCGGACAGCGCGGCGCCGGGCGAACCCTGCACCTTCAGCTTCCACTCCGCCTTCCAGGATCCCGCGACCCCGCCGGACGCCCCCGACCGCCGCAGCATCGAGGTCCGCTGCGTCGTGCTGTACGACTGACGCCTCCGCACGCCGCAACTTCGGGCAGGTCGCCCGGACACCCAGCCGCCTGGATGTCGCTCTGCACTTGCAGCTTTCGGCCAAAATAGCCAATTTGGCCGAAGATCGATGCGCAGCAGGAGCAGGACGATGCGCAGAATGGCAGCGGGTGACGCAAAGAACCGGTTCGGGATGCTGCTCGACACCGCACAGCGGGAACCTGTGACCATCGAAAAGCATGGCCGTGCGGTCGCCGTCATGCTTTCGGCCGAAGACTATGACGCGCTGGAGGCGATGAAACTGGAGGCGCTCCGGGCCAAGGTGGAACGAGGTCTTGCCGATGCCGATGCGGGCCGGGTGACCGACGCCTCTACGGTCTTTGCCGAACTGGACGCCATGATCGACCGTGCGGAAGATTGAGTTCGCCGACGAGGCACGCGACGATCTCCGCAAAATCGCCGCCTATACAATCGAGTATTGGGGGAAGGCACAGGCGCGCAGATATCTTGACGGTCTGCGCGCAACCTGTGCGGAAATCGCGGCAATGCCGGGGCTTGGCAAGGACGTGTCATGGGCTGCAGCCGGGTTGCGCAGCTTCCCCTGCCAGAGCCGTGTCATCTACTACCGCCCGGAACCGCAACGCATCCTGGTCCTGGCGATCGTGCACCGGCGACAGGATCCGACCCGCCGGTTTCCGGCATGACCGACCAGGCCGCCGCGACACCTACCCCTCCAGGTGCAGCGCCCGCGCCAATGCCGCCAGTGTGGCGGAGATCTCCTGGGGTGCGCAGGCGGCGGCGACGAAGCGGTCGGGGCGAAGGATGACGACACCCTGGCCGGCATCGGCGAACCACTGCTTCAGGGCCATCGACGGATCGCCGACCAGGGTCGCGTCCGGCCCCACGGCCGCTTCCGCCGTGCCCAGCTCCACTTCCGAGCGCACCACCAGGATGGGCCCGTCCAGGCGCCGCCAGATGCCGCGCGCGGTGTCGTCCATATAGGCGGAGGGGTCCGCCGCCCAGGCGAGGATCGCGAAGCGCGGCCCGATCGCGTCGTCGAGCCGGATCTGGCTGCCGGCGGCCAGCTGCACCCGCGGCTGGATGAACATGCGGCCAACCGCCGGATGGCTGCCGGCGACCGCCGCGCCGTCCCGGTAGCGTGGCATCGGCTTGAAGCGCATCTGCAGCACATAGTCGCGCGCCGGCGGGATGCGTCTGAGGATGCCGAAGCCCAGGTCGCGCAAGGCCGCCAGGACGCGGCTGCGCGGCGCGAAGATCCGGCCGACGGTGGTGGAGAGGTTGATCATCGCGGCGGCATGGTCGCGACGCTCCGCCTCGTAGCTGTCCAGCAAAGCGGGGCCGCAGCCGCCCTTCAGGACCGCGACCAGCTTCCAGGCCAGGTTGGTCGCGTCCCGGATGCCGGTGTTGTAGCCCTGTCCCTGCCAGACCGGCATCAGGTGGGCCGCATCGCCGGCCAGCAGCACCCGGCCCGACCGGAAGCGCGCGGCCAGCCGGGCATTGTGGGTATAGACCCGGCTGCGGATCACCCGGGCCGCCGCCGGGTCGGGCAGCACACGCCCCAGGATCCGGTGCAGGCCCGCAGGCCCCGACAGCTCCGCCTCCGTCTCCCCCGGCATCACCATGAATTCCAGGCGGCGGATGCCGTGCGGCAGGCCGATGGAGACATAGGGCCGGGCCGGGTCGCAGTGCAGCACCGCGCTGGGCGCGCCGAGGGGGTCGTTGGCGATGTCGACGACCAGCCAGTGGGTGGCGTCGGTGATGCCGTCGAAGTCGATGCCCAGCGCCTTGCGGGTCGGGCTGCGGCCGCCATCGGCGCCGACCAGCCAGGCGGTCCGGAACGCGGCCTCCGTGCCGTCCGGGCCGCGCGCCACGACATCCACCCCGTCCCCGTCATCGGTAAAGCGCAGCACCTCATGGCCGAAACGGACCTCGACATTGTCGAACCGCGACAGGCCGTCCAGCAGCACCCGGTCGACCAGCGGCTGGATGAAGGCATTGCGGCGCGGCCAGCCGAAGGCCTCCGTCATCGGGCGGATCGAGGCGAAGGTGCGGCCCTTCGCCGTCCGGAACTCCATCCACTGGTGCGGGGTGGTATGCGGGACCACCCGCTCCGCCAGGCCGGCGGCCTGGAAGCTGCGCAGGCATTCGTCGTCCATGCCGACGCCGCGCGGATAGTCGATCAGCGCGGGCAGCGCCTCCAGCAGCAGGACCCGGATCCCGCTCGGCGCCACCAGATTGGCGATCGTCATGCCGACGGGCCCGGCGCCGATGATGATCAGGTCGTGGGTCCGCCCGGCCTCGTCCGGCATCGCTGTCGTATCCTCCCCTGCCGTTGTTCCGGGCAGGATCCGGCAGCCCATGTTCGCCGGCAATGCCGCGGCGACCGCTGTTCGACAGGCGAACAGCTATCCGGCCGGGCGCGGGCCGGCCAGGGCCGCCTCGATGCGCCGCACCGCCGCGGCCAGCGGCTCCAGGTAGCGGTCGGCGGCCTCGTCCGCGGTCATCGCGTTGCGGAAGTAGATGACGTTCACCGCCCCCGCCACCCGGCCCCCTGCCACCCGGTCCTGTGCCCGCACCGGCAGGGCGATCGCACCGATCCGGTCGTCGACCTCGCCCTGGGAGGCGGCATGGCCGCGCCGGCGCACCGCCTGCAGCAGGCGGTCCAGGCCGCGGCGGTCGGCGATGTCGCGCGCATCCTCGCCGCCCAGACGCGCGACGATACCCAGCATCGCCTCCCGCTCTGCCCGGCCGGCCGCCGCCAGGATGGCGCGGCCCAGGGCGGAGCGGACCAGCGGGCGGTGCTTGCCCACCACCTGGCGATAGACCGAGACCGGGCTCAGCCGGTGGGTGGAGACCTGGATCGTCACCGCGCCGCCGGTGAAGCTGGCGAAGTCGCTGGGCCAGAGGATCGCCGCGGTCAGGTCGCGCAGGATCGGCGCGACGATCTGGGCGACCGCCTCGTCGTCGCGCACGCCGTCAGCCAGCTGCGCCACCTTCGCTGTCAGGGCGACCGCGCCGTCATCCTCCCGACGGACAAGGTAACCGAGCTGCTCCAGCGTGTTCAGCAGGCGGTAGACGGAGGAGCGGTCGATGCCGGCATAGGCGGCGAGCGCACCGGGCCGGGTCCAGCCGAGCTCGCCCAGCGCCTCCAGCAGGTGCAGCCCGCGCGCCAGCGCGCGCACGTCCCTGTATGTCTCTTGCCCCGCCGGCACGGCGCCACCTCTGTTCAACCTGCGAACATGGTAGGGAGGGACCTTGCCGGGCGGCAATCCCTTTCGGCAGGCTGCGCCCCCGGATCAAGGACTGATCGCGCAGGGGAGGGCGGAACCATGATCGTCGGCGCCGTCTGCATGTCGCATTCCCCGCTGATGGACCGCGGCGGTGCCGATGCCGCCGTCGAGAACCGTTTCCGGTCCGCGGTGGCGCAGGCCGCGTCCTTCGCCGCGGCGGCGAAACCGGACCTCACGATCGTCTTCCACCCGGACCATCTGAACGGCTTCTTCTACGGCCTGCTGCCGGCCTTCTGCGTCGGCATCGCCGGCCGTTCGGTCGGCGACTACGGCACCGGCGCCGGGCCCCTCGACATCCCCGCGGAGGTCGCGGGCGACTGCGCGGCCGAGCTGCTGCGGCTGGGCATCGACACCGCCCTGTCCCATCGCATGACCGCCGATCACGGTGCGGTGCAACCGCTGGAGCTGCTGTCGGCAGGGCATCCGCCGGGACCGATGCTGCCGGTCTTCATCAACTGCGCCGCGCCGCCCCTGCCGGGCTTCCCGCGGGTGCGGGCGCTCGGCGCCGCAATCGGCGCCTGGGCGGCGGCCCGGCCGGAACGGGTGCTGATCGTCGGCTCCGGCGGCCTGTCGCACGACCCGCCGCTGCCGGCACTGGCCACGGCGCCGCCGGAACTGCGGGCACGCCTGGTCGAAGGCGGCGACCTCACCCCGGACCAGCGCGAAGCACGGCAGGAGCGGGTCTATGCGGAGGGCGAGCGGATGGCCGCCGGCAGCTCCGACCTGCTGCCGCCCGATCCCGGCTGGGACCGCATGCTGCTGGACGCCTTCCAGGACGGCGACCTGGCAGTGCTGGACGGCACCACCGATGCGGCGCTCGCCGCCACCGGCGGCCGCGGCGGGCATGAGGTGCGCTGCTGGATCGCCGCGCTCGCCGCGCTGGGCCCGGGCTATGCGGCGGAGACCCTGTTCTACGAGCCGGTCGACGCCTGGATCACCGGCATGGGCGTGCTGACGGCAAGACCCGCCTGACGGACGTCGCGACAAGGGAGGATACCGACATGGCCACCGCGGAACCGCGCCATCCGTCCGTCTGGGGCGACCTGACCGGGGTGGCGTTCAGCCAGGGCTTCCTGGATGCCGGCGGCATCCGCACCCGCTACCTGTCGGCGGGCTCCCCGGATCTGCCGCTGCTGATCCTGATCCACGGCACCGGCGGCCATGCGGAGGCCTATACCCGCAACCTCGCCGCCCATGGCCGGCATTTCTGGACCTTCGCCATCGACCTGGTCGGCCATGGCTGGAGCGACAAGCCGGCGATCGGCTACGAGATCGCCGACTATGCGGATCATGTGCTGAAGGTGATGGCGGCACTGGGCCGCGACCGCGCCCATATCTCCGGCGAATCCCTGGGCGGCTGGGTCGCCGGCCATCTGGCGATCCACCACCCGGACAAGGTCGACCGGCTGGTACTGAACACCGCCGGCGGCTGGACCGCCCATCCGGAGGTGATGAAACGGATCCGGCACCTGTCGATGGAGGCGGTGCAGGACCCCAGCCGGGAGCGGATCCGGTCGCGCCTGGAATTCCTGATGCACGACAAGACGAAGGTGCATGACGACCTGGTGGAGACCCGGCGCGCGATCTACGGCCAGCCCGGCTATCCCGAGGTGATGCGCCGCATCCTCTGCCTGCAGGAGATGGAGACCCGCCGCCGCAACATGTTCACCGACGAACAGACCCGCGGGATCACCGCGCCGACCATGGTGCTCTGGACCTCGCACGACCCGACCGCCACGCCGGAGGAGGGGCGCCGGATCGCGGAGCTGATCCCCGGCGCCCGCTTCGAGGTGATCAACGGCTGCGGCCACTGGCCCCAGTTCGAGGATGCGGACCGCTTCAACCAGCTGCAGCTGGACTTCCTGTTGGGCCGGTAGCGGCGGCGGGTTCGGCGGCGGGGCGACACGGTCTATGCTCCGCCACGCGCCCCCCGCCACCCGCACCGGAGCCGCCACCGTGACCGACGACATCCTCCGCCGCCAGCTCGCGCCCACCGGCACCCTGCGCGCGGGCATCAACCTGTCCAACTTCCTGTTGGTGACCGGCCGCAGCCCCGACGGCGCGCCGCAAGGTGTGGCGCCGGACATGGCGGCGGCGGTGGCGGCGCGGCTGGAGGTGCCGGTCGCCTATGTCACCTTCGACAGCCCCGGCCAGCTGGCCGACGCGGCCGCCGACGATGTCTGGGATATCGGCCTGATCGGCGCCGAGCCGCAGCGGGCGGAACGGATCGCCTTCACGACGGCCTATGCGGAGATAGAGGCGACCTTCCTGGTGCCGGACGGCTCCCCGATCACGGCGATCGAACAGGTCGACCGCCCCGGCATCCGCATCGCCGTGACCGGCCGTGCCGCCTACGGGCTCTGGCTGGAGCGCAACATCGCCCGTGCGGAGCTGGTGCGCACCGACAGCCTGGATTCCGCCTACGAGACCTTCGTGGCGCAGCGCCTGGACGTGCTGGCCGGCCTGCGCTCCCGCCTGCTGAAGGACCGCGACCTGCTGCCCGGTTCCCGCATCCTGGACGGCCATTTCGCCACCGTGCAGCAGGCGATCGGCACCCACCGCCGGAATGCGGAGGCCGCCGCCTTCCTGCAGACCCTGGTGGAGGAGCTGAAGGCCGGCGGCCAGGTCGCGGCGCTGATCGAACGCCACGGCGTCGGCGCCGGCCTGTCGGTGGCGCCGCCGGCCGGCGGCTGAGACGCCGCGGCTCAGCCCAGCGCGGTGAAGAAGCGGCCGATCCGGTCGATGATCAGGTCCTTGTCATTGTCCAGGGTGGCGACATGGTAGGACTCGTCGAGCAGCAGCAGCTGCCGCTCGCCCGAACCCAGGGCCGCCAGGATCGTGTGGGCATTGGCTTCCGGCACCACATGGTCCTCCCGCGCCTGGATCACCAGCGCGGGCGCGGTGATCCGGGGCAGCAGGTCGCGGGTCGCGGCCATCAGCACGAAGAGCTGCTGCAGGCAGGCGGTCGGCACTTCCGGATAGGCCAGTTCCTCCACCCCCGCCGCCTTGATGTCGGAGCCGACGCCGGGAATGCGGGCCGGCATGTCCGGCATGCAGAGCAGCTCCGCCATGCCGCCGTCGAAGACGCCGATGGCGCCGTTGATCGGGGCGATGCCGGAGATCCGGTCGGCGAAGCGGGCGCCCAGGTTCAGGGTCAGGGTGCCGCCCATCGACAGGCCGGCGACGAAGACCTTGCGTTTCGTCTCCAGCAGGCCGTGCAGCCCTTCCTCGGCAGAGGCCAGCCAGTCGCGATAGCCGGTGGTCTCCATGTCCGCGGGGCTGGTGCCATGGCCCTTCAGCCGCGGTCCGCAGACGGTGAACCCGAAACGGACGTGCAGCCCCTCGCCCACCAGCCGCATGCTCTGCGTCGTGCCGGTGAAGCCGTGCAGCAGCAGGATGCCGCGATCGTCGCCTTCCAGCATGAACGGCTCGGCGCCCTTCAGTATCTCCGTCATTTCCAGATCCCCCGATTGCGGTTGCGTGCGGTATAGGCGATCGCGGCCAGCGCCACGATCGCGCCCTGCATCATCAGCTTGCCGGGTTCGCCCAGGCCGAAGCTGGTCAGCAGGTTGAACAGGAAGGTGAGCATGAAGGCGGCGATGGCCGGGCCCACCACGCCGCCACGGCCGGCGCCGAAGGTGACGCCGCCCAGGATCACCGCCGCCAGCGAGTTCAGCGCCAGGTCGCGGCCGATATCGATGCTGCCGACGCCGACGAAGCCAACCAGCAGGAAGGCGCTGAACACGGCGAAGGTCGCGGACAGGATATGGACGGTGAAGATCACCTGCACCACGGGAATGCCGGAGGTCCAGGCGGCGCGCGGATTGGCGCCGATCGCGTCGACATGGCGGCCGAACACCGACAGCCGCAGGAACAGGGCCAGCGGCACCAGCAGGGCCAGCCAGACAAAGGGCGCCACAGGCACGATGCCGATCCGCGCCTGGCCGACCAGGCGCAGCAGGTCCGGCGCATCGCCCGGCGCACGGAACTGGCTGAAGGCGATCACGATACCGCCCAGCACCATCGCCATCGCCAGGGTGACGATCACCGAGGAGGCGCGCAGCCAGGTGATGAAGATCGCGTTCACCGCGCCCACCGCGACCCCGACGCCCAGGCAGAGCAGGATCAGCAGCCAGTCCGGCAGCGGCAGCATGCCGGCCGTCAGGATGTAGCTGACGACCATCGCGACGCCGCCGAAGGACAGGTCCAGCGACAGCACCCGCATGCACAGCGACTGGCCCAGCACCGCGATCCCCAGCGGCGCCGCCTGGCGCAGGATCAGCAGCAGCAGGAAGGGCGACAGCAGGGCCGGCCGCGCAATATAGGCGCAGAGCAGCAGCAGCAGGGTGCCGCCATAGGCCACCGGCAGGGTCAGCGCCGCGCCCTGCAGCGCCCGCAGACGGTCGGCGATCGTCGTCCGCCCCACGGCGGCACTGTCGGGTCCGCTCATCGCGCGACCGTCACACGCCGATGAAGCGGCGGCGCTGCAGGCTGATCGCCAGCAGCAGCAGCACGCCCGTCGTGGCCGCGCGGATGAAGGGCGAGATGCCAACCAGGTTCATGCCGTTGGTCATCAGGCCCAGGGTCAGGACGCCGAACACAACCCCGGTCACGCTGCCGATGCCGCCGGCCAGCTGCACCCCGCCGAGCGCGATCGCCGTCACCGATTCCAGGGCGAAGGGCATGCCCATGGTCGGGTCGCCGGTGGCGACCCGGGCGCTGAGGAACATGCCCGCCAGCACGGCGAACAGGGAACAGATCACATAGCAGGCGATCTGCGGTGCCACGACGGCAATGCCGTTCAGGGCCGCGCTTTCCGCGTTCGCGCCCAGCGCAAAGATGCGCAGGCCGAAGCGGGTGCGGTGCAGCAGCAGGGCCATGCCGGCGACGACTGCGAGACACCAGAAGAAGGCGCCGGGCAGGCCGGCCAGGTCGAAGCGGACCACCGCCTCCAGCCAGTCGGGGACGTCGCCGCCCGGCACCGGGCTGACCAGCAGCGCCAGGCCCTGCAGGAAGGTCATCATCGCCAGGGTCATCACCAGCGGATGAACGCCGAAGACCGCCACCCCGATGCCGTTCGCCAGGCCGACGGCGAGGCCGGCCAGCAATGCCAGAGGCACCGCCAGGCCGGGGTCGACACCGACCAGGATCGCGCTGGTCAGGCTGAGCATCGAGCCGACCGACAGGTCCACGCCGGCCGACAGCGCGACCAGGAGCTGGCCGAGCGAGACGATCAGCAGCGCCGTGATCTGGCTGTTCACGTTGGCCAGGTTGGCGAAGCCCAGGAATTCCGGCGCGCCGATCGACAGGGCGACGAAGAACAGCAGCGGCAGGGCGAAGGTGACCAGGCCGAGGCCGGTGCGGGCGCGCCGGGCCGCCAGTCCGGGAAGCAGGTTCGGAACGAAACCGCCGCTCATGCCGCCGCACTCCCGGCTGTCGCGGTGCCGGCAATGGCATGGCGCATGACGCTCTCCTCGCTTGCGGATGCGGCCTCCAGCTCGGCCACGATGGCGCCCCCGCGCACCACCAGGATGCGGTCGCAGAGGCCAAGATGTTCGGTCAGTTCGCTGGATGTGATCAGGACCGCGCCGCCCCTCGCGGCGAAGTCCCGCAGCAGGGCATAGATCTCCGACTTCGCGCCGACATCGACGCCGCGGGTCGGTTCCTCCACCAGCAGCACGTCGATGCCGGCAGCCAGCCAGCGGCCGATCATCACCTTCTGCTGGTTGCCACCCGACAGGGTGCCGACTGCCTGCCGGTGATCGCGGGCGCGCACCCGCATCGCCGCCATCAGCTCGGCGATGCGGCCCTGGTCGACCCGCGCCCGCGCCCAGGGCCGCCGGTTGCGCAGCAGGCCCAGCGCGATGTTCTGCGCGATCGACAGGGTCAGGTAGAGCCCCTCGGTCTTGCGCTCCTCCGGCACGAAGCCGATGCCGGCGCGGCTGGTCGCGACGACCGAATGGCCAAGCTGATGGACGACCCCGTCGCGGTGCAGCGCCACCCGGCCGGAGGACGGCGCCTCCAGCCCGGCCATGGCGCGCACGATATCGCGCTGGCCCTGCCCTTCCAGCCCGGCCAGGCCGAGGATCTCGCCCCGCATCAGGGCGAAGCCGACCGCCGGCATGCCATCGCGTGCCACCAGCCCCTCGACCTGCAGCGCCGGAAGCGGCGCGGCCGGTGCGGCCGGCCGCGGCGGATAGAGCTGTCCCAGCGCCCGCCCGACCATCAGCGCGACCAGCCGGTCATGGTCCAGGGTCGCGGTGGGTGCCGTGGCGACATGCTCGCCATCCTTCAGCACGGTGACCGTGTCGCAGAAGCGGAAGATCTCATCCAGGCGGTGGCTGATGTAGAAGACCAGCCGGCCGCGTGCCTTCAGCTCGCCGATCAGCGCCTCCAGCTTGGCGATCTCCGGCGCGTTCAGGGCCGCTGTCGGCTCGTCGAAGATGAAGACCCGGGCATCCGCCGTGATGCCCTTGGCGATCTCGACCATCTGCTGCTCCGCAACCGACAGCGCGCCGCACAGGGTGTCGACGTCGAGGGTCATGCCCAGCCGGTCCAGCGCCTGCCGCGCCGCGCGGCGCATCGCCCGGCGATCCAGCAGGCCGCCACGGCGCGGCTCCCGCCCCAGAAAGATGTTCTCCGCCACCGACAGGTTCGGCAGCAGGGTGAGTTCCTGGAAAACGGTGGAGATCCCCGCCCGCAGCGCGTCGCCGGGACCGGCGAAGGCGATCCGCCCGCCGTCCAGCAGGATCTCGCCCTCGTCCGGCCGGTGCACGCCGGCCAGCAGCTTCATCAGGGTGGACTTGCCGGCACCGTTCTCGCCGGTCACCGCATGCACGGACCCGGCAGCACCCGACAGGGAGACAGCGGAGAGGGCGGCGGTGGAGCCAAACCGCTTGGTGACCTCGCGGAAGGTGATGACTGCCCGAGGGGCTGACGGGAGATGCGGCGGGGGAACGGATGGCGGGGGCGCACCGGCTGCCGCCGCCGGGGCCGAAGCTCCGGGGGCGGCGTCGCCGGGGCGCCCCGCGTCCGGGGACGCGGGGTCGC
>NZ_JBHRTR010000025.1:47989-97160 GCF_042646425.1 Marinibaculum pumilum
GCCGGGACAGGACCCGAGGTCAGCGCTTGAAGGTCTTCTGGATTTCGTCCTCCGGGAGGGTGGACGGCACCCAGAAGGCATCGTTCAGGTCGTCGCGGACATAGTCCGACAGGTTGGCATTGGTGATCGGCGGCGGCGAGGAAAAGTAGGTCTTGTAGACCGGCTTGCCCTCCAGCAGCGCGACGGCCGCCCGCACCACGGCCGGGCCCAGGCCCGGGGTGAAGACCGGTGCGACGCTGTCGATGCCGGACTCGCTCCAGACCTTGAGGAAGCCGTTATTGCCCTCGCCGGTCATCGGCACCATCGGCTTGCCGGTGTCCTGGAAAACGTCGATGCAGGCCCGCGTCATCTCCGCGCCCGAGAACCAGATGCCGTCGACCGGCTGGCCGGAGAGGACCAGGTTCTCGCAGAGCTGCTTGCCCTTGGCATAGTTCCAGTCGCCGAACACCTCGGCGCCGATCTTGATGTCGGAGCCTTCCAGCGATTTCACGAAGCCGTTGTAGCGCAGGGTCTCCTCGCCCACGCCGGCGACGCCGCGGAAGGCCCAGACGGTGCCCTCGCCGCCCAGCTTGTCGCGCAGGAACTCGCCGCCGACCCGGCCGAACTCTTCGCCGCCGCCCATGATCTCGGTGGTGGAGTTCAGCTCGCCGTCGCTGACGCCGAAGGTGATGACCGGAATGCCGGCGGCAATCGCCGCATCGACCTGGGTCTTCACCAGCGGAAAGGCGATCGGGCCAACGATCAGGGCGTCGACCTTACGGGTGATCAGGTCCTCCATGTCGGAGACCTGCTTCGCCGGCTGCCAGTTCGCCTCGACGAAGATGAACTCGCCGATCTTCGGGTTCTGCGCCGCAACGTACTTGGCTTCCTGGATCATCTGCACGATCCAGCTGTTGCCGACACCGCCGAACGACATGCCGATCGTCCAGGGCGGGTCCTTCTTGTACTTGTCGGCGGGGACCATCTCTTCGGTGGTCGGCGTCATCAGCCCGTCGGGCAGCAGTTCCACCTCATCCGCCGCCAGTACCGGCGCGGCGGTCGCGATCAGCAGGGACAGCCCGAGGGCAGAAACGATCGGTCTCACAGCCTTCCTCCCATATGCGGCCAGCAATCTGGCTCCCGTGTTTCGGCAACCAGATCACGCTGGAAGTTTGTTTGTCAATTTACTTGATAAATTGACAAACCCAATCAACCGTGATTGCTCCGGCCGCCTGGGCCGCTACACTTCCGGCGCCAACCGATCCCGCATCGCAGCCAGGCCAGTCGATGACCGCCAGTTCGAGAGCGACCACCGCGCGCGACGCCCGCCGCCATAACGAGCGTGCGATCCTGGCCGCGCTGCGTCGCGCCGGCACCGCCTCCAAACCGGAGGTGGCACGGCAGATCGCTCTCTCGCCGCAGGCGGTGAACGGCATTTTCGAGAAACTGCTGCAGCAGGGCCTGATCCGCGAGGGCGGCCGCCGCGCCGGCGCGGTCGGCCATCCTTCCACCCTCTACGCGCTCTGCCCCGACGGCGCCTTTGCGATCGGCATCGATATCGGCCCCCGCTTCCTGGAGGCGGTTCTGGTGGATTTCACCGGGGCGGTGGCCTATCGCGCGCTGACCGACTTCGACCGGCCCGATCCGGCCACCCTGCGTGCCGCCTTCGCCGAGGGGGTGGCAGCGGTGCTCGCCCATGTGCGGGAGGCCGGCATCGACCGCGCCCGCATTGCCGGCATCGGGGTCGCGGAACCCGCCTTCATCGCCGAGCCCGCCGCCACGGCAGGCGCATTGGAAGAGGCCGCCGCGCAGTGGCGCGGCCTGTCCCTGGACCGGGTCCTGCCGGAGTTCGACGGCCTGCCGGTCCACCTGCACCGCGGTGCCGCGGTGGGTGCGCTGGCCATGGCGATGCAGGTGGAGATGCCGCGGATCCGCGACTATCTGTACCTGGCCATCGGCGATACGGTTGATTCCTGCCTGGTCCTGGGCGGCGCCCCGCATGGCGGCGCACAGGGCCGTGCCGGCCGCTTCGCCGCGCTGCCGGCACCCTCCGGCCTGACGGTGGGCGCGGTGGCCGGCTTTGCGGCGCTTCGGGGAAGGCTGACAGCGGCCGGCAGCCCGGCGGCGGACCTCGACGACCTGTACCGGGCCATGAACGAGCAGCCGAAGCTGGTCGCCGCCTGGAGCCGCGCCGCTGCCGATGCCGTGCTGGCCGGGGTGCAGGCGGTACAGGCCTGCCTCGACCTGGAAGCGGTGGTGCTGCAGGTCGATCCGCCGAACGCCTTCGGCGACCGCATCGAGGCGCGGCTGCGCGACGGCCTCGCCCGCCTGCCGTCCCTGGGGCTGGCGGTGCCCGCGATCCGCCGGCTCAAGCCGCAGCCCGGCTCCCTGGCCGGCGCGGCGGCGGCAGTCGCGCTGCATGAACGCTTCGCGCCGCGCCTGGACCGGCTGACCCGGCAGGGCCCGGAGGGGGGCGGCGCACAATCCGGCGGCCCCCCATCCGCACCGTCGCGGGGTGGCCGGACATGAGCGGCCTGCAGCGGATGGCGGGCGTCGCGCCCCGGACCCTCGGCCTCTGGCAGGAGAGTTTCGGCATCCTGGCCTCCGACGGCGCCACGATTCCCGTCCATCGCTGGCTGCCGCGCGGCAGCCCGCAGGCGATCGTCATCGTCTCGCACGGCCTGGCGGAACATGCGCTGCGCTATCGCTGGACCGCCACGAACCTGGCGAGCCGCGGCTGCGCCGTCTATGCCAACGACCATCGCGGCCATGGCCAGGCGGCGGCACAGGGACAGCTCGGCGATTTCGGCCGAGGCGGCTTCGCCGGCCTGGTGGAGGATCTGCGCCAGGTGGTGTGGCTGGCAGCCACGGAAAACCCCGGCACGCCGATCTTCCTGCTCGGTCACAGCATGGGCGCCTTCGCCGCGCAGCTGTTCGCGATCGAGAACAGCCATGCGGTCAGCGGCATCGTGATGTCCGGCGGTTCCGCCCTCGATCTGCTGCACCAGTCTGTCGGCAAGAAGGATCCGGAGGAGATCAGCCGCGATGCGACCTTCTCCGCCGCCGACGCCCCTTTCCAGTGGCTCAGCCGCGATCCCGCGGTTGTCGACCGCTATCTCGACGACCCGCTTTGCGGCTTCGCCGTGGCGCCGGCATCGCGCGACAGCTTCTATGCCGCCGGGCCGCGGCTGCGCGACCCGACCGAACTGCAGCGGATCCGGCCGGACCTGCCGGTGCTGATGCTCAGTGGCGAACGGGACCCGATCAACGGCTTCCTGCACCATTTCGGCGCCCAGATCGAACGCTATCGCAGTGCCGGCCTGCGCAATCTGACGGCGCGGGTCTATCCGGGCGCCCGGCACGAGGTGCTGAACGAGACCAACCGGGAGGAGGTGCTGGGCGACCTGCTTGCCTGGCTGCAGGCCAGCCTGCAGCAGCGCGCCGCCGGCGCGGATCCCGGCACGGCGGGCGCGCGGCGACGCGCCGTCCGGCGGGTGCTCGTGTACCACGACGCCTGACGGCCGGAAACCGGGAGCGACTATCGGCATGCATTCGAACCCCAGCACCGCGACCCGCATCGTCCGCCGACAGGGCGACGAGCCGCCGCGCCGGGTGGCGGCGGAGATCTGCGTCGTCGGCGCCGGCATTTCCGGCGTCTCCGCGGCGCTGCAGGCGGCCCGGCTGGGGCGGAAGGTCGTCCTGGTCGACGGCCAGCCGGTGCTGGGCGGCCAGGCGGTGAATTCGATCATCGCCACCTTCTGCGGCCTGTTCTCCAACGGCACGCATGGCTACCAGTTCACCCACGGCATCGCCGACGACCTGCTGGCCTGGCTGGAGGCGGAGGACAAGGCGATCCACTACCGCCACGGCCCCAACACCACCGTCGTCTACTACGACGAGGTGGCGCTGGGGCGCTGGGTGGAAAGCCGCATCCGCGAGGCCGGCATCACCGTGGTGCTGGGCGCGCAGCTGATGGCCGCACAGGCCGCGGACGGCCGGATCGAGGCGGCGGATTTCATGACCCGCTACGGCCCGGTGCGGATCGAGGCGCAGGGCTGGGTGGAGGCGAGCGGCGATGCCGCGCTCGCCTGGGCGGCCGGCTTCCCCTGCCGGGTGCCGGAGACGAAGGGCGTGTTCGGCACCCAGATGGTGGTGCTGGAGCATATCGTGGAGGCGCACCAGCCGACCAAGGTGGAGATCGCGGAGCGGCTGCGGGAACACGGCGATGCCTATGGCCTGCTGCGGCGCGAGGGGCTGGGCTTCACCATCCCGGGGCGCGGCATCGCGGCGATGAACATGACCCATATCGAGACGCCGCTGGACCCGGTGGAGGCATCGGCGAAGGCGCTGGACGGCCGCGAGCAGGCGCTGCGCGCGGTGGAATTCCTGAGGGCCGAATTCCCGGACTGCTTCGGGCAGGCGAAGATCCGCTCCTTCGGCACCCCGGGCATCCGGCAGACCCGTTGGATCGTCGGCCGCCACCACCTGACCGTCGACGAGATCCGCGCCGGCACCCGTTTCGACGATGCGGTGGCACGCACCGCCTGGCCGATCGAGCTGCACGACCATGGCGACGGCCATCACTGGATCCTGTTCGACGAGGACCATGTCCACTATGTGCCGCTGGGCAGCCTGGTGCCGGCGGAGGCGCAGAACGTCGTCGCCGCCGGCCGCTGTATCGATGCCGACGTCTCGGCCCTGTCCAGCGTGCGGGTGATGGGTCCCTGCATCGCCATGGGCATGGCGGCGGCCCATGCCCTCGACCTGGCCGGCAGCGGGAGTGTGCAGCAGATCGACCCGGCGGCGATGGCCACGCGGGTCGCCGACAATGTGGACCGCCGGCACTACCGCTGGGCCGCGGATGCCGGGCCGGCGGTCGCGAAGTATTGACCCCGGCGGCTCAGTCGGTGCCGCCACCGGCAGACGCCGTCTCCGCCGCCGTCACCCAGGCATAGCCTTCGGCAAAATTGCGGAACAGCCGCATCTCTCCCTGCACGTCCAGAAGGGCGCTTGCCAGGGCGTCGTAGAAGCGGAGCGCGTATCCCGCCGACTGGTTCTCGCCGACGATCATCGCCCGCCGGCCCGGCCGGTGCCCCATGCGCTTCAGAAAACCGAAGACGATATCGGCCTCTCCCGCCCAGTCGGATTCCGTGGGGACGAAACCTGTCAGGTCGACGATGGTCGGGCGGCCCTCGTGCAGGGGCGGCGGATCGGCCGAAGCCAGCAATTCCTTTTGCCGCTTGAGCCAGGCCTGCGCGTCGAACAGGCCAGCGACCTTGACGATGACTACGCCCCGATGATCCACGGATGCGCTGTACTCGAACTCTCCCTGCCCCACGCCCTGTCCCCACGCCGGTCTGCCGCAAGCCGCCTCTTTGGTAGGCAGACGAGGCGCGCATGGCAACCGGACGAAAGTCCGGTCATGCGGCGAGGGAATTAAGCGGGCAGGGCCGCGCCACTGCGATGAAGCCGCTTTTGAGCGGCGATGCGGAACGGCGCGTTGGGGGCACCGAATCCGCGATAGCCGGGGGCGCGCTGCACGATCTCGAAGAACAGGCCGCCGGCGAAGGCACGGGAATAGACCTGGAAGAAGCCGGCATCGCCTTCGCAGTCGTACAGCATGTTCCAGCGCTGCATCCGCTCCCGCAGGCCGGGCGGCAGGTCGAAGCGGGCCGCCAGGTCGGCATAATAGTTGTCCGGGACCGGCAGGGCCGCGAAGCCGCGGGCGGCCAGCACCTCCATGGTCGCGAAGATGTCGTCCGTCGCCAGCGCCACATGCTGGACCGAGGCGCCGAAGCTCTCCGACAGGAAGCGGCCGGCCAGGGTGCGGTGGGAATCGGCGCCGTTGAGGGTGATCCGCAGGGCGCCGTCGGGGCTCTCCACCGCCTGGCTGCGGACCAGCCCGTCGGGGTCGATTACGTCGACCACCGGCGCCTTCCGCATGGCGAAGATGGAGGTGTAGAACAGGGTCCAGCTCAGCATCTCGTCATAGCTCATGGTCTGGGCCAGATGATCGATGCGGGTCAGGCCGGCGCCGGCCTCGGCATTTGCCGCGGTGTCGAATTCGACCTCCCAGACCCGGTCCAGGCCGGAGCCGCGGTCGATGAAGTGCAGCACGCTGCCGGACAGGCCACGGATCGCCGGGATGTCGAGTTCGCCCGGCCCCAGCGGCTGCCGGAACGGTTCTGCCCCCAGTGCCGCGGCACGGTCGAGCGCGTCGGCGGCAGAGGCGACCTGCAGGCCGATATCGCAGACATTGGTGCCGCGCGCGTTCCAGGCATGGGCGGCATGGCCCGCCAGCTCCTGGTTCAGGACGATGCGGATGTCGCCTTGGCACCACAGATCCAGATGCTTGTTGCGGTGCCGGCCGGCGCGGGCGAAGCCCAGGCTGTCCAGCAGCGTCGCCAGCGCCTGCGCCTCCTCGCCCCGCGTGGCGAACTCGATGAAGCTGACCCCCTCGGTCGCGATCCGGGCCGGGAACGGCGCGATGTCGATGCCTGAGTCCGGTTCCAGCCGTCGGACATCGTCCAGCAGCGCGACGAGCGCCCGGTGGCCGTCGCGCGCCAGCTGCAGCGGGTTGGCGCCGCGGAACTGGTCGTTGAAGATCTCCAGGCTGGCCGGGCCGCGATAGCCGGCGGCCGCAACCGCCCGCATGAAGCCGGTGACGTCCAGATCGCCTTCCGCCGGCATGCAGCGGAAATGCCGCGACCAGTACAGCAGGTCCATGGCGATCCGCGGCGCGTCGGCCAGCTGGACGAAGAAGATGCGATCGCCGGGGATCGACCGGATCGTGTCCGGGTCGATGCCGCGGCCCAGGGTGTGGAAGCTGTCCAGGATCAGGCCGACATTGGGATGGTCGGCGCGGCGCACCACCTCCCAGGCATCGCGATGGTCGCTGACATGGCGTCCCCAGGCCAGCGCCTCGTAACCCACCCGCAGGCCGCGCCGTACCGCCCGCTCGCCCAGGTCGCGGAAGTCGGCGGCGGCGCGGTCGATGCCGCCCAGCGCCTGCGGATGCACCGACGAGCAGATCAGCACCAGGTCGGTGCCCAGCTCCTGCATCAGGTCGAACTTGCGTTCCGCCCGGTCGAACGCCTTGGCGCGCAGCGGCTCCGGCAGCCCCTCGAAATCCCGCAGCGGCTGGAACAGCAGGATCTCCAGCCCGTGGTCGCGGACCATCGCCGCCACGTCGCTCGGGCTGCCGTCATGGGCGATGAAGTCCTGCTCGAAGATCTCCAGCCCGTCGAAGCCGGCGGCGGCGATCGCCGCCAGCTTCTCCCGGAAGCTGCCGGAGATCGAGACGGTGGCGATCGAGGTCTTCATGCCGGCATTCCCTCCTGGCCTATCCCTGGTAGCCGAGCAGCCGCGGCAGGAAGAGCACGAAGCCGGGCACGAAGGTGATCACCGCCAGCGCCAGCACCAGCGCCAGGATGAACGGCCAGATCTCGGCGATGATCCGGGCGAGCGGCTGCCGCGTGATATTGCCGGTGATGAACAGCAGCAGCCCGTAGGGCGGGGTGATCAGGCCGAGCATCGCGTTGACCACGGCGATGACGCCGAAATGCACCAGGTCGATGCCCATCGCCTGCACCGCCGGGATCAGGATCGGCACCACGATCAGCAGGATCGCGCCGCCTTCCAGCACGCAGCCCAGCGCCAGCAGCAGCAGGTTGATCGCCAGCAGGAAGCCGATCCGCCCCAGCTCGAACCGGTCCAGGAAGGCGGCGATATCGTCGGGCACGTTCTCGCGCGCGATGACGTAGTTGAAGGTGATCGCGCCGGCGACCAGCACGCCGACGGCGGCGGTGGATCGCGCGCTCGAGGCCAGCGCGTCGTAGAGCTGGCCGCCGCTGACGGAGCGGTAGAACAGCACCGACACCGCCAGCGCATAGGCGGCGGCGACGGCGGCGGATTCCGTCGGCGTCATGATGCCGGAATAGATCCCGCCCAGCAGGATCACCGGCAGCATCAGGGCGGGGATGGCGCGGCCGGTGATGCCGGGCAGCGCGCGCAGCGGCACCCGCTCGTCGGTGGGAAAGCCGCGGATACGCGCGATGCCGTAGTTCATCGCGCCCATCGCGAACGCCATCAGCAGGCCCGGCAGCAGGCCGGCGGCGAACAGGTAGCCGATCGACTGGTCCGCCACCAGGGCATAGAGCACCATCGGGATCGACGGCGGGATGATCGGCCCGATCGTCGCGGTGGCCGCGGTGATCGCAGCGGCATAGGCGGGGCTGTACTTCCCGTCGCGGGTCATCATGCCGATGATGATCTTGCCCATGCCGACCGCGTCCGCCACGGCGGAGCCGGACATGCCGGAGAAGATCAGCGAGGACACGACGTTGACCTGGCCCAGCCCGCCGCGGAAGCGCCCCACCAGCGCCTGGCTGAAGCGCAGCAGCCGGTCGGCCAGGCTGCCGACATTCATGATGTCGGCGGCCAGGACGAACAGCGGGATCGCCAGCAGGGTGTAGCTGTTGAACAGCCCCTGCAGCAGGGTCTCCGGTGCCAGAGAGCTGTCGAACCCTTTCAGCAGCAGATAGACCATCGACCCGGCGATCATCGCCACCCCGATCGAGGCGCCCATGATCGACAGCGCGACGATCAGGATCATCGCCAGGGTGAAGGGGTCAGTCATAGGCATGACCGGAATGGTCGCCGAACACCTTACTCGGCGCGCCCCGCAGGGCCGCCCAGGCAGTGGCCAGGGAGCGCAGGATCACCGCCACGGCGAAGGGGATGTAGATGGCGAAGACGATGCTGAACGGCAGCCGGATATAGGCCGTGCGTTCGATCGACATGAAGGCGACATAGTCCCAGGCCTGCGGCAGGGTCCAGGCGAAGACCAGCGCCACCGTCAGACCGGAGACCAGGTCGAAGCCGCGCCGCAGCCAGGGCGGCACGATGCCGTAGACCAGGTCGAGGCGGATCACGTCCACCTCCCGCACCACGAAGGCATAGCCGAACAGGATCCCCCACAGCCAGGCGATGGTGACCCATTCCACCGTCCAGCCCACGGGCAGGTTCAGGAAATAGCGGAACAGGACCTGCAGCAGGAAGGTGACGAACATGCTGGCCAGCAGGACCGCGCAGACATTCTCCGCGCGGCGGCCGAGCCAGAGGCCGATATCGGTAAGGCGGTCCATGGTCTGCGCAGGGTCGGGGCGGGCAGGCGACCGACCATCGCCTGCCCGCCCGTCCCACTGCCGTTACTTCGCGCTGATCGCCTCCACCAGGCCGTCCGGCCAGTCCGCGGAATACTTGGAGTCGCGGTAGACCTGCAGCACATGTTCGCGGAAGGAGGCATTGTCGGGCATGTAGACGTCGATGCCGTTCGCCTTCATCGACCCTTCCAGCTCGGTCTCCTGCGCGATCGTGACCGCGTCCAGCGCCGCCTCGAACTTGTCGGCGCATTCCTGCACCTTCGCCTGCTGCGCCGGGGTCATGGAATTCCACTTGTCCAGACCGATGGTGAACTCGTTGGCGGCGATCAGATGGCTGGTCTTGCCGATATGGGTCAGGATCTCGTCGAACTTCATCGACCGGGTCGCCGGGAAGCCGTTGTCCTGGCCATCGATCGCGCCGGTCTGCAGGGCGGTATAGACCTCGGTGAAGGGCACCGGCACCGGGGTCGCACCCATCGCCTCGCCGACGAACTGCCAGCCCTCGCCCGGCGGCATGCGCAGCTTCATGCCGTCCAGATCGGCCGGACTCATCACCCGCTTGTCGGCTTTATAGCCCAGGTGCCGTGCGCCGATGTAAGGGAAGGCCAGGATCTTCACCTTGGCCTTTTCCTCGATCTCCTTCAGGAGCGGGTCCAGGACGTCGCTGTCGTAGACGGCGCGCATATGGTCATAGTCGCGGAACAGGAACGGCGTGCCGAGGACGGAGGTCGAGGGCACCTGGTTGTAGAAGTCGAAGATCGCCAGGTTGCCCATGTCCAGGTTGCCGCGCTGCATCGCGGTCAGCTCCGTGCCCTGCTTGAACAAGGTGGCACCGTGATAGGACTTGAAGTCGAAGCCGTCCCCCAGGCAGTCGCCGAAGGCGCTGCGCAGGGTCTTGGTGCGGATGTCGGCCTCCGGCACCGTGTCGGAATAGATCAGTTCGACCTTGTCCTGCGCGGGCACGGGCGCCGGCGCCATGGCCAGGACGAGGCCCGCCAGGCCGGCGCCCAGCGCCGTCGCTGTCAATCCGATACGCATGATGTCCTCCCTTTCGTCTTATCCGGCCGCCCGCACCGGGCGGCCGCTCATCCGGAGAGGGCCTCGAACGTGGCCCGCATCCGATCGCTGTCGGGCGTCAGCCCGGTGAACAGTTCGAAGGCGCGCACCGCCTGGAACACCGCCATGCCGGAGCCGTCCAGGCAGCGGCAGCCCCGCGCCCGCGCGGCACGCAGGAGCTCGGTTTCCAGCGGGAAATAGACGATGTCCGCCACCCAGTGGCGCGGCGCCAGCAGGTCGGGTTCGATCGCCGTGCCCGGCAGTTTCGCCATGCCGACCGGGGTGGCGTTGACGATGCCATTCACGTCGGCCGCGGCGGCGGCCATGTCGGTGACGGGCCGCGCCAGGGCAGCGCCGGCGGCGGCACTCACCCGGTCCACCAGCCGTTCCGCCACCTGCGGCTCCGCATCGGCGATCAGCAGGCGGCGCACCCCCAAGGTGCGCAGGGCATGCGCGACGGCCGCGCCGGCGCCACCGGCACCGACCAGAAGCACATCGTCCAGCGGTGCGTCCGGCAGGAAGCGGCGTACGCTTTCCGCGAAGCCCCAGAAGTCGGTGTTGTGGCCGCGCCGGCGCCCGTCGCGGAACACCACCGTGTTGACCGCCCCCACCATGCGGGCGGCATCCGACAGCTCGTCCAGCAGGTCGATCACGGCCGTCTTATAGGGATAGGTGACGTTCAGCCCGGCATAGCCGGCGCGTTCGGCCGCATCGAGCAGCTCGCCCAGGTCCGGCGACGGCGCCATGGCGGCGGGATCGAGCAGGCGATAGCGATAGTCGAGGCCATGGGCCGCACCCTCCGCCTCGTGCATCGCCGGGGTGCGCGACGGCCCGATGCCCTGGCCGACCAGGCCCACCCGCAGGCGCGGGCGGCCGGCGGCGCCGCTGTCGGCGGCCACCGGATCGTCGGCATCCAGGCTCAGGGCCATTCCCTCGTTCCCCCCGCTTCCAGGGCGTAGCGCCCTTCGTCCGTCTGTCGCGGCTGCCATCCAAAATGTACGAACTGGTTAAATGAGTCAATTGCAATGTACTGGCCGGTACAATTGGAACGTGGTAGGACGGCTGCGGATAGGGGGAGCCGGCGCTTGGACAAGCCCGTGAAAAGGAAGAAGGATGCCCCGAAGCAGGGCTGGAAGCAGAACCCGGAGGCGGTGAAGCGCGACATCCTGCGCGTCGCCACCTCGGAGTTCGCGACGAACGGCCTGTCGGGCGCCCGCATCGACGAGATCGCGGCGAAGACCAAGACCTCGAAGCGGATGATCTACTACTATTTCGGCGACAAGGAGGGGCTCTATGCCCGCGCGCTGGAGGCCGCCTATGCCAAGGTGCGCGAGGGGGAGGGCAGGCTCGACCTGGCGCACCTGCCGCCGCTGGAGGCACTCGCGCGGCTGGTCGCCTTCACCTTCGACCATCACCGCCGCAACCCCGACTTCATCCGCATGGTGATGATCGAGAACATCCACCATGCGGAGTTCCTGAAGACCTCCGCCGTCATCCGGGACCTGAACGTCGGTGCGATCGAACGGCTTGCCGACATCATCGTCCGCGGCGAGGCGGAGGGTGCCTTCCGCCCCGGCCTGGACCCGGTGGAACTGCACTGGAAGATCAGCGCCCTGTCCTTCTTCAATGTCTCCAACAGGCCGACCTTCTCCGTCCTGTTCGGCGCCGGCATCTATGCCCGGCCGGCGCAGGAGGCCCTGCGCGAGCAGGTCGTCGACATGATCCTGGGCCATGTCCGGAAACGCGACGGAGATCCCCGACGATGAACCCCGCACTGCTGCCGTTCCTGGAGACCTGGGACGGGAAATGGGCGCGCCTGAAGGCCGAGGCCACGCCGGCGGAACGCCGCGCCTTCTTCGAGGTGATCGCCGCGGAGATGCGCCTGCCGACACCGGACGGCGTCGACTGCGACACCGTGCGCTGGATCGACAGCCCGGCGGGGCCGGTACGGGTACGGATCTTTCGCCACCGCGACGGCGGCACGCAGCCCTGCCTGGTCTACCTGCATGGCGGCGCCTGGATGCAGGGCAGCCCGGAAACCCACTGGGACATCACCGCGCGGATCGCCGCCTGGAACCGGCAGACCGTGGTCAGCGTCGACTATGCCAAGGCGCCGGAGCATCCCTTCCCCGCCGCGCTGGAACAGTGCCTGGCGGTGGTGCGCCATGTCCGCGACCAGGCGGCCGGGCTGGGGATCGACCCGGCACGGGTCGCGGTCGGCGGCGACAGTGCCGGCGGCAACCTGGCCGCCGCGACCTGCCTGGACCTGCGCGGCAGCGACGCCGCGCCGATGGCGCAGCTGCTGATCTATCCGGCCTGCGATTTCGACGGCAGCCGCCGCTCCTATGCGGAGAATGCCGACGGCCCGATCGTGAGGGTGGCGCATATGGCGGCGGTGAACGCCGCCTATTGCCCGGACCCGGCCGACCTGCGCAACCCGCGCGCGGCGCCGCTGCTGGCCGCCGACCATGGCGGCCTGCCGCCAACCTATATCGCCGTCGCGGAATTCGACCCGCTGCGCGACAGCGGGCTGGCCTATGCCGATGCGCTGCAGGCCGCCGGGGTGCCGGTCACCCTGGACCGCGGCCCGGGCCTGATCCACGGCTATCTGCGCGCCATGGGCCATTGCGCCGACAGCCGCGCCGCGCTGCAGCGGATGGCCGACTGGCTGGCGGCGGCATACAGCGACAGATCCGCATAGCAGCCTGCCCGCCAACGCGCTTGCGGCCGGCGGCCGGCGGCTCTACCGAGAAGGTTCGGTGCGGAACTGTCCGGAAAGGCCCGGCCCATGGCCCTGCATATCGGCATCGTCGCCTGCTCTGCGGAGGGCGCGGCGCTCTGCTACCGCACGATCTGCACCCGCGCGCCCGCCCTGCTGGACCAGGCCCATGCGCATCCGGAGGTGTCCCTGCACGGCCTGTCGCTGGCGGACTATGTCGACCGGCTGCAGGCCGGCGACATGACCGGGGTGGCGGCGCTGATGCTGGCCTCGGCCTGGCGGCTGGCCGATGCCGGGGCGGATTTCCTGATCTGCCCCGACAACACCATCCACGCCGCCTTCGACCTGGTCGCGCCGCACAGTCCCCTGCCCTGGCTGCACATCGCAGAGGTGGTGGCCGAGGCGGCGCAGGCGCGCGGTTTCGGCCGGCTCGGCCTGATGGGAACCCGCTGGCTGGTAGAGAGCCAAGTCTATCCCGGCATCCTCGACGCGCGCGGCATCGCCTGGCAGCGCCCGCCGCAGGCGGAGATCGCCGCCATCGACCGGATCATCATGGAGGAGCTGGTCAACGACCGGCAGGAGCCGGCCTCGCTGGCCGCCCTGCAGGCCGCGATCGCCGGCTTCCGCACCGCCGGCTGCGACGCGGTGGTGCTGGGCTGCACCGAACTGCCGCTGGTGCTCGACGATGGCAATGCCGGCCTGCCGGCACTGGATTCCACCCGCCTGCTGGCGCAGCGTGCGCTACAGGCGGCGATCGACGGCATCCTGCCGGGAGAATTCGCAAAGCCATGAGGGGGAAACCACGATGACCAAACCGGCGCAGCCCGGCCTGACCTATGTCTTCACCATCGAGGCGGAGCTTGGCCCGCCCCGCTTCTTCGGCGCCGGCCCGATGGGCGAGCGTCTGCATATCGAGATCCTGGGCGGCCGCGTCTCCGGCCCGCGGCTGTCGGGGCGCATCCTGCCCGGCGGGTCGGACTGGCCGGTGATCACGCCGGATGGCCATTCCCGGATCGAGGCGCATTACACGGTCGAAGCCGCCGACGGCACCCTGATCTACGTCCACAATCGCGGCCTGCGCGTCTCCACGCCGGAGATTGCAGAGGCGCTGCGCCGCGGCGAGGCGGTGCCGCCGGAGGAATTCTACATGCGCGGCGCGCCGGTCTTCGACGTGGCCGACGGCCCGCATGCCTGGCTGCGCGAGCGGATCTTCGTCTGCTCCCTGCTGCTGAGCGGCAGCACGATCGCGATCGACGTCTACATGGTGTCCTGACCAACGCCTCTCAAACAAAGGCCCGCAGGGTGACCGAGATCCGCCGGCCGCGCGCCCGCGCCGATTTCACGATCTCATGCGTCCAGACCAGGTTCGCCGCATAGGGCAGGACCAGCACGCTGCCATGGGCCAGCGGCAGATCGTGCCGTTCCGTTCCCTTCCAGCGGCGGAAGCGCATCACCCGCGCCTCGCCGAATGACAGGGTGACAATGGGCGCGCCCTCGACCATGTCGCGGCGGGAATCCCGGTGCGCGCCGATATAATGGCCCAACGCGCCGTCGTACCAGTTCAGCAGCAGGCCGTTCAGCCGGCGGTCGATCGTGTCCCGCGCCCAGTCCAGATGCGGCTGCAGCAGGCCGGGCACCGGCTGCGCCGCCTTGGTCGCGCCGGAGAAGTGGTAGTCCCGGCCATAGGCCTCCTGCCAGCGTGGCAGCGCCACCCGGCGGCCATGCAGGTGGATGCGGGGCGGCTCCGGCGGGTGCAGCCCCCAGAGCGCGTCGAAGCCGGCCGCATCCGGCAGCAGCCTGTCCGGCAGGCGGCCGAGCTGCACCGCATGCGCATCGTCCAGCCGATGCATCCGCAATGCTGACCGGTCGTCAGTCGCGGCCAAAGACATAACGGGTCAGGTTCCGGTAGCGCTGCCCGGGGCGCAGGATCGCGGCGGGGAAGTCCGGCCGGTTCGGCGCGTCCGGCCAGGCCTGGCTTTCCAGGGTGATGCCGGCAAAGGCGCCGTAGCGCCGCCCCTCCAGGCCGGGCAGGCCGTCGAACTGCGCGCCGTCATAGGCCTGCAGGCCGGGCTGCGCCGTCTCGATGTCCATATGCAGGCCGCCGGCCGTGCCCGACAGTCTCGCCACCGTACGCAGCGGGGCGTCGGCGGCCGGGGCGACGTCCGACAGGCAGAAATTGTGGTCGATGCCGTGCCGTCCGATCGGCCGGGGGGTTCGGAAGTCGAAGGGGGTGCCGGCCACCGGCGCGGGCTGGCCCGCCGGAATCAGGTCCGCGTCGACCGGCAGGTAGCGGTCCGCATCGACCCGCAGGCGGTGCCCGCAGATATCGGCACCGCCGTCCAGGTTGAAGTAGCTGTGATGGGCGAAGCTGCAGGGGGTGGCGGCATCCGTTTCCGCCGCGATCTCCACCTGCAGGGCATCGTCCGCCGTCAGGGTATAGGTCGCGGTCACCTGCATGGCGCCGGGAAAGCCCATCTCGCCATCCGCCAGGTCCAGCGCCAGGGTCGCGCTGTCGTCGCGCAGCGCCTGCAACTGCCAGAGCCGCTGCCCGGTGCCGATGCTGCCGCCGTGCAGGGTGTGGCGGCCGCGGAAGTTGCGGTCGGTCCGGCAGTCCCGGCCGTCCAGGCGGAAACGGCCGCCGGCGATGCGGTTGGCGAAGCGGCCGACGATGGCGCCGAAATAGGGCATGCGCTGCAGATAGGGCGCCAGCTCCGGCGCGCCCAGCACCAGCGGATGGCCGATGCCGTCCAGGCGCAGATCCTGCACCGTCGCGCCGTAGGTCAGGATGTCGGCGGTCAGGCGACCGCCGGCGATCCGGAACCGCTCCACGGCGCGGCCGTCGGGCATCCGCCCGAACGGCGCGGGACCCGCTGTCACGACGGGCCCGGCACGACCCGGTGCTCGGCCTGGCCGGCGATGCCGGGATCGGCCAGGTAGGTGCGGCCCTGGTCGTCATCGGGATCGTCCATCCCTTCCCGCGCGGTGGTGACCAGCATCTGCGTCAGGCCCGGGCCGCCGAAGGCCGGGCAGGAGGCATGGCGTCCCGGCACCGCGACCGCGCGGTCGAAACGGCCGTCCGGGGTGTAGCGGGCCACCCGCGCCGCGCCCCACTGGGCGTTCCACAGGCCGCCTCCGGCATCGACCACGGCGCCGTCGGGGTTCAGCTTCTCCGCCGACAGGTCGACGAAGACCTCGGCCGGCCCATCCGGCCAGCCGGAGGCATCCAGGGGCTGCGCCATGATCCGGCGGGTCGGCGTGTCGGCGAAATAGGCCAGCCGGCCGCCCGGCGCGAAGCAGATCGCGTTGGGGATGGAGATCCCACGGTAGAGCAGCTCCACCGCGCCGCGGTAGTAGCGGTAGATGCAGCCCAGCCCCCGCTCCTGCTTCTTGCCCATGGTGCCGATCCAGAAGCCGCCCTGCGGGTCGGCGCGGCCGTCGTTGGAGCGTGTGGCAGGCTCGTCCGCCTCGATCGCGGCCAGCGGCTCGTGGCTGCCGTCGGCGAGGTTCAGCCGCCGCACGCCGCTTTCGGTCGCCACCAGCAGGCTGTCCGCGTCGATCCAGCCGGCTGCAGAGGCATGCTCCTCGAACCGCCATTCCTGCGCCGCGTCGCCTGCACGACTGAGCAGGCGGTTGCCGATGATGTCGAACCAGAAGAACTGCCCGCGCTCCGGATGCCAGAGCGGCCCTTCGCCCAGAAAGCAGTGCCGGGCGTCGAACAGGCTGGCGGTGGTGGTCGTCATGGCTCCCCCTCAGAGCTGGCGCACAGCGACCCGCCCGGCGCCGGCCGGGGCGGAGCGCAGCACATTGCGCAGCGGCAGGCCGAAGGGCGCCGCCTCGATCTCGAAAATGTCGCCGTCGGCGCAGGCCAGGCCGGCGGCGAAGGACAGGGTGGCGGTGCCGAACATGTGGACATGCACGTCACCCGGCTGGCGGAACAGGCCGTACTTGAAGTGGTGATGCTCCAGGTTGGCGATGCTGTGCGACATGTTCGCCTCTCCCGACAGGAAGGGCTGTTCGAAGAGGGTCGCATTGCCGCGCCGGATGCGGGAGATGCCCTCCACATGCGCCGGCAGGTCGCCGACCAGCAGTTCCGGGCCGAAGGCGGCCGGGCGCAGCTTGGAATGGGCGAGGTAGAGGTAGTTGCGCCGCTCCATCACATGGTCGGAGAATTCGTTGGCCAGCGCGAAGCCCAGCCGGCAGGGCGTGCCGTCGGGCGCGATGATGTAGACACCCGCGATCTCCGGCTCCTCGCCGCCATCCTCAGCAAAGCCGGGCATCGGCAGCGCCGCGCCGGGCGCCGCCAGCACCGAGCCATTGCCCTTGTAGAACCATTCCGGCTGCACGCCGGCCGCATCGCCGTCCGGCTTGCCGCCTTCCACCCCCATCCGGAACATCTTCATCGAGTCCGTCACCGGCTCATCGCCGCCGCCGGCAGCATGCATGGCGTCGCGGGTGGCCGCAGAACCCAGATGGGTCAGGCCGGTGCCGGTCAGGTGCAGATGCGCCGGGTCGGGGTGCAGCAGCGGCGGCAGCAGCCGTCCCTCCGCCTCCATGCGCGCCAGATCCACAGCGGCGCCCCGGCCCCGCGCGGCGATGCCGTCGCGAAGGCCCCGCCCGGCGGCGATGCAATCCATTGCGATGTCGTAGAGCGGGGCACCGCCGGCGACTTCGAAAGCCTCCGCGCCGTCGCGGACAACGGCCTGCACGCCGCCATCCGCCCGCTGTACCTGCGACAGCAGCATGACCTTCCTCCCCCGGTTGTGGCCCCGGCCAGGTTCCGCCCGACAGTGTCGGGCCGGACGGCCCGCAGATCAAACCGGCATCCGGGCGGGATCGATCAATCCTCGAACGGCCCCACCCGGCGGATGCGGCCCAGCAGGAAGGCGTCGGCGGTCAGGATCTGCGGCGCCGGGTCCACGTCCCGTTCGCCGGCCGCCACCAGGGCGGCGAAACGGTCGTAGATATCGGCATATTCTCCCGGTCCCTGAAGGCGCTGCGCCGCACCGTCGATTGCCAGTTCGGCGCCGCCCGCCGTCAGCGCCAGACGACCTCCGGCCCCCTCGACCAGGATGTCCCAGACCGGGTCGCCCTCGCTGCGCCAGTCGATCACCGCCTCGACCTGGAGCCCGGCCTCGCCCGGCAGTTCCCCCGCCAGCTCCAGCCTGGCGGCGATCGGCGTCTCCCGGTTGGCCGGAAAGTCGAGCGCCGACCGCGTGACCCGCAGCGGGGCGGGCAGGATCTCCGTCAGGATCGACAGCGCGTTGATGGCAAAGTCGAACGCGCCGAAGCCGCCGGGCTGCCAGATCCACTGCTGTCCCGGATGCGACCAGCGCACATCCTCCCGCCAGTCGACCCGCACCCTGCGGGGCCGGTTCGCCGCGCACCATGCCTTTGCCGGTGCGACGCCCAGCGCATGGCGGGAATGCCAGGTCGCGAACAGGCTCAGGTTGCGCTCCGCAGCCAGCCGGTCCAGCGCCAGCACCTCCGCCACCGTCACACCGGGCGGCTTCTCCAGCAGGACATGCCGGCCGGCGAGCAGCGCTGTCCGCGCCAGGCCGTAGCGCAGCTGTGGCGGCACGCAGAGCGCCACTGCCGCCACGTCGGGCCGCGCGGCGAGCAGCGCATCGAGGCTGTCGTGATGCTCCACGCCGTCGATGCCGCCCGCCGGGTCCGCCGTCGCGGCCAGATGGAAGCCGTCATGCGCCGCGATCGCCGGCAGATGCTGATCGCGGGCGATCTTTCCCAGACCGGCAATGCCGATCGCCAGGCTGCGCGCCATGGCGTTCTCCTTCATCCGCTGCGCCGCTCATTCTTCGTAGATCATCTTACGCGTCATGCCGCCGTCGACGGTCAGCACCTGCCCGGTGACGAAGCCGGCGCCGGCCAGGTACAGCACCGCTCCCGCGATGTCGGCCGGCCGACCGACCCGGCCCGCCGGATGCTGGTCATGGTCCGCAGGCGACAGATCCGCCTCGCCGGAGATCCAGCCCGGCGCGATGGCATTGACCCGGATCTTCGGGCCGAGGCTGATGGCCATGGCGTGGGTCAGCGCCACGACGCCGCCCTTCGCCGCGGCATAGGCCTCCGAATGCGGCTCCGACATGAAGGCGCGGGTGGAGGCGATGTTCACGATGCTGCTGGCCACCTCTGCACTACCCGCCCGCAGCAGCGGCAGGGCCGCCCGGCTCATCAGGAAGGTCCCGGTCAGGTGGCTGTCGGTCACCCGCCGCCATTCCGCCAAGGTCATCTCCGCCAGCGGCCGGCCATGGGCGCCGGCAATGCCGGCATTGTTCACCAGCAGGTCGAGGCCATCCCAGCCCAACGCCGCAAAGGCGCCGGCCACGGAAGCCTCGTCGGTTACGTCGCAGGCGAGGTGGCGGACACCGTCCGGCCCCGTTTCCAGGTCAAGGGATGCGATCTCCCAGCCCGCATCCGCCAGGGCAGCGCAGATGCCTATGCCGATCAGGCCGGCACCGCCGGTGACGATGGCATGCTGTGCATGGGTTCGGGTCATGCCCGAAGGCTAGGCATCCGGCACGGCCTGTCCAGCCTCCGTCATCCTGCCTGTTGGGATGGCCCGGGATCGCCCGGCCGGGCTATTCCAGCGCCTCGATGCTGACCCAGTCGATAACGCCGCCGGGCGGTCGTTCGTCATGCTGCTGGATGCCTCCGGGTCGATGGGCGACGACAACCGGATAGGCGAGGCCAAGGGCGGCATCTCGGAAGCGGTGCGGAGCCTGCAGCCGAACGACGAGGCGGCCCTCATCGTCTTCTTCACCTGCGGCGACATCCGGGTCGTCGTGCCCTTCACCGACGATCCGGAAGAGATCCTGGAGGGACTGGCCGGCATCGCCCCCAGCGGCGGCACCCCGCTGGGGGACGGCATCCGGTTCGCGAATCGCTACCTTTCCGACAATGCCCGCTACCAGGAGCGCAAACTGCTGACCTTCTCGGACAGGGAGACGACCTGCGGCGCGGGCGCCACCACGGCCGTCGCCGAGATCGCGCCGGACGAGCCGGAGGAACCGGCGGCGGAGGAGGCCCCCGAAGAGGAGGAACGGCCGCGCGAGATCGGCTGGAGCGCCTATCGTGCCGGCACAGACGACAGCCCCTATATGGCGAACTACTGGGTCGATGTGATCGAGTATCGCGAGAGCGATTTCGACGATCCGGCCCGGGACAGCGCCGCATTGACCGTCCGGCGCCACCCGGTCGCCTACGTCTCGTCGCGCGGACGCACGGTCTGATCGATCAACTGGTCGGGCGGCTGGGTCCGCGAGCGGACGGCCGAAACCGGGCCCGCCGTCGCGGCGCTGCACCAGCGGGCCGAGGGCATGCGGGCCGGCACCACCTCCCGCGACGATCTGGCGGACCAGGTACAGCGCCTGATCGGACCCGGCGCGGTCGCGCTGCAGGCGCCATGACCGCGCGTCGGGGCATCGCCGGACTGCGGCCGGTTGCGGCCCTGCCCCTCCTGGCCCTGTCCATCCTGGCCCTGTCCATCCTGGCCCTGTCCATCCTGGCCGTGCCCTTCGCTGCCCGGGCCGCTGGCCCGGTCGATGTCGCGGTGGACACCGACATATCGTTCGCGCTCGACGAACCCAAGGCGGAAGCGGCATGGCGGGTCTTCGTGCCCGAGCCGGGCCTGCTGGCGGTCGAAACCGATTTCGAGACCATGGACCGTATTGACGCGGCAGTGACCGATGACGACGGCCGGGTGATCGGCGATCTCGGGGCCCGTCTCGCCACGCCCGGCGCCTACACGGTCACGATCCGCCGGCGCGCGGGCGTCGACGACGCGTTCGGCATGAGCCGCTGGGACGGGAACGGCACGACCTCCCTCAACCTCTGGGATCCCGACACGGACGCGTTCGAGCCCAATGACGGGGAAGCGACACGGACCCGCTTCGCCCCGGGCCCGGACTCGCCGAGGGCCGGGGGCCCGGTCTCCCTTTACCCCCGGAACGACAGCGACCCCTATCTGATCGAAATGGACAGACCGGACTGGCTGACGGCCGGGTTCGCCGTCACCGAACTGCACGACCCGGATCTCGACCTCTGGCTGCAGGCCGACAATGACGATCGGACGCGCCTCGACAAGGGCCGCAGCCTGCGGCTGGCGGCCGGCAGCCACAGATTCCGCCTGATGGCCGACCGCCCCTTCGTGCTGCCGGCCGGCCTGACCCTCTCCTTCGCGCCGGACTGGGACACTTGCGAACCGAACGACAGCATGGAGACCGCCTGCCCGCTGGAGGACGGCATCGCGAAGCAGGTCAGCTTCTATCCCGACAGGGACCAGGACTGGTTCAGCCTCGACCTGCCGCGCAAGGGCGTGGTCGCGATCGCTTTGGCCGGACTGCCGCAGCCGGACTACGACCCGGCCGGCAACCTCATCCGCGGCGCCCGGATCTCGGTGTGGGCCCGCGGACCCGAGGGGGCCGGCATCCGGCATGTCCAGATCCAGGTCGCCCATGGCACGATCTTCATGGATGTGCCGGTGTCCGGCCGCTACCTGCTCAACCTGCAGGCGGAGTGGGTCGGCGGCGCGAACCCGGTGCGCGCCCTGGAACTGACCCCCCGCTACTTCGATGCGGCCGCGACCGGCGGGGCTGCAAAGGCACCGTTCTCGATCCTCGGCATCGATACAAGCCAGAGCCTGAGCTTCACGGTGCTGGCGGGGATCGGCCGGGGCAAGTACTACGCGGCGTCGAATGCCCGGGACATCGCATCCGCGATCCGCGACTTCATGGACCTGCCCGACGCGCCGACACCGCGGCCCGGCCCTGCGCCATCGCAACGGAGGAGCCTGGTCATCGACCGGGACCTGCAGGACAAGGACCCGGCGCTGCTGGTCGCCGTCCAGAAGGCGCGCGACGCCTGGCGCATCGACCTGAATGCGGACCGGCCGGAACCGGAAACTGCGGACAGGTCCGGCGACGATCCGGATGCATCGGCCGGCCGGCCGGCACGGATGCCGCAGCGTCCGACGACGACGGCGGGACGAAACGGCTGGACCTCACCGCCCGCATCCCGGTCGAGACGGACGACCGGCCCGCATCGCCGGAGCGGCAGCCGGAGGCGGCTTCTCCGCCGCCGCCCCCCGCGCCCGCGCCCGCGCCCGCGCCCGCAAGCGAACTCGACAGGCTGCTCGCCCTCGATGCGGCGCTGGAGGCCGACCCGGAGCTGCCGCTTTGGCGCCGGCACTACCGCCTGCCGGACGGCACCGTCGAGCCGCGCCTGGAAGCCGGCGGCACGCCGGAGATGTCGGACCCGGTGGAACGGTCGGAACGCCTCTCCCCGACCCTGGCCCGGCGCTACCTGACCCGGGCGATCCAGGTGCTGGAATAGCGGCCACGGGCGGCGCCCGGCCTCGCACATTTCCGAAAGAATGGAAGCGGCACCATATCCGCAGTCGGCATCCCGGAGGTGTTACCCATGTCTCCGGTACAAAACGTCACCTGGGCCTCGGGTCGATCAGAGGTCGGGAATCCCCTACACGCCCTCGACCACCCGCATGTCGCGCAGCACGCCAAGGCCCGGCAGCAGCTTCTGATAGGCCTCGCTCTCATAGGACCGGATCGCCGCGTCCGTGCTTTCGAACTCGATGACGACGGTGCGTTCCTGCAGGCCGGCCTCGAAGGTCTTCACCGGGGCGCCGCGCGCGATGAAGCGGCCCCCCGCCGCCTCGATCGCCGTCTTCGCCCCCGCGGCATAGGTGGCCAGGTTCTCGTCCTTCGGCGTCTCGCGATAGCAGACGACCAGATAGCCCTTGGGCATGCGCATCCTCCCTGTTCGACGGTGCTGCCGGGATAGCGCCTGCACCCGGACCGCTGCGGGTCTACGGCCTTGCCGGAGCAAAGACAATGCCGGGGCCGTCTATGGCACAGCGGCGTCCGGCGACCGCGCCAGCAGCTCCGCCAGCAGCGGGTTGGGGAAGCGGCGCTGCAGGGTCACCGCGAAGAAGGATTCCGCGATGCCGTCCAGCTGCGCCGCCTCCACCAGGCTGCCGGACAGAAGCTCGTCGCGCACCACGATCGGCGGGATCACCGCCAGCCCGGCATCCTGGCGTGCCAGCAGGCGCAGCATCGCCATGTCGTCGGCCTCCGCCGCGATCTGCGGGGTGACCGACAGGCCGGCGGCGAGCGCATCGAACGCCGCCCGCAGGGCGGTCTCCGGCGTCGGCAGGATCAGCGGCTCCGCCGCCAGCAGGTCGGCCAGCGGCCGCTCCGGGCGGCCAATGCGGTCCGCCGTGCCGACCAGGCTGACCGGCTGCTCCGCCAGGCGCCGGATCAGGTAGGGGCTGGCCGCATCCCGCGCCGGGGCGAGGTTGGTCAGCACCACGTCCAGGGACAGCGCGTCCAGGCCGCGCAGCAGTTCCGCCTGCGCGCCGGAGCGCAGCACGACCTCGACATCGGCGCGGCCGACGACGGGGCGCAGGAAGGCGATCTGGAAGTTCCGCGACAGGGTGGCCAGGGCGCCGACCCGCAGCGCCCGGCGGCCGCCGCCGCTGCCCCGCAGGGTGGCCAGCAGGTCCTCGGAGGTGCGGAAGATCGTCTCCGCATGATCCAGCGCGATCCGCCCGGCCTCGGTCAGCACCAAGCCGCGCCCCCGCCGCTCGAACAGGGCATGGCCCAGCGCCGCCTCCAGCGCCTTGATCTGGGTCGACAGGGCCGATTGCGACAGGTTCAGCGCCCGCGCCGCGCCGGTCAGGGTGCCGTCCCGCGCCACGGCACGGAACAGGCGGAGATGATGCAGGTTCAGGATCGCCATAGTTCTATCAGATAGAATGATCTCGAATATAATATGTAATTTTTTGATATTCGCACAGCCTGTATCAGCTGCCCCGGAGAAATAGCCGACACCGGAGCCGTGCGATGACCGCGATCCTGACCCTTTCGATCCTGCCGCCGCTTTCCTTCCTGGCACCACTCGTCCTGCTCGCGGTGGCGGCGCTGGCCATCGCCCGGCCGGGGCGGCGGCCGGGGCGCCTGCCGCGCCTGTCCGAAGGCGCCGCCCTCGCCGCGCTGGCCCTGGCCGGCGCCGGCCTTGCGCAACTGCTGGCCTTCGGTCCGTCGGGCCCCTCCACCCTGCAGGCGCCCGCACTGCAACTGGACGCTGTCGGCGCCACACTCACCCTGCTGGTCGCCTTCATCGGCTGGATCGTGATGCGCTATGCCCGGACCTATCTGGACGGCGAGGCGCGGGAGGGACGCTTCCACGGCCTGATGCTGGCCGCCCTGGCGGCGGTGCTGGTCCTCGCCCAGGCCGGCAGCCTGTGGCTGATGCTCGCGGCCCTGGTGGCGGTCGGGCTCTGTCTGCGGCGGCTGCTGCTGTTCTATGCCGAACGGCCGCAGGCGCGGCGGGCGGCGACCAAGTTCGCGCTGGTCTGGCATGCCGGCGACGTCGCGCTGGCCGCTGCCGCCCTGCTGCTGTGGCTCGGCCTCGGCACCGCCGACCTGGCCGCCCTGGCCGGGATCGCAGGCGCCGGTGCCGGCCTGCCGGTGGCCGCCCATGTCGCGGTCGCGCTGATCGTCCTGGCGGCGGCGCTGAAGACCGCGGCCTTCCCGCTGCACGGCTGGCTGACCGAGGTGATGGAGGCACCGACCCCGGTCTCCGCCCTGCTGCATGCCGGGATCATCAATGCCGGCGGGCTGCTGCTGATCCGCTCCGCGGAGCTGGTGCAGGCCAGCCCGGGCGCGATGGGCGCCCTGGTGATCCTGGGCGGCCTGACCGCCCTGTTCGGCTCCCTGGTGATGCTGACCCAGAGCGCGGTGAAGACCGCCCTGGCCTGGTCCACGGTCGCGCAGATGGGCTTCATGCTGCTGCAATGCGGGCTGGGGCTCTGGGCGCTGGCGCTGCTGCACCTGGTCGCCCATTCGCTCTACAAGGCGCATGCCTTCCTGGGCTCCGGCAGCGCGGTGCGGGCGGTCGCCGCCATCCGGCGGCCCGGGCCGGTGGCGGTGCCGAACCTCGCCGCGGTGCTGAAGTCCTTCGCCCTGGCGGTGCTGCTCTATGCCGCCGTGGCGGCGATCTTCACCACCTTCACCGGGCCGAAGCCGCTGCAGGCCCTGGCGCTGGGCACGATGCTGATCCTGGGCACCGCCTACCTGGTGGCGCAGGGCCTGGCCGATGCGGCGCCGGCGGCGCTGACCCGCCGCACCGCCATCGCCGCCCTGGGCGCCGCCGCCGGCTACTTCGTCTTCCAGCTGGCAGCGGACGCGCTCTGGGGGCCGCACCTGCCGGCGCCGCCCCTGCCCGGCCCGCTGGAATGGGCGCTGATCGTGCTGGCGGTGCTGTCCTTCGCCGCGGTGGCGGTGGCGCAGACCCTGATCCCCCACTGGGCCCATCACCCGGCCAGCGCCGGCCTGCGGGTCCACCTGGCCAACGGCCTCTACCTGAATGCCGTCCTGGACCGCCTGATCGGCGGCTTCCGGACCGCGAAGCCGAACTGAACCGGAGGAGAAAGCGATGTTCCAGAACAAGATGCAGATCGCGCCGGCCCGGGCCTCCGGCATCCTGGCCGCGGCGGAACGCGCCGCGCATGCCATTCCCCCGGCCTTCCCGCTGGACGCGACCGTCGCGGTCAACCCCTTCGTGGGCCAGGCGGACGAAGACCTCGCCACCGCCGCCGCCCGGCTGGGCCGGGTCGCCGGCGTCGCCCTGACCCGGCCGCGCGCGGCTTTTCTCGCCGAGATCGCGGCGGGCCGGATCTCCGACGACGACCTGTCGGAGGCCCTGGCCGCCTGCACCTCGCCGCTGCGGCCGGCAAGCGTGGCCGCACTGAAGGCCGCCGCTTCCGCCCCACATCCGCCGGTGCAGGCGCTGCCGACCGTGGCAGAACTGGCCGCAGGTGCCTCCGGCACCGACTGGCCGTCGGTGATCGCGAAGAGCTTCGGCCTGTGGGCGGCCGGGCATTTCGACCGCGGCCAGGCGCTCTGGTCGCCGGCCCCGGGACAGGATTCCTATGCCGCCTGGCAGGCCTGGGCGAGCGTCGACCTGACGCCGGAGATCGCCGGCCTGGACGGCTTCTGCGCCCATGTGGCCGCCGCCCCCGACACGCCGGAACGGGCGATCCTGCGGGCCGCGGAGCGGCTGGGGATCGACGAGGCGGCGGCGGAGACGGTGTTCCACCGGCTGCTGATGGAGCTCGGCGGCTGGGCGCAGCATGCCCGCTGGCTGCTCTGGCGGGCCGAGCAGGCGGCGGGCAGCGATACCGCCATCGCCGGCCTGCTGGCCGCCCGGCTGGTCTGGGAGGAGGCGCTTCTGGCGGCGGTGCCGCAGGCGGCGGCGGACTGGACCGGGGCGCTTGCCGGCCATGCGGCACCGGTGGTGCCGAACGCCGACCATGTCGTCGACGAGATCCTTCAGACGGCGGCGGAACGGGCCTACCAGCACCGGTTGGACGACGCCCTGGCGGCGCCGGTGCCTCGGCACTCCCGGCCGGCGCTTCAGGCGGCCTTCTGCATCGACGTGCGGTCGGAGGTCTTCCGGCGGGCGCTGGAGGCGCAGGACCCCGGGATCGACACGATCGGCTTCGCCGGCTTCTTCGGCCTGCCGCTGGCCCACCGCCCGCACGGCTCGGAGCTGGAGGAGGCGCATCTGCCGGTCCTGCTGCAGCCGGCGCTGCATTCCGAAAGCAGCGCCCCAGAGGCGGCCGAGCGTGCGACCCGGATCGCGGCCCGCACGCTGCGCGCCTGGGGCCGCTTCCGGCAGGCCGCCGTTTCCTCATTCGCCTTCGTCGAGGCGGCCGGCCCGTTCTACGGCGCGAAGCTGGTCGCTGATGCGCTGGGGCTCGGCCATCGGCGCGAGAAGGCGCAGCCGGCGCCACGGCTGGACCCGGCGCTGTCGCCGGAAGCGAAGGCCCGGACCGCCGCCACGGTGCTCAAGGCGATGGGCCTGACCGCCGGCCATGCGCCGCTGGTCCTCCTGCTGGGCCATGGCGCGCAGGTCACCAACAACCCGCATGAGAGCGCCTATCATTGCGGCGCCTGCGGCGGTCATACCGGCGAGGTCTCCGCCCGCCTGCTCGCCCTGCTGCTGAACGACCCGGATGCGCGGGCCGGCCTGCCCGCCCACGGCATCGCTCTGCCGGCGGACACCCGCTTCCTGGCGGGCCTGCACGACACCACAACGGATCAGGTGATGCTGTACGACACGGAAGGCGCAGGCGACCTGACGCAGGCACGGGACTGGCTGTCGGCGGCCGGTGCCCGGGCCCGGGCGGAGCGCGCGCTGCGGCTGCCCGGGGCGACCGCCGGCACTGTCGCAGCGCGGGCCCTGAACTGGGCGGAGGTGCGGCCCGAATGGGGGCTGGCGGACTGCGCCGCCTTCATCGCGGCGCCGCGCAGCGTCACCGCCGGCGCGTCATTCGACGGCCGCACCTTCCTGCACAGCTACGACTGGGAGACGGACGAGGGCTTTGCCACCCTGGAGCTGATTCTGACCGCGCCGGTGGTCGTCGCCAGCTGGATCAGCCTGCAATACTACGGCTCGACCGTCGCCCCGCAGGCCTTCGGCGGCGGCAACAAGCTGCTGCACAACGTGACCGGCGGCATCGGCGTGGTGGAGGGCAATGGCGGCACCCTGCGGCCCGGCCTGCCCTGGCAGGCGGTCAGCGACGGCGCGGCGCCGGTGCATACCCCGCTGCGCCTGAGCGTGCTGGTGGAAGCGCCGCAGCACGCGATCCTCGACATCCTGGACCGCCATCCGCAGGTCCGCGCCCTGTTCGACAATGGCTGGCTGCACCTGCTGGCGCTGCGGCAGGGCCGCATCGCCGCGCGCTACCAGGCCGGCCTGACCTGGGCGGAAGCGCCGGCGGTCGAACTGGCGGCATGAATGCATGCGGGGGAGGCGGCGGCGGCGTCTTTCCCGCATGCAGGGCGGCGCCACGCCCAGCGTCTTGCTGCAAGTACCCCAGCGCCGAACCGCATTCGCCCCGGTCAGATAAAGACCAGCGACCTGCGAATTCTCGCAGCGACCTCGGGGACGCGGATGCCGTCCAGGCCCGCCCCGGTCATCAGGTCCACCTTGCGCCCGAACAGATCCTCGAGCGCTTCGGCCAGGCCCAGATAGTTGGCATAGGTCGGCGCGTCGAATTCGACATACAGGTCGATGTCGCTGTCGGGACGGGGCTGGTCGGTGGCATGGGAGCCGAACAGCGCAATCTGGTGCACAGAAAAGTGGTCGAGAAGCGCGCGATTGCTGCGGAGTGTGTTGAGAATGCCGGACCGTGACAACCCGTCCCGCACCACCGGTGCGTTGCCGGTCGGGAGCGCAGCGTCAGCCGCCTGGCCTCGATCCACCATGTCGCGTGCTCCCGGGCCGACACGGAAAGAGTGGTAGCGGAGGAGGGACTCGAACCCCCGACACGCGGATTATGATTCCGCTGCTCTAACCAACTGAGCTACTCCGCCACACGATCCCGTTCGCCTGCTGCCCCTGCGGCGGCGCGGAACGGGTCAGGCCGGGGCAGATACCGGGCCGGGGGGCCGGTGTCAACATGAATAATGGGCCCTTCGGGAAAGCGCCGCCGCGATCCTGCACGATCAGGCCTGCCATCATGGCATCAAGTGCCATCTTGATGGCAGGCCTGATCGCGTCCATATCTCGTCAGTCAAAGAGGTGCCCATGGCCGAACCGCAACTGTCCGTCCGCAGTGCAAGGGCGCGCGATCTCGCGCATCGTCTTGCACGGCGGGAAAACCGCTCGATCGCCGAGATCGTCGTGCGGGCGCTCGAGGCCTACGAAACCCGCCAGACCGGGCGCGAGCCTGCGGCCACGTTCTATGCGCGGATCACAGAAACCTGCGGAACCGATATCGATCTCGACTCTGTCATCCGGGAAAGCCGCTCGCCCCATGAGGGGCCGGAACTCTGATTTTTCTCGATACGAATGTCGTTTCGGAAACCCTGCGGAAATCGCCCGATGGAGCGGTCGTTGCCTGGCTCGTACGGCACGATGCCGAACTGGCCCTTTCGACAATTGTCATTGCCGAGATGGCTTTCGGCATCGCGAAGATCCGGCCGGACCAGCGCGCGACGCGTCTCGCCCGGGGACTTGCCGACTGGCGGCGACGCTTCTCGGACCGGATCTACGGCCTGACGGAGGAAGCCGCCCTTGCCTATGGCGAGATCATGGCCAAAGCCATCCGTCAGGGGCGCACGATGTCGGCCCCTGACGGCATGATCGCGGCAATCGCAAGAGTCCATGGCGGACGGCTTGCCACCCGCAACCTGGCCGATTTCGAACCTGCCGATCTCAAGCTTGTTTCACCCTGGACCTTCTGAAGAGGCACCTACGGATCGGTCGTCGCATCGCGTGCCGCGCCTTTCAGGCGATCGCCGCGATCGCCGCCAGGGTTTCTTCCGGCCGCTCATACTGCACCATATGGCCGGCCTGCGGGATCGCCGTCAGGGTGGCGCCCCTGATGCCATTGGCGAAGCCGGCGGCATAGGGGTCCTGCGGGATCAGCCGGTCCTCCGCGCCCCAGACCAGGGCGGTGCGGGCGCGGATGCGGTAGAGCCGGTCCTTCAGGCCGCGGTCGGGGATCGGGAACAAGAGCTTGCCGGCCATGCCCAGGCGGCGGGCATTGCCGATCATGAACTCCGACAGGAAGGCCGGGTCGTCCAGGTCCAGGCCGGCGGTCAGCATCGTCGAGCCCATCGCGGCGTCGTGGAACAGCAGGCCGGGCAGCTCGAACGGCAGCTTGGCGAAGATGTCGGGCATCGGCGCGCGGTCGTACCACAGCCCGGCCGGGCAGAGCAGGACCAGCCGGTCGACCGCCATCGGCGCCACCGCCGCCATCTCCGCCGCGATCATGCCGCCCATGGAATGGCCGGCCAGCAGCGGTCGCTCCAGCCCCAGCGCCTCCATCACGTCGAAGCCGTGCAGGGTGACGTCGAGCATGGTGCGCAGATGCTCCGCGCCCTCGCTGTCCTCATAGCCCGGCAGCAGCGGCGCATGCACCCGGTACCGGCCGGCCAGCGCCGCCAGGAAGGGATCGTCCGGGAACAGCCCGCCGGCGCCGTGCAGGTAGAGCAGGTCCGGCCCGGCGCCGCCCTGATAGACCCGCACCCGGCAGCGGCCGTTCGCCGTCTCGACATGGTGTGCCTGCATTGCCGCCCCCATCACTCGGCAGCCTGACTGTCAGTCGCCTGGGGAACGGCCGGCGCCGGCACCGCCCGGTCCGGCATCGGGTGGATCCAGAACCGGTCGTCGTGATTGCCGAATTCGGGCCAGAGGTTGCGCAGGCGCGGCATCACCTTCTCCGCGAACAGGCGGGTGGAGTGGCGCACCTTCTCGTCCGGCATGTCGCCGACATGGATCAGGCAGAAGATGTTGCCGACCCGCAGGCCCCGGATCAGCGCCTCCATCCGTTCCGCCACCGTGTCGGGGCTGCCGGCGATGATATGGCCGCCCTCCACCAGGTCGCCCCAGGACAGCGAGGCGAGCTCGTTCAGGCTGGCGCGGGTCAGCTGCGACAGGGCCTGCGCCTGCAGGGTCTTGACCGTGCGGTAGCCGGGCGCGTCGGCGAAGCCGGGGAAGACGTGCAGGCAGCGGTTGTAGAAGTAGGAGACATGGTCGGCGTAGAGCCGCTCGGCCTCCGCATCCGTCTCCCCCACGCAGATCGTCTGCGCGAAGCCGGCGCGATAGGGCGAGGGGTCCAGGCCGCGGGCGTCGACCTGCGCCCAGAAGCCGTCCATCAGCTTCTGCGCCCGCTTGTAGCCGGTGAAGGAGAGGTAGGAATAGGCATAGTCGTTATCGAGGCAGAAGTCGTAGGTCTCCACCGAACCGCCGCCGGGAATGAAGACCGGCGGCCGCGGCCGCTGCACCGGCTTCGGCCAGCAATTGGCATAGCGCAGCTGGGTATAGCGGCCGTTGAAGGCGAAAGGCTCGTCCGCCGCCCAGGCGCGCATGATCAGCTCATGCGCCTCGGCATATCTCTCCCGGGTCAGGGCCGGCACCGTGCCGTAGGCATAGTTGGTGTCCATCGAGGTGCCGACGGGAAAGCCCGCCACCAGCCGGCCGCCGGACAGCACGTCCAGCATGGCGAATTCCTCCGCCACCCGGATCGGCGGGTTGTACAGCGCGATGGAATTGCCCAGCACCACCAGCGCCGACCGCGAGGTCCGCCGCGACAGGGTCGCCGCCATGATGTTGGGGGAGGGCATCAGGCCATAGGCATTGGCGTGATGCTCGTTCACCCCGATGCCGTCGAAGCCCAGGCTCTCCGCATATTCCAGCTGGTCCAGATAGCGGTGGTAGAGGTGGTGCCCCTTCTCCGGGTCATAGAGCCGCGGCGGGATGTCGACCCAGACCGAGCGGTGCGCCTGCCGGAAATCGTCCGGCAGGTACGGCCATGGCATCAGGTTGAACCAGGTGAACTTCATCGGCGCCTCCCTTCCCCCGATCGCGCGCTGCCGCCGGTTCCGGCTTCCGCCGCCCGGCTTGTCGCCCGTCGCCGCAACCGCAACCGCCGGTCACAGGGCAGCGGTGTTCGGCACGAACAAGTATCGGCCGGGCGCGGGCTGCCGGGCAAGGGTGGCCGGACAAGTGGTGCCCAACAAGAGCCAGGGCCCGGACGGGCTGTGCAATGGCGCGTTTCCGGGGGATAATGCGAGCCGTTCGCAACGACCGACCGCACGGAGGGACCCGCCATGGCTGCCCGGACGATCCTGGCCCTTCTGCTGACCCTGCCCGCGGCCGGCCCGGCGGCTGCGGCGCAGCTGCAGTCGGAAGCCGGCGGCGGCCGGGTCGATGTCACCTATGTGGACCCGGCCGACTTCACCGACGCCCGCCTGCGTGGCGGCCATGGGCCGGATGCGCTGGCGCCGGCGCTGGACGGGCTTCGCATCCACCTGGAGGCGCTGGGCGGCCGCTTCCTGCCGCCCGGCCAGGTGCTGGAGGTGGAAGTGCTGGACCTCGACCTGGCGGGTCGGATCGAACCCTGGCACCTGCGGGCGCATGACGTCCGCTTCATGCGGGACATCACCTGGCCGCGGATCAGCCTTCGCTACCGCCTGCGGGAAGACGGCACCCTGCTCCGGCAGGCCGAAGAGGAAGTCAGGGACATGAGCTACCTGACCGGTCCCGCCTGGCGCTATCGCAGCCGCCCGATGCCGTTCGAGAAGTTCATGCTGGATCGCTGGTTCCACAGCCGTTTCGTGGAGGACCGGCCGCCGCCGGCATGAGGTCCGGTCAGGCGGCGCTGGCGCAACCGTCCGCTGAGACCTGCAGCGGCCGGGTCGCGGCAATCCAGCCGCCGCCCAGCACCCGCTCGCCGTCATAGACGACGCCGGCCTGGCCGGGTGCCACGCCTTCCTGCGGCTCCGCGAAGCGGACCTCCGCCACGCCGTCCGGGCCCGGCAGGATCGTCGCCGGCACCGGCGGCCGGGTCGACCGCACCCGGATGCCGGCTTCGAAGGCGTCGTCCACAGGCGCCAGCCAGTTGCACTCCCGCAGGGTCAGGCCGCCGCAAAGCAGCGCCTCGCGCGGGCCGACGACCACCTGCGCCCGGTCGGCGTCCAGGCGGACGACGAACAGCGGTTCCGCCGCGGCGATGCCGATGCCGCGGCGCTGGCCGATGGTGAAACGCAGGATGCCGTCATGCCGGCCCAGCACCCGCCCGTCCAGGTCGACGATCTCGCCGGGCTGCGCGGCGCCGGGGCGCAGCTGCTCGATCACGTCGGTGTAGCGGCCCTGCGGCACGAAGCAGATGTCCTGGCTGTCCGGCTTCTCCGCCACCGGCAGGCCGAGCCGGGCGGCATGGGCGCGCACCTCCGACTTCTCCATCCCGCCCAGCGGGAAGCGCAGGAAGGCGAGCTGTTCGGCGGTGGTGGAGAACAGGAAATAGCTCTGGTCGCGGCCCGGATCGCGGCCGCGCAGCATGCACGGGCCGTCCGGTCCGTCCGCGCGGCGCACGTAATGTCCGGTGGCCAGCGCCGCCGCCCCCAGGTCGCGGGCGGTCTCCAGCAGGTCGCGGAACTTCACCCGCTCGTTGCAGCGGATGCAGGGGATCGGCGTCGCGCCCGCCAGGTAGGTGTCGGCGAAATCCTCCATCACCGCGTCGCGGAAGCGGCTCTCATAGTCCAGCACGTAGTGCGGGATGCCGATCCTTGCCGCTACCTGGCCTGCATCGTGGATGTCCTGGCCGGCGCAGCAGGCGCCCTTCTTCTGTACTGCCGCGCCATGGTCGTAGAGCTGCAGGGTGATGCCGACCACGTCATAGCCCGCCTCCGCCAGCAGGGCGGCGGTGACGGAGGAGTCCACGCCGCCGGACATGGCGACCACGACGCGGTTCGACCAGCGCGGGCCCGGAAGACCGAGGTCAGGCAGGCCGGGATCGGGAATGTTCGGATCGGTTGCGGACATGCCGGCAATATATGCAGCCGCGTCGCCGGGGCAATCGCCGGGGCAACCGGCGGCTTTGTGCCCCCCTGCCCGGCCGGTCGACTCTTCCTGCCGGATCGGCAAAGCCTGCCGCGACCGGAATGGCAAATCCTGCCGCTGCCCCGCCCCGGGATCGGTCCGCTTCGGGCAAGCGGTTGAATCTTCAACGGATTCAGCCCGGCCGAAAAACTGGCCCATGCCTTGCAAACCCATCGCCCGAAACCGACGGGTGCAACGGGCACCGGACAACAAGGTGCCTCCGTATCGGTCCACGCGGCAGCAAATGCCGCACGGGAGCTCGGACGCGGCAGGAGCCGCTTGAAGGAATGAGGTCGCCATGGCCACCATGGAACAGATCGCATTGAGGGCCGATCCGGCCGCACTGGCGAAGGGCGCGTTCAACGGCGCCGACCAGGCAGGCCGCGGGGTGGAGACACGCCCCGGATTCGAGTCCTTCGCGGATATCCTCGCCGCCTCCGAGTCCGCCCGACGCAAGGACGAGGCCTATCAGCAGGCCTTCGACGACAGCGGCCTGGACGAACTGGAAGAGGAAAGCCTGCTCCGCGAGGCGGAGGAAGAGAAGGAACGGGCGGAGAGCGACAGGCCGGCGCAGGACGGGCGCGCAACGGTCACCGAGTTCCTCCCCTTCCAGTTCCGTCCGCAGCTGCAGGGCGAAGGCGGCCAGGGCCAGGGCGAGCTGCAGCAGCAGCTGCTGGCCTCCACCGCCGCGCAGGCGGTGGCCGGACCGGCCCAGGCCCAGGCCGCCCCGCAGCAGGCCGCAGTGCCGCAGGGCGACATGGTCCCGGGTGCCGAGCTGCAGGCCGGCCTCGCCACCATCAACAACCGGGCCGCCTGGCGCCAGGACGCGATGGCGGAAGCCGCCGTGCGCCGCGGCGACAAGCGCGAGGCCCTGGTGCAGCCGGCCGCGGCCGGCGCGACATCCCTGGGCGCGGTGTTCGGCAAGGGCACCAACCCGGGCAGCCTCATTCTCGCAGCCGGCGGGCAGGTCGGCGGACAGGGCCAGAACGGGAACTCCGGCTCTCAGTCCAACCTGGGGGGCCAGAACGGCCAGTCCCCGACCCAATTGCCCACCCAGCCGCTGCAGGCGCAGGCCGATCCCGCCGCCATGCAGGCACGCGCGGAACAGTTCGCCGCCGCCCTCAACGGCCAGGGTGCAGGCCAGGCAACCGGCCGCGAGATGGCGGGCCGTGCCGGCCAGGCGGCCGGGGCCGAGGCGCTGCGTGCGGAAGCCGCCGGCACCGCCTCACAGGCATCGGGCCAGAGCGCGGCGCAGTCCGCGCAGGCGACCAACGGCCAGCCGACAGCAACGCAGCTCGCGCAGCAGGCCGACCAGGCGCACAAATCGGCGCAGACCCAGGCACAGCAGGCGCCGCAGCAGTCCCGCGCGCCGCTGCCGCAGCCGCCGGTGGACCAGGTCGCCGTCCGCATCGCCAGCATGGCGAAGGACGGCATGGACCAGATCCGCATCCAGCTCGAACCCGCCGATCTGGGCCGGGTCGATGTCCGGCTGCACATGCAGGACGGTGCCGTCACCGCGACCGTGATGGCGGACAACCAGGACACCCTGGACCTGCTGCAGCGCGACAGCCGTTCCCTGCAGCAGGCGCTTCAGGATGCCGGCCTGAAGACCAACAGCGACGGGCTGAACTTCAGCCTGCGCGACGATGGACGCGGCGCGCCCACAGATGACGGCAATGGCGGGCGCGACTTCGCCGGCCGCGACAAGGGCGGCGAGGATGGCGAGGGCCTGCTGAGCGCAGAGGCCGCTGCGGTCGAGGCGCAGCAGTGGAAGAGCGACCGCGCGCTCGACATCGTGGCGTGATCGTGCCGGCACGAGAGCTTGAGGACCTGAACCGATGATCGGGGAAACCGCACTTGCAGGCGCGTCGAACGGCCAGCTGACCAGCCCGGACAAGGCCGAGGCGAAGCTGGCGGAGAATTTCGACACCTTCCTGACCCTGCTGACCACGCAGCTGCGCAACCAGGATCCGCTGGACCCGCTGGATTCCGCGCAATTCACCCAGCAGCTGGTGCAGTTCAGCCAGGTCGAGCAGTCGATCCTCGCGAACAAGAACTTCGACACCCTGATCGCCGATGTCCGCCGCGGCCAGAACGCCACCTACCTCAACTATCTGGGCGAGGACGTGGAAGCCTCCGGGTCCACGACGATGCTGTCGGATGGCCAGGCGCGCTGGAATTACACCCTGCCGGTCTCGGCGGAGCGGGCCGAATACGCGATCGCCGATTCCGCCGGCAAGGTGGTCGCCTTCGGCGAAGCGGTGCGCGACGCCGGCAACCATGCGCTGACCTGGGACGGCAAGAGCAATTCCGGGGTCGAGCTGCCGGACGGCGCCTACACCCTGGTCGTCTCCGCCTTCGACAAGACCGACAAGCCGATCGACGTCGGCATGACGGTGACCGGCAAGGTGACCGGCGTGGAGACGGTCGAAGGCGTCACCAGCCTGGCGATGGGCAATGTGCTGATCAGCGTCGACGACATTCTGGGCGTGCGCGCGCCCGCAACGAAGAGCGAGAGCTGAGCCCGGGCCGCCCGCCCCGCTGCAGCCCTATGACATGAGGAGAGCCCCGAGATGAGCCTTTTCTCCGCCCTGTTCTCCGGCGTGACCGGAATGAACTCACAGAGCACGGCGATGGCGATCATCTCCGACAACATCACCAACGTGCAGACGGTGGGCTACAAGACCAGTTCCTCGGCCTTCCAGACACTGGTGACCAATGCCGGACGCAGCGACGCCTATTCGGCCGGCGGCGTGCGGGTGAAGCCGATCGCCAATATCGACGAGCAGGGCCTGCTGCAGGCCTCCACCTCGGCAACAGACATCGGCATCAACGGCCAGGGCTTCTTCCCGGTGGCGCCGACGGCAACGTCCAACGACCGGCTGTTCACCCGGGCGGGCGAGTTCAAGCTGGACGCCGACGGCTATCTGAAGAACACCGCCGGCTACAACCTGCTGGGCCTGCAGCTCAGCCAGGGCCTGACGGACGCGCAGATCAACGCACTGAGCGTACCCGAGGTGGCGAACCTGACCCCGGTCCGGATTTCCAACTTCACCGGCACCGCGCAGGCGACGACCACCGCCGACCTGAATGCCAACCTGCCGGCCAATGCCGTGAACGGCGACACCTACACCACCACGATCCAGGTGTTCGACCAGAAGGGGCTGGCCAACAACATGCAGCTGACCTTCACCAAGACGGCGACCGCCAACGAGTGGACGATCGATATCGGCAACCCGACCCTGGCGTCCGACGGCACGGCCAACGGTACGATCACGCCGAACACCGGCACCGCGACGTTTGCGGCGACCGGCGCGCCGTCGGCCCTGCCCGATTTCTCCGCACTGGCGATCGACTGGGACAACTCGACCACCGACAGCACCGTCGACCTGGACATCGGCACAGTCGGCGATACCGACGGCCTGACCAACTACGGCGAGAGCTTCTCCGTTTCCGCCTATACCCAGGACGGCTACAAGTCGGGCAACTTCACCGGCATGGCGATCGGCACCGACGGCGTCGTCTCCGCCCAGTTCGACAACGGCCAGACGCAGAAGATCTACCGCGTGCCGATCGTCGCCTTCCAGAACGCCAACGGCCTGTCGTCGGAAACCGGCAACGTGTTCCGCGAAACCGTGGCCTCCGGCAATGCCCTGGAGAACTGGGCGGGCACCGGCCGCTCCGGCAATGTCTCGCCGAACTCCCTGGAACAGTCGACCACCGATCTGGCCACCGAGTTCGCCGACATGATCGTCACCCAGCGGGCCTATTCGGCCTCCGGCAAGATCATCACCACCAGCGACGAGATGCTGGAGGAGATCATCCGCCTGAAGCGGTGATCCTGAGCCGGTTCCGGCAGCGCATCCTGCGCCCCCTGCTTCGCCACGGCGCCCCGGCTTCCCCCGGGGCGCCGTTCGCGTTTCGGCCGGGCGACCCCCGCCTGCCCTTTCGCCTGCGATATCAGATGCTTGACCGGCCAACCTTGAATTCCCGTGTTCATTCCGGCGATTTTCATGTATCGTCCGACTAGGTAATTTTTGCCCGGTCCCGCCCCGCAGATATTGAAGGGCAGTCGACGCGGGCGATATTGCGTGCGGAAACCGGCACCGACTGCGGCTGCGGGGACCGGAGAACGGGGCTTCTGGCGCAGCGGTCCACAGGCGCAGCGGTCCACAGGCGCAGCGGCGTTGAGGCGTTGTTCATACTTTCGGCGTAGGACAGTCACCACCTCCGGAAGACCGGGACTGACGGAGGCGGGGTCAGGGTGACCGGAGGCGGGGTCAGGGTGACCGGAGGCGGGGTCAGACAGGGCGTTCTGTTGTGGAAAACTTACTGAATACCCTCCGCGGCCTGGGGGTCGCACGTATCGCGATGATCCTCGGCGTCACCGCCGGCCTGATCGCGTTCTTTGCCTTCCTGATCATGCGCGTGTCGCAGCCCGCGATGGGGCTGCTGTACAGCGACCTGAACATCACGGAGGCCGGCGCGATCACCAGCCAGCTCGAGGCGATGAACATGCCTTACGAGCTGCGCGGCGACGGCAGCCAGATCTACGTCCCCCAGGACGAGGTGCTGCGCGCCCGCATGTCGCTGGCGCAGCAGGGCCTGCCGTCCGGCGGCTCGCTGGGCTACGAGCTTTTCGACCGCACCGACAATTTCGGCGCCACCAGCTTCGTGCAGAACCTGAACCGCACCCGCGCGCTGGAAGGCGAGCTGGCACGGTCGATCCGCACCATCAACGGCGTCAGCAACGCCCGCGTCCACCTGGTGCTGCCGCGGCGCGGCGTCTTCGAGAACCAGACGCAGGAAGCCTCCGCCTCGATCATCCTGCGGCTGACCCGCACCCTGGACCGCGAGCAGGTGCGCGCGATCCAGAACCTGGTCGCAGCCGCGGTGCCCGATCTGCAGACCGGCCGCATCTCCATCGTCGACGACAAGGGCGAGCTGCTGGCCAGCGGCTCCGACGACCCGACCAAGGCGGCAGCCGGCTCGGAATCCATCGACGCAAGACGCAACTACGAGGAGCGGCTGCGCGCCTCCATCGAGGGACTGCTGGAGCGCTCCGTCGGCATCGGCAATGTCCGGGCCGAGGTCAATGCCGACATGGATTTCGACCGGGTCACCTCGAACATCGAGCAGTACGACCCCGACGGCCAGGTCGCCCGCTCCGTCCAGAGCGTGACGGAGAACGAGAATTCCAGCCAGGGCAATGCCGACAATGTCAGCATCGCCAACAACATCCCGCAGGAGGAGCAGACCGGCGGCGCCCGCAACCAGCAGGCCAGCCAGCGCTCCGAGGAAACCACGAACTTCGAGATCTCGCGCACCGTCACCACCCAGATCCGCGAGGCGGGTCAGGTGCGCCGGCTGTCGGTCGCGGTCCTGGTGAACCAGGTGCCGGTGACCGGTACCGACGGCGAAGTGACCTTCCAGCCGCGCCCACCCGAGCAGCTGCAGCAGTTGGAACAGCTGGTGCGCACGGCGATGGGCTTCGACGAGACGCGCGGCGACGAGCTGCAGCTGGTCAGCCTGCCCTTCACGGTGAACGAGCAGCTGGGTCCGCCGCCAGAGGAAGGCCTGCTGCTGGGCATGAGCCGGGCGGAGCTGTTCCGCATCGGCGAGATCGGCATCCTGGCGATCCTCGGCCTGCTGGCGATGCTGTTCGTGGTCCGCCCGATCGTCAACCGCATCGTGCGCGGCGCGCCGTCCGGCGGCCATGCCCTGGCGGCGGCCGGGACCGCCGGCCGCCTGACCGGGCCCGACGTGATCGCGGCGCAGCCGCGCGGCGATGGCGGCGACCTGCCACAGGGCGCGGACCTGGCACAGCTCGCGCGGCCGCGCTCCGGCATCGAGGAGATGATCGACATCGCCCGCATCGAGGGCCAGGTGAAGGCGTCGTCCCTGAGCAAGATCGGCGAGATCGTGGAGCGCAATCCGAACGAGGCGGTCGCGATCATGCGCAACTGGCTCTACCAGGGCGGCTGATAGGCGCATGACCTGTTCCGGGGCGTCTGGCTTCCGCCCCCCGCGGCATGAGACAATGCGCCCGCTGCGGCCCATCGAGGCGATGCGGCGGACGGTCCGGAACAGGATGTCCGGGGGGACCGCCTGCCGGTCCGGAGTGACGAAGGAGAGCATCGATGTCCGGACGTGACGGTCCCGGTCGGCGGACGATGATGACCACCAGCTCGATGCGCGGGCCGCAGAAGGCCGCGCTGATGATGCTGGCATTGGGCGAGGAGTTCGGCCAGCACCTGTGGCCGCTGCTGGACGACGAGGAGATCAAGGAGATCTCCCAGGAGATGGCCAATCTGGGCAATGTCTCCTCCGAGGCGGTCGAGAAGCTGTTCGTGGAGTTCGCCAACCAGTTCTCCACCACCGGCTCGCTGATGGGCACGTTCGAGAGCACCGAGCGCCTGCTGGCCAAGGCCCTGCCGCAGGACCGGGTCGACCTGATCATGGAGGAGATCCGCGGTCCCGCCGGCCGCACCATGTGGGACAAGCTGGGCAACGTGAACGAGACGGTGCTCGCCAACTACCTGAAGAACGAATATCCGCAGACCGTCGCCGTGGTGCTGTCGAAGATCCGCTCCGACCATGCCAGCCGGGTGCTCGCCGCGCTGCCGGAAGAATTCGCGATGGAAGTCATCATGCGCATGCTGCGCATGGAATCCGTCCAGAAAGAGGTCCTGGACAAGGTCGAGCAGACTCTGCGCGTGGAGTTCATGTCGAACCTGGCGCGCACCGCCCGGCGCGACAGCCACGAAATGATGGCGGAGATTTTCAACAACCTGGACCGCAACACGGAGAACCGCTTCATCGCCTCCCTGGAGGAGCGCAACCGCGACGCCGCGGAGCGCATCAAGGCGCTGATGTTCACCTTCGAGGACCTGATCAAGCTCGACCCGTCGGGTGTGCAGACCCTGCTGCGCGCGGTCGACAAGGACAAGCTGGCGCTGGCGCTGAAGGGCGCCTCCGACGCGCTGCGCGACCTGTTCTTCTCCAACATGTCGGAGCGCGCGGGCAAGATCCTGCGCGAGGACATGGAGGCGATGGGCCCTGTCCGCCTGCGTGACGTCGACGAGGCGCAGATGGCGATGGTCAACATCGCCAAGGACCTGGCCACCAAGGGCGAGATCATCCTGGCCGACAACAAGGGCGAGGATGAGCTGGTCTACTGAGGCGCCGATCGCCTGCCCGTCCGCCGCATCGCCGGCCCCGACCAGAGTGGTGCGTCTGACCGGAGGGGTCCGCCATGGCCAATGAATCGGGCAACACCGCGCCGGGCACGCGCCGGCCGCCGCCCGACGGCCCGCAGGTCGTGGCGCCCGGCGGGAAGAAGGCGGCCAATGTCCGCAAGTTCACCTTCGGCGAGCAGTTCGACCCCTCGGCGGAAGCGGTGGAGGCCTATCGCTCGCCGCAGCGCGACGAGACCGAGCGGCGGCGACAGGCCGAGATGGCGGAGGTGCGCGAACAGGGCTACGCCGCCGGGCACGAGGCCGGGCTGGCGGAGGCGCGGGCGGAGATCAACGCCGCCATCGCCGAGGCGCTGGACCGGATCGGCGCCGGTCTGGCGGAGCTCGGCCCGTCGGAGCAGGCCACAGGCCATATGCTGACACGGCAGTCGATCGGCATCGCCCGCGCCGTCGGCGGCCAGCTGGCGGCACGGCTGATGGAGAGCCAGCCCGAGGCGGAGGTGGAGGCGCTGGTTGCCGACTGTATCGGCCAGCTGCGCGACGAGCCGCAGGTCGTGGTGAGCCTGGCGCCCGAGATCGCGGAGGCTGTACAGGACCGCCTGCAGGAGCTGGCGACCGCGCGCGGCTTCGCCGGCAAGCTGATCGTGAAGCCGGAGCCGGGGCTGCAGCCGACGGACGCCCGCCTGGTCTGGTCCGAGGGCGAGGCCATGCGCAGCGAGAGCGAGGTCATGCAGGAGATCGACGCCGCGGTCGGGCGCTATCTGCAGGGCCGCGGCCTGGCGGCGGCGGAATGAGGCGGACGGGCACCGGCACGACCGCGGCATGGCCGCCGGCGGGGACCGCCGGCGGGATCGTCACCTGGAAGCCGGAGACCGGGACAGGCCGGTCGCCGGCGGGAATGTAGGACATGGCTGACGACAACGAGTTCAAGCTGGACGAACTGGACAAGAGCCAGCCGATGGCCGATGCCGGCGATGGCGGCGACGAGGGCCCGGCGATCGAGGAACCGCAGGCGCGCACCGCCGGCGACCTGGAGGCGGTGTTCGACATCCCGGTGCAGGTCTCCGCGGTGCTGGGGAAATCCAGCATGCAGGTCAGCCAGTTGCTGAAGCTCGGCCGCGGCGCGGTGGTGGAGCTGGACCGCAAGGTGGGCGAGGCGATCGACATCTACGTCAACAACCGGCTGGTCGCCCGCGGCGAGGTCGTGGTGGTCGAGGATCGCCTGGGCATCACCATGACGGAAATCATCAAGAGCGCCCAGCACTGAGGGCGGGAACGACCTGGGTCCGGGCCTGCGCCCGGTCCCGGCCGGGCAGGAGAGCCGCGTGGCGGAGTATGAAGAGGCCGGACAGGGTGTAGCGGAGGAGGAAGCGGAACCGCGGTTCCGCGGGCTCGACCTTGCGACCGTCCTGGGCCTGACCGGCGCGGTCTTCCTGATCGTCGCGGCGATCGTCCTGGGCGGCTCGCCGGGCTCGTTCTTCGACGTGCCCGCGATCATGATCGTGATCCTGGGCACCTATGCCGTCACGATGGTCAGCTTTTCGGCCCGCGACGTGTTTGCTGCACAGCGGGTGGTCGCGCAGGCTTTCTTCCGGCGGCTGGAACAGCCGTCGGACATGACCCTGATGATGCTGCGGCTGTCCGACAAGGCACGGCGCGACAGCCCGCTGTCGCTGCAGTCGATCCTCGACCAGCTGGACGAGGAGGAATACCTGTTCCAGGCCCTGCAGATGGTGGTCGACACGGTGCCGCCGGACGAGATCGAGCGGGTCCTGCGACGGGAGATGAACTCGATCAGCCAGCGGACGATGAAGTCGGTCGCGGTGCTGCGGCGGGCCTCCGAGGTCGCGCCGGCGATGGGCCTGATCGGCACCCTGGTGGGCCTGGTACAGATGCTGGGCAACCTGTCGACGCCGGAATCGATCGGCCCGGGCATGGCGGTCGCCCTGCTGACCACCTTCTACGGCGCGATCATGGCGAACGTGTTCTTCGCGCCGATCGCATCGAAGCTGGAGCGCAACGCGGAGGAGCTGATGCTCCTGCACAACATCATCCTGATCGCGGCGGTCTCGATCGCCCGGCAGGAGAATCCGCGCCGGCTGGAGACGCTGTTGAACACGCTGCTGCCGCCGGCGGAGCGGGTGAGCCTGTACGGCTGAGCCGGCAAGAACGACCGTCGGCGCTGCCGGGTGGCGCGCGGGCGGGACCCAATTGACGATCTGAGGATGTCATCATGCGTTTGATCATCATCGGCACACTGAACGGGCAGATCGGCGCCGCCAGCAAGATCGCGATGGACCGGGGCGCCAAGGTGACCCAGGTGGACACGATCGACGCGGCGATGGAGCAGCTCCGCCGCGGTCAGGGCGCCGACCTGGCGCTGGTCGACGTGCACGAGGATATCCGACGCCTGGTCGGGCAGCTGGCGCAGGAGCGCTTCTCCCTGCCGGTGGTGGCCTGCGGCATCGGCAATGACAGTCGCGCCGCGGTGGACGCGATCCGCGCCGGTGCGAAGGAATACCTGCCGCTGCCGCCGGAGGCGGAACTGATCGCCGCGGTGCTTGAGGCGGTCGCCGAGGAAAGCCACCAGCTGATCTACCGCGACCCGGCGATCCGGCAGGTGCTGGAACTGGCCGACCAGGTGGCGAAGTCGACGGCATCGATCCTGATCACCGGCGAGAGCGGCACCGGCAAGGAGGTGCTGGCGCGCTACATCCACGGCAAGAGCGACCGGTCGGGCAATGCCTTCATCTCGGTCAACTGCGCGGCGATCCCGGACAACCTGCTGGAATCGGAGCTGTTCGGTCATGAGAAGGGCGCCTTCACAGGTGCCGTGGCCCGGCGCATCGGCAAGTTCGAAGAGGCCCATGGCGGCACCCTGCTGCTGGACGAGGTCACCGAGATGGACGTGCGCCTGCAGGCGAAGCTGCTGCGCGCGATCCAGGAACGGGAAATCGACCGGGTCGGCGGCGGGCGGCCGGTGCAGGTCGACCTGCGGGTGATCGCCACCTCAAACCGCGACCTGGCCAAGGCGGTGGCGGAGGGCCAGTTCCGCGAGGACCTGTTCTTCCGCCTCAACGTGGTGAACCTGAAGCTGCCGCCGCTGCGCGAGCGGCCGGAGGATATCGAGGTCCTGGCGAAGCATTTCGCCGACAAATATGCCAAGGCCAACGGCCTGCCGCCGCGGCCGCTGTCGGCCGGCGCCCTGAAGATGGCCCAGGCCTATCGCTGGCAGGGAAATGTGCGGGAGCTGGAGAACACCATGCACCGCGCAGTGCTGCTGGCGCAGGGGCCGGAGATCGGCGAGGCGGCGATGCGCCTGCCGGACGGCTCGCCGCTGGCGGCCTCTGCGCGGCCGGCCGCTTCGCCCGGCCCCGGCACCGCCGCTCCCGCAGGCGAGGCGCCGCCCGCCGCGAAGCCGGCAGAATCGGCCGGCGGCGAGGCGGGCCCGCTGGAGCCGGGGACGGAAACGACGGGCGCCAGGCTGGTCGGCCAGACGGTCGCCGATGTGGAACGGACCCTGATCATCGACACCCTGAACCATTGCCTGGGCAATCGCACCCATGCCGCCAACATTCTCGGGATCTCGATCCGGACCCTGCGCAACAAGCTGAAGCAGTATTCCGACGAAGGCGTGCAGGTGCCGATGCCGGGCGAGGGTCAGCGCGCCGCCTACTGATTGCCGGGAACCGGATGCGACGGCCGGGCCGCCACGGCCGCCAGGCCATGGACAGGCCCCATCGTCGCTGTTGGTGTGGGGTCCCTTTTGATGTGGATTCTGGCTGCCGGTGAGCCGGCGGCCGCAGGACAAGGCCGGCGTGGCGAGAGCCGCCGGGAAAGCGTGACGGGATGAGCGAGGCGCAAGGTCAGGGTTCGGGCGGCGGCGGCCCGTCGGGCGGACAGCTCGGCGTCGACGCGCTTGTCGCGCGCATGCGCAGCCTGGGCCTGACGGCGGATGTCGGCCTGGCGCTCGGCGTCGTCGCCATCCTGGTGGTGCTGATCCTGCCGATGCCGACCTGGCTGCTCGACATCAGCCTGGCGATCTCCATCACCTTCTCGGTCATCGTGCTGATGACCTGCCTGTTCATCCAGAAGCCGCTGGAATTCAACTCCTTTCCGACGGTGCTGCTGATCGCGACGATGCTGCGGCTGTCGCTGAACCTCGCCTCCACCCGCCTGATCCTGGGCGAGGGCGACAAGGGCACCGACGCTGCCGGGCAGGTGATCCAGGCCTTCGGCGACTTCGTCATGGGCGGCAATTTCGTCATCGGCCTGATCGTCTTCGGCATCCTGGTGATCGTGAACTTCGTCGTGATCACCAAGGGTTCGGGCCGCATTGCGGAGGTCGCTGCCCGCTTCACCCTGGATTCCATGCCCGGCAAGCAGATGGCGATCGACGCCGACCTGTCCTCCGGCCTGATCGACGAGACCGAGGCGCGCAAGCGACGCAAGACCCTGGAGGAGGAGAGCAACTTCTTCGGCGCCATGGACGGCGCCGCGAAGTTCGTGCGCGGCGACGCCGTCGCCGGCCTGCTGATCACCTTCATCAACATCATTGGCGGCATGATCATCGGCGTCGCGCAGAAGGACATGAGCTTCTCCGATGCGCTGAACAACTACACTGTGCTGACGGTGGGCGACGGCCTGGTTTCGCAGATCCCGGCACTGATCGTCTCCACCGCGGCGGGCCTGATGGTCTCCAAAGGCGGTGTCGAAGGGTCGACGGAGAAGGCCCTGTTCGGCCAGCTCGGCGGCTATCCCAAGGCGCTGGGGGTCACCTCCTTCCTGATGCTGGCCCTGGCGGTGCTGCCGGGCATCCCGATGATCCCGTTCCTGCTGCTGGCGGCGGCGACAGGCGGGCTGGCCTGGTACACAAGCAAGAAGCACCAGCGGGCGGCGGTCGAGGAGGTCGCCGAGCAGGAGGCGCAGAAGACCGCCGTGCCGGCGGAGGAGCCGATCTCCACCGCGCTGCAGATCGACGATCTGCGACTGGAACTCGGCTATGGCCTGCTGCCGCTGATCAATGCGGTGCAGGGGGTGCGCCTGACCGACCAGATCAAGGCGCTGCGCCGCCAGCTGGCGACGGACATGGGCTTCATCATGCCCAGCGTGCGGATCCTGGACAATATGCAGCTGTCGTCGAACGGCTACACGATCCGGGTGAAGGAGGTGGAGGCCGGCCGTGGCGAGCTGAAGGTCAACCACCTGCTGGTGATGGACCCGAACGGTTCGAAGATCGACCTGCCGGGCGAGGAGACGGTGGAGCCCACCTTCGGCCTGCCGGCGATGTGGGTGGACGAGAGCCTGCGCGAGGAGGCGATGTTCCGCGGCTATACCGTCGTCGACCCGGGCACGGTGATCACCACGCACCTGACGGAGGTGCTGAAGGACAATATGGCGGACCTGCTCTCCTATGCGGAGACGCAGAAGCTGCTGGACGAACTGCCGGACCTGAACCAGAAGCTGGTCGGCGACCTGATCCCCAGCCGGATCTCGGTGAACGGCGTGCAGCGGGTGCTCCAGAACCTGCTGGCGGAGCGGGTGTCGATACGCGACCTGCCGTCGATCCTGGAGGCGATCTCGGAAGCCTGCGGCTATACCCACAACATCACCCAGATCACCGAGCATGTGCGCTCCCGCCTGGCGCGGCAGATCAGCCATTCCTTCGTGAATTTCGACGGCTATATCCCGCTCGTCACCCTGTCGCCGGAATGGGAGCAGAACTTCGCGGAATCCCTCGTCGGCCAGGGCGACGACCGGCAGCTGGCAATGCCGCCGTCGATGCTGCAGGAGTTCATCCACCGGGTGCGCGACGTCTATGACCGCATGGCCCAGGAGGGCCATATGCCGGTGCTGCTGACCAGCCCGGCCGTGCGTCCCTTCGTGCGCTCGATCATCGAGCGCTTCCGCCCCGCCACCGCGGTGATGTCGCAGAACGAGGTGCACCCGAAGGTGCGTCTGCGCACCCTGGCGCAGATCTGACCGCGGCCCGATCATGCGCATGCGCAACTTCACCGCGCCGAACATGTCGGAGGCGATCCGCAAGGTCCGCGACGAATTCGGCGAGGATGCGATCATCATTTCCAGCCTGCAGCGCGGCACCGGCGGCGGCGTGCAGGTCACCGCGGCCTTCGAGCGCGACCCGCTGGCCGCCGACCCGCAGACCCCGCCCCCCCGCACCCTGCCGGTGCGCCCCGGACCGGCGGCCAGCGACGGGCGCCCGGCCTCCCCCGACGAGATGCCGGATCCGCTTGCCTTCGACCAGGTGCTCAATGCGGCTCTGGACCAGGCACCTGCGGTGGCCGGCACCGCCGGCCTCAGTCAGGACCAGCTGGTCGCGGCTGCCGAAGAGATGGCCCGCATCCTGGCATGGCATGGCGTGCCGGTCCGCCTGAATGAACGGCTGACCCTGTCGGCGGCCGGCCACGGCCTGGGCGACCCCCAGGGCGCGCTGGCCCGGGCGCTGGACGAATGCTTCCGCTTCGTGCCGCTGCCGCCGGCACCCAAACGGCCGGTCGTGCTTGTCGGCATGCAGGGCGCGGGCAAGACCCTGGCCTGTGCCAAGCTGGCGGCGCGGGCGGTCCTCGCCGGCATCAAGGTCACGGTGATCTCCGCCGATACGGTCCGCTCCGGCGCGGTGGCGCAGCTGTCGACCTTCGTCGACCTGCTGCGTCAGCCCATGGTGACAGTGGAATCGCCGCATGAGCTGGCCCGCGCGGTCGATACCGCGCGCGACAGCGGGCCGGTCTTCATCGACACGCCGGGCATCAACCCGTTCGATGCGGCGGAAGTCGCGTCGATGAGCGAACTGGTGGCCGCCGCCCATGGCGACGCGGTGCTGGTGATGTCCGCCGGCGGCGATCCGGCGGAAGCCGGAGAGATCGCGTCGGTCTTTGCCGAGGCCGGCGCACGGCAGCTGATCGGCACCCGGCTGGACGGCTCCCGCCGCTATGGCGGGCTGCTGGCCGCCGCCGAGGATGGCCGGCTGCGGCTGGCCAACCTGTCCGTCCATCCCTATGTCGCCGATGGCCTGGAACCGGCCACGGCGCGCGCCCTGGCGCGACTCTTGCTGCGCGATCCCGAGGACCGGGAGATCCAGGCCGCATTCGAGAAGGCAATTGCATGAACGAGTCCCGAGCTGGCACCGGCCGGCCGCAGCGTGCCACCGACGGCCAGGCAAAGCCCGCAGCCAGGAAGCCGACTGCCCCCAAACAGGACACCCCGAGGCCGGGCAGCCCGGCACAGGGCGGAGAAGGCGGTCAGGTGCCGCAGAAGCGGACCGCGGCACCATCCGCGACTGGCGCGGCAACCGGACCAGCAACCGGGGCCGCGGCAAAGGACCCGCGTGGCGTCCGGCCGGCGCGCCACGCTGCCAGCCTGGCACGGCTGACCAACGTGATCTCGGTCGCCTCCGGCAAGGGTGGTGTCGGCAAGACCTGGCTGTCCGTCACCCTGGCACTGACCTTTGCCAAGAAGGGCGAGAAGGTGCTGCTGTTCGACGGCGATATCGGCCTGGCGAATGTCGACATCCAGCTGGGCCTGATGCCGCGCCGCGACCTCGGCGAGGTGCTACAGGGGCGGCGCCGCCTGAACGAGGCGATCACCCCCTACGAGGAGGGCGGCTTCGACGTGGTCGCCGGCAAGTCCGGTTCCGGCTCCCTGGCGGGCCTGCCGCGCAACCGGCTGGAATCGCTGCGGGACGAGATCGCGGAACTGTCCACCCACTACGACCGGGTGATTCTGGACCTGGGGGCCGGCCTGGACATGCCGGTGCGCCTGCTGTCGGCGATGGCAGGACTGAACCTTGTGGTGACCACCGACGAGCCGACCTCCATGACCGACGCCTATGCCTACATCAAGCTGGCCACGGCGAAGGATCCGAAGATCGACATCCGGCTGGTGATCAACCAGGCAAAGAACCAGCAGGAGGGGCGGCGCACCTACGACAAGCTGAACCGGGCCTGCGCCTCGTTCCTGAAGATCTCGCCGCGGCTGGCCGGCATCGTGCACGACGACCCGCATGTGGCGGAATCGATCCGCCACCAGCAGCCGATCCTGGCGCGGCATCCCAACAGCGTCGCCACCCTGGACATCGAGGTGCTGCGCAGCGCGCTGGTGCGCACCCCGGCGGGCAGCCCGCCCCTGCCGCTGCCCGACAGCGGCGGCTGACAGGCGCCGGATGACGGGCGGCAGATGACGGGCGGCAGGCAGGAGCACGGCCGGTCATGAGCGGGATCGACGGCGGCGCCCTGCCCCCTGCCCCGCCACCCGGAAGCGGTCGCAGCCAGGGAAGCGGCAGCCAGGGCGCAGGCGGACGCGGCGGGACCGGGCCCGGCCAGGGACAGCCCGGCCAGGGACAGCCCGGCCAGGGCCAACCGGGCGGCGGCGCCGGGGCCGGGGCCGGCCAGCCGGTCACCAGCCAGCCCCCGGCCAGTGCGCCGTCCGGCAGCCAGGCGGCCGCCCAGCAGGGCGCCGCCCAGCAGGCACAGACCCAGTCGCAGAACCAGGGCGCCCAGGCCGCCGCCAGTCAGAAGGCGGCCCAGAGCAGCCGCAGCGGCCGCACCGATTCCTCTGCCCGTCCAGAATCCGCCCAGGCCGCCCGCGCCGGCCAGGCTGCCGCCGGCGGCAAA
>NZ_JBHRTR010000025.1:97299-176238 GCF_042646425.1 Marinibaculum pumilum
CCCAGGATGGCACCGGCCAGCCGATCGTCCGGACCGGTTCCGGCATCTACCTGCTGGCCGACGGGCCCAAGGTCGGCCAGGGCGGTCCGGCACTGGGCCAGGAGGTTCTGCTGCGCCTGGTGCCGACGCCGGCAGCGGCACGCGGCGGCGTCACCTTCGCGCTGCTGCCCGGTGGCGCGGCGCAGGGTTCCGGCGCGGCGATGGCCCTGGTTCGGCCGGAGGCGCTGACGCCGGAGGCCATGGCCCGGTTCGGCCTGGCCGCCACCGGCAGCAGCGGCACGCCCGCGATCGCCGCCGGCCACCGGCTGGATGCCACCTTCCTTGCGCCCGCCGCGGGCGGCACCGGGTCCTGGCCTGCCGGCCAGGGCTTCGCCGCTATGGTCCGGGTTGTCGGCCAGAACCCTGCGGCGCAGGGAGGCCCCCCCGGAGGGGGAGGTCCCGGGGGCCCGGTTCCCGGAAGTGCCGGCACACTGCCTGCCGGGACGATGCCGGCCGCTGCCCTGCCCGGCTCGGCCGCAGCGGCCGCCCCCCCGGCACCGGTCGACACTTCCGCCGCCCTGGTGCTGAACGGCCGTGTCCTGGGCCCCGGGCCGTCCGGCGGCACCCTGGTACAGACCTCTGCCGGCACCTTCCTGCTGCAGACCGGGCAGCCCTGGTCCGGCGGCCTGTCGGTGACGATGAGCCTGACCCCGGCGGATGCCCTGCCGGCCATGCCGATGGCGGCGGCGCAGGCCCTGGGCCGTGGCTGGCCGGCGCTGGACGCCGCGATGGCACAGCTGGCAGCGCAGCAGCCGGGGCTGGCGACTGCGCTGCGCAGCGGCCCGATCCCCGGACCGAATTCCGGCTTCACCGCCGCCTTCATCGCCTTCCTCAGCGCGCTGCGCGGCGGCGGCCTGCAGGGCTGGCTGGGGCCGGAGGCCGGCCGCAGCCTCGAGCGCGGCCCGCATGGCGCACAGCTGGCCGACGACCTCGCCTTCTTCAGCATGCTGCTGGACGACCGGCTGGACGGCGACTGGCGGATGCTCGCTTTGCCCTATGCCGACGGCGAGAAGCTGCGCCAGCTCACCGTCTACATGCGCGACCGCCGGAAGAAGCAGGAGGAGGGCGATCCCGGCTCCCGCTTCGTCGTTGCCCTCGACCTTTCCACCACCGGGACGATGCAGATCGACGGCCTGGTGCGGCAGAAGCGGCTGGACCTGGCACTGCGCACCGACCGGCTGGTGCCGAAGGCCTGGCAGGGCGATATTCAGGGCATCTTCGATGAGGCCCTGGCGATCACCGGCATGACCGGGCGGCTGGTGTTCCAGCATGGGCGAGAGGCCCTGCTGGACCTGCCGCAGCCCGGCGCGGCGCAGCGGACGATCTCTGCCTGACCGGCCGGGCAGTTGTCGGCGTCGGCCCCTCAGCCCGCCATCTGCCGCGGGTCGTAGAAGAACCGCTCCTCGGCGATGCGGTCGTCGCGCCAGAGCTGCCAGGAGACTTCCTCGAAGCGCCGCGGCGGGCCCTCGGCGGGCCGCATCTCGAAGCGCCAGCGCATTGCCACCGTGTCGCCGGCGATCAGTGCCGGGCCCAGGCGGCGGGCGGTCACCTGCGGGAAGGCCGCCATCACCCTGCGCTCGTGCGCGATCAGGTTGTTGCGGCCCCGCCGCGGCGGATCCGCATTCTCCTGCATCCAGGCATCTTCGGCATAGAAGCCCTCGATGGCGGCGATGAAGTCGCCCACCTCCACCAGGCGGGCGAAGGCATCGACGCGTTCGGGATCAGGCATTTCGATCTTCCTTTCGGTAGATGAACCGCACCAGGCTGCGGAACGGCTCCCGGGCCGGGCCTTCGTAGGCGAAGCTGCCCTCCTCCCGGATCCCGCGCAGGGCGGCGAGAGCACCGCCATAGGCCGCGCCCATCAGGCTGCCTCCCAGCGAGATCCGCCGCACGCCGGCTTCCGTCAGGGCCGCCACCGGTGCGGTCGGGCCGCGGCCGCCGGCCATCAGGTTCAGCGGCCCGTCGATCGCCGCGGCCAGGGCGGCGGCCGTCTCCGCGTCCGCCGGCCCCGGCACGAAGACACAGGCGGCACCGGACGCCAGGTAGCGATTGGCGCGGCGGACCGCTTCCGGAAAGGCCTCTTCCGCAGGCATGCCGCGGAAGAACGGGTCGGTCCGGGCATTGACGACGAAGTCGGGCAGGCCCGCTTCCCGCGCCGCGGCGACCGCGGCGGCAATGCGCGCCTCGGCCAGGCCGGCGTCGATCAGCCGATGGTCGGCGGGGTCGCTGTCCTCGATATTCGCACCGACCAGCCCGGCCGCGACGGCGCGACGCACGCTCTCCGCCACCGCTTCCGGGGCGGTGCCATAGCCGGCCTCCAGATCCGCGGTGACAGGACAGGGCATCGCGGCTGCGATGCGGCCTGCCAACTCCAGCATGCCGTCGCGGCCGAGCAGCTCGCCGTCGCGCCGCCCCTGGGTGAAGGCGATCGCGATCGAGCTTGTGCCGACCGCCGGATAGCCCGCCTCCAGGCAGATGGCGGCGCTCGCGACATCCCAGGCATTGGGCAGGACGAAGCAGCCCTCCCGATGCAGCGCGGCGAAGCGCGCGGCCTTTTCCCGCTGATCCGGCATGGCTTCCTCATATAACCGACCGCAAGTCGGTTTTAACTTACCGACCAACAGTCGGTTCGTCAATTCCGAGGCCGACGGCTTCCTGCTACAAGGGGGGGATGGCGAAACAGGCGGAACGGCGGGCTGCGACCCGTGCGGCAATCCTCGCGACGGCCCGGCGGCTGATGGGACGGCAGGGCTTTGCCGCGACGAGCATGGACGAGGTGGCGGCGCAGGTGGGCCTGGCGAAGGGCGCCGTCTATCATCACTTCCCCAGCAAGGCGGCCCTGTTCGAGGCGGTATTCGAGGCGGTCTCCGCCGACCTGGCGCGGGAGGTGGCGGCGGCCGCCCGCGGCGCGCCGGATGTCCTGGCGGCGATGGCGGCCGCGATCCGTTTCTATTTCACCGCCTGTGCGGACGGAGAGCGGGCGCGGGTGATCCTTCAGGACGGGCCAGCGGTCCTGGGCTGGGGGCGCTGGCGGGAGATCGACGAGGCCTATTTCGGCGGCGGCATTCCCCGCGGCCTTGCCGCCGCCATGGAGCAGGGCCTGGTGGCCCGGCAGCCGGTGGAACCGCTGGCCCGGCTGCTTCTGGGGGCGGTCACCGAAGGGGCGATGGCCTGCGCCGGCCGCAGCGACCTGCCCCAGGCCGCCGCGGCCTATGCGGAAGCCGCGGCAGGCCTGCTGGAATCCCTGCGGCGGCGCTGACCCCGGCGCCCCCCCGGAGGTGACCCTCTCGGGGTCACGCCCCTATGGTCAGGACTTCGGGGCCGCCCGCCCGGCTGCCGGCATGTCGACCCCGCGCAGGGTGGCGGTGGCAATGGCGCAGGTCCGTTCCGCCCCCGGATCGCCGCACAGGATATCGACGCGGGCGGTGCCGATCGTGCCGCCGACATGGACCGCTTCCGCCTGCGCCAGCAGCCGTGCACCCTGTGCCGGCGCCAGGAAGTTCACATGCAGGTCGACGGTGACCGCGAATCGGCCCGGCGGCATCGCCGTGGTCACCGCCGCGCCCGCGGCATGGTCGGCCAGGGCGGAGATCACCCCGCCATGGAAATGGCCCTGCACCTGCAGCAGGTCGTCGCGCCGCGGCAGCGCCATCGTCACCGCGCCTGGCGCCACCGCGACGACTTCCGTGCCGATGCCGTTGGTGAAGCCGGGCAGGCCGGTGACGGTCTCCACCATGCGCCGCAGGCGGTCGCTCTCCGCCGCATCCATCATCGCCGTTCTCCCGCCGGTTGATCCACGGGGGTCATCCTGGCATGCGGCCGGACACAGGTGACTTCGATTGCTCCGATGAATATCCATAGATATCGTCTATGGATGGACCTGAAGCAGATCCGCTATTTCTGCGCAATTGCCGATGCCGGAAGCTTCAGTGCCGGTGCGCGGCGGGCATACGTCACCCAGCCCACCCTCTCCGCCGCCATCGCAGGCCTGGAGGCGGAGCTGGGGGTGCGGCTGTTCGACAGGCGGGCCCGCGGCACCGCCCTGACGACGGAAGGACAGCGGGTGCTGGCACATGCCCGCGCGGTGCTGCGCGAAACCGAGCGGCTGCGCGCCGCCGCCCTGCCGGCGGCGCAGGCAGCGCCGCGGACCCTGGGCCTGCTACCCAGCCTGCCGGCGGACCTGGTCGCCGCGACCCTGTCGGCGCTGCGTGCCGCCGCACCGGACCAGGCCTGGCGGACCGAGGATGCCGGCGGCGACCATCTGCGGCAGCGCCTGGCGGCGGGGCGCTACGACGCGATCCTCACCCGGCTGGAGCCACCCGCCCCGGGGCATGGCCAGAAACGGCTGGCCGGCGACCGTCTGGCGCTCGCTTTCGCCGCCGCGGACCGGCCGGCGGGACCGGTGACCCCCGCCGTCCTGCATGGCCGCCCGCTGATCGTTCGCACCCATTGCGAATTCCTGCAGGCCGCCTCGCGGCTGCTGGACGATTGGCAGGTGCGGCCGCAGGTGGTGGCCCGCACCGGCGACGACGGCCGCGCACTGGCCCTGGTGGCGGGCGGCGTGGGCGCCTGCCTGATGCCGGACAGCCTGCACCGGGACGGCGTGGTGCATGTCCGTCCCGAAGGAGTCGACCTGGTGCGGCAGCTGGGCCTGGAATGGATCGGCACCGCGCCGCCGGGGATCGCGGCGCTGGCCGCAGACGGGCTGCAGCAGGTCCTGTCGCCGCCAGCCGGGAGCGCTACTCCCCGTCCCGCTCGACGCGGCGCCGCCGCTGGTAGCGTTCGAGGCTGATCTCGTCGAGGGCGGCACGTTCCGCGGCCTCCGCCCTGCGGCGCGCCGCCAGCCGCTCGGCCTCCTCCACCATCTCCAGGCGCTTCACCTCCTCGAAGGCCTGGCGCACCACCTCCAGCGCCTTGTCCACCTCCGGCTGCAAGGCGTCGGCCTCGCGGTTCAAGCGGTCGCGCTCCACCAGGGCGGCGCGCATATAGTCGATATAGGCGAAGGCCATCGGCCCGGCCTCCTGTGCCATCGCCCCTTCGGTCTCCAGCCGCGCCTCCAGGATCGCGGCATCCATGCGCAGCTTGTCCTGGCGCGCCTGCACCTCCGCCAGGACGCGACGCCGCTCGTCCAGCTCGTGGCGCGCCAGGCGGATCAGGGTCGGCAGGCCGCGCACCGGGTCAGCCCAGGATCTGCTGCAGTTCGGCGTAGCCCTGCTCGAGCTGCGCCTGTTCCCTCACCCCCTGGGTCAGGAAGGCTTCCAGCCGGTCGCGATAGGCGATCGCCTCGTCGACCTCCGGGTTGGAGCCGCGGCGATAGGCGCCGATGCGGATCATGTCGGCCATGTCCTCGTAGGTCGCCATCAGCCGGCGCGCCCGGCCGACCAGGACGTTCTCGTCGTCGGAATTGCAGCCCGGCAGGGCGCGGGAGACGGAGCGCAGGATGTTGATCGCCGGGAAGCGGCCGCGCTCGGCGATCGATCGGTCCAGCGTGATATGGCCGTCCAGGATGCCGCGGACCGCGTCGGAGATCGGCTCGTTATGGTCGTCGCCCTCCACCAGCACCGAGAACAGGCCGGTGATCGAGCCGCCGCCCATGCCGGGCCCGGCGCGTTCCAGCAGGCGCGGCAGCTCGGAAAAGACCGTCGGCGGATAGCCGCGGGTCGCCGGCGGCTCGCCGCCCGCCAGGCCGATCTCGCGCTGTGCCTGGGCGAAGCGGGTGACGCTGTCCATCAGACAGAGCACGTCCAGCCCCTGGTCGCGGAAGAATTCCGCCACCGTCATCGTCATGAACGCCGCCTGCCGCCGCAGCAGCGCCGATTCGTCGGAGGTGGCGACCACCACCACGCTGCGCGCCAGCCCTTCCGGCCCCAGGGTGTCGGCCAGGAAGTCCTGCACCTCGCGCCCGCGCTCGCCGATCAGGCCGATGACGATGATGTCGGCGCCGGAATAGCGCGCCAGCATCGACATCAGCATCGACTTGCCGACGCCGGAGCCGGCGAAGATGCCCATCCGCTGGCCGCGGCAGCAGGTGACGAAGGTGTTCAGCGCGCGGATTCCCAGGTCGATCTTCGCGCCCATCCGGTCGCGCATCTCCGCCGGCGGCGGGTCGCCATGCACCAGGTAGGGACGCGGGCCGGTGGCCAGCGGCGGCCCGCCGTCGCGCGCATGGCCGGTGCCGGACACCACCCGCCCCAGCCAGGCCATGTCGGGAGAGACGGCGGCATCCTGCTGCACCAGCCGCGCCTCGCTGCCGACCCCGACCCCGGTCAGCCCGCCGAACGGAAGGGCCAGGGCGCGGTCGCCGCGGAAGCCCACCACCTCGCAGGACACCGGCTCCGCCCCCCGGCGGGCCACGGTGAGCCGCGCGCCGATGCCCAGGAAACGGCCGATGCCGGCGATTTCCAGCAGCAGGCCCTGCACTGCGGCCACGCGGCCGGTCAGCCGCAGCGGTGCGATCCGTCCGATATCGTCGGCCAGCCGGTCCAGGCTCATCGGGGGCCTCCTGCCAGGAAAGCACCGGCGCCTGCCGCCGGTGCGATCGCATCATTCTGAACGACAGGGCTTAGTGCGATGTTAACCAATTGCGTTAATACTTAAGGCATAGCGAAGACGGCATCCTGGGGGAAACACCAATGCGCATTCTCCTCGTTGAAGACGATCGGGCCCTTGCAACCAGCGTCGAACTCATCCTGAAAGCCGAGAACGCCGCTGTCGATACCACCGACCTGGGTGAGGAGGGGCTCGATCTCGGGCGGCTCTACGACTACGACCTGATCATCCTGGACCTGAACCTGCCGGACCTGAACGGCTATGACGTGCTGCGCCGCCTGCGCTCGGCACGAATCGACACGCCGGTGCTGATCCTGTCCGGCATGTCGGAGCCGGACAAGAAGGTGAAGGGCCTGGGCTACGGGGCGGACGACTATCTCACCAAGCCGTTCAACAAGGACGAGCTGGTGGCCCGCGTCCGCGCCATCGTCCGCCGCGCCCGCGGCCATTCCGAGTCCGTGATCCGGGTCGGCAACATCACCGTCGACCTGAATGCCAAGTCGGTGGAGGTCGGCGGCCGCGACGTGCATCTGACGGGCAAGGAATATGCGATGCTCGAGCTGCTTTCGATGCGCAAGGGCACGACCCTGACCAAGGAGATGTTCCTGAACCATCTCTATGGCGGCATCGACGAGCCGGAGCTGAAGATCATCGACGTCTTCGTCTGCAAGCTGCGCAAGAAGCTCGCCCAGGCCAATGCCGGCGAACATTATATCGAGACCGTCTGGGGCCGTGGCTACGTGATGCGCGACCCCCGCACCGCGGCCGCCTGAGCGACCGCCGGTACAGCGATACAGGCCCCGCGGCAGCGCCGCGCGGCCTGCGCCGTCAGTCCGGTCCCGTCAAGTCCCGTCAGTGCCCCCCGTCCAGCGGGATCAGGGCGCCGTGCACCGCATCCCCGTCGGCATGCGCCAGGAAGGTCAGGGTGCGGGCGATCTGTTCCGGCCGGACCCACTGGCCGGGATCGGCATCGGGCATCGCCGACCGGTTGGCCGGCGTGTCGATGACGCTGGGCAGCACGCAATTGGCGCGGACGCCGCTGCCGCGCAGTTCCGACGCCAGGCTTTCCGTCAGCCGCATCACCGCCGACTTGGACACGCAGTAGGCGCCCATCTGCGCCTTGCCGGACAGGGCGGCCAGCGCGCCGATCGTCAGGATGCAGCCCTGCCCCGCCTTCCGCATGCCCGGCACTACCGCGCGGATCGCATGCAGGGCGGTGAAGAAGTTCATCTCCATCATCCGGCGATGCTCCGCCGGATCCTCCTCCTCCACCTGCGGGCCCATGCCGAAGCCGCCGGCGATGCAGGCCAGGACCCGCACCGGCGTTCCCGCCGCATCGCTCAGGTCCGCCACCGCCGCGGCGGTGGCATCGGCATCTGAGAGGTCGACGGCGACCTTGCGGATATCGCCACCCGGAAAGGCCGCCTCCAGCGCCGCGGCATCGCGGTCCAGCGCGGCAACGTCATCGCCGCGCGCGGCGAACGCGGCACAGACCGCCCGGCCCAGCGCACCGGCCGCGCCGGTCACCAGCACCAGCCCTCCCGCTTCCCCGCTCCTGCCTTCTGCCATGGCCTGTCCTCCTTGCATTGACGTTCCGGTCAGCGATGTGCCCGATCCACTGGCTTGTCGCAAAAAATGATTGATGGGTCATAAATCATTTTATTTGTCGGCGGCACCCCCCGCCGGTATGATCCGCGCCATCGAGCGGCCGCAAAGGACCCGCCACGGGGAAGGAAGCATGAGCCAGGACACCGAACGCCCGACATTGCCGCCGGCCGCGCCGCGCTCCGCCTCTGCGCCCGCGCCGCTTTCGGGGATCCGGGTCGCGGACTTCACCCATTTCATCGCCGGTCCCTACTGCACCCAGATCCTGGCCGATCTGGGCGCCGAAGTCATAAAGATCGAGGGGCTGGGCGGCGACGGCTTCCGCCACTATCCGCCCAGCCTGGATGGCGAGAGCCTGCCCTACCTCTGGACCAACAGGAACAAGTCCAGCGTGGCGCTGGACCTGAAGAGCGCCGGCGGCCGCCAGATCGCGCAGGAGATCGCCGACCGCGCCGACGTGCTGGTCGAGAACTTCTCCACCGGGGTGATGGCCCGCCTGGGCCTGGACTACGACACCCTCTCCGCCCGCAATCCCGGCCTGGTCTACTGCACCATCTCCGCCTATGGCCGCGAGGGACCAGCCGCGGGCCGCATCGGCTTCGACCCGATCGCCCAGGCGGAGAGCGGCTTCATGTCGATGAACGGCTTTCCCGACCAGCCGGCGGTCCGGGCCGGCCCGTCGATCATGGACATGTCGACGGCGATGATGGCCAGCAATGCCATCATGGCCGCCCTGATCGCGAGGCAGCGCGACGGCAGGGGCCAGCTTGTCGAGGCGACCCTGATCGAGACAGCGGTCAGCATGCTGGGCAATTTCTCGATGGCGCATCTGGGGACCGGGCAGATCCCCACCCGCTTCGGCAATACCCAGCCCACCGCCTGCCCGGTCGGCACCTTCGAAACCCGTACCGGGCCGATCTACCTGGCCTGCGCCAATGACCGCACCTTCCAGCGGCTGGCCACCGACGTGCTGGGCCGGCCCGACCTGCCGGCAGACCCGCGCTTCGCGACCAGTGCCGCCCGGCGCGACAACCGTGCCGTCCTGATGCCGATCGTGGCGGAGGCGCTGGCCGCGGGCGAACGCGACGGCCTGCTGAAGCGCATGCACGATGCCGGCGTGCCCGCCGGCGCGATCCGCACCGTGGCGGAAGCCCTGGCGGCGCCGGAGATCGCCGCACGCGGGCTGCTGAGCGAGATCCCGCATCCGCGGCTGGGCAGCATCCCGAATGTCGGCCTGCCGGCCCGCCTGCACCGAACCCCGGCGGTTGCCCCTGTCGCGGCGCCCGAGCTGGGCGCCCAGACCATGCAGGTGCTGACCGGGCTGCTGGGCTATGACGAGGCCCGGATCGACTCAGCTGCCGCCGCCGGCGCCTTCGGCGATGCAGCCGCCGATGCGCCCGAGCCTCCGGCAGAGGCGGTATCGCGGTGAGCGGCGAAGCGCCCCAGTCGCCGGCCATGACAGACCTGCTGGCGCAATTGAGTGCCGGCCGGGACGCGCTGACCGATGCGGCAAGGCCCGAGGCGGTCGCCCGGCAGGAACGGCGGGGCAAGCAGACCGCCCGCCAGCGCATCGCCGCCCTTGCCGACCCGGACAGCTTTCGCGAGGTCGGCAGCCTGGTGCGGCCGCTGCAGCATGGCGATGCCGAGCTGGTCGCCCCCGCCGACGGGCTGATCACCGGTACCGCCCGGATCGACGGCCGGCCGGTGATGCTCTGCGTCTCCGACTACACCGCGCTGGGCGGCAGCATCGGCCATGTCGGGCGCCAGAAGATGCTCCGCGCCATGCGCCGCGCCGGCGATTCCGGCATGCCCTTCATCATGCTGCATGACGGCGGCGGCCACCGCATCCAGGACGGCCAGGATTCCCGCACCTTCGCGCAGGGCACCCCGGTCTTCGACCTGTTCGCGGAGCTCTCGGGCTGGGTGCCCGTGATCGCGGCAATCATGGGCCCCGCCTTTGCCGGGCCGACGAACTATTCGGCCATGGCCGACTTCGTCGTCATGGTGCGCGAACGCTCCGCCCTGGGGATGGCCGGACCGGCCCTGGTGAAGGCGGCGATCGGCGAGGAGATCGACATCGAGGCGCTGGGCGGCGCCAGGATGCATGCCGATACCTCCGGCATCGCGCACCTGGCCGTCCCGGACGAGGAAGCCTGCCTCGCGGCAATCCGCAGCTACCTCTCCTACCTGCCCTCGAATGCAGGCCAGGCGGCGCCGCAGGCCGCCTGCGACGATCCGGCCGACCGGCGGGACGAGGCATTGCTGACCCTGGTGCCGGCCAACCTGCGGCGGGGCTACGACGTGCGGCCGGTGATCGAGGCGGTCGCCGACCGCCACAGCGTCATGGAGATCCGCCCGACCTGGGCGAAGAACATCGTCGTCTGCTTCGCCCGCCTGGGCGGACGACCGGTCGGCTTCATCGCCAACCAGCCGAAGATCACGGCCGGCATGATCGACACCCCGGCCTGCGAGAAGGCGGCCCATTTCATCGCCGTCTGCGACGCCTTCGGCCTGCCGCTGGTCTACCTGATCGACGTGCCGGGCAATGTCGTCGGCTCGGCCGCGGAACGGTCGGGGCTGGGCCGGCGCAGCGCCCGCATGCTCTACGAACTGGGCTGTGCGACGGTGCCGCGCCTCAGCGTGGTGCTGCGCCGCGGCTATGGCGGCGCCTTCATCATGATGAACGGCGGGCAGCCGAGCTTCGGCGCCGAGGCGAGCTTCATCTGGCCGACGGCGGAGATCTGCGCGATGTCGGTGGAGGGTGCGGTCGATGTCGCCTATCGCGGCGATTACGAGGCCGCCCCCGACCCGCAGGCGCGGCGGCAGGAGCTGATCGCCGAGAGCCGCTCACGGCTGGGCGCGTTGCGGGCGGCGGAGCATTTCCACATCGACGAGGTGATCGACCCGCGCGACACCCGGGCCTGCCTGATCCGTGCGCTGGAGGATGCGCCGGCGCGGCGGCGTCCGAAGGGCTATGCCCGGCACCGCTCCATCTCGCCCATCTGAGCACCCTCAGTCTCCCGCGACGGTGCGCCTGGTGCGGGGGCGGGCTGCGGTATCGCCTTCCGCTGCCGGCACCTTCTCCGCCGCCGCGCCGATGCCCCGACTGACGAACCGCATATAGGCGGAGATCACCCAGTCCGGCACCTTCGCGCTGCCGTCGCCGCCCTCGCCATACTGGTGGTAGAGGTAGGTGCGGGCCGCCAGCATGATCTGGGTCAGGACGCCGAGCTCGCGCTCGCTGTAGCCCTGTACCTCGCCGTTGCGCCAGGCGGCGGTGATGCTGTCCAGGAAGCGCCCGGTCCGGTTTGCGGTATAGCGCTCATAGGCGATGGGCGAGGCGGCCTGCGCCTCCGTGAAAATCCGGAAATAGGACGGGTTCCGGGCGACATAATCGAAGAAGGCCCGCATGCCGCGTTCCTCCATGGTCAGGAAGTCCTCCGGCTCCCCCACCTGGTCGCGGATGAAGGCCAGGGCCTCCTGCCCGACCTCCGGCAGCAGCTGGTCGAACAGGTCCTGGCGGGATTCGAAATACAGGTAGAAGGTGCCGTGGGCCAGGCCGGCGCGCTCCACGATCCGCGAGATCGAGGCATCGCCATAGCCATGTTCGCCAACCACTTCCGCGGCCGCCCGCATCAGCCGCCGGCGGTTCTCCACCGCCTTCTGCGCGCGGGTCAGTCTCGGTTTCTTCATCGCCGCCCCTCTGCCGCCCCGCCGGCCGCCTGCAATCCGTCGCGCGCGCCCAGTTCCGGCGCGGCTTCATCGGCCGGGCCGGCGAACTGCGGCGCCAGCGGCAGCGGGATCGCCGGCATGCCGTCCACCGCCTGCCGGCCAGCGCCGTTCGCCGCCACCGCCTCCGCCAGGTCCGGCGCCAGGTTGCAGCATAGATCCCTGTCGCCGAACAGGGCGAGCCAGTCCGCGGCATCGCGCTCCGCCAGCCGCGACGCCACCGCGGCGGCAACCTCCTCCGGCGCCTCCGCATCCCGCCCCGGCGGCAGGTCGAGGCCTATGGCGTCCAGGAAATTCTGCCAGAACCGGTCCTCCAGTGCCGCCACGGCGAGGTACCGGCCATCGCGTGCGGCATAGACCCGGTAGCGCGGCGAGCCGCCGGTATGCCGACCGCCGCCGGGCTGCGGCCATTGCCCGGTCATCGCCCCCTGGATGGCGTTCCAGAAGGTGAAGACCTCGACATTCCGGCTCATCGCGATGTCCAGGAACTGCCCCCGTCCGCTGGCCTGGCGCTGCATCAGCGCCAGCAGGATGCTCATCACCGCAGGGTAGCTGCCGCCGGCGATATCGCCCAGCAGGACCGGCGGCAGGCCGGGCCGGCCGTCCGGCCCGGGCGGCGCGGATCCCACAAGTCCTGCCGCCGCCTGGTAGTTCAGGTCATGAGCGGCGGTCATCGAGCGCGGATCCGCCTGGCCGTAGCCTGTCACCGCACAGTAGATCAGGCGGGGATGGCGGGCGGACAGCTCCGCCCAGCCCAGGCCCAGGCGCGCCATCACGCCGGGCCGGAACTGCTCCACCAGCACATCGGCGCCGGCCAGCATCTCCTCCAGCGCCGCGCGGTCGGGCTCCGCCTTCAGGTCCAGGGCGACGCTCTCCTTGCCGCGGTTGAGCCATTGGAAATGCACCGACATGCCGTCCCGGCGCGGCGCGAAGGCCCGCAGTTCGTCGCCATGCGGCGGCCGCTCCACCTTGATCACCCGGGCACCGGCCTGGGCCAGCATCAGGGTCGCCAGCGGCCCCGGCAGGCGGGTGGAGAAGTCCAGCACGGTCACGCCATGCAGGGGAGGAATCGTCATTTTTGCTCCCAGCTAGTTCATCGTCTGGGGCAGCCAGAGCACAAGTTCCGGGAAGATGGTCAGCAGGGCGATGGCGACGAGATGGGCGAGGACATGCGGCGCCACGCCGCGGAACACCTCTCCCACCGGTTGTTCGGTGACCCGGGCCACGACGAAGACGTTCAGGCCCACGGGCGGGGTCACCAGCCCGACCTCGCCGATCACGATGATCATCACCCCGAACCAGATCGGGTCGTAGCCCAAGGCGGTCACCAGCGGCAGCACGATCGGCACCGTCAGCACCAGGATCGCCGCCAGGTCCAGGAAGCAGCCCAGCACCAGGTAGATCAGGTAGATGACGATCAGCACGCCCCAGGGCGGCAGGCCCAGGCCGGTCACCCAGGCGACCAGGTCGTCGGTCACGCTGGTCAGCACCAGGAAGTAGGCCAGGACATGCGCCGCCATCACCACCAGCAGCACCATGCAGGTGGTCTTTCCCGCCTGATAGGCGGCGTTCATCATGCCCGCGCCGGTGATCCGCCCCATCACGAGCGCGATGGCGAAGGCGCCCAGCGCCCCCAGGGCGGAGGCCTCCGTCGGGGTGGCGACGCCGGAATAGATCATCCCGGTGACGCCCATGAACAGGAACACCATCGGCCCGGCGACCCGCAGGGCGGCGATCCGCTGGCCCATGGAATAGTGCTGGATCCGGGGCGCCCGGGCCGGATCGATGCGGACGAGAATCAGCACCGTGGCGATGATCGTCAGGGCCACCAGGATGCCGGGGATCACGCCGCCCACGAACATCGCGCCGATGCTGACATCCGCGATCAGCCCGTACAGCACCATCGCCACGCTGGGCGGGATCAGCATCGCCAGGGTGCCGGAGATCGCCACCACGCCATAGCTGAGCCGCGGCTCGTAGCCTTCCCGCAGCATCGCCGGCACCGAGGTCGCCGACAGGGTGGCGGCGGCGGCGGTGCTGGAGCCGGAAATCGCGCCGAAACCGGCGCCGGCCAGGGCGGCGGCGATCGCCAGCCCGCCCGGCGCGCGGCCCACCCAGGCCGCCGCGGCGCGGAAGATGCCGTCCGCGATGCCGCTGATGATCACGAACTCCGCCATCAGCAGGAACATCGGCACGGTGACGAACTCGTAGCTCGCCACGGCGGAGACCGGGGTGGTCTGCAGGATGCCCATCAGCACGTCGGGGCCGGCCACCATCCACAGCCCCAGGGAGGCGGACAGGAAGATCGCGAAGGCGACCGGGATGCGCAGGATCAGCAGCAGGCAGAGCAGGCCCGCAACGATGGGGACGGCAAATCCGCTCACAGCCGCAGCTCCCAGCTGTCTATGTCATCGTCCTGCCGCGCCGCGCCCTGGCCCTCCCTGGGGCCCTCGCCCTTGCCGAGGCCGAGCAGGAAAATCCGCAGGACGATGCGGCAGACCAGGAGGATCAGGCCCAGGCCGACGATCGCCTTCTCCACCCAGACCGGCCATTCGTAGAGGCCGGGATGGACGTCGCCGGCGGTGAAGCTGCCGACCGCATCGGCGGAGACCCGCCAGGCGGAGACCGCGATCGCCGCCGCCACCGCGATCCAGGCGATGGCCTGCAAGCCCCGCCAGAGCGGCCGCGGCAGGAAGCGCAGGCGCAGGTCCAGTGCGATATGGCCCCGGACCCGAAGGGTCTCCGACGCCATGAAGTACAGCACCAGGTTGATGTAGTAGATCGAGACCAGGTCGTAGACCCAGCCGATCGGCTGGTTGAAGGCATAGCGGCCGACCACGTCGGCGACCACGATCACCATCACGGCGAGGGTCGCCGCCGAGGTCATGTTCGCCAGGACCGCCTCGACGGCGACCAGAGGCCGCTCCGCCGCCGAAACCGGTGTGGCCGACCGGCCCGGGCCAGAGCTGGGCGAGGCGCTCACGACACGACTGCCGGCTCGACCGGCACGGCATCCGCCAGCAAATCCGGATCCGCCCGCAGGCGGTGATGCGCGACCTTCTGGGTCGGGGTCTTCGGCAAGGCGTCGCGGAAGACGAACAGGCGGGGCACCTTGTGCCGGCTGAGGCGCGCCCGGCAATGCGCCGCCAGCTCCGCCGGCAGCACCTGTGCACCCGGCCGCAGGGCAACGACGGCCAGGATATCCTCCTCCCCCATGTCGGAGGGGATGCCGATGCAGCCGACCTCGCTGACCGCGGAATGGGTCAGGATCGCCGCCTCGACCTCGGCGGCGGCGACATTCTCGCCGCGGGTCCGGATCAGGTCGGCGGTACGGCCGCAGAAATAGGCATAGCCGTCCGGATCCAGGCGGCCGCGATCCTCGGTCAGGAACCAGCCCTCGCCGTCGATCCTGTCCGCCAGGTCGGGGCGGCGGAAATAGCCCTGCATCATGGTGCTGGCGCGGATCATGATGCGGCCGACCTCCCCCGCCGGCAGGTCCCGCCGGGCCTCGTCCACGATGCGGATCTGGCTGACCGGGGCATTGGTCAGCGGATGAACGATCGGTCGTCCAAGGCAGGCGCGATGATCGCGGTCGAAGAAGTCGACCTGCGCGATGCCCGGTGCCTCCGTCATGCCATAGCTTTCCACCACATGCGCGATGCCGAAGCTGTCGCGCAGCGCATCGGCGACCTCCCGCGTGACCGGTGCGGCGGAGACCTTGCGCAGGGTGGCATTGCCCGGGAATTCGGACCGGTCGCGCTTCAGCAGGATATTGCCGACGGCGGCGATCATGTTGACCTGTGTGATGCCGTGCCGCGCCACCACCTGCCAGAAGCCGCCGGCCTGGAAGCGCTCCTCGATCACCAGCCGGCCGCCGCAGACGATGGTGCCGCCGACCGAATAGAACAGCGCGTTCAGGTGGAAAAGCGGCAGGATCACCAGCAGCCGGTCGGCGGCATCGAGGCGCATCCGGAAGGCCGCGATCTCCGCCGCCGTGACATAGGTGCGATGGCTGTGCACCGCCCCCTTCGGCACACCGGTGGTGCCGGAGGTGAAGACGATGGCCAGCGGCTGCCCGGGATCCGGTTCCTCATCAGGTCCGGCCCGCTCCGGGACCGGGTCCGGCAGGTCGGGCAGGGTCAGGTCCGCATCGTCGACGGCCACCACCGGCAGCGGGCCGCAGCCGGCCTGCGCGGCTGCCGCCGACAGCTTCGGGACAAGCCCCGCCGTGGTGACGATCAGCGTGGGCGAGACCACGCCGAGCGCCGTCGCCATCTCTTCCGCGGTCAGGGCCGGGTTCACCGGCACGAAGACCAGCCCGGCCTTGGCACAGGCCAGCAGGAGGACCACCAGGGAATCGCAGTTCGGCAGGGCCACCGCGACCCGGGCGGCGATACCGCCGCCTGCGTCATCGACGTCGTCGGAAACGGCAGCCGCCTGCCGCCGCAGCTCCCCGGCCCAGGCGGTGGCAAGGGCGCCGACCTGCTGCCAGCTGAGGCAACGGTCGCGGAACAGCAGGAACGGCGCCTCGCCCAGCCGCGCCGCCCGGGAGCGGAACAGGGCCGGCAGGGTGTCGGCATCCCGCGTCTGGCGCAGCGCTTCCAGGCAGGCGGCGGTCTGCGGATCCTCCGGTGCGGCCAGGCTCACATCTGCCCCCGTTCGCGGGCCAGCCGGAAGGCCTCCGACTGCGCCTCGACATGCTTCGCCATCGCCTCCCGCAGCCCCAGGCCCAGCCCCCCGGCGAGGGACTGCTTCGCCACGGCGAGCGCGCCGCCGGACAGGGCGCCCAGTTCCGCGCACAGGCGATCCGTGCGGCCTGCGATCTCCACCGCCGGGCAAACCTCCGACACCAGGCCGAGATCCAGCATGCGGGCGGCGGAATAGCTGCGGCCCAGCATCACCATCTCGGTCGCGCGCTGCTTTCCCACCAGGAGTGGCATCAGGTAGCCGCCGCCGGCAAGACCGCGATGCACTTCCGGCAGGGCGAACTGCGCCTCGTCGGCCGCGATCACGAAGTCGGAGAACAGCGCCAGCGCCATGCCGCCGCCGCGGGCATCGGCATGCACCAGCGCGATGATCGGCTTCCGCAACTCCGCCATCTCCGCATACATCGCCAGGATGTCGGTCATGTAGCGGCGGAAGCCGTCCTGGGTGATGTCCCGGAATTCCTTCACATCCGCCCCGGCGCAGAAGCAGCGTCCCTCCGCCGACAGCACCACCGCATAGGGCGCATCGGCATGGTCCAGGTCGCGGAAATGGCGGCGGAAGGCCGCCACAGTGCCGCTGGACAGCGGGTTCACGCCGCTGTCGGAAGACAGCCGCAGCTCGGCGACCGGCACGCCGCCGCGCTCGGCCTCGGTATAGGCAAGTTCTGTCGGCATGGATGACCTTCCGCCCCGCAGAGGCGCCCGCCCCCGCAATCCGCGGGAGCGGCCGAACGGTCGGTCAGCTGTTCGCGTCGACCGCGGACCTGAACTTCTCGAGGGCCTCGCTGCCGGGACGGCCTTTCTGGTCGACCCCCTTGGCCCATTCCTCGGCCACCGGCTCCAGCCGCTCCATGAAGGCCTTCCTGTTGGCCGCGTCGAAGGTGACCAGGGTCGCGCCGTCGGACTGCAGCCGCTCCAGCGCCGCCGCATCGTCCTTGTCGATCAGCTCGCAGGCCCGCAGGGTGGTCTTCTTCCCCGCCTCCACCATCGCCTTCTGCACCTCCGGCGACAGCTTGTCCCAGACCTTCTGCGAAATGCCGTAGAAGGTCATGCTGCTGCCGAAGCTCAGATCCTTGGTGGCAAACTTGGTCTGCTTCTGCAGGTCATAGGAAAAGATGCTGGCCGCGGGGAAGGCCGTGCCGTCCACCGTGCCGCGGGAATAGGACTCGGTCAGTTCCGCCGCACTCATCCGGATCGGCACGATGTCGAGCTGGCGCAGCCCGGAATCCATCGCCGCGCCGGTGGAGCGGATCTTCAGGCCGGACAGGCTGTCCAGCCCCTCCACCGTCTTGGAGGTGAACAGCTGGTAGGGCGGCAGGCCCACGACGTAGAGCAGGCGGATGCCCAGCGGCTTCAGCTCGTTCTCGTCGAGGAAGCCGCCCGGCGCGGCCAGTTCCTGGTAGGCGAGCGACGCAGCGCAGGCCGAGGGCACCATGCCGGGCAGTTCCGCGACACTGGACAGGGGCATCTTGTCGCCCAGATAGCCGGGCACATACTCGCCCATGTCGACCACACCGGCCTCGGTCAGGGTCAGCATGTCCTTCGACTTGCCGAGCTGCTGGCTGGGATAGCGCTTGATCGTCACCGCGCCGTCGGTCGCCTTCTCCACCTCCTCGATCCAGTAGTTGGTGGCATAGCGGGCGATGTAATGGTCCTGCGGCAGCCGGTCCGCCAGCTTCAGCTCCATGCCGTCGGCCTGCACGGATCCGGCAAGCAGGCCTGCCACGCCGGCCGCGGCCATGGCGAGGCCGAGCCGGCCAGTAATGTTGTTGCCCATCGGTTTCCTCCGCTCCTTTTCATTGCTCCCGGGCCGCGCTGTGGCGCGGCCGGAGGCCGGCTTGCCCGCGCCGGCCTGCTGCCGGCGCGGGAAGGTGGTCAGGCTGCCCGGCCGTGCCGCAGCAGCCGGCCCGGCAGCGGCCCGTCCGCGCCGACGACATCGCGGTTGTCGCGGCGCAGGACGGTGCCGTTGACGATCACCGTGTCGATGCCGGCCGCCTCCGAGATCAGGCGGTCGGCGCCGCCGGGGAAATCGCGCACACGGCGCAGCGGCCCGGCGGCCACGGTCTTCGGGTCGAAAATGACGATGTCGGCGGCCCAACCCTCGGCCAGGCGGCCGCGGTCGCTGAGGCCGAACACCTTCGCCGGGTCGGCGGTGAGCATCTGCACCGCCCGTTCCAGGCTCAGCACCTGCTTCTCCCGCACCCAGCGGCCCAGCAGGTCGGTCGCCTGGCAGGCGTCGCAGAGCTGGCTGGCATGGGCGCCGGCATCCGACAGGCCCAGCACTACGCCGGGCTGCACCAGCAGGTCCGCCACCTCGTCCTCGTCATGATTGGCGATCGGCATCCGGAAGCGGGTTTCCAGGCCGCTCGCCAGCGCCAGGTCCAGCGCCAGGTCGACGGGATGGACGCCGCGCTCTGCGGCGATGTCGGCGACCCGCCGCTCCTCCAGCGCCGCCTCGGTGGCGCATTCGGAGATCACCATCATGCCGAAGGCCTGGGCGAGCGACGGCCAGGCGGTGTCCCAGCGCTCGCGGAAAGCAGCGCGGAAGTCCGGATCCCGGTAGATCCGGCACTTGCCGTCGAAATCGGCCGCCGCGACCGGCTTGAAGAACGACATCTGTTCCAGGATCGCCGGTGCCTTGAACTGGAACTCGAAGTTCAGCGGCCGCGGGGTGACCTGGGGATAGAGCTGCACGCCGCGGGCCTGCTGCTCGCGGGTCTTCTCCAACTGGTCGCGGAAGCGGGACTTGCCGAAGGCGGAGCCGGCCAGCAGCGCGGTCCAGCAGACGGCGCTGCCGGCGGCGGCGGCGACCTCCTCCATCTCGTCCAGCAGCAGGCCGGGGCCCAGGGTGGACTGGATCATGCCGCGGCCATGGCTGCGGACCGCGCCGGCCAGGGTCATGATCTCTTCCATGCTGGCCAGCCGGCTGGCGACCGGCCGCCCCTCGAAGCCGACATGCGCGGCCAGCTTCGAGGTCGCCAGCCCCAGCGCGCCGGCGTTCAGCGCGTCGGCCATCAGCGCACGCATCCGCGCCATCTCGTCCTCGTTGGCCTGGCGCTCGGTCGCCTCCGGCCCCATGACGAACAGCCGCAGCGGGGTATGGCCCTGCAGGGCGCCGACATTGATCGCCGTGCCGCCGGCCTCGATGCGGTCGAGATAGTCGGGGAAGGTCTCGAAGCCCCAGTCCCGGCCCATGCCGGCCCGCAGGGCCTCGACGCTCATCCCCTCCACCTTTTCCAGGGTGCGGACGATCATGTCGCGATGGTCTTCGCGGGTGGGCGCAACGCCGAAGCCGCAATTGCCCATCACCACGCTGGTCACCCCGTGCCAGGGCGAAATCGACAGCATCCGGTCCCACATGATCTGCGCGTCGTAGTGGGTGTGGATGTCGACGAAGCCCGGGCACACCACCCGGCCATCCGCCTCCACCACCTGGCGGGCATCGCCGTCGGCCTTGCCCAGGGCGACGACCTTGCCGCCGGCGATGCCGACATCGCCGCGATAGCCGGCCGCACCGGTGCCGTCGACAATGGTCCCGCCCGTGATCTTGAGATCGTAGTCCATGGCATCGTCCTCCCGCAGCGACGCTGCCGCCGGCTGCATACCGCGGTCACACTAGCCGGCGGCAAACCCGGACGGCAAGAAAAATGATAAATGATCCGGTAATCATTTTTTGCCCGATCATGGCGCCGACCACAAGGGCAGGCCGCCGGAATGGCGGGTCCGATGCGCTTGAAGGAGACACGCGGGAGCAACGGCAGGCGCCGGAAGCACCCACCGCAAAGGGCGGGGTCTGCGGCCCTCAGGCTGCGGCGGGGAAGTAGAGGCCGCGCTGGCCGGTCACCGGCTTGAAGGCGTCGGAGATGCCGAGGACGGTCTCCGCGCCGCCGAGGTAGAGATGCCCGTCCGGGGTCATGCAGCGCGCCATGCGGCCCAGCACCTTCCCCTTCGTCGGCTGGTCGAAATAGATCAGCACGTTGCGGCAGAACACCACGTCGAACTTGCCGAGCGCGGTGAACTCGTCCAGCAGGTTGAAGGTGCGGTACTGCACCATCTGGCGGATCCCGGCGTCGATGCGCCAGCGGTCGCCTTCCTGCTTGAAATACTTCATCAGCATCTGGATCGGCAGGCCGCGCTGTACCTCGAACTGGGTGTAGAGGCCTTCCTTGGCGCGCCCCAGGACCTCGGCGGCCAGGTCGGTAGCGACGATGTCGATGCGCCAGCCGGCCAGCTTCGGCCCCTGCTCCTTCAGGATCATCGCCAGCGAATAGGGCTCCTGCCCGGTGGAGCAGGCGGCCGACCAGATGCGGAACGACTTGCGCGACGCGCGGCTCTCCAGCAGCGCCGGCAGGGTGACCTCGCGGAAGGTGTCGAACGGCTTGGTGTCGCGGAAGAAGAACGACTCGTTGGTCGTCATCGCATCGGTGATCGCCGACAGCAGCGCCTCGTTGCGGCTCTTCCTGACTTCCGCCACCAGCTCCGGCAGGCCGCCCAGGCCGCGCTTCCGGGCCAGCGGCACCAGCCTGCTTTCCAGCAGGTAGAGCTTGTCGCGCTGGACGACAAGGCCGGAACGGTCCTTCAGGATCCCTGCAAGCAGGTCGAAATCGGCGGGGGTCACGGCTTCGTTCCCGTCATCACCTTGCGCACCGCCGGACCGATCTCCGGCAGCGGCAGGACCGCGCTGCAGATGCCTGCCGACGCGACAGCACCGGGCATGCCCCAGACCACGCTGGTCGCCTCATCCTGCGCCAGCAGGGTCGCGCCCTGCTGCGCCAGGGCACGTCCTCCCGCCAGCCCGTCCTGGCCCATGCCGGTCAGCACCACCGCCAGCACCGCCGCGCCGAACTGCTCGGCCAGGCTGCGGAACATCGGATCGACCGCCGGCCGGCAGAAATTCTCCGGCGGATTCTGGTTCAGCCGCAGCACCGGCGCGCTGCTGCCTCCGGCCACCACCATGTGCCAGTCGCCGGGCGCCACGTAGATCCGGCCGCGTTCCAGCGGCTCGCCGTCGCGCGCCTCGGATGCGTTCAGGCCGGAGATCCGGGTCAGATGCTCCGCCAGGATGCGGGTGAAGGTGGGCGGCATGTGCTGGGTCACCAGCACCGGCAGCTTGAGATCGTTCTTCAGGTCCTGGAACAGGGTGAACAGGGCCTGCGGCCCGCCGGTGGAACTGCCGATCGCCAGCACCCGCGGCACGGTCACCCGGTGCTGACGCAGGGTGATGGGCCCGCCGCCGTAGAGCCCCTGTCGCGACCTTGCCGGAGCCGTTGCCGAGGTCGTTCCCGGGGCGCCCCGGGCATCGGCCGCCGGCGCGGCGGCACGCGCCGTCGCCGGCGCGGCACCGCGTCCGGCCGGCGTGGCGCTGCCGGGCGGCGCGAAGGCACGCCGCGGCTGGCTGGCCCGGGTCGCCTGGCCCAGCGCCTTGATCTTGTCCAGAAGGTCGCGCTGGTAGTCGGAGATGGTGCCCGCGTCGCGGGTGGAACTCGGCTTGGTCAGGTAGTCGGCGGCGCCCGCCGCCAGGGCCTTCAGCGAGATCTCGGCGTTCCGCTCGGTCAGGGTGGAGGCCATGATGACCTTCAGCCCCGGCATCGCCTGCAGGAGCTGCGGCAGCGCGGTCAGGCCGTCCATCACCGGCATCTCGATGTCCAGCACCATGACTTCCGGCCGGATCTGCGCGACCTGGCGCAGCGCCTGCGAGCCGTCGCCGACCGATGCGACGACCTCGACAGCCGCCTCGTCCTTCATCCAGCGGGCCATGAGGCCGCGGATAACCGCGGAATCATCCACCAGCATGACTCTGTAGGGGCCACCCGGCGGAATGCCCTGCGCGCCGACGGCCAACTTACAGCAGTCCCACTTGCTGGAACTTGGCTTGCAGGATCTCGCGATCGAACGGCTTCATGATGTACTCGTCGGCACCGGCGGCCATCGCTTCCTGGATATGTTCCATGTCGTTCTCCGTGGTGCAGAACACCACGACCGGGTCGGTGCCGCCCGGACGGGCGCGGAGTTCGCGCAGGAAATCGATGCCGGACTTCACCGGCATGTTCCAGTCGAGGAGGATTGCTTCCGGCATCGCCGAGTCGCAGGCCGCCATCGCCTCCTTGCCGTCGATCGCCTCGACGACGCGGAAGCCGAACTGTTCGAGGATGCGGCGCGCCACCATGCGGATGACGCGGGAATCGTCTACGACCAGGCAGGTCTTCATCGCCCTCGGACCCTCATTGCAGGGGGCGTTTCACGCACGAGTCCGGCAATACCGCATGCCGCAGCATTCCGGAAGTCTGGTTGACGGCGACGAATGCACGCCGCCGGTCAGGCGGCGACGTTCGACTTCGCGAAGTTGAGCAGCCGCTCCACCTCCAGCACCACCAGCAGTCGACCGTCCAGGCGATAGATGCCGTCGGAAACCTCCCGCCAGCGCGGGTTGAGGGTGGGGGGCGTCCGCTCGAAGCTATCGTCCGGCAGGCTCAGCACCTCGCCGACGCTGTCGAACACCAGCGCATAGGGCTCGCCGTGGAAGTCGACCACCACGTTCATGCCCTTCTCGCCCTCGTCGCGCGGCGGCAGGTTCAGGCGGCAGCGCACGTCGATCGCCGTGACGATGCGGCCGCGCAGGTTCAGGACGCCGGCGACCTCGCGCGGGGCCAGCGGCACCCGGGTCATGTCCTGCGGCCGCAGCACGTCGCGGACCTCCAGGACCGGGATGCCGAACACCTGGTCGGCGATGGTGACGGTGACGAAATCCCGCGCCCCGCCCAGCGACTGGACCGCACGCTCGCCCGCCACCGCGGGCGCGTTCGAGCGGATGCTGACCTGACGGCTCTTATCTTCAGACATCTGTTATCTCCCCAGAGCGCGCGCTTCAGGCCGCTTCGCCGAGCGTGTGCGACAGCACCGACAGCAGCGCATCGCGGTCGAACTTGGCGATGTAGTCGGAGAAGCCGACCGTCCGCCCCTGCTCGAAGTCGTGCTGCGTGGCATGCGACGACAGCGCGATCAGCGGCACCGACTGCCAGTCCGGGCTGCGGCGCACCTCCGCGGCGAAATCGAAGCCGTTCATGCCCGGCATCTCGATATCGCTGACGATGATGTCGAACGTCAGCCCCTTGTTCCGCAGGGCCAGCGCCTCGTCCGCGCTGCCGACCGCGGTCACGTTGTAGCCCGCGGCCCCCAGGATCGGGGTCAGCATGTTGCGGAAGAACGGGCTGTCGTCGACCAGCAGGATCCGGCGGGTCGCCTCCTGCGTACCGAAGGCCTTCTCGCGGCGGGTGTTGAACCAATCGCCGAAGGCGAGCTGCAGGTAGTAGCCGAGGTCCAGCAGCTCCGTCGCCTTGCCCGCGATCACCGCGGTACCGACGATGCCGTCGATCTCCGACGCCATCTCCACCTTCAGCCCGGCTTCGACGATGTCGAGGATCTCGTCCACCATCAGGCCCATGGTGCGCTCGCCATCGGCGAAGACCAGGACCGGCTGGCGGCCGCTGTCGCGCACCGCGACGTCGTGGCGCATCCGCAGCAGTGGCATCAGCGCGCCGCGATACTGCACCATGTCGCGACCGTCGACATGCTCGATCGATTCCACAGGCAGCTCCTCCAGCCGGGCGACGAGGCCCAGCGGCACCGCCTTGGGCTCCGCGCCGCCGGCACGGAACAGCAGGAGAGAGGTCGACTCGTCGGTGGTGGCGCGATGGCGCTCCTCCTCCTCCTCGGCCAGCTTCTCCTCCATCTGCATATCCTCCAGCAGGCTGGCGATGCCGTTCACGTCGAGGATCATGATCACGCTGCCGTCGCCGAGGATGGTATTGCCGCCGAACACGGAGATGTCGCGCAGCACCGGCGCCACCGGCTTCACCACGATTTCCTCGGTGTCGAAGACGCCGTCGACCACGATGCCGAACTGTGCGCTGCCGACCTGCACGACGACCACGAAGGCCTCGCGCTTCTCGACCGCCGCCGCCAGGTCCAGCACCTTCGACAGGAAGACCAGCGGCAGCAGGCGGTTGCGGAGCCGCAGCACCGGCGTGTCCTGGATCTGCTCGATCCGCATCTCGGAGTTCGAGGCGGTGCGCACCAGTTCCACCACCGACAGCTGGGGGATCGCATAGCGCTCGCCGGCGCATTCCACGATCAGCGCGGAGACGATCGCCAGGGTCAGCGGGATCTTGATGGTGAAGGTGGTGCCGCGGCCCTCTTCCGAGCGCAGCTCGATCGTGCCGCCGATCTTCTCGATGTTGGTGCGGACGACGTCCATGCCGACGCCGCGGCCGGAGACGCTGGTCACGCTGGCGGCGGTCGAGAAGCCGGGCTTGAAGATGAACTGCTGGATCTGCGCCTGGGTCAGGGAGACGGCTTCCGCCTCGGACACCAGGCCCTTCTCGATCGCCTTGCGGCGGATCCCCTCGGTGGAGAGGCCCTTCCCGTCGTCGGCGACGGTGATGATGATATGGCCGCCCTCGTGGAAGGCGTTCAGGCGGACATGGCCCGTCTCGGACTTGCCGGCAGCCCGGCGGGCATCCGGCATCTCCAGGCCGTGATCGGCGGAGTTGCGGACCATGTGGGTGAGCGGGTCCTTGATCAGGTCCAGAACCTGCCGGTCCAGCTCGGTGTCCTGGCCGTGCATGTCGAGCTGAATCTTCTTGCCCAGCTCCATGCCCAGGTCTCGGACGATGCGCGGCAGCTTCGCCCAGGCATTGCCGATCGGCTGCATCCGCGTCTTCATGACGTTTTCCTGCAGCTCGCTGGTGCAATGGCTCAGGCGCTGCAGCGGCACGGTGAAGGCGGAACCCTCCTGGCCGCGGACCATCTGCAACAGCTGGTTCCGGGTCAGCACCAGTTCGCTGACCATGGTCATCAGGTTCTCGAGCAGGTTGACGTTGACCCGGATCGACTGGTTGGCGATCGCGGACTCGCCGCGCTCCTGCCCCTCCTCGACCTGGCCGGTCTTGGCGGCCACCGGCGCGGCGGCCGGCGGCGGTGCGGTCTCCGGCGCCGCTTCGGTCGCCTCGAAGATCGCGTCCAGCTCCGCCAGGCTCACCTCGCCTGGCAGCAGCTCGCGGCCCAGCTCGGGGTCGAACTTGGCGAGGTCGCCCCCCGCGGGCTCTTCCGCCTCCTCGGCAGGCTCGGCTTCCGCCGCCGCCTTCTTGGCCTTGGCGGCCGGCTTCTTCGCGGCCGGCTTCTTCGCGGCCTTGGCAGGCTTGGCCGGCGCCTCTTCGGCAGCCGCATCCGCCGCACCGGCTGCCGGCGCCGCCGCGGCGCCCGGGACCTCGCCGGTTTCCGCCAGGTGGTTGAGCTTGCCGATCAGCGCGGAATCGTCGCCGGGCGGCTCCTTTTCGGTCATCTCAAGGCTGTTCAGCAGCGACTTGATCTGATCGATGGATGCCAGCACCAGGCTGACCGCAGCCGGACTGACGGCCAGTTCGCCGTCGCGCACCTTGCCCAGGACATTCTCCGAGGCATGCGCGACCTTTTCCAGCCGGGGCAGCCCCAGAAAGCCGCAGGTGCCCTTGATCGTGTGGACCAATCGGAAAATGTTGTCGATCAGGCCCGGATTGTCCGGGTTCTGTTCAAGGTTGACCAGTTCAACGTCGAGCAGGGCAATGCTCTCGTTCGTTTCGGTCAGGAATTCCTGCAGGAGTTCGTCCATGTCTCGCCAGTCCCCATTCCGGATGTGCGGACTATCGCGGAAACCTCTTAAATCACGGTAAACGCGAAAGCCCCTTGCCGGCCTGTCCTCCCTCCCCGCCCGAAACGTCACAGGCGAAGGCGGAATCCCCCGTCGGCGGCCTCGATTGTGACCGGTCGTGCGGTTTCCCCACTCAGTTCATAGGCCAGGCAGGCCACCGCGTCACCTGGGGTGGCGGCATCGTCCAGCGCCCGTTCGCCACTGAGAAATCCGGCCGCGCCCTGGTCCAGGGCGGCGCCTTCGCCGGCGCAGGTGACGGCCACGCCGCCCGGCTCCGTCGCCTGACCGTCGCCCGGGGCGACGGCAAGGCGGCCGCCGCGGGGCATCCCCTGCGAAGCGATCAGGGTCAAGGCCAGCACGAGGCGGCCCAGCTGGCGCGGCCAGACGCCATCCGAAAGGCTCCAGTCGAGCTGGATGCGGCCGCCATCGAGCAGGCCTGCCAGGGCGGCACGGCACTCCTCGGACGGCAGGTCCTCGCCGCCGGCCAGGCCGGCGCCGAACACCAGGCGATAGAACCGAAGCTTGCGGCCGGCCTGATCGGAGGCCATCGCGACAAGATCCATCGCCTGCGCCTGGAGATCCGGGTCGTCATCCTCGGCCATCAGTTCGATGCCGTTCTGCAGCGCACCGATCGGCCCGGCCAGATCGTGACACAGCCTGGAGCACATCAGCCCGGCCAGCTTCAAACTTGTCATGCCGCCTCGCTCGCCCTTTTGTGTCGCCGCAGGGTCCTGACGTGCCCCGGCCATTGCCCGGTCATCCGCCGCCCGGGATGCCGGCCTCCCCCTCGCCGCCGGGCGCTTCGGCTGCTAAGCGTTCGACCAGCGAGGCGAAAGTCTACCGTCAGGCGCCGGCAAATTCATCCGGGCGCCGCGGCCGGCGGTGGCGCGACCGGTCGGTCCGCCCGGGGGGCCGGCCGGAAGAACAGGGACAGAAGGAGGGGGCCGTTCATGGCGCAGCCGCAGCAGGACCAGCACAAGGCACAATTGTCCGACCTTGAGATCGCACAGGCGCACCGGATCCGGCCGATCCAGGAGGTGGCGGAGGCTGCCGGCATTCCCGATTCGGCCCTGCTGCCGTTCGGCCGGGACAAGGCCAAGCTCTCCGCCGGCTATCTCGGCGACCTGCAGCCCCGTCCCGACGGGCGGCTGATCCTGGTCACCGCGATCACCCCGACCCCGGCGGGCGAGGGCAAGACCACCACCACGATCGGGCTCGGCGACGGCCTCAACGCCCTGGGCCACCGCACCGTGATCGCCCTGCGGGAGCCCTCCCTCGGCCCCTGCTTCGGGGTCAAGGGCGGCGCGACCGGGGGCGGCTATGCCCAGGTGGTGCCGATGGAGGAGATCAACCTCCATTTCACCGGCGACCTGCATGCCATCGGCGCCGCCAACAACCTGCTCGCCGCGATGGTCGACAACCATCTCTACTGGGGCAATGCGCTGGACCTCGACCCGCAGCGGATCACCTGGCGGCGCTGCATGGACATCAACGACCGGGCGCTGCGCGGCATCGTCCTGGGCCTTGGCGGGCCGACCGGGGGGACGCCGCGGGAAAGCGGCTTCGACATCACCGTCGCGTCGGAGGTGATGGCGGTATTCTGCCTGGCCGCCGACAGCGCCGACCTGCAGGCCAGGCTGGGGCGCATGGTGGTGGGCCGGAGCCGCGACAAGCGTTTCGTCACCGCCGCCGAGCTGCAGGCCGAGGGTGCAATGGCCGCCCTGCTGGCCACCGCGATCCAGCCCAACCTGGTGCAGACCCTGGAGGGCAATCCGGCGCTGGTCCATGGCGGCCCCTTCGCCAATATCGCGCATGGCTGCAACTCGCTGATCGCCACCCGGGCGGCGTTGAAGATGGCGGACTTCACCGTCACCGAGGCCGGCTTCGGCGCCGACTTGGGGGCGGAGAAGTTCTTCGACATCAAGTGCCGGATGGGCGGCCTGGCGCCCGACGCCGCGGTGGTGGTGGCGACGATCCGCGCCCTGAAGATGCATGGCGGGCTGGCCCGCGACGAGCTGGGCCGGGAGGATGTCGCCGCGCTGGAGCGGGGCTTCGCCAACCTGGCGCGACATGTCGCCAATGTCCGCAAGTATGGCGTGCCCGTGGTGGTGGCGATCAACCGCTTCTCCGGCGACAGCGAGGCGGAGCGCCGCCGCCTGCGCGAGCTGTGCGAGGGCGAGGGGGTCGAGGCGATCGAATCCGACCATTGGGCCCGCGGCGGGGCCGGCGCCACCGATCTGGCCCGGCGGGTGGCGGAACTGGCCGGCAGCGGGCAGTCGGCGTTCAAGCCGCTCTACCCCGACGCGATGCCGCTGGAGGACAAGCTGCGCACCCTGGCGCGGGAGATCTACGGCGCCGCCGACATCGCGCTGGAGCCGGCCGCCGCCCGCATGCTGGCCGAACTGCAGGAGGCGGGCTTCGGCGGGCTGCCGGTCTGCGTCGCCAAGACCCAGTCCAGCCTTTCCGCCGACCCGGCCCTGAAGGGCGCGCCCACGGGCCATGTGGTGCCGGTGCGCGAGGTGCGGCTGTCCGCCGGCGCCGGCTTCGTGGTGGCGATCTGCGGCACCATCATGACCATGCCCGGCCTGCCCCGGCACCCCGCCGCGGAGCGCATCGGCCTCGGCGCCGACGGCCGCATCACCGGGCTGTCCTAGGGCGGGTCAGCCGGCCGCGGTGCCGGCGATTATGTATAGTGTCCCCGCAACTGCCGCAACGGGCTGTCCTAGGGCGGGTCAGCCGAGGGCGAAGACGAGTGTCCCAGTAACTGTCATCCCAGGCCTTGAGCCTGGGATCCATTCCGCCAGCCTTCCGGACGCCCGCACGTTTGCGGAATGGGTTCCCGGGTCAAGCCCGGGAACGACGCGATGCTGCCCGAACCAGGACTGCCTCAGTCCCCGCCCCCCAGGCCGCCGGCGCCCCCCGCCCCGCGGGCTTGGGCGCCGCCGGTGCGGGCGTGCCGGCCGGCCGGGGCGTTGACCACCGCCGTCAGGGGCGGCGCCTGCAGCGCCCGCTCGCACTGCCGGTCCGGCACATCGCCATAGAGGGTGCTGCGCTGGCGCGGCATGCGGCCAAGTCCGCGGGCGATCTCGATCATCCGCTGCGGCGGCAGCTCCTGGCCGTGGTCGGCGCCGGCCGCCCGGCTGATCGATTCGTCCATCAGGGTGCCGCCCAGGTCGTTGGCGCCGCTGCGCATGGCCGCGGCCAGCCCCGCCTCGCCCAGCTTCACCCATGACGCCTGGATGTTGGGCAGGACCGGGTTGAGCGCCAGCCGGGCCACGGCATGCATGGCGATCGCCTCCCGCAGGCTGGGGCCCTGCCGGGCGCCGTCGCCGGACAGGTAGATCGGCGCCTCCATATGCACGAAGGGCAGTGGCACCAGCTCCGTCAGGCCGCCGGTGCGCTCCTGCAGGCGGCGCAGCCGCAACAGGTGCCGCGCCCAGTGCACGTAGCGCTCGATATGGCCGAACATGATCGTGGCGGTGGTGCGCAGGCCCACCAGGTGCGCCGTCTCCACCACCTCCAGCCAGGCATCGGTGCGGATCTTGTCCGGGCAGAGCCGCGCGCGGACCTCGTCGTCGAGGATCTCCGCCGCCGTGCCGGGCAGGGAGCCGAGCCCCGCCTCCTTCAGGGCGGACAGGAATTCCGCCACCGACAGCCCCAGGGTACGCGCGCCCTGCGTGACCTCCAGCGGCGAGAAGGCATGCACATGCATCTCCGGCACCGCCGCCTTCACCGCACGCACGATCTCCAGGTAGGTCTCCCCCGTATAGTCGGGATGGATGCCCCCCTGCATGCAGACCTCGGTGCCGCCGCGCTGCCAGGCCTCCACCGTGCGGCGCTGGATCTCCTCCAGGGTCAGGTCGTAGGGCCGGCCGCGCAAATTCTCCGCCAGCCTGCCCTTGGAAAAGGCGCAGAAGCGGCAGCGATAGCCGCAGACATTGGTGTAGTTGATGTTGCGGGTGACGACATAGCCGACCGTGCCGCCGACCCGCTCCGCCCGCAGGGCGTCCGCCGCGTCGCGGACCGCCGCGGCCGCCGGGCCGCGGGCACGGAACAGGGTGACGATCTCCGCCTCTTCCAGCGCCCGGCCGGCCATCGCCCTGTCGATGGCGGCCGACAGGGCGGTGTCGCGCGGCAGGGCCGGCATGCCCGTCTCCAGCGGCACGATCTCCCGCCCATGGCCGACCCGCCAGCCGGTCTCATGCGCGAAGCCCTCGGTATCGGCGCGCGCGATCGCGGCGCTGCGGACCGCCGGATCGAGCCAGGCCTCCGCCCGCTGCAGATAGGCCGGATAGACCGTCAGCCGCGGCACCAACGTCTTACCCGAAGCCGCGGTCTCCGCCGCCAGGCGGGACAAGGCCGGCCAGGGCGCCTCCGGGTTCACATGGTCCGGGGTGACGGGGGAGACGCCGCCCCAGTCGTTGATGCCGGCGCCGATCAGCGCCGCCAGCCCCTCCGCCCGCAGGTTGGGCGGCGCCTGGATCGACATTGCCGGCCCGAAGACGAAGCGGGCCAGCGCGATGGTCCAGAGCTGTTCCTCGAGATCCGGCTCGGCCGCGCCGGCCATCCTTGTGCCCGGCTTGGCGCGGAAGTTCTGGACGATCACCTCCTGGATATGGCCGTGCGCGTCATGCAGGTCCCGCAGCGCCAGCAGGGAGGCCAGGCGCTCGGCCCGGCTCTCGCCGATGCCGATCAGGATGCCGCTGGTGAACGGCACGCGCGCCCGCCCGGCGGCCGCGATGGTGGCCAGGCGGGCGGCCGGCTGCTTGTCAGGCGAGCCCCAATGCGGCCCGCCGCGGGCGGACAGCCGGTCGGACCCCGTCTCCAGCATCAGGCCCTGCGAGGCGGAGACGCCGCGCAGCCGTGCGATATCGGCCTCCGTCATCACCCCGGCATTGATATGCGGCAGCAGCCCGGTCTCCTGCAGGACCGCCGCCGCCATCTCGTGCAGATAATCGAGGGTACTGGCATGGCCGAGCGCGTCGAGCGCCTCCCGGGCCGCGCGATAGCGCACCTCCGGCTTGTCGCCCAGGGTGAACAGCACCTCGTCGCAGCCGGCACGGGCGCCGGCGCGGGCGATCTCCAGCACAGCCTCGCGGTCCAGGTAGACCGCCTCGCCCGCCTTCGGCGGATGCGCGAAGGTGCAATAGGCGCAGACGTCGCGGCAGAGCTGGGTCAGCGGCACGAAGACCTTGCGCGACACCGAGATGTTGGCGCCATGGCCGGCGTCGCGGATCGCCGCCGCCCCCACCAGCAGCGCCGGCAGCGGCGCGCGGCCGGCCAGGGCCTCCAGCTCGTCCGGCTGCAGCCGGCCGCCGGAGGTCAGGCGGCTGATCCAGGCTTCGATCGGCAGGTCGCTCATCGGGACTGACTCATCACTTCGGCTATGGGAGGCGGTGGCGGCACGGCATCCTGCATCCGCCATGCGTTAAGCCCCAGGAATGACAGGTCGAGGGCCGCGAGATCGCGGGGCAGGTCGACATCCCGCGCAAGGCTTGCAAGCGGGTGGCGGCATGTACCCGGCTGCGCCAGATGGTGCCGGCAGCTGCCGGCGCCGAAGGCGAAGCGGGGCGGCCGGTCCGCCGGAAAGACCAGGCCGTTGGTGCCGCTGCCGGCGGCGTCGGGCACCACGAGGGTCGCATGGCTGCGTCGCACCTCCGCCAGGGCGGCAGAGATGTCGGCAGCATCCAGTTCCGGCAGGTCCGCCGGGACGACCGCGACGAAACCGGCACCGGCAGCACGAAGGGCATGGGCGCCGTCCGACAATGCGGGATTGAGACCCTCACGCCGCTCCGGCAGCTGCCGGGCGCCGAACCGCGCAGCGATCGCCGCCACCGCCGGGTCGGCAGTGACGACGGCGATGCCGTCCAGGCCGGAAGCCCGCCGCAGCACCGACAGGACCTGCGCCAGCATCGCCCGCTGCAGCGCCTGTCTGCCCGCCGGCGACAGGCGCGGCGCCAGGCGGCTCTTCGCACGGTCCAGGCGCTTCACCGGCACCAGGGCCCAGGCGGCCCCGGCACGCGGCGCCGGGCAAAGCGGGATGTCTGGAAAGGCACCGGCCATCGGGCGCTTAGTCCTCCGAGGTCCCGCCGATCCCGGTGATGCGGAGACCCGCCCCCTCCGCCACCTTGTAGCGCTTGTTGACGGCGATCAGCACGGAGGTCATCGCCTCCGCCGCCGCGGCATTGTCCAGCACGCCGCCATGCAGGCCGCGCAGGCCCATCCGGTCGGCCAGCTCGATCACCGCCGCGCGCGCCTCCGGCTCATCGCCGAAGACCAGCACGTCGCAGCCGACCGGTCCTTCGCCGCGCAGCTTCTGGGCGGAAACATTGTGGAAGGCAGTGACAAGCCGCGCCTCGGGCCCCAGCGCCTTCGCCGCGCAGGCCGCGGCGGAGCCTTCCGGCGGCAGCTGCACCCTGGCGACCTTGGGCGGCACCAGCGGCACAGTCGTATCCACCACGATCTTGCCCGCGACATGCGGCGCGATCGCCGCCAGGGTCTCCGCCTGGCTCGCGAACGGCACGGCGACGAGCACCATGTCGCCGGCCTTGGCGGCTGCCACATTCTCCACACCTTGCACCGCAGCGCCCGGCACCGCCGCGGCCACGGATGCAGCAGCCTCCGCCGCCTTTTCCGCCGTGCGCGAGCCGATGATCACCGGGATGCCCGCACGCGCCGCCCGCAGGGCCAGGCCGCCGCCCAGGGCGCCGCTGCCGCCCACGATCGCCAGAACCGTCTGCGCACCGGCCGGCCCGTCAGTCGTCACGGCCGGTCCGCCTTTCCCACCACAGCACTCACGATACGCATCTTCCCTTTCATTGCCCCACCTGCCGCCCGCCGCGCGGGAAAGGCCCGGCCATGCGTCCTGCCGGCCGGGCCTTTCTGCAGCGGATCGCAGTCCGCTACTTTGCGCTCACCATATCCAGGATCGACACCTTCTTGTCCTTCACGCCCAGGATGATCACCACTTCGCCGGCCTGGTTGTGGTCGTCGAAGGAGACAACCGGTCCCATCACCGTCCGGAACTGGATCTTCTCAAGGGCGTCGCGGATCTTCGCCGGGTCGTCGCTGCCGGCCTCCTTGATGGCCTGGGCGACCATGCGCATCGTGTCATAGCCGGCCCAGGTCTGCAGCACCGGCAGCACGCCGTGCTCGGCCTTGATCTTCTCCCCGAACGCCTTGTTCTGCGGGTCGTCGATCTCGTTGGAATAGGTCCAGGCGCTCACCGAGCCGTCCATGCCGCCGGCCTCGATGATCTCCATGTTCTTGCCGCCGAGCTCGGCGCGGCCGGTATAGGGAATCTGCAGGCCCAGCTGCATCGCGCTGCGCAGCAGGCTGAGCTGGTCGGCCGCCAGCAGGAAGGTGGCGATAGCATCCGGCTTGGCGCGGGAAACGCGGGTCAGCACCGGCGTATAGTCCGGCGTGTTCTGGGCGACGAAATCGGTGGACAGGATCTCGATCCCCGCCTGTTCGGCGAGCGGGGTGAAGGCGGCGACTCCACCGCGGCCGAAATCGGTATCCTCGGCGATGATCGCGACCTTCGAGAACAGCTTCTTCTCGCCCATGTAGTTCACGAGCGTGCTCATCATCGCGGAATCCGACGGGTTCAGCCGGAAGGTCCACTTGTTGCCGCCGGTGCCGCTCAGCTCCGTGATCTTCGGGCTGGAGGAAACGCCGGTGAGGATCGGAATGCCGGCCTGCTCGATGATCGGCATCGAGGCCAGGGTGGAGGAGGAGCAGTGCGCACCGAGGATCGCGACCACCTTTTCCGCCACCAGCTTGTTGGCGGCGTTGGCCGCCTCCGACGGGTTGCAGCGATTGTCCTCGGCCACGATCTCGATCGGCCGGCCGAGCACGCCGCCGGCCTCGTTGATCTCCTTGACCGCCAGGTCGATGCCCCATCGCTCCCACTCCGCCGGCGCGGCCGCCGGCCCGGAATAGGGGGCGCTGACGCCCACCTTGATCGGATCGGCCGCCTGGGCAGCCGCAAGCGGAACGCCCAACGCGCAAGCAATAGTCAGGATAGGCGCTAGTATTTTCATCTGTTCCTCCTATCGGAACACTGGGTGAGTCCGGTTCGCACGAGTTATACTGACAAAATAATCGGCGATACACCATTTTTATGTTGGCATGTGCTTCGCCGTGAGCCAAAAATATGTGGTCAGACCTCGCCATCACGACGTCGCGACTTGCGTATGGATTGCGGGCAGTCGCCCTGTGCCTGTCCGACATTCCGCCCAATCGGCCCGAAGAACAGGCGCGGCCGAACGGCCGAACAGCGCGCGTCCCGTGATTGCGGTCTGTCGGGTCACCATTCCGGATCGACGCATCACCACATGGACTGGATCTATTTCCTTCAGCTGACGGCGAACGGCCTGACCCTCGGCCTGATCTATGCCCTGATCGCCGCGGGCCTGGCGCTGATGTTCGGCGTGCTGGAGATCGTCAACTTCGCCCATGGGGAGTTCCTCATGGTGGGCGCCTATGCGATGGCCTTCGCCCTGCCCGGCTTCGGCCTCAGCTATATCCCCGGCGTCATCGTCGCCACGATCGCCGCCGTCGCGGTGGGCCTCGTCGCCTACGAGGTCTTCCTGTCGCGGCTTGAGCGCGGCGAGTTCGAGCGCAGCATCCTGATCACGATGGGCCTGTCGATCGTGATCCTGTACGGCATGCAATATGCCTTCACCGCGACGCCGATGATGGTGCAGACCCAGTTCGGCTTCGCCGGCATCCAGATCGGCGATATCCGCCTGGCCTGGACCCGGGTCGCCGCGGCGATCCTGGCGGTGGCGGCCTTCCTGGTGCTGTTCCTGGTGTTGAACCGCACGCAGCTCGGCCGCGCGATGCGGGCCGTCGCCCAGAACCGGGAGGCGGCGCTGATGGTCGGCCTGAAGCCGGTGCGGGTCGCCCGCAACGCGGTGGTGCTGGCCACCGCGCTCTGCGGCATCGCCGGCGCCGCCATCGCCCCGGTCCAGCTGGTGCATCCGCATATGGGCCAGTTCCTGGTGATCAAGGCGCTGGCGATCATCATCATCGGCGGCATGGGCAGCATCGGCGGCGCGATCGCCGCAGCGATCGGCCTGGGCATCCTGGAGAGCTGGATCGGCGGCTTCTTCCCGGCGATCTGGCAGGAAGCCGCCGGCTTCATCGTCATGATCGCGGTGCTGGTCCTGCGCCCCAACGGGCTTTTCAGCCGCGGCGGGGTGCGGGTGGGATGATGCGGCCGGCGGTTCCAGTGCCAATGGCGGCGGCGGGCGCGGTCGTGCTGCTGGCCGTCCTGCCGCTCCTCGGCGTGTCGAATTATGTCGCCGGCGTCGGCGTCACGGTGTTCGTCTTCATCGTCGCCGCCCTGTCGCTGAACGTGGTCTATGGCCTGCTGGGGCTCTTGTCGCTCGCCCATACCGCGTTCTGGGGGATCGGCGGCTATTTCACCGCGGTCACCGTGGTGGACCTGGGCTGGAGCTTCTGGCTGGCGCTGCCGGCGGGCGGCCTGTTCGCCGGCCTGGTGGCGCTGGTCATCGGCTATCCGGCGCTGCGCCTGAACCGTCATTCCTTCGTCGTGGTGACCCTGGTCTTCTCGCTGCTGACCTTCCTGGTGGCGCGCGACTGGATGTCGGTGACCCGCGGCCCGATGGGCATGCCGGGCCTGCCGCCGCCAGTCTTCTTCGGGGTGCCGATCGACGGTCCGACCGGCTTCTACTATCTCGCCCTGGCCTTCCTGGTCGCGACCCTGGCGCTTTTCTACGCCTTCTTCACCTCGCGCATCGCCGCCACCATGCGGGCGATCAGCCAGAACGAGCCGCTGGTCCGCTCGCAGGGGATCAACCCCACCCCCTACAAGCTGCTGGGCTTCTTCATATCCGCGGTGTTCACCGGGATGGCCGGGGCGATCCTGGTGTTCCATGTGCGGATCATCGACCCGCTGATCTTCGACTTCTTCTACATGCAGGCCTTCCTGATCATGGTGATCGTCGGCGGCCGCGGCAGCTTCTGGGGGGTGCTGGCCGCCGGCGCGGCGATGTCGCTGCTGCCGGAACTGCTGCGCGTCTCCGGCGACCTGCGGATGGTGGTCTACGGCCTGATCCTGCTGGCCGTGGTCTCCGTCGCCCCCGCCGGCTTCGCCGGCTGGCTGCGGGAACGCCGCAACCGCCGCCTGCGCCTGGAGCTGCGGCAATGACCGCGCCCCCCCTTCTGGCGGTCGAGGGCCTGACCAAGAACTTCGCCGGGCTGCGCGCCGTCGACGGCGTCTCCTTTGCGATCGCCGACGGCACCATCACCGGCATCATCGGGCCGAACGGCTCCGGCAAGAGCACGACGATCGACTGCATCTCCGGCTTCCAGCGGCCCGATGCCGGCCGGGTGCTGCTGGACGGCGCCGACATCACCGGCCGCCCGGCGGACGCGATCGCCCGCGCCGGGCTGATCCGCACCTTCCAGGCGGTGCGCCTCTACGACCAGATGTCGGTGCGCGAGAACCTGTTGCAGGCCGCGCGCCCGTTCCAGCAGGTCGGCTGGGTCGCCGACTTCCTGCGCACGGCGGCGATGCGGCGCGCGGTGGACGCGGCGGAGGCCCGCGCGGAGGAGCTGATCGCGATGATCGGACTGGAGCGCTACCGCGACGCGCCGGCGGTGATCCTGTCCTACGGCCAGAAGAAGCTGGTGGCACTGGCCGCCGCGCTGATGCCGCGGCCGCGCCTGGTGGTGCTGGACGAACCCGTCGCCGGGGTGAACCCGACCCGGATCCGCGAGATCGAGGAGGTGATCCTGCGGCTGCACGCAGCGGGCGAGACCTTCGTGATCGTCGAACATAATGTCGAGTTCATCATGCGGCTCTGCTCGCGCATCCTGGTCTTCGTGCAGGGCGCGAAGACGATGGAGGGGGATCCCGCCGCGGTGCAGTCCGACGAGCGCGTGCTGGAGGCCTATCTTGGCATCCGCGCCTGACACGTCCCCGGTTCTCGAGGCAAACGGCCTGACTGCCGGCTATCGCGGCAATGCCATCGTCCACGACGTCTCCTTCGTCCTGGCCGGCGGCTCGATCACCACCCTGATCGGCGGCAACGGCGCCGGCAAGTCGACCCTGATGCGCGCGGTCTACGGCTCCTGCCAGCATCTGGGCGGCAGCCTGACCTTCAAGGGGGAGCGGATCGAGGCGCTGGATCCCTGGCTGCGCTTCCAGCGCGGCATCGGCTTCGTGCCGCAGGGGCGCTGCAATTTCCCGCTGATGACCGTGGCGGAAAACCTGAAGCTCGGCTGCTACACCCTCGCCAGGGCCGTCCATGCGGCGCGCATCGAGAAGGTGATGACCGCCTTCCCGGTGCTGCGCAGCAAGCTGGGCGAGCGCGCCGGCAACCTGTCGGGCGGCGAGCAGCAGGTGCTGGAGACGGCGATGGTGCTGCTGTCCGAACCCTCCCTCCTGCTGCTCGACGAACCCTCGCTCGGCCTGTCGCCGAAGATGCAGGACGAGGTGTTCGCGGTGGTGAAGGGCATCGCCGCGACCGGGGTCACGGTGCTGGTGGTGGAGCAGAACGTGCACGGCGCGCTGCTGGTCTCCGACACCGCGATCGTCCTGGAGATGGGGCGCAAGTTCATGGAGGGGCCGGCCGCCGAAGTCGCGGCCGACCCGCGCATCCGCCACGCCTATCTGGGCGGCAATCTGAGCGAAGAAACCGAAGTGCTTCCTGGGGAAACGGAATGAGCGGAACGGCACGCCTGGCGGTCGATATCGGCGGGACCTTCACCGACCTTGCCCTGCAGGACGGCGACAGGAGCGTGGCGGCCAAGGTGCTGACCACCCCGGATGCGCCGGAGCGCGGCGTGCTGGAGGGGATCGACCTGATCCTGGGCCGCGCCGGGCTGGATCCGCGCGACCTCGCCATCATCATCCACGGCACCACCCTGGCCACCAACGCGATCATCGAGCGCAAGGGCACCCGTACCGCGATGCTGGTGACGGAGGGCTTCCGCGATTCCATCGCCATGGCCTACGAGAACCGCTTCGAGCAGTACGACCTGATGATGGAGCGCCCGGCGCCGCTGGTGCCGCGGGAACTGCGCCTGCCGGTGCCGGAGCGGATGGACGCCCGCGGCAATGTGGTGGTTCCGCTCGACGAGGCGGCCCTGGCCGGCATCGCCGGCACCCTGAAGGCGGAACAGGTCGGCGGGGTGGCGATCTGCTTCCTGCATTCCTATGCCAATGCCGCGCACGAGGAGCGGGCACGCGAGGTCCTGCAGGCCGCGCTGCCCGGGATGGCGATCACCCTGTCGAGCGAGGTCTGCCCGGAGATCCGCGAATACGAGCGCTGGTCCACCGCATCGGCCAATGCCTATATCCAGCCGGTGATGGCGAGCTACCTGAAGCGGCTGGTGGACGAGATCCGCGCCCGCGACATCGCCTGCCCGTTCTACATGATCACCTCCGCTGGCGGCCTGACGGAGGTGGAGACGGCGCGCCGCTTCCCGATCCGGCTGGTGGAATCCGGCCCCGCCGGCGGCGCGATCCTGGCCGCCCATGTCGCGCGGCAATGCGGCTATGGGCGGATCATGTCCTTCGACATGGGCGGCACGACGGCGAAGATCTGCCTGATCGACGGCGGCGAGCCGCATTATTCCCGCAATTTCGAGGTGGCCCGCGAATACCGCTTCCTGAAGGGCAGCGGCCTGCCGATCCGCATCCCGGTGATCGACATGGTGGAGATCGGCGCCGGCGGCGGCTCCGTCGCCTCCATCGACGAACTGTCGCGGATCCAGATCGGGCCGCAGAGCATGGGCTCGCAGCCCGGGCCGGCCTGCTACGGCCGCGGCGGCACCGCCGCCACCGTCACCGATGCCGATGTCGTGCTGGGCCGCATCGACCCGGAGCATTTCGCCGGCGGCAGCTTCACCCTGCATGGCGACCGCGCCGCCGACGCCGTCGCGGCGGCGATCGGCGCCCCGCTGGACCTGCCGCAGGTGGAGGCCGCGCTCGGCATCTCCGAGGTGGTGGAGGAGAACATGGCCAATGCCGCGCGAGTCCATGCGATCGAGCTGGGCAGCGCGCTGGGCGAGCGCACCATGGTGGCGTTCGGCGGCGCGGCGCCGCTGCATGCGGTGCGGCTGGCGGAGAAGCTGTCGATCGACCGCATCGTGGTGCCGCGCGGCGCCGGGGTCGGCTCCGCCGTCGGCTTCCTGATCGCGCCGGTCGCCTACGAGATCGCGCGCAGCCGCTTCATGCCGATCGACGCAGGGTTCGATGCGGCGGCGATGAACGCGCTGCGGGCGGAGATGTACCAGGCGGCCGAGGCGGTGGTCCGCGCCGGCGCGCCGGATGCGCCCCTGGTCGCCACCTGGACCGCCGACATGCGCTATGCCGGGCAGGGCCACGAGATCGTCGTGCCGCTGCCGGCGGAACCCTTCGCCGCCGGCGACGAGGCGCGGCTCGCCGCCCTGTTCGTCGCCCGCTACGAGGAGCAGTTCGGCCGCTCGATCCCCAACCTCGCGGTCGAGGCGATCGGCTGGTCGCTGCGGCTGGCGACGGAGGTGCCGCCGCCGGAGCCCTGCCCGCCCACGGTACCGGCGCCGGCGCCGGCGCCGGTCCGGACGGCGAAGCTCGTCGACCCGGCCAGTGCCGAGCGCGGCGAGGTGCCCGTCTACTTACGCGAGAGCCTGTCCCTTGGCGCCTCGGTCGCCGGTCCCTGCCTCATCGTCGAGGACGAGACCACGACCGTCGTCGGCCCGCGCTTCACCGCCACCATCAACGGCCTCGGCCATATCGTCCTCGAACGGGGAGCAAAGGCATGAGCAATGTGAGCACTGTGCCAGCAAACAATCCGCTGGCGATGATCCACCAGCAGATCATGTGGGATCGCCTGATCTCGGTGGTGGAGGAGCAGGCGCAGACCCTGATGCGCACCGGCTTCTCCACCTCCACCCGGGAGGCGGGCGACCTCTCCGCCGGGGTCTTCAACACGCGCGGCGAGATGCTCGCCCAGGCGGTCACCGGCACGCCGGGCCATGTGAACTCCATGGCCCGCGCGGTGGTGCATTTCCTGGACCGCTTCCCGCTGGAGACAATGCGCGAGGGCGATGCCTTCATCACCAACGATCCCTGGAAGGGGACCGGCCATCTGCACGACTTCACGGTGGTCACCCCGACCTTCCGCGACGGCCGGCCGGTGGCTTTGTTCGCCTGCACCAGCCATGTGGTCGATATCGGCGGCCGCGGCATCGGCCCGGACGGGCGGCAGGTCTACGAGGAAGGCATCCTGATCCCGCTGATGCGCTTCGCCGATGCCGGCACCGTCAACGAGACGATGATCGAGATCATCCGCGGCAATGTGCGCGAGCCGATCCAGGTGATCGGCGACCTCTATTCGCTGGCCGCCTGCAACGATATCGGCGGGCGGCGGCTGGTCGCGATGATGCAGGAATTCCAGATCGACGACCTGGACGGGCTCGGCGCCCATATCCTGGAGCGCACCGACCTGGCGGTGAAGGAGGCGATCGCCGCCATCGAGCCCGGCAGCTTCACCACCCACATGCGGGTGGACGGCTATGACCGGCCGATCGACATCCATGCCCGCCTGACGGTGGCCGACGACCATATCGAGGTCGACTTCACCGGCACCTCCGGCCCCTCCGCCTTCGGCATCAACGTGCCGTTCTGCTATACCGAGGCCTATACCAGCTTCGGCGTGAAGTGCATCGTCGCGCCGACGGTGCCGAACAACGCCGCGCTTCTGTCGGCAATCAAGGTGACCGCGCCGCCCGGCACCATCCTCAGCGCCGAGCATCCGCTGCCGGTGGCGACCCGCCACATCACCGGGCAGCTGCTGCCCGACGTCACCTTCGGCTGCCTGTCGCAGGCGCGCTACCGGGACGGGCGGCCGCTGCCGGTGCCGGCGGAGGGCACCTCCTGCCTGTGGAACCTGTTCGCCATGGGCGGGCCCGGCCGGGTCGACGCGCCGCCGGAGGAGGTCGCCGGCGCGAAAAGCTTCAACGTCATGTCGTTCCATTCCGGCGGCACCGGCGCGCGGCCCGGCAAGGACGGGCTGTCGGCGACCGCCTTCCCTTCCGGCGTGCGCAACGTGCCGATCGAGATCACCGAGGCCGGCTCCCCCATCATCGTGCTGCGCAAGGAATACCGCACCGATTCCGGCGGCGCCGGCCTGCATCGGGGGGGACTGGGCCAGGTGATGGAGGTGGATACCCTGGACACCGCGCCGTTCGCGATCAGCGCAAACTACGACCGGGTCGACTTTCCGCCGCGCGGCCGCGACGGCGGCCGCGACGGGGCGCGCGGCATCCTGCGGCTGGCCTCCGGCACCCGCCTGCGCGGCAAGGGCCAGCAGACCGTGCCGAAGGGCGAGCGCCTGGTGATCGAGATGCCGGGCGGCGGCGGCATCGGCGATCCGTTCCTGCGCGATCCCGCCCTGGTGGCGGAGGACGTCCGCACCGGCATGGTCTCCGCCGCCGCGGCACGCAGCGACTACGGCGTCGTGCTGCGCGACGACCTCACTCCCGATCCGGAGGCGACGGCGGCGCTGCGCGCCGAGACCCGCCGGGCCCCCGCATCCACTTCAGCATAGAGGAACCTGCCCGATGATCGTCAGCGCCGGCCTGCCCACGGGGATGGAAGGTCTCACCTATCCGATCCCCTTCTCCTCCCCCGAAACCCTGGTGCGGATCGCCCAGCATGCCGAGAAGCTGGGCTACCACTCGGTCTGGGGCAACGACCACATGACCACGCAGCACTATGTGCGTGAGGAGTTCCCGGTGCCGCCGCGGTTCTGGGAGCCGCTGGTTACCTATGCCTATCTGGCCGCCCATACCAAGACCCTGCGCTTCGGCACCGGCATCCTGGTGCTGCCGATGCGCCGCGACATCGTGGTGACGGCAAAGCAGATCGCCACCCTGGACCATTTCAGCGGCGGCCGGGTGGAGATCGGCGTCGGCGTCGGCGCCTATCGCGAGGAGTTCGATGCGCTCTGGCCGGATTCGGGCGCGCATCGCGGCGACATGGTCGAGGAAGGGGTGCGGGCGCTGAACCTGCTGTTCTCGGAGCGGGTGGCCAGCTTCGACGGCAAGTACTACCAGTTCCGCGACGTGGAGCTGTATCCGAAGACCGCGCAGGAAAAGCTGCCGATCTATTTCGGCGGCAACAACCAGAACCATCTGCGCCGGGTGGCCAAGCATGCCGACGGCTGGATCCCGGCCGGCATGCAGGCCGAGCGCCTGGCCGCCATGGTGGGCCAGCTGCGCGAGTTCATGGCGGAGGAGGGCCGCGACCCGATGAAGGTCGAGATCGCACCGCAGTTCGTCGTCCATGTCGGCAAGACGCAGGAGGAGGCAGTCGCCCGCTTCCAGCAGAGCCAGATGCACGCGCACCTGGTCTCGCTCGGCAAGTCGACCCTGAAGGACCAGGGCAAGGTCAGCCACGAGGAGATCAACCTGATCGGCAGCCCCGACGTGGTGGTGGAGAAGGCGAAGAAGCTGCAGGCGGCCGGGGTGACCCATCTGCTGGGGCTTTATTTCGCCGTCAACACGGTGGAGGAGCTGCTGGACCAGATGCAGCTGTTCGCCGAGGAAGTCATCCCCCACCTGGGGTCCTGAGCATGGCGGCGGCAGCGGGAACGGGAGCGGCATCGGCAATGGCGGGCGCCAGCCTGGCCATCGGCCAGCGCTCGCTGGGCGATCGCAGCAAGCTGTTCCCGCTGCTGCCGGTGCTGACCGAAGGCTGCCCGGCGACCTCCGACGCGGAGATGCAGTATCCGCTGGAGATCGACTATGCCTATGACAGGGTCGATCCGGCCCTGTTCGACCAGCCGCCCCTGCCCGGCCTGGCGCGCTGGGCGCCGCTGCTGCCGCCGCTCGCCCCCGGCCTCGACCTGGGCGAGGGCGGCACCGCGCTGGTGCCGGCCGACGATCTGGGCCGGGCGCTGGGCTTCACCGGCCGGCTGCTCCTGAAGGACGAGAGCCGCAACCCGACCTGGAGCCACAAGGACCGGCTGAACCTCTGCACCGTGTCGACGGCGATCCTGTCCGGCGCACCGGGGATCGCCGTCGCCTCCTCCGGAAATCACGGCGCGGCGGCGGCCGCCTTCGCCGCCCGCGCCGGCCTGCCCTGCGTGGTGGTGACGTCGGAGGGGCCGCAGCCGTCGTTCCGCCGCCTGCTGGCGGCGCTGGGCGCCCATGTGGTGCTGACCGACGCCGACAACCGCTGGCCGGTGCTGCGGCGGATCGTGGCGGCGACGGGCTTCATGCCGGCCAGCAACCTGACCCGCTTCCATACCGGCAATCCCTACGGGCCGGAGGGCTACAAGACCATCGCCTACGAGCTGTTCCTGCAGCTGGGCCGCAGGGTGCCGGATTCGGTGCTGGTGCCGACCGGCTATGCGGAGCTGCTTTACGGCCTCGCCAAGGGCTTCCGCGAGCTGCGCCTGCTGGGCCTGGCGGACCGGGTGCCGCAGCTGTTGTCGGCGGAACCGGCCGCGCGCGGGCCGCTGGCCCGGGCGGCGGGCTCCAATGCCGCGGCGATGGAGGTGGCGCCGGAACCGTCGGCCGCCGCCGGCATCGCCTGCACCGTCGGCGGCTATCGCGGCATCGTGGCGCTGCAGGAAAGCCATGGCCGGGCGCTGACCTGCAGCGAGGCCGGCATGGCAGAGATGCAGGCGCGGCTTGCGCGGCACGGCTACTACCAGGAGATTTCCGGTGCGGCGGGCCTCGCCGCCGGGGCGGAGGTGATCGCCCGCGGGGAGAAGCTGGACGGGATCGTGGTCGCGATCCTGACCTCCACGGGCCTGAAGGACGGGCCGATGGACGTGTCCGACGTGCCCGTATGTGCCGCGGAAGAGGTCGAGGCACTGATCGCCCGGCTGCAGGCAGAGGGGGAAACGGGGGCGCCATGATCGACATCAGCCTGGAGGGCAAGGAGCCCTGGCCGGAGGTCCGCGCGATACTCCCGGTGATGGAGCGCAACGGCATCGACACGGTCTGGCTCGCCTGCCACCTGTTCCAGCGCGAGCCGATCGCGCGGGCCGCCGCCCTGCTCTCCGCCAGCGACAGCCTGAAGATCGCGCTGATGGCGATGAGCCCCTACACCGTGCACCCGGTCTATGCCGCCATGGCCGCCGCCACCCTGGAGGAGATGTTCCCCGGCCGGGTGACCCTCTGCCTGGGTGTCGGCGCGCCGCGCGACCTGGAGGCCGCAGGCGTCGAGGCACCGAAGCCGCTCGCCACCCTGCGCGAGGCGATCGCGGTCACCCGCGGCCTGTTCGCGGGCGAGACGGTGCATCATGACGGCACCGCCTTTTCGGTGCGGGGCCGGCGGCTGGAAACCGGCGCCTGCGCGGTGCCGGTGGCGCTGGCCGCGTCCGGCCCGAAGATGCTGGAACTGGCGGGCGAGGCGGCGGATGCGGTGCTGATCAGCGCCGCGGCGTCGGTGCCTTTCCTGCAGAGCTGCCTGGAAACAGTCGCCGAAGGCGAGGCGAAGGCCGGCCGGCGGATCCGCCGCATCGGCCTGCTCTATGCCGCGGTGGCGGAGCAGGAGGCCGCCGCCCATGCCGGCCTGAAGCGGATGCTGGGCTTCATCCTGCGCGGCGCGCACCATGCCAGGAACATCGAACTGGGCGGCTCCAGCCTCGACCAGGCCGCCCTGGCCAAGGCCTATGCGGCAGAGGACTGGCCTGCGGTGGAACGGCTGGTCAGCGACGAGATCGTCGCCCGCCATGCCGCAAGCGGCACGCCGGAGCAGGTTCGCGCCCGCATGGCGGAATACCAGGAGGTCGGGCTGGACCGGCTGGTCCTCTCCGGCGTCTCGCAATCCCCGGACCTGGAACCCCTGCTGCGCCATCTCGGCCGCCCCGCCTGACGGCTCTCGCCCGCCCATACCCAGGGATGTTGCACCGCGGTACGTCACTGTGCTGCAATACACAGGTCGGGCGCAGAACCCGGCGGCGCCCGGCCCTGTCCGGACGGCCTTTCGAGGATCCGGCGATCGACAGCGTGCATCGGAACATGGTGGGCATTCGACGGCAGGATTGAAGGGGGCGCCTATGGCTGGCACGGCGAAGGAAGGTTCATCCAGGGATGCCGCGTCCCGCGAACGGGACTTCGGCCTGGACCCCAACCAGTCGCTTTCCAAGGCGCTCGGCATCATCCAGGCGCTCGGCGCCACCGGCGGCGATATGGGGGTGCGGGAACTGGGCCGCGAGCTGGGCATGGCGCCCAGCATCGTCCACCGCCTGCTGACCACCCTGCGCAACCACGGCTTCGTCGAGCAGGACCTGCGCACCATGCGCTACCGCATCGGCTTCGGCCTGTTCGAGGCGGGCCAGGGCTATCTGGCGCAGCGCACCCTGGCGGATTCCGCCTTCGAGGAACTGCAGCAGGTCAGCCGCGACTACGAGATGGCGGCCTATCTGGGCGTCATCCACGACGACCAATTCGTCTACATCCTGTCGATCCCCGGGCGGAACATCGCCACCTACACCCCGCCGGGGAAGCGCGCCCACCTGCATTCCACCGCGCTCGGCAAGGCAGCCCTCTCCTGCTATTCCGACGAGGAACTGGCGCCGCTGCTCGACAACCTGCCGATGCCGCGCCTGACCCGCGCCACGAATACCGAGCGCGCGCGCCTGGCGGAGGAGGTCCGCATCGCCCGCAGCGAAGGCTGGGCCACCTGCCTGGAGGAGAATATCGACGACATCTTCGCCATCGGCGTGCCCGTGCGCGACCGCCGCGGCGAGGTGATCGCCGCCATCTCCCTCGCCTGCCACGGCGCGGCCGAGTTCACCGGCGTCCGCCACCGTGCGCTGGACGATCTGGGCCGGGTCTCGGCGCGGATCTCCGCCCGGCTGGGCGCGGTGTCCGCGCCGGCGCTGCAGGGGGCGGTGTAGGAGGGCAGGCGCACCGCCGGTCGATCAGGCCGATCCCCTGCCGGGGCCGGCCGGCAAGGGCAAGGCCATCTTCCGCGCCACATTGAGGTCGGTCGGGCGGTTCACGTTGAGGAACGGGTCGGCCACCTCCTCCTTCGGACCCTGCGGCCAGTCCAGCGGCAGCGCGCCCAGCTGTTCCAGCCAGGCCTTCACCGCGCGGCGGCCGGTATCGGCGAGCCAGGCTGGCAGGCCGTCCAGGGTGCCGGCGGGATAGGCCGCGATGGTGGGATGATCGTCGCCGGCATAGCGGAGGAAGACAGGCCGGTCGGTGGCGGCGTCGAGCAGCGCGGCAGCGAGGCCGACAGGAAGGAACGGCGCGTCGCCCGGCACGCTGACGATCGCGCGGTCCGGACGGGCTGCGGCGGCGGCGGCAAGGCCCGCCAGCGGGCCTTGGCCGGCAAGGTCCGGCGAGTCGGGCAGCACCGGGCAGCCATAGGCCGCAAAGCGGGGGCGGAAGCCGTTGGCGCTGATCAGCACTTCGTCGACATCCGGACGCAGGATGTCGAGGATGCGCGCCAGGATGGTGCGGTCGCCGACCTCCAGCAGGCATTTGTCCTGGCCGCCCATGCGCTCCCCCCGGCCGCCGGCCAGAATGACCGCAACGGGACCCCCGGGCGCCCCGCCGCCTTGACCGCCATCACCGGAGGCAGCCATAACGCGCCCTCCCCCTGCCGACCGGAATGTCTTTGCCATGCCCCCTCTCGATGCGACCGCCCTCTGCCCGCTGATCGCCGATGCCGCACGCGCCGCGGGAGAGGCGATTATGGCGGTCTATGCCTCCGACTTCGATGCCCGGCAGAAGTCGGATTCCAGCCCGGTGACCGATGCCGACGAGGCGGCGGAGGCGATCATCCTGGCGGCGCTGCGCACCTGCGCTCCCGAAACCCCGATCGTGGCAGAGGAGGCCGTCGCCCGTGACGGTGCGCCGCCGCCGGCCGGCCGCTTCTGGCTGGTCGACCCGCTGGACGGCACCCGCGAGTTCATCAACCGCAACGGCGAGTTCACGGTGAACATCGCGCTTGTGGAGAACGGCCGGCCGGTCCTCGGCGTGGTCTACCTGCCGGCACAGGACCTGCTCTATGCCGGCGTGGCCGGCCAGGGCGCGAGCCGCGAGAAGGACGGCGAGCGCGAGACCATCGCCGTACGCCGCGCCGACCGGGACGCACTGGACGTGGTCGCCAGCCGCAGCCACCGGGACGAAGCGACGGATGCCTTCCTGTCGGGCCTGCAGGTGCGCAACCTGGTGCCCGCCGGCTCCTCCCTGAAGTTCTGCCGGGTGGCGGAAGGCGGCGCCGATCTCTATCCCCGCTTCGGCCCGACGATGGAATGGGACACCGCGGCCGGCCATGCCGTGCTGGCCGCCGCCGGCGGCACCGTCACCAATCCCGACGGCAGCCCGTTCCTGTACGGCAAGGCCGACTATCGCAACGGCGGCTTCCTGGCCTATGGCGCCGGGCTGGAAGGGCTGAAGGCCGGCTGACCCGCCCGCCGGACACAAGCGCGCGAACCTGCCTCACGGCCGCGTGAGCCGGCCGCCCCCGCGATGGCGCGGGCGATCGCGCAGCCGCACACTGTTCCCTGTCGGTTACCGGCCGTCCGGTGCGCAGACCAGGGAGGTGTCCTTGCCGCGTTTCCAGTTCCGCCATGCCGTGCTGCCCGCGCTGGCCGCCATCGCCGCGCTCCTGTCGCTGACCGCCCCTGCCGCACCGGCCGCGGCCCAGAACAGCGAACGCTATGTCGCGCAGCGCTTCGGCCAGGCCTGGCCGGAGACCGACTTCTCCCGCAGCGCCATCGACCTGCGGGAGATCATGTTCGGCGGCCCGCCGAAGGACGGCATTCCCGCGATCGACGACCCGGCATTCGTCCCCGTCGCCGGGGCGGGCTTCCTGGCCGACCGGGAACCGGTCATCGCGCTGGAGATCGACGGGGCGGCCAAGGCCTATCCCCTGCAGGTGCTGATGTGGCACGAGATCGCCAATGACAGCCTGGCCGGCGTGCCGGTCACGGTCACCTACTGCCCGCTCTGCAACGCGGCGATCGCCTTCGACCGCAGGCTTCCCGGACCCGGCGGCACGCGGGTGCTGGATTTCGGCGTCAGCGGCCTGCTGCGGCATTCCGACATGGTGATGTACGACCGCCAGACGGAAAGCTGGTGGCAGCAGTTCCTGGGCGAGGCGATCGTCGGCGAACTGACAGGTGCCCGACTCGACATGCTGCCGGTGCGGATCGAGTCCTTCGCCCGCTTCCGGGAGCGCTTTCCGGACGGGCTGGTGATGCGGCCGCCCGAGGGCAGCGGCCGGGCCTATGGCCGCAACCCCTATGCCGGCTATGACAGCCGGGCGGAGCCCTATTTCCCCTACGGCTATTACGAGGACCCGGTGCCGCCCCTGGCCCGGGTGGTGGCGGTCGGGAACCAGGCCTGGCCGCTGGCCCGGCTGCAGGCGGAAGGCCGCATCGAAGCCGGCGAACTGGTGCTGAGCTGGGAGCCGGGCCAGGCATCGGCCCTGGATGCCGGGCTGGTGGCCGAGGGCCAGGATGTCGGCAATGTGGTCGTGCAGCGCCGGCAGGCCGATGGCAGCCTGGCCGACGCGGTGCACGACGTCACCTTCGCCTTCGCCTTCCGGTCGTTCCGGCCGGACGGCATCCTGCACGCGGAGTGACGACCGGCTGCGACCTGCGGCCGACCCGTTCAGCTGGCGTTGACGTCGATCACGACCCGGCCGCGGACCTGGCCCTTCAGGATCTTGCCGGCCAGCTCCGGCACAGCCGTCAGCGGCGCTGTCTCCGACCCGATCGCGGCGAGCTTTTCCGTCGACAGGTCCTTGCCCAGCCGCTCCCAGGCGCGGCGGCGCAACGCTTGCGGCGCCATCACGGAATCGATGCCCAGCAGCTTCACGCCGCGCAGGATGAAGGGCATCACCGTGGTCGGCAGGTCCGCCCCGCCGGCCAGGCCGCAGGCCGCCACCGCGCCGCCATAGGCGGTCTGCGCCAGCACCTTGGCCAGGGTCCTGGAGCCGACGGAATCGACCGCTCCGGCCCAGCGCTCGCCTTCCAGTGGCTTGGCATCCTCCGCCAGTTCCTCGCGCGCGACGAAGCTGGTGGCACCCAGGCCGCCCAGATAGTCGTGCGTCTCCGGCCGGCCGGTCGCGGCGGCGACCTTGTAGCCGAGCTTGGACAGGACGGCGATCGCGACCGAACCGACCCCGCCCGCGGCGCCGGTGACCAGAACCTCGCGATCGCCGGCCGCCTCAGGCGTCAGGCCGGCATCCTCCAGCGCCATCACCGCCAGCATGGCGGTATAGCCCGCCGTGCCAATCGCCATCGCCTGGCGCATGTCGAAGGCCGCGGGCAGCGGCACCAGCCATTCCGGCTTCAGGCGCTGGCGCTGGGCATAGCCGCCCCAATGCCTTTCCGACAGGCCGTAGCCGTTGACGATCACCTTGTCGCCGGGCTTCCAGTCGGCACTTCGCGATTCCGCCACCGTGCCGGCCAGGTCGATGCCGCCGACCATCGGCACCGAGCGCGCGATGCGCTTGCCCGACACGGCCAGCCCGTCCTTGTAGTTCAGCGTCGAATAGGCGATGTCGACGAGCACGTCATGGTCCGGCAGGTCGGCGAGGGTCAGGTCCTTCAGCGCCGCCTTCTGCTTGCCTTCGACATCCTCGATCACGATGGCACGGAAGCTGTCGCCCATCTTCTCTCTCCCCTTCTGAATCCCGGTCCGGTCGAATCCCGGTGCAGTGGGGCCGGACCCTATTCCAACATCGCGGTGACGTCGCCCTCCGCTGGCCGGCCGACCACGTGGTGCTGATGCCACAGGGCATAGAACAGCAGGGTCCAGCAGGCAAAGGCGGCATGCTTGCCGGTAGCGCCGTAGAGCCGCCGCACGGCGTCCGGATGGCAGGCCTCCGCCACCCCGGGCTGTGCCGCCACCAGGGGGCCGAGCCGGTCGCCGCGGGCGGCGATCCAGCTGCCGACCGGCACGGTGAAGCCGCGCTTGCGGGTGAAGGCGCCGGCCACCGGTACCGCCTTGTCCAGCCAGGCCCGCAACAGGTACTTGCCCAGCCGGCCGCGGATCTTCAGCCCGTCGGGCAAGCGATAGGCGAAGGCCGCCAGGGCCGGATCCAGGTAGGGGGTGCGCCCCTCCAGCCCGTGCGCCATCAGGCAGCGGTCGAGCTTCGTCAGAAGGTCGTTGGGCAGCCAGTCGGCGCAATCCACCGCCTGCACCGATTGCAGCCGGTTGCGGTCCTTGCCGCCCGACAGGCTTTCGGCCGCGACGATGCCGTCGCGCCAGCCGGTCGGTTCCTGCCGCAGTACGCCCAGGCCGTCGAAGATGCCGCGCGGCCGCATCGCCCGTCCGCCGCGCCACCAGGGCCGGATTGCGCTGCGATAGCGGCCATAGCCGGCAAAGATCTCGTCGCCGCCCTCGCCGCTCAGCACCACCTTGACGTCCTGCGCGGCACGTTCCGCCAGCTTCCAGGTCGGCAGCACGGCATAGTCGGCCGCCGGGTCGTCCACCGCCGCGGCGATGCGCGGCAACAGGTCCCAGAAGTCCTGCTCGCCGAATTCGACCTCGACATGTTCCGCGCCCAGCGCGCCGGCGACGGCGCGGGCATGGGCGCGCTCGTCATTGACCTCGCCACGGTCGAAGCCGGCGGTATAGGCCAGGACCGGCCGGTCGTTGACCCGCGCCATCGCCGCCAGCAATGCCGCACTGTCGACCCCGCCGGAGAGGAACATGCCGTAGGGCACGTCCGATCTCTGGTGCAGGGTGACGCTCTCCAGCAGGACCTTATCCAGCTCCGCCAGGGCCGCCGCCTCGCCGATCTGGACCGGCGGCAGGGCCGGCAGCGGATCGATCCGGCGGCGCTCGACGATGCGCGCCCGGCTCACCACCAGGGTCTCCCCCGGCAGCAGGCGCTGGATCCCCTCGAAGATCGTGTCGCGGCCGGTGGTGAACTGCAGCTGCAGCAGCTCGTCCCGCGACCGCGGCACGATGCGGCGGGGCGCCAGGCCGGCATCCAGCAGGGCGCCCGGCTCCGATGCGAAGGCCAGGCCCGCCGGCCCGGCCACATAGTACAGCGGCTTGATGCCGAACGGGTCGCGCGACAGGAGCAGCCGGTCTTCCGCCGCGTCGTGCAGGGCGATCGCATACATGCCGCGCAGATGCTCCGCGAAGTCCGGCCCCTCGCGGCGGTAGAGATGCAGCGGCACCTCGCAGTCGGAGGCGGTGGCGAAATGCGCCTCCGCCATCTCCTGCTTCAGTTCGAGATAGTTGTAGATCTCGCCATTGGCGACCAGGGCGATGCCGCCGGGCGCGTATAGTGGCTGGTCGCCGGTCGCCAGGTCGATGATCGCCAGCCGGGTCTGTGCCAGGGCGATCGAGCCGTTGACATACAGGCCGTCGCCGTCGGGCCCGCGATGCTTCAATGCCTTTCGCATCGCGTAGACCGCGTCCAGGTTCACCTCCGTCCCCGGCGCGGCGATGATGCCGGCGATCCCGCACATCAGCGCAGCACCGCGCGGAACAGGTCGAGCCAGCGGCCGGTCACGGCGGCCTCGGTATAGCCCTCGGTGAAGCTGGCCTGGCCGCCGGCCACCAGGTCGCGGCACAGCTGCGGCTCCGCCAGCAGCCGGCGCACCGCCGCCGCCAGCGCATCGGCATCGTCGATCGGCACCAGCAAGCCATTCTCCCCGTCGGTGACATGCGCGGCCGGGCCGCTTGCCGCGGCGGCCACCAGCGGCCGCTCCGCCGCCCAGGCATCCAGGATCACGTTGCCGAACGGCTCCACCCGCGACGGCACCACCACCATGTCGGCCGCCGCCAGCAGCGCCTCCTTGTCGTCGCGCCATCCCAGGAAGCGAACCCGGTCCGCCACCTCGAGTTCCGTCGCCAGCGCGGCCAGTTCGTCCGCGAGCGCCCCCTCCCCGGCCAGCCAGAGCCAGGCATCGGGAAGCTGGGGCATCGCGTGCAGCAGCACGTCGAAGGCCTTGTTCTCGTGCAGCCGGCCCATCGCCAGCAGAAGCGGCGCCTCCGCCGGGGTGCCGTGCCGGGCGCGGTCCTCCGGTGCGGCAGGCCGCAGACTGACGAAGTTCGGCAGATACTGCACCCGGCGGCGGGACCAGCCGCCATCGATGCAGAAATCGACCAGGTCGACCGTGTTGCAGACCAGGAGATCGCAGCCGGCAAAGTACTTCAGGTCGTAGTAGCCGCCCAGCCGGCCGATATGGAAGGCGCTGGTGGGCGGCATCTTCGCGCTGGCCCGGCTCATCCAGGTGACCACGATGTCGGGCTGGAACCGCGCGAGCTGGACGCTCAGCGCCATCCGCGTGAACGGTTCCAGCGGCCCGCCGAACGGCAGCTGCACGGGCGAAAGCCCTTCGGCCCGCATCCGGGCGAGCCGTTCCGGGTTGCGCCGGATCACCACCCGCTGCTGCAGTCCGAGCCGTTCGAACGCCGCGGCCAGCGCCTCGAAATACATCTCGGCGCCGCCGCGCTCGGCACCGGCCATGGCCTGCAGGATGCGCATAGCTAGCCCTCCCCCCGGCTCTTGACCTGACGCTGCGCGGCCTCCGACTGCGGCTCCAGCCGGGCCTTCAGATGCGACAGCATCGGGTAGAGCGCCGCCATCACCGCGATCAGGAAGCCGTAATAGCCCTCCCGGTAGCCCTTCCGCCCGACGAAGCATTTCAGGAAGCGGGTCGGCATGCGGCGCAGGGCGCGGCCGAAGCTGCCGATGTCGCCGCTGTCGCGCAGGTCCGCCGCCCGCGCGGTGGTATAGCTGTCCAGCCGGCGCAGCATGTCGGAGATGTCGCGGTCCACATGATGGATCATCCGGGCGGTCAGCCAGCGCTTCGGTCCCTGCAGGGTGAGGGAGGGATGCACCCGTTCCCGCCCCCAGCGCTTCGCACCCCGGCTGAACAGGCGCGGCGCGGCCATCACGCCCCAGGAGGCGCCCCAGCCGTGTCGCACCAGCCGGCTGCCGACATAATTGTCGAACGGCAGCAGGAAATAGCCGGGCGCGGCGGTGGCGATGGTGCGCCGGATCTCCGCCGCCAGGTCGGGCGGCATCCGCTCGTCGGCATCCACCTCGACGATCCAGTCGCCGCTGCAGGCGTCGATGCCGGCATTGCGGCGATCGCCCTCCAGCGGCCAGGCGCCGGCGATGCAGCGCGCGCCGGCAGCGCGGGCGATCGCCTCGCTGCCGTCGGTGCAGCGGTCCAGCACCACGACGATCTCGTCCGCGAAGGCAAGCGGCCCCAGGCAGTCGGCCAGCTGCCGCTCCTCGTTGTGGCAGACCACCAGGGCGGAAAGCCGCGGCCCGCCGCTCATGGCCGCGCCCCTGCCGCTTCGGGTGCCGGCGGCTGCCAGTCGCTGTCGACCAGGTCCGCCGCCAGGCGCTCCGCCGCCGTCACGACGGCCTCCACGCTCAGGCTCTCCATATGGCTGTCGGCGCGGCGATAGTCATAGCCCGGCTGGCGCAGGATCTCGTCATAGGACAGGGTCGTGCGCACCGCCGCGCCATGCGCCCCCCAGGGGCGGTACTGTTCCTCCCGGCTGGGTCCGAACAGGCCCAGGGTCGGGATGCCGGCGGCGGCGGCCATGTGCATCAGTGCCGAATCGTTGCCGATGAAAAAGGCGCAGCGCTCCAGGGCGGCATAGGCGGACAGCAGGTCCAGGCGGCCACAGAGGTCCAGGACGGTGAAACCCTTCTGCCGCAGCGCCTCGACCACGGGGCGGGCCATCGCCTCCTCGCCCGGGCCGCCGAAGACGGCGATGGCACCAATGCCGTCCAGCAGCGCGCCGGGTGCGCAGAGACGCTCTGCGGCGGCGACGAACCGCTCTGCCGGCCAGACCTTGCCGCCCCAGTTCGCGGTGGGCGCCAGAGCGAGAACCGGCGCGGGCACCGACCCGGCCACCGTCATCGCCGCTTCCGCCGCGGTGCGGTGGCGGGCGGCCGGGAACAGCCGTGGGGCGGGCGGCTGCAGCTGGCGGAACAGCATCCCCATCTGCTGCAGCTTGTGGCCGCCGCTGGGCGGCACCCAGTGGGAGCGTCGCCGCCGCGCCAGCAGGCACCAGGAGATCAGCGAAGCGCGCAGGTCGACGATCAGGGACCAGCGGGTCGCCGCCACCTGGCGCCAGAGCCGGAACCAGTGGCCGCCCCAGGGCCGCTTCGGCATCGCGATCACCCGCTCCACGTCCGGCATGTCCTCGAACAGGCCGGTGCAGGCCGGGCCGCAGGCCACCGTCACCCGCAGGCGCGGATACTGCCGGCGCAGCAGGTCCAGCAGGCCTGTCGACAGGACGGCGTCGCCGATGCGCGTATGTGTGATGAACAGGACCTTCATCTCTGCGGGGCGGACCTCCCGGCCGGGACCGAAGGCCGCGGCAGGCCGGCGGCGAGGCCGGTGCATGCCGGACCGGTTGCCGGATACCGGCTGAAACGTGACGGGGAATGGTGGAACATGGCCGTTCGCGGGCTTATACGGCGGGCACAGGGATATTGCCAACTCCGGCCGGTTGCGGCCGGCCGGGCGGCCCCCTGTTGTCCTGACCGGACGGTCGCCTATTTCAGCTGCATGCCGAACGGAGGTGGAGCATGACCGGGCTACGCATCACGGACCTGCCGCAGCGCGCCGTCATCGAGGTGGCCGGGGCGGAGGCCCGCGACTTCCTACAGGGGCTGCTCTCCAACGATGTCGGGCGCCTGGCCGACGGCGCGCTCTATGCCGCCCTGCTCACCCCGCAGGGGAAGTTCCTGTACGACATGCTGCTTGCGACCGACGGCGAGCGGCTGTTCCTGGACTGCGCGGCGGCGCATGCCGACGAACTGCTGCGCCGGCTGACGATGTATCGCCTGCGGGCCAAGGTGACCCTGGCCCGGCGGGAAGACCTGGCCGTGCTGGCGCTGTTCCCGGCGGATGGCGAGGTGCCGGCGGAGGCGCCCGCCGAGCCCGGCGGCACAGCCCTGGCCTATCGGGACCCGCGCCTGCCGGACCTCGGCTGGCGCGCCATCGTGCCGGCGGACAGGCGCGACCTGCTGGGCGCGATCGACGCCGCGCCGGAGGATTACGACCGCTTCCGCCTGGCCCTTGGTGTCCCGGATGGCGAGCAGGACATCGAATCCGGCCGCGGCCTGCTGCTGGAAAGCAATTTCGAGGAGCTGCACGGGGTGGATTTCCACAAGGGCTGCTTCGTCGGCCAGGAGCTGACCGCCCGGACCAAGCACCGGGCGCTGGTGAAGAAGCGGCTGTGGGGCATCCGCCATGCCGGCGGGCCGGCGCTGCCGCCGGCCGGCACGCCGATCGTGCTGGACGGCCAGGATGCCGGCCAGATGGCGTCCAGCCGCGACGGCCGGGGCCTCGCCCTGCTGCGGCTGGACAAGCTGCGCGCCAGCCTCGAGCAGGGCGGCCGGCTGACCGCGGGCGAGGCGGTCCTGGAACCGGTGCAGCCGGCCTATCTGCCGCAATCGGTGCTGCGGCCCGGCGATGCCGGCAGCGATTCGGCCGGCAGTGGCTCTGGGGGACGATAGCGCATGGCGGTGGGGGAACCGGCGGCAGGTCCCGTTGCGACGGAAGGCCGGGCGCGGACACATGCCGACGGAGTCTGCCGCTGTCCCTGGCCGGGCGAGACGCCGGACTATGTCGCCTATCACGACACCGAATGGGGCGTCGCCGAGCGCGACCACCGGGCGCTGTTCGAGAAACTGATCCTGGACGGTTTCCAGGCCGGCCTGTCCTGGCTCACCATCCTGCGCAAGCGGGAGAATTTCCGCCATGCCTTCGACGGCTTCCGGCCGGAGCTGATCGCCCGCTATGACGCGGCGAAGGTCGCCGCCCTGATGGCGGATGCCGGGATCGTCCGCAACCGGGCCAAGATCGAGGGCACCATTCGCAACGCGCAGGGCTGGCTTGCGATCATGGAGAGCGAGCCGGGCGGCTTCAGCGAAATGATCTGGGCGGCGACAGACGGCCGCGTCCGCCACAACAGCTGGCGCAGCATCGTCGAGGTGCCGGCGGAAACCGCGGAAAGCCGGGCGCTTTCCAAGCGGCTGAAGAGCCACGGCTTCACCTTCGTCGGCCCCACCATCGTCTATGCCTTCATGCAGGCAGTCGGCGTGGTGAACGATCATCTGACCGACTGCTACCGGCATCGCGAGCTCGGCGGCGGCTGACGCCGGGACGGCGGACGCCTATAAAGGCGGCGCCGGACGTCAGGGAGGACCGGCACCACCGGCGGCTTCGTCGGTCCATTCATCGGCAGCATCACGCGGACAGGCCATAGAATGACTTCCCCCGCGGGACCGGCATCGCAGGCCGGCCTGCTTGCGCTCGTCTCCTCCTTCACCGCGACGGGCATCATCGCGACATCGATCTACGTGCCCTCGCTGCCGGCGATCGCGCAGGACCTGGCGGCCTCGCCGGCGGCGGTGAAGCTGACCCTCAGCGTGTTCCTGGCGACCTTCGCGGTCGGCCAGCTGGTCTACGGGCCGATCAGCGACCGCATCGGCCGCCGGCCGACCCTGATCAGCGGGCTGGCGATCTGCGTGCTGGCCTCCATCGGCTGCATCTTCGCACCCGACATCTGGAGCCTGGTCGGCGCCCGCATCGTCCAGGGCCTCGGCGCCTGCGTCGGGGTGGTGGTCACCCGCGCGGTGATCCGCGACCTCTATGGCCGTTCCGCCGCGGCGCGGGCGATGTCGATGCTGGCGATGGTGATCATCATGGCGCCCGTCCTGGCGCCGATCGTCGGCGGCTATATCGAGGATTATGCCGGCTGGCGCTACCAGTTCGTCTTCATCGCCGCGATGGCTGCGCTGGTTCTGGCGCTGGCCTGGTTCCAGCTGCCGGAGACCCATACCGGCCGGGCCGGCGGGCCGGGCATGCTGCGCAGCGCGCTGCACGCCTATGGCCGGCTGGGCCGCAACGGCGAGTTCCTGGCCTATGCCCTGTATATCGGCTTCGCCTTCGGCGGCGTGTACTGCTTCATCGGCGCCGCGCCGACCGTCTTCATCAATGTCATGGAGATCCCCGCCCGCACCTTCGGCTGGATCGCCGCCGGCCAGGCGATGGGCTTCTTCGCAGGCTCCCTGCTCTCCTCCCGCCTGACCCAGCGCATCGGCCTGGAGCGGATGGTCGATATCGGCGTCGTCACCGCGATCCTCGCCGCCGCCCTGCTGCTGGGCCTGTCGCTGGCCGACATCCTCACCGTCGCGGCGATCATGGGACCGATGTTCCTCTGGTCGATGGGGATGGGCCTGTCCTTCCCGAACGCGATGGCCGGCGCACTCAGCGTCGACCCACGCATCGCCGGCTCCGCCTCCGCCCTGTCGGGCTTCTTCCAGATGGCCGGCGGCGCGCTGGGCGCGATCCTGATCGGCCTGCCCGCCCACGACCATTCCGCGCCGATGGCGACGGGCCTCGCCGTCGCCACCGCGCTGGCCGCCCTGATGTGGTTCGGCCTGCGCGGTCGCACCGCCCGGGCGGCGGCGCAGCGCCGCGCGGAAGCGGAGCGGCGGGAGACCTGAGCGCCTGTCGGCGCAGGGACCCAACAGCCCCATTTCCTGAAGACAGCGCCACGCCAACCCGGCGCAAGCCGTCTGGTCCGTCCGACCGCTCTATCGCACCTCGCTGCCGAAATGGCGGTCGAGCTTGTCCAGAAGGGCAAGGCCAGCATCTGCGTCGCCATGCGCCGCGCGAACGCGAAAGCGCGTTTCGATATCAAACTCCGCCAGTGCCTTGACCGTGAATTCCTCGAAGAGCTTGTTGAGGCTCAGGCCGCGATGCGCCGCCAATGCCTTCAATCGTTCGTGCTGGTCGTCCGGCAGACGGATGGTGAGGACGCTCATGTCAGGCTCCTCCTGTCCAGGAATTCCCCTGCAGTCTCTATCCTGAGGGCGGGAAACCACAGTTCGCTTCGGTCGAAGTCCCGCTTGTTGGCAGTGACTATGGCGTTCGCCGCACCGGCAACCGCGAGTTCCAACAGATGGCTGTCGCCTTCATCTGGCAAATTCGGACGCCACAGATAGTGGATCCGGACCCAGGCGGATACGCTCATCAGCGCATCGAAAAGACGATCTCGCTCGTCGCGCTCCAACGGAGCATCTTGCCACAGGCCTTCACGTCCGAGCACCGACTCATACTCGCAGTACAAGGCGTTGCCGATGATCCAAGAGGGTCGACCGACCAGCCATATGAATTGTCCGATACGCAGGCGCTGTCAGCCCGTGGAACGATCCCAGACCTCGAACGCATAGCCCGCTTTCCTGCTGTCGATCTCCACCTCCGTCGTGCCGGGTCGGCGCTCCACCAGGACCCAGTCCGCCGGCTCCCAGTCCGGAAAGCTGACATCGCCGGCGACGGGAATGTCGATCCGGGCCAGGTCCAGCCGGTCCGCGACCGGCAGGGACGCCCGGTACAGGCCGGCGCCGCCGATGACGAAGGCTTCGCCGGCACCGGTCGCCCGCGCCAGGTCCAGCGCCGCCGGCAGGTCCGGCACGACGGCCAGTCCGTCATCCCGCCTGGCCTCGGCCGGCGCCTGCGCCGCCATGCTGGTGGAGACGACGACCGACAGCCGCCCGTCCAGCGGGCGGCCGCGCCGCGCCAGGATCGATTCGTGGGTATGGCGGCCCATCAGGATCGGATGCCCCATGGTCAGCCGCCGGAAGCGGCGGAGATCCTCCGGGATGTGCCAGGGCAGGTCGTTGTCGCGGCCGATCACGCCGTTGGCGGCGACGGCCGCGATCAGGGTCAGCCGCATCGCATCGAGCGGTCGTCAGACCGCGACCGGGGCCGCGATATGGGGATGCGGCTCGTAGCCTTCGAGCGCGAAATCCTCGTAGCGAAAGCCGAACAGGTCGGCGACCTCGGTGTTGATCCGCAGCCGCGGCAGGGGCCGCGGGTCGCGGGCGAGCTGCCGGTCGGCCTGCTCCAGATGGTTCAGGTAGAGATGGGCATCCCCCAGGGTATGCACGAAAACGCCCGGCTCCAGGTCAGTGACCTGCGCCACCATCATGGTCAGCAGGGCATAGGAGGCGATGTTGAACGGCACGCCGAGGAAGATGTCGGCGCTGCGCTGGTAGAGCTGGCAGGACAGCCGTCCTTCCGCGACATAGAACTGGAACAGGCAATGGCAGGGTGGCAACGCCATCCGGTCGAGATCGGCGACGTTCCAGGCGGAGACGATCAGGCGCCGCGACTGCGGATTCCGGCGGATCTCCGCGACGACCTGCGACAGCTGGTCGATGGTGCCGCCGTCCGCCGCCGGCCAGGACCGCCACTGGGCGCCGTAGACCGGGCCGAGGTCGCCGTTCTCGTCCGCCCATTCGTCCCAGATGCTGACGCCATGTTCGTTGAGCCAGGCGATGTTGGTGTCGCCGCGCAGGAACCAGAGCAGTTCGTAGACGATGGACTTCAGATGCAGCTTCTTCGTGGTCAGCAGCGGAAAGCCGTGGCCCAGGTCGAAGCGCATCTGGTGGCCGAAGACCGAAAGGGTGCCGGTGCCGGTGCGGTCCGGCCGTTCGACCCCGGTGCTGCGGACATGGGCCAGAAGGTCGAGATATTGCTGCATGGATCATCCGGAAGCGGCTGAAGGCCCGTCGGCGGGCGGAAGTGCCGGCCGGCGGGCCGGACCGGGAGTCTGGTCCCAGAAGCCTGCCTCTTCAACTCCCGGCCCGGGCGCCCTATATTCGATGTGCTGCTTACGCAGATATGGCGATAAACCCTGCGGAGAATAAGCGTATCGGACCCGGGGGCAGTACCCGGCGCCTCCACCAGGAACGCGCGGCCACCGCAAAGGCGGTCCGCGACTCGGCTGCCCGCCGGGCGGCAGCGCGTTGCTGATGGGGGCGACACAGGCTCGACGAGCGCAGTAAAACCGCAGCTTTTGCCCGGCATGGTACCGCCGTTATCGGGCCAAGCCAAAGTTGCCAACGACAACGAGGCGATGGTTGCGCAGGCCGCTTAAGGCGGTTTGACAACCTAAATCTTAAGCCCTCAGGCTTCGCAGCCTGAGGCGGGGTTCGGGGGGCACCTGGCAACAGAAGCCTCCCACTTCCTCCTGCCGATCCGCAACAAATCCGCCGCCTGACCTGCGCCGCCAGGCCCGGCCGCCCTGCCCGCTAAGCGGCCAGCGGCGGGCATTGGCACACGCATGGCGCGCCGCAGACCGCGGACGGCCGGGCGTCACGGTTCCCTGGGCGCTTGCATCGCGCCACAGCGGCGATAGGTTTGCCGGACGGCCGGGGCGGTTGCGGTTTCCGGCGCGACAAGGGTTCCGACGCGGAATGCCGGCAGCCGGGCGGTGCACCGCCGGCCGGACCACTGCCGAGGACAGACCGATGGGGCGCGACCAGATGGACTATGCGAGGATGGTGGAAGACGCGCTTCGCGACGTCGTCCGCAAGGCGCTGATCCAGGTATCCGAGAACGGGCTGCCCGGGGAACATTATTTCTACATCACCTTCCGCACCGACCAGCCCGGCGTGGAGATGGCGGATTATCTGCGGGAACGCTATCCGCAGGAGATGACGATCGTCCTGCAGCACCAGTTCTGGGGCCTGGAGGTGGAGGAGGAAGCGTTCAGCGTCCTGCTGAGCTTCAACAAGGTGCATGAGCGGCTGCGCGTGCCGCTGCGCACCCTGGTCGGCTTCTCCGATCCCACGGCCCAGTTCGGGCTGCAGTTCACCGTGCTTGAGGACGAGGACGGCGTCGACAGCGCCGCCCCGCCCGAAGGTTCCAAGGCGCTGGGCCCGGCGGCGACGCCCGGCCTGCCGGCTCCGGCCGGCGGACCATCGCCGGGCAGGACCGACATCGCCGGCGACATGCTGCCCGACCTCGCCGCCGGCGAGGGCGAAGCGGGGCCGCCCGCCGGGGAGGGCGAGGACGGCGCGCCGCAGGACAATGTCGTGACACTTGACGCGTTCCGCAAAAAGCAGGGACAGAAGGACTGAACGACCGGCGCGGACCCCTGCCGTCCGCGCCAGGAGGGCCCCGTTCCGCGGGCTCGATATCCGGATCAGAGGATGCCCGGCGGCGGCTTTCCGGCCGACAGCGCCGGCCGCGCCGCGCGGCCGGGGCATGCCCGGCGCAGGGCGGGACCGCCCAGCAGGAGGATGACCATGACCGACTTCGCCTATCTGCCCGTCTTCCCGGACGGGAGCACGCCCTATGGCAGCGCCGCGTTCCGGCAGCTCGACGGCGACTTCAAGGTCCGGGACTACGGGCCCCACCGCTTCCTGGAAGTTCCGGGGGAAACCCTGCGGACCCTGTCGGCGACGGCGTTCCGGGACATCCAGCACCTGTTCCGGCCATCCCACCTGCAGCAGCTGCGCGACATCCTCGACGACCCCGAGGCCTCGGACAATGACCGCTTCGTGGCGCGGGAGATGCTGAAGAACGCCTGCACCTCCGCCGGCATGGTGCTGCCGTCCTGCCAGGACACCGGAACCGCGATCGTGCATGCCACCAAGGGCCAGTTCGTGCTGACCGACGGCGGCGATGCCGAAGCGCTGTCGCGCGGCGTGTTCGACGTCTATACCAGCGACAACCTGCGCTATTCCCAGCTTGCCCCGCGGCAGATGTTCGAGGAGGCGAATACCGGCAGCAACCTGCCCGCCCAGATCGACATCGCCGCCGGCACCGACGACAGCTACAAGTTCATGTTCGTCGCCAAGGGCGGCGGCTCCGCCAACAAGACCTTCCTGTTCCAGGGCACGCCGGCGCTGATGCGGCCGGGCAAGCTGGAGGCGTTCCTGGACGAGAAGATCAAGACCCTGGGGACGGCGGCCTGCCCGCCCTACCACCTGGCGGTAGTGATCGGCGGCCTGTCGGCGGAGCAGAACCTGAAGACCCTGAAACTGGCGACCTGCCGCTACCTGGACAACCTGCCGGGCGAGGGCCTGGCGGGCGGCTATGCCTATCGCGATCGCGGCTTCGAGGAGGTCGTGCACCAGATGACCCGTGCCAGCGGCATCGGCGCGCAGTTCGGCGGCAAATATTTCTGCCATGACGTGCGGGTGATCCGGCTGCCGCGGCATTCCGCCAGCGTGCCGATCGGCATCGGCGTCTCCTGCTCCGCCGACCGGCAGGCGCTGGCGAAGATCACGCCGGAAGGCATCCTGCTGGAGCAGCTGGAGACCGACCCGGCCCGCTTCCTTCCCGAGGTGACCGAGGACGAGCTGGAGAACCAGGCGGTGCGCATCGACCTGAACCAGCCGATGGCGGCGATCCGCGCGACCCTGTCGCAATACCCGATCAAGACCCGGCTCAGCCTGACCGGCACCATGATCGTCGCCCGCGACATCGCCCATGCCCGCTTCGCCGACCGGCTGGAGAAGGGGCAGCCGCTGCCGGACTATGTGAAGAACCACATGATCTACTATGCCGGACCGGCGAAGCGGCCGGAGGGCTATGCCTCCGGCTCCTTCGGCCCCACCACGGCGGCAAGGATGGATTCCTACCTGGACCTTCTGATGCGCAACGGCGGCAGCTACGTCACCCTGGCCAAGGGCAACCGCTCGCCGGTGGTCCGCACCGCGTGCAAGGAGCATGGCGGCTTCTATCTCGGCTCCATCGGCGGCGCCGCCGGCGTGCTGGCCGAACGGTGCATCAAGAAGGTGGAGACCCTCGACTATCCGGAGCTCGGCATGGAGGCCGTCTGGAAGATCGATGTGGAGGATTTCCCTGCCTTCATCGTGATCGACGACAAGGGCAACGATTTCTTCGCGGCGAGCTGATCGCCGGCCTGCGATCCCTGTCCGACCTCTCGGGGTGGCGGCGCTGCGGGGCGCCGGCTGGACAGAGCCGGGATCTGCACTAGCTGTGTCGAAGGGGTCGCCGGGCGTCCGAAGCCGTCCGGCGACGGGGATGCGTCTCACCATGGCCGGCCTGTTGCCGGCCGGATCCAGGGGCGTGCCATGCAGTCCGCGGTCAAGAAGCGTTCAGTCGTCGTGTCGGGCCACCGCACCAGCATCTCGCTGGAGCGGATCTTCTGGGATTGCCTGCGCGACATCGCCGCCCAGCGCGGCCTGACCATCAACCAGCTTGTCAGCGAGATCGACGCCGGGCGCTCGGGCAACCTGTCCAGCGCGATCCGGGTCTATGTGCTGGGCTGGGCCATGGAAGGCCGTTTCCTGCGGGCCGGCGCGCCGGATGCCGCCCACCCGCCGCAGACCGCAGCCTCCGGGCAGGACCTCACCTGATCCACGGGTCGGCGACGCCCCGGTTCCGTGCTAAGGCCGGACGGTGCGGCGCGCGGTCCGTGGCGACCCCGCGCCAGTGTCGCGACCGGGAGATCGCCGATGCCTGACAGGCCTGCCGTCCTTTTCGTATGCCTTGGCAATATCTGCCGCTCGCCACTGGCGGAGGGCGCCTTCCGCGCTGCTGCGGCGGCGCTGGGCCTGCAGGTGGAGGCGGATTCCGCCGGCACCGGGGACTGGCATGAAGGCGAGCCGCCGGACGCCCGCGCCCGGGCGATCGCGCGGCGCAACGGCATCGACATCGCAGCCTGCCGCGCCCGTCAGGTGACGCCGGAGGATTTTCACCGCTTCAGCCATATCGTCGCGCTGGACGACAGCAACCTGGCGGCGCTGCGGCGGCTGCAGCCCCGCGACAGCACTGCCCGCCTCAGCCTGCTTCTGGACCATGTTGAGGGCCGCGAGGGGCAGCCGGTCGCGGATCCCTATTTCGGCGGGGCCGAGGGATTCGAGAAGACCTGGGCCGACGTCACCGCCGGCGCCGCTGCCCTGGCGCGGCGGCTGGCGGCCGAGGGCGCCCCGCCGCCCCGATGAGGAACCTGGCGGAAGCCGGCGCCGCGCTGCTGGGCGGCCGCCTGCGCGAAGCCCGGCCGCTGGCCGGCGGCGACCTGTCGCAGCCCGTCCGCATCGCGCTGGAGGACGGCAGGACCGCCATCGTCAAGGACGGCCCCGCCCCGCCGGCGGAGGCACGCATGCTGCAGGCGATCGCCGCGGCCGGGGTCCCGGCACCGGCCGTGCTGGCGGTCTCCGACAGCCTGCTCGCCCTCGCCCCGCTGGCCGATGATGGCGGCCTGGGCGGTCGCGCGGCGGCCGCCGTCTGGGCCGATCTGGGACGGGTCCTGTCCCGTCTGCATGCCTGCCACGGCACTGGCTATGGCTGGCCGGAGGATTACGCCTTCGGCCCTGTCGCGATCGCCAATGCGGCGCCCGCCGAAAGCCAGGGCCCGCCCTGGCCGGCGTTCTGGGCGGAGCGCCGGCTGCGCCCCTTCCTGGACCACCTGCCGGCCGAACCCGCCCGGCGCCTGGCGGGCCTGGCGGATGCCCTGCCCCGCCACCTGCCGGCGCAGCCGCCCCCCGCACTGCTGCACGGCGACCTCTGGGGCGGCAACGTGCTGGTGTCGGGCAACCGGGTCAGCGGCCTGATCGACCCGGCCTGCTATCACGGCCATGGCGAGGTGGACATCGCCATGCTGACCCTGTTCGACCGGCCCGGCCCCGACTTCTTCGAGAGCTATGGCGCGCTCGCCCCCGGACACGAAGCCCGGCTGGCGATCTACCGCCTTTGGCCGGCCCTGGTCCATCTGAAGCTGTTCGGCGGCGGCTACCTGCCCCTGGTCGAGCGGCAGCTCGCACTGGCCGGGGCATGACCCTGGGGTCTGTACAGTCCCGGGTCGGCGCCTGACCGTGCGTCAGGATCATGAATCCGAGGGTGCGGCCGGGGTCGGGGCCGGGGTCGGGGCCGGCGCGGGCGTTCCGGACGACGACGGCGCTGCCTCCTCCGGCATGCCGTTGCCCGGGGCCGCCTCATCGGTCCCGGCTGTACCGCCAGGCCCCACGTCTTCGGACGGGCCGGCAGGCGGCACTGACGCATCCGCGGCTGCCTCGTCCCCGCCGGACGCAGCGCCCGGCGCGGCGGACTGCGGCTGGGGCGGTGACGGCGGGTCAGCCGGGGACTCGTCCGGCGGGGCGGCTTCGGCCGGCATCGGTTCACGCACCGGCGCGCTGATCCGGGCGGCGGCGGCCCGGCCCGCCAGATACTGGCGCATGGCGTCGGTCAGCGCCCGGCGCTGCAGGTCGGCGAACGGCCCCTCCATCTCCAGCTCGATCGCCGGCGCCTCGGGCCAGGCGGCCAGGCGGAAGGTGCCGGTCAGGTCCAGGCGCTCCGCCGGCAGGTCGACGGAGCCGTGCCAGCTGGCAATGCCTTCGGCCAGCGCGGCGGCGACATGCTGCAGGCGCAGCACGCCGCTCTCCAGGAACAGCTGGCCGGACAGGGTTTCGAAAGCGGTTGCGCGGTCATCGGGGGCGGGGGCGGGGCCGCCGGCGGCATCGGCATCCGGCACGCCCAGCGCCGCGGCGAGCGCACCGGGCGGCGGCACCTCGGGCGGCGTGCGGTCCAGCATCGCGGCGATGGCCGCGATGTCGATCCCCGCCATCCGGCCATCCGTCATCGTCACATCGACCTGGCCGGAAAGTCGGTCGAGCATCGCATCGGCGGTGGTCCCGGCGGTGCGCAGGCGCAACCGGCCGTCGGTCCGGCCAGTGATGCCCTGCAGCCCGGTCAGCCGGTCGACAAGGGCGGCGGCATCCACCGCCTCCACCTCTGCCTGCAGCGAAAGGGCGGGCAGGCCCCGGGCATCCACCCGTCCGGTGGCGGCGATCCGCCCACCGGCGAGGCGGCCCTCCAGGACCTCCAGGGTCAGTTCCTGTTCGCGGACCTGAAGCTCCAGGCGCCCGTCCTCGAACAGGCCGTCGCCGGCGCTGATCGCCGTCGCCGACAGGGCCAGGTCCAGGCGCAGCCGGTCGCGCAGGCGGCCCGCCGCCTCGGCCAGGTCCGCACCGGCGGCATAGGGGGCGCGGCCGCGATGCGCGGACTCCGCCTGGCCGGCCAGGATGCCGGCGAACAATGCGGCGGGCCTGCCGGGCTGCAGGCGGTCCAGCGGCAGGCCCGCCAGTCCGATGTCGAGCAGCAGCACCGGGGCGGCCCCCGCCCATTCCAGCGCCAGGGCGGCATCGACCTCGGTCGGGCCGGCCCGCCCCTTCAGCCCCTCGATCTGCAGGGCGCTGTCGGTCAGCCGGTAGTCGGCCGCTATCGCGACATGGCCCAGCGGCCTGCCATCCGCGCCGGCGCGCGCGGTCAGTCCGGTGCCCGCCAGCAGCGGTGCCAGTTCCGGCGCGCTCAGGGAAAGCCGGCCCGCCAGACCGGGGGCCGGCTGCAGGCTGCCGGTCCCGTCCAGCTGCAGCACCGCGGCCCCGTAGGTCAGTCGCGCCTCCTGAAGCTGGAGCTCTGCCGGCGTTCCGTTCACATGGGCGATCAGGGAGACCGGACCGGCAGCGGCGATCCCGCTCCCTGCGCTCTCGCCCACAGGCAGGCCGGCGGCATCCAGCAGGGCACCGGGAGAATCCGCCTGCAGGCCGATCCGAAGGTCGAAGTCCCGCGGCGTGCCGGTCCGGTTGAGTCGACCCTCCGCCGTCGCTGTCAGGGCGGGCAGCTCCAGTATCAGCCCGCTGATGCCGAGGGTGCCGGCGTCGACGGTCAGGGTCGCCGCGCCGCTCGACGGCTGCCGGTACAGCAGCAGGTCGCCGCCACCCAGCCGGTTCGCGAAGCGGCTGGCGAAGCGCCGGGGATCGCGCACCTGCCAGGCGATATCCGCCACCAGGGTGGGAACCGGCGCGGTCAGGCCCAAGGTGCCCCGGCCGGTCAGCCGCGCGCCGGGCAGGTCGAAGACCAGGTCGCGCAGCAGCGCCTGACGGGCATCGCCGCCCAGCCGCAGCGCCAGCCGGGAGGGGCCGGCGGGCGGCACGGCCTGCCCGGGCGCCGCGGCAGCCTCGTCCGCGGCCCCCGGGGCGGGAACGGTTCCGGCCCCGGGAAGCAGCACCGGCACGAGACGCTGCAGCTGGTCGAAAAGATTCTGGCCCGCCGCCTCGACCTTGAGGTCGTAGTCCAGGCCACCGCCATCCTCCGCGACCGCCGCCGCGCCAGAGAGTTCGGTGCGCAGCCCGTCGCCCAGCACCCCCACCGCGCGTGTCAGGGACAGTTCGCCCCGCACCAGGGTGAGGTCGAGATTTCCTTCCGACAGCTGGCTGTCCTGCCAGGCGATGTCGCGCAGGGAGAGGCGCAGATTGCTGTCCACTCCGGCCAGCAGGCCCGCAAGGTCGGCCAGCCGTTCACCGACCGCGCGGCTGGCCGCAGCCGCGCCGGCTGTGCCCCTGTCGGCGGCCTGCGACAGGACATGGCCCAGAACCGGCATCCAGGGGTCCAGGTGCAGGTGGCCGAGGCGGAGATTGGCGCTGAACGACGGTCGCCCGGCCGGGCGCAGGGCGATGCCGCCCTGCAGCGACGTGCCGTCCATCTCTACCGCCAGGTCCAGGACCCGCCACAGCCCGGCGTCGAGCGCCAGGTCCGCCTCCGCCCGCAGCCGTCGCGGTGCCGCGGCCGGCAGCAGCGCCTCGTCCACCCCGAGCCAGCCGAGAGTGCGCCGCGCATCGGCCGACTCGACGACGAGATGCCCGTTGAATTCCGGCAGTTCGCCCGGCGTGAGGAGGCGCCCGCCGGCCGCAAGCGTGGCGCTGCCGGGCAGATCCGCCTGCAACTCCTGCAGGTCCAGCACGCCCTGCTCCAGGACGCCGGCGACCTGCAGCCTGCGGACCACGCTCTGCCGGTACCGCAGGGCGGTGGCGGCGATGTCGAAGGTGATCCGGTCGGAGGCCGGCAGCGACAGGGTGCCGTCGACCGCCGGCAGAAGCCGCGCGGCCACCGGTGCCAGCAGGTCCAGGTCGAGCCCTGCTACCTGCAGGGTCAGGTTCAGGTCGACCGGCGGCCCGACGATCGCCGCCGCCGCACCGCCGATCGTGGTCCGCCCCCAGCGCAGATCCAGGTTGTTGACGACCAGGGAGCCGGGTTCCGCGATAAGCCGGGCGGCCAGGGTCAGCGGCTCGTGCGGGATCTGCCGGCCATCCTCGTCCTGCGGCCAGAGCAACGAGAGCAGCGCCGCGGGATCGCGGACCGTCGCATTCAGCTGGCCTTCGGTGGAGAGGTCGGCCGCGCCGCCGCTGCGCGGCGCGGCGGCTTCGGGCACGATGGTGAGCGCCCCGCCATAGCTGATCTGGGCCAGGCCGCCGGCGAGTTCGCCACGGCCGCGCAGGGTCGTCTGGCCGGAGGCCGGCAGGGCACCGACCTCCAGGGTCGCGTTGAACGGCACCTCGTCCCAGCGCCCTTCAAGCTGCAGGCTGCCGGGGCGCTCCGCCCCGGGCGCGGCGAAGGCGAGGTCGATACCGGCAAAGGTCGCAAGCGGCCGGCCGTCCTGCACGACCGTCAGGCGCGCATCGGCAACCGCCAGGTTCTGCAGCCGGCTCTCCCCGACGGCCAGCAGCCGCTCCGACAATGCCGTGGCGTCCGCCAGGCCCCGCTCCCCGAGGCGCAGCCTGATGTCGGGCGCCTCCAGTGCGATCGTGCGCGGCTCGACATTGCCGGCGGCCAGGGAAAGGGGATCCAGTTCGGCGCGCAATGCCGGCACGGTGGCCAGCGGGCCGGCCGGATCGCCGGGCGCAGAAAGCCGGACATCGGCGGCGAACAAGGTCGGCCGCGGCAGAAGCACCATGTGCAGGTCGCCGCCGATCTCCGCCTGCAGACCCGTGCGCTGCGCGAACGCGTCGGCGATCCGGCCGCGATAGTCGTTCCATTCGATCAGGCGCGGTGCCACCAGGGCGCCGACGGCCAGGACCAGCAGGAGGGTTGCAACGGTGCCGAGAAACCAGCGCATCGGCCGCCCTACCCGCGGTCCGCCCGGAGGCGGCCGCCCGTCATCCGGCCCGCATGCGCTGCCGCGCCACTTGAGACCATGGGTTCTCCCGTCGGCGCGTTCCGCTGCCGGCACGACAGGCGCTGCCCGATACCGCCCGCACCCGCCGGCGCAGATTTCCTCACGCCTGCCTGCCCGCGTCCAATCCCGATCTGCCGCCGCCCCGCCCGACGGCCGGCCGGCCGGTCGGCTGCAGCGAAGCGGCCGACATCCGCCGGCACGACGTCTGGCCGGCGGGCCCGCCTCTCCGCTAGACTGCCGCCTGCGCGCCGGATCGACGTCCGGCATGCACCGTCTTCGGGGCCGCCCACAGCCGCAGCCCAGCAGTCGCGTATACGGGGCAAGTCGCTTCAGGGCAAGTGACCCCGGGCGTGCGATCGGGGGGCAGCCCGCCGCGGGCCAGGGCAGCGCGCGACGGCGCGAATCTATTTTTTGTGCGGTGGGCAAGTGTCTATGGGCGACCTGGTCAATCTGAAGCGTTACCGCAAGGGGCGTGCCCGGCAGGAGGCTGCCGCCAAGGCGGAAGCCAACCGCCTGCATTTCGGCCGCAGCGGTACGGACCGCCGCAGCACGGCGGCGGAGGCCGAGCGCATGCAGCGCCAGCTGGAGGGCAAGCGCCTGCAGCGGGAGGCGCCGGAAGAAACAAAGCCTGCCGCCGATCACGGCCGGCAGGACGAGGAAAAACCGGAAAGGGGCAGATGATGAAGGGATCGGACCTGTTCGTCCGCGCGCTGGAGGCGGAGGGTGTCGAGCATATCTTCGGCCTGCCGGGCGAAGAGAATGCGGACCTGATGATCTCGCTGCTGGACAGCCGGATCCGCTTCGTCCTCTGCCGGCACGAACAGGCGGCCGCCTTCATGGCGGATGCCTATGGCCGGCTGACCGGCAAGGCCGGGGTCTGCCTGGCGACCCTCGGCCCCGGCGCGACGAACCTGGTGACCGGCATCGCCGACGCGCATCTGGACCGCTCCCCGGTGGTCGCCATCGTCGGCCAGGCGGAGACCGAGCGCCTGCACAAGGAGAGCCACCAGAACATGGACACCGTGTCCATGTACCGGCCGATCACGAAATGGTCGCAGAGCGTGATGCGGCCGGAAAACGTGCCGGAGATCGTGCGCAAGGCGTTCAAGCTGGCGGAGACGGAGAAGCCGGGCCCCTGCCTGATCGAGCTGCCGGAGGATGTCGCCGCGGCGGAGGTCACCGGCGAACCGATCCGGCCGGACGAGGTGCGCCGGCCGGCCGCCGACTGGAAGGCCGTGGATGCCGCGGTCGAGCTGATTACGGCGGCGGAGAACCCGATCATCCTGGCGGGCAACGGCTCGGTGCGGAAGCATGCCGCCCGGCAGCTGCGCCGCTTCGCGCGCAAGACCGGCATTCCGGTGATCAACACCTTCATGGGCAAGGGCGCGGTGCCGCGGGGCGACCAGCACTGCCTGTTCACCATCGGCCTGCAGGGCGGCGACCATGCCAACCTGGCGATCGACCAGGCCGACCTGGTGATCGCGATCGGCTACGACCTGGTGGAATATGCCCCGCGCGCCTGGGACCGGTCGGGCAACAAGAAGGTCCTGCACATCGACTATTCCCCGGCGGAGGTGGACCAGGACTATCCGGTCGAGGTCGAGGTGGTGTCCGATGTCGCCGACGCGCTGTGGCAGATCAACGAGGCGCTGAACCGCAAGTGTGAAGGCCGGCTGCCGCTGCACGACATCGGTCGCTGGGCGCCGCTGCGACGCACGATCCTGGACGATTTCGCGATGGAGAAGGACGATGCCGCCTTCCCCATGAAGCCGCAGAAAATCCTGTGGGATGTGCGGGAATTCCTGGGTCCGTCGGACATACTGCTGTCGGATGTCGGCGCCCACAAGATGTGGATCGCCCGCTACTACCAGTGCGACGAGCCCAATACCTGCCTGATCTCCAACGGCTTCTGCTCGATGGGCTTCGCCCTGCCCGGCGCGATCGGGGCCAAGTTCGCGCATCCCGAGGCCAAGGTGCTGGCGATCTGCGGCGATGCCGGCGTGATGATGAACATCCACGACATCGAGACCGCCGCCCGGCTGAAGCTGAACGTCGTCATCATGGTCTGGCTGGACGGCGAGTACGGGCTGATCAAGTGGAAGCAGCAGAACCATTTCGACGGCCGCCATTCCGACCTCGCCTTCAACAATCCCGATTTCGAGCTGCTTGCGAAGGCGTTCGGCTGCTGGGGCAAGACGGTGCAGAGCCCGCAGGAACTGGTCCCCGCCCTGCAGGAGGCCTTCCTGCAGCCCGGCCCGGCGATCGTCGCGGTGCCGGTCGACTATGCCGAGAACCGCAAGCTGACCAAGCGCCTTGGCGAACTGACGATGCGGTTCTGAACCACAGCCCGGCGGCGGCCGCGGCCTACAGCAGGCGCGCCGTCCGGCAGGTACAGGCGGCGATCTCCACCGGGCCCAGGATGCCGACGATGTCGGCGGCGCGCTTCTGCCCCGGCGCCTTCAGCACCAGGGCATAGTCGGCGCCCTCCCGGTGCATCTCGCGCTGGGTGGCGACCAGCGGCGCCTCCGGCGGGACGAAGACCAGCCGCGCCATCGGCAGGTCGCCGACTGGCCGGCTGCTGCCGTCCGGCAGCGGCGGCACCACACCGACAATGGTGCCATCACGCTCCACCACCACCGGCTCGCGTCCCGGCACGGCCAGCGCGTCGGGGCGCGCCATGCGGTAGCGGTCGCTCATCGCATGGCGCACGGCCCGTGCGTCGTCGACCGCCGCCTGCAGGCCTTCGGGCACGACATGGCCGCGGCGGCGCAGCTTCAGGGTGTAGATGCTGTCGGGCGACAGGTACTTGCGCAGCGCATAGGCGATGACGACGGTGACCACGATCGGCAGGATCGCGCGCTGGTCCAGGGTCATCTCGAACACCATCACCGACGCGGTCAGGACCGCGCCGGTGGTGCCGCCGACGGCCGCCGCCATGCCGGCGATGGCAAAGACAGGAATGGCAATCGCCAGGGCCGGGAACAGTTCATGGCAGCCCATCCCGAACGCGGCCCCGACCGTCGCGCCCATGAACAGCGACGGCGAGAAGACGCCGCCGGAACCGCCGGAGCCGAGGGTCAGGCAGGTCGCGACAAATTTCAGGACGAACAGCAGCAGCAGGAACAGCGGGTCCGACAGCGCACCCTGAAGGATGTCCATGATCGCCGCATAGCCGACGCCCTGGATGTAGTAGTTGCCGGCGAAGCGCAGCATCAGCCAGATCATCACGCCGACCGCCAGCATGCCCAGCGCGTGGCGCAGATAGTCGTTGCGGATCAGGTTGTCGAAGCGGTCTTCCGCCCAGTAGATGCCGCGCACGAAGATCCAGCAGACCAGCCCCATGATCAGGCCCAGCGGCAGGAACAGAACCAGGCCCCAGCCCTGAACCAGATGGAAGTCGGGGATCACCAGGTCGGGCACGTCGAAGGAGGGGTGGGTGGAAAGCAGCCAGCGGCCGATATAGGTCGCGGTCATGGTGCCCAGCGCCACCGGCAGCAGGGAACGCGCGTTGACCGACAGCAGCAGCAGTTCGATCGCGAACAGCACGCCGCCCAGCGGCGCGTTGAAGGTCGCGGCGATGCCGCCGCCCGCACCGGCACAGATCAGGATGATCTTCTGCCGTGGCGGCAGGCGGAAAATCGCCCCCAGGGTGGAGCCGAAGGCGGCGCCGATCTGGATGATCGGGCCTTCGCGGCCGACCGAACCGCCCGAGCCGATCGAGACGGCGGAGGCGATCGACTTCACGACCGCGACCTGCGGCCGGATGCGGCCGTCATTGTAGTGGATCGCGTCCATCACCTCCGGCACGCCATGGCCCTTGGCCTCGGGCGCGAAGGTCTTGACCAGGAAGGTAACGACGACGGAGCCGATCACCGGCGCCAGGATGATGGCGGCGCCGAACGGCCCCGCCGGCGTGTGCAGGTTGGCGTCGTAGTAGAGCTGCGGTTCGCCCAGGAACAGCAGATTGTGCACCAGCCCGATCAGCAGGCGGAAGATCCAGGCCCCGAAGCCCGCCACGACACCGACCAGAATCCCCAGCACCGCCATGAGCCACAGCGGCTGCCCGTCATCGGCTTTCCTGTCTGCCACGCAAACCCCCTGTCGGCGCCCCGGTACGGTGCGAACCGTAGCCCAGCCGGCGGCCGGATTGAAGCTGGCAGAAGGCGGGCCGGCAGGACCAACCGCAGACGGAAAAGGATCAGGACATGCGCCTCGTGGTGCTTGGCGACAGTTGCAGCGGCGTGCCCGGCGGGCCGCATGAGGCACGATTGCGGCAGCTGTCGGATGTGGCGCTGGGCCATGCCGGCTGGGCCGATGGCTGCATCTACCTGGGCGACCATGTCGACGGCTATTGCGACCCGGATACCCTGCGCGCGCAATGGCGGCATTTCCTGGAGCACGAACTCGCGCCGCTGGCCGGCGGCTTTGCACCGATCCTCCACGTGCCCAGCAACCACACGGTCTACGACCAGGCCAGTGCCGCGATCTACCGGCAGCTGATGCTGGAGGGCGAGATCCCCGGCCTGGTCCTGCGCCGCGGCCTGAACCATGCCGTGACCCTGGGCGATGGCGGCGCGGTGCTGCTGGGCACCGCCGATCCCGAGAATCGCGGCAAGGCGCGGATCGACCTGGATTTCCTGGCGGAAGCCCTGCAGGCGCTCGCCGGCCGGAGGCCGCTGCTGGTCTGCGGCCATCATCCGATGCTGCCGGTCAACGGCTATCGCCGCTTTCCGATGTGGCGGGTGGCGCCGGATGCGGCGGAACAGGCCCTCGCCATGATGCGCAAGGCCGGGGTGGCCGCCTATCTGTGCAGCCATGTCATCGCCTTCGACCTGCAGGTCGCCGACGGCCTGCTGCAGATCTGCACGGGCGGGGCCGGCACCCTCTACGGCCCGGGCGGCGCGATGCCGGGGGTCGTGGAAGATGCCCATCTGGTCCTGCTGGAGCTGCGCGACGGGGCCTTCGCGATCCGCAAGCTGGACCTGCAGGGCCGGCTGGACGAATGGCTCGACTGGCCGGTGCCGCCGGGTCGCAGCCTGCTGCAAGACGAGACGCTGACCGCGGCGCCCAGGGAGATCGCCGCACCCGAGGGCTGGCGCCAGGGACCCGACACCGCCCACTGGCTGACCTGGCGGATCGCCGGCAGCCGGCCTGCGCCGGGTGAATCCCTACCCCTGGTCTATGCCTGGCGGGAGGACGAGGCCGCCGCCATCCTGCGCATCGATATCGGCGGCGAGGGACGGCCGGTGCTGCGGTTGATCCCTCTGCCCTGTGAAGGCGCGCAGACATGGGTGGCTCCCTTCGCGGTGCCGCCGGGGTTCGAGATCGAGATCGCGGTGCATACCGGCGGCGGGCCCGGCGGCATCCTGGCGCGTCTGGCTGACGGCCCCTGGCAGTCGATGGCAGGCGGCGGCGCCCGCGGCGCGGAGCGGATGGACTGGCCGCCGCTCTGGTGCGCCGGGCGCGATCCGGAAATCTCCCCCGTCCGCCTGCCATCGGCCCCGCCGGCGGCGGCGCTGCAGGTGACCTTCTCGGTGAACGCAGTGCAGCCGGTGCCGGCATTCCCGTTCGCAGCGGCGGGGGCGCTGCCGCGATGACCGAGGACGAGAAGGTCGCGCTGCTGCGCCAGGCGATCCGGGAAGCGCGGCCGGTCAGCGGCATGGGGATGGGCCTGCGACGGGAGTTCTGCCCGCATTTCCTCGGCACGAAGGGGAGCCGGACGATGACTGCCGCTGGCATGTCCTGGCCTGGCAGTTCGACGGTGCCTCCCGGTCAGGCCTGCCGCCTGGCGGCGGATCAGAGCTGCATCGACCGGATTGACTGCGCGGTCGATCCCTCGTGCGCCGCCCCGGGATCGGATGGATGAACGCCGCCCCGGCTTGAGACCGGCACCGCACAAAGCGCCGCACAAAGCAAAGGGGCCCCCACCGCAGGCGCGGCGGGGGCCCCTCATCTCATCCCGGGGCTTCGGCCCCGGCGTGGCGGCAATGACGGATCAGCTACCCTTCGCCGCCTCGCGAGCCTCGGCGACCCACTTGTCGAACTTCGCCTGGTTCGCCTTGATCCAGGCATCGGCATGACGCTCGATCGCCTCGGCCGAATTCTCGCCGTCGCGCATCCGCTTGTTCTGGGCGGAGATGTCGTTGGACGACAGCTTCATGACGGAGAACAGCTTCGCGGCGTCCGGATGCTCTTCCGCGAACTCCTTGTTCGCGACGATGCGCTGGTTGTTCGCCTGGAAGCCATAGTCGCGGCCGTCCGGCAGCTTGGTGGAGACATCCTTGCGGGCGCCCGGCAGGGAGCTGAACGGCACCTGCAGCCAGGTCACGTCCTTGCCCGGGACCAGAACGCCGGAGACCCAGTACGGGGTCCAGGTGTAGTACAGGATCGGCTCGCCCTGATTGTGGCGCGAGATCGTGTCGGCGATGATCGCCGAATACTGGCCCTGCTTGTGCTCCACCGTGTCGCGCAGGTCATAGGCATCCAGGTGATGCTCGATCACCTTCTCGCAGCCCCAGCCGGGGTTGCAGCCGGCCAGGTCGGCCTTGCCGTCGCCATCGGCGTCGAACAGCTTCGCGATCTCCGGATCCTTCAGCTGGTCGACGGTGGTGATGTTGTGCGCGTCGGCGGTCTTCTTGTCGATCAGGTAGCCCTGCAGCGCGCCCGGGGAATAGACACCTTCGCGATAGAGCTTCGCGTCGCCGCCGGCATTCTCGTAGAAGTCGACATGCAGCGGGTCCCAATGGTCCGCCATGAAGGTGGCGTCGCCGTTGGCCAGCGCGACATGGCCGGTGGCGTACTCGATCTCCTTGATCGGCTGCACCTCATAGCCCAGCTGCTCCAGCGCCTTCATCACCAGAAGGGTCTGGAAGGTTTCCTCGGCGATCGAGCTCTTGATCGGCTGCACCTCCACGCCCTTGCCGGGCATGTGGTGGTCAGCCGAAGCGGCGCTGGCAGCCAGCGCCAGGCCGAGGCCGGCGGCGGCACCGATCGCGCCGCGGGCCAGCCGGCCAAAAGCCGAACGGCCGGCGGAATGGTCGGTCAGTTCCATGGACATGGCATTCCTTCCTCTCTCTCGAAGAACAGGTGAGCGCCGCGGCGATCCGGCCGGCAATGCCTTCCGGCCGCCCCGGCAGCTCGCTCTCTCTCAGGCAGATCCGGTCGAGCCGGACTGCTGCGGCACCGATCCCGCGGTGCCTTCCCCGCCGGCCGCGGCCGCGGGGCGGTTGGCGGCGGCCCGGCCGCGCGTGACACGCATGACCAGCGCGGCGGGACCGGTCTCGGTCCAGTGGCGATAGCCCTTCTCCCGCTGCGGGCGGCCGAGCGACTGGGTGATCCGGTCGATGATGATCGCCAGGATCACAATGCCGACGCCGCCGGTCACCGCCAGGCCCATGTCCAGGCGGCCGATGCCGCGCAGCACCATCTGGCCCAGCCCGCCGACCGCGATCATGGAGGCGATCACCACCATCGACAGGGCCAGCATCAGGGTCTGGTTCACCCCGGCCATGATCGTCGGCATCGCCATCGGGAGCTGCACCTTGTAGAGCAGCTGGCGCGGCGAGGCGCCGAAGGAGACCGCCGCCTCCACCAGGTCCGGCGGCACCTGGCGGATGCCCAGATTGGTCAGCCGGATCAGCGGCGGCAGGGCGAAGATGATGGTGACGACGACGCCGGGCACGTTGCCGATGCCGAACAGCATCACGATCGGCACCAGGTAGACGAAGGCCGGCGTCGTCTGCATGGCGTCCAGGAACGGCCGCATGGCGGTGGCGGCGCGATCGCTGCGCGCCAGCCAGATCCCGGTCGGCAGCCCGATGATGATGCAGAAGACGACGGAGGTGAGCACCAGCGACAGGGTGACCATCGCCTCTTCCCAGGCGCCGACCAGGCCGATGACCACCATCGAGATCAGGGCGCCGATGGCAAGCCGGCCGCCGGCGAGCTGCCAGGCGCCGAGGCCGATCACCACCAGCACGATCCACGGCGACAGGCCGGTCAGCAGCCCCTCCATGGCCTGCAGCAGGAGGTCGATCGGCCAGCGGATCGCCTGGAACACCGGGCGGAAATTGTCGACCAGCCAGGCGAGCCCGCTATCCACCCAGCTGCCCACCGGCAGGATCGTTTCGGCAAAGGGATCGAGGATGGAGAAAGCCGGCTCTTCCGGTGCCGGTCCGGCCTGGTCGAGCCAGCCGGCGCCGGTATCCTCCGCGGCAGGCGCCGCCGCCTCGCCAGTCTGCCCCCAGGGATTGTCACTGGGATTGTCGCTGGAGGTGTCCGCCTGGGCGATCTGCATCTCTGTCATGGCGCGGCCTGCTGGTTGGTATCCGGCGCAGAGGGCTGCGGTGTGGCCGGATCGGCGGCCGCGCCCTCATCGCCGGGGTGCAGGTCCGTCTCCTTGTCGAAAGCCTGCAGCAGCGTCGTCTTCGAGATCACCCCAAGATAGGTCTGCTTCTCATCCACGACGGGCAGGCCGTAGGGGCTTTCGGCGATGCGGCCGACGATGTCGGAGATCGTCGTGCTGGCCGGGATCGGCTCCACGTCGGTGAGCATCGCGCGGTGCAGATCGGGCTCTGCCGCCTTCAGCTCCCGGCTGAGGGATTCCACGGAAACGACGCCGTGGAAGCGCTGCCCGCGATCGACCACATAGCCATGCTGCCGTTCATATTCCTGCAGCCGGCTCAGCGCCGCGCGTAGGCCGGTGCGCTGGCGGTCCAGCACGGTGACCTGCGTCTTGCGGGCGATGTCGCCGGCGGTCAGCACCTGGGAAATGTCGACGCCCCGGAAGAAGGAGCGGACATAGTCGTTTGCGGGATTGGTCAGGATCTCGTCCGGGGTGCCGATCTGAGCGATCTTGCCGCCCTCCATCACCGCGATCCGGTCGCCGATCTTGGTCGCCTCGTCCAGGTCGTGGGAAATGAACACGATGGTCTTCTGGAAGGCGGACTGCAGCTTCATCAGCTCGTCCTGCATCTCCGCCCGGATCAGCGGATCGAGGGCGGAGAAGGCCTCGTCCATCAGCAGGATGCCCGGGTCGTTGGCCAGCGCCCGCGCCAGGCCGACCCGCTGCTTCATGCCGCCCGACAGCTCGTCCGGATAGGCATCCGCCCAGGGCGACAGCCCCACCTGCTCCAGCACCTCGCGACCCTTCTCCTGCTGCTGCGCGGAGGGCACGCCGGCAAGCTCGAGGCCGAACAGGGTGTTCTGCAGGACCGTCAGATGCGGGAAAAGCGCGAAGGACTGGAACACCATGCTCATGCGATGGCGCCGGATGTCGATCAGGGAGTCCGCATCGGCCGCGGTGACGTCGATGCCGTCGACGACGACGGAGCCGGCGGTCGGCTCGATCAGCCGGTTCAGCAGGCGCACCAGGGTGGACTTGCCCGACCCGGACAGCCCCATGACCACGAAGATCTCGCCCTCATAGACGGTAAAATTCGCATCGATCACACCGATCGTCTGCCCCGTCTTCTCCAGAATCTGCTCCTTCGACAGACCCTGTTTGTAAAGATCCAGGGCTTTCTCAGGCTCGGATCCGAATACCTTGAAAAGATTGCTTACAGATATTTTCTCTGCTTTTTCCGCTTCCATGACCGCATTTCTGGACTGAAAAGCAACGCAGCGCCTCGACTGCCTGCATGATCAATGATCTGTCTGCATGATCAATGATCTGTACCACGCGAGATTCCACCGGTCAAACAAGCGACAGCCGCACGCGCGATGCTGGCACAGATATTGCTGTATGTTTCTGACAATGAAAGAAAGTTATTCTGAATGAAAAGGAAATATTACTTCTGATCTACATTTCATGCGTCAGCAGCTTGATGCCGGATCACTCCCGCCCCACAACTTTGTCAGGCGAAGCCGGCGACATGGGCACAGGCCACGAAAAAGCCCCCGCCGCAGGGCGGCGGGGGC